>DATGUP010000008.1:0-271076 GCA_035301265.1 Bacillota bacterium
TGTTGAAATCAATGAGTTTGAAAGAAAATCACCCTATTCAAACGATGTGTGATGTACTAGATGTGCCACAAAAAGTGTCTATTATCAATCAATAGATCAAACGACTTTTAAACGAGAACATGAAAATCATGAGCTCACTAAGAAATTTATAGAAATCCATAACGATCGTAATAAGTGTTACGGGTGCACCTAAAATTCATTGTTGTTTACTGAAACAAGGTTATCAGGTTGGTATTAAATGTGTTCAGCGATTAATGAAAAAAGCAAGCATTCGATCAATTACTGTCAAAAAGTTTCGTCCCACTCAAAGTAAAGAAACTATTGTTGAGCGCGAAAATATCTTAGATCGAGACTTCTCTACGAATACAATTAATGAAAAATGAGTTGGTTATATTACTTATATTCATACACTTATGATGGTTGGTGTTACCTTGCTTCTATGATGAAAAGAATTCACGGTAGCATTAAGTATAAAACACCACAGGAGATGGAAGACTAATATACTTATGCCGCGTGATTTATTCAACATACATTCACTGCACGGTTTTATGTGGAAATGCGGGTATGATAGCCTCTTGTGGCAAAGCCAGCATATTTATAAATGAGCTGGCTGCGTGGCTTAGAGAAATCATACCCGTAGAGGCTCCACGTCAAGCTCCAACAGTTTAAATACAAATAGATTTACAAAGAATAAAAAACTTAACTTCTCGATTAGAAATTGTTTTATTAATGATTGGTAATATGTACTTCTTGGTATATCAAATATTTTACACATTCTCTGTATCGGGTGATTATCCTTTTCATTGTGAATAAACTCAGTAATTTCAGCATCATTTACTTTTCTCTAGAATATGGTCATAGCTTTTTTAAGATTTATTCTCCTGTTGAAGCTTGTGCATTTGCTTTTGTAGCTTGGTATAATCTTCTGGAGTAACTGAAGATCCGTCTTCTAACTCAACAGGATTGAATCTTTTAATCAATCATAAATAGTTACTTCAGATACGCCATACTCGCCACTTAAATATTTGACTTTTTGACCAGAGTGGTATAAGTCAACGATCATTTTTTAAAATCATCCGTATAACGTCTACCATGTTTTTTGTTGGACATATCCTTCTAATGATTGTAAAGACTCAACTAAGATGTGTCCACGAAACTATACTAGCATCATGGTGAAGAGAATATTTTCTATAAAAAAGGGAATACCTTATTAATCTAAATTTAATAAGTTTATGTAAAATAAATTGAAAAACTAAACTATATCATCTAAAATATTAAATGAAAACGGTTAAATATAGTAACTTATTAAATGTTGTTTAATAAGAGGTAAGGTGACTTTTCTTGTCGATTACACGATTTGCAAATAATGACACGATAAAACAGAATAATAGGTTGCTTATTCTAAAAGAAATTCGTCAAAATGGTCCAGTTACCAAAATAGAATTAGCTAATAAATTTGATCTAACCTTTTCAGGAGTTGGTAATATCATAAGTATTTTGATGGAAGCAGATTTAATAAAAGAAGTAGGATATGGTGAATCTAGTGGCGGTAGGCCACCTATTTTGTATAACATGAATTGGGATAGTATTTATGTAATTGCTTTAGTAATTGGTGTAGAAAAAATTTCTGCTTCTCTAGTAAATTTAAAAGGCGAGGCAAGTGATGAAGTAACAGCAATAGTTAATTCTGATTTGATAATTGAAAAGATTTATAATTTAATAGATCAGTTGTTGGATCGAACAACCATCGATACAAAAAAAATATCAGGTATAGGTGTGTCCGCACCTGGTCCTATCGATACTACAGATGGGAAGGTTTTAACACCGCCAAATCTAAAAGCAATGAGCAATATCGATATCCAAGATCTACTAGAGGACCGTTATGAATTACCAACAGCGCTTGAGCGAGACGCTAATGCTTTTGCTTTAGCTGAACAATGGTTTGGTCGTGTTGAACCTGAAGAGGATATTTTATACATATATAATGATCAAGGACTTGGAGGTGGCCTCATTATTAATTCTCGGATTCATCGAGGTCTTGGAAATGGGGCTGGTGAAATTGGCCATATGATTATTGATATTGACGGTCCAAAATGTAATTGTGGAAATTTTGGTTGTTTGGAAGCGCTTAGTTCTGGGATTGCGATTCAAAGACGTGTGAAAGAGGAAATAAGACGTGGCTTTGTAACAAGTCTTGCGGATCCTTACATCCATGAGGGAATCGAACCTACCATAAACAAGATTGTAGAAGAGGCAAGGGAAGGCGATAAATTAGCGCTACAGGTTTTACATGAGGCTGAGAGATATTTAGGATTAGGAATTGCAAATGCTATTAACTTGTTTTCGCCTAATCAAATTATATTTGGGGGAGAGGTAACAAAGCTTTATCCGGAGATGATAATAGGAGTGGAAAAATTAGCTAAACAACATGCTTTTTCACCTCATGCAAATCAAATTACGTTTTCAAAGTCAGCCTTTATTCATGAGTCTAATTCAATCGGTGCAGCTGCAGTTATTCAGCAAAAATTATTTGACTTGCCTCTAGATACCATTATTTAAATTATACTTGCAGGTACCTGGAATAATTTCAAAAAAAGTAATGTTCAATCGATAGATTCATGATTTATATTGCATCATTTTATTATATTCAGCAATTTAACCACTAATCTACTTTTTAGGGGGTGATTCTTTTAATAGATTTAACTGAAACTGAAGAAAATCCATACTTTTGCTAAATAAAGGAAGGGGAGATAAAAATGAGAAATTGGATTAAAAGGTTATTTATTTTGGTATTAATTTCCTTATTTGCATTTTCACTTACTGCATGTGGAGATGAAGACAGTAATGATGCTGAAGATGGTGAGAAAACACTTGAATTAATCTATCAAGCACCAGATGACACGTTTGAATCATGGATGAATAAAGTTAAAGAAGAATTTGAGGCGGAACATGATGGTGTAGAAGTCGAAATTACTGCAATAGATTCTGATGAGGGAGATTATCCAAATAAAAAAGTTTTAATGATGAAATCAGATAAAACATCACCTGATATCGTGATGGAAGATACAGAGCAATTGAAACCGGATGCAGAAGCTGGATACTTAGAGCCAATTACGGATGAACTTGAAGATTGGTCTGATTGGGATCAATTTTACGAATCTGTTAAAGAAGGTGTAACAGGAAATGACGGCGAACTATATGGAATTCCAATTTCCACTGATGTTAGGGGCCTCTGGTATAACAAAAATATCTTAGAAAACGCTGGAATAGAAATGCCATGGGAACCGGAAACATGGGATGATGTTCTAAGTGCAGCAGAAGCAATTAAAGATGATGTGGAAGTTCCTTTTTGGATAAACTCAGGAAAAGCAATGGGTGAAGGTACTACAATGCAGACATTTCTACCTCTTTTATATGGAACGGGTAGTGAATTATATGATGAAGAGGACGATAAATGGATTGTAGAAAGCGAGGGTTTTCTTGACACATTAAAGTTCATTGAACATGTATATAGTAATGATCTTGGAGCAAGCTTAAGTTGGGCAACAACTGGACAGGCAGGTGCTAAGGTATCAACCGAATTAATGCCTGAAGAAGAGGTAGGTATTGCACTAGATGGAAATTGGTTACCCGGAAACTGGGAAGAAGATGGAAATGCTCCTTGGCCAGAATGGGAAGATGCGATTGATTTAGCTCCCTTACCAACGAAAGATGGTCAAGAGCCTGGGTATTCAACAGTTTCTGGTGGATGGGCACTTTCTGTTCCAAGCAATGCAGATCATAAAGATTTGGCAGTAGAATTCATTAAACTTGCAACTACAAAAGATAATTTAAGATATGGTACACAATTGACACCGCGTGAAGATATTGCGGAATTAGATGAATATAACCAACTTACTTATCAGGATAAGATGACAAGTTTTTTAGAGTTTACAAACTACCGTCCGACTTACGATGAATATCCAGAAATTTCCTCTAATATTCAAGATGCAGCAGAAGCTGTAACCACTGGTAATATGACGCCTGAAGAAGCAATGGAACAATTTAAAGAAGATGTTGAACGTGATGTTGGTGAAGAAAATACAAAGAAAGAATAATTATTTATAAGGGACCTTCTAATAGAAGGTCCCGATAAAGAGGTGTTAGAACGTGGCCCAACGTAGAGCATTAAGAAATAATCCCTATATTAAAACATTAATTTTTGGTTCGCCAGCCATTATTTTAATGTTACTTTTCATATTGGGACCTATAATTATGACAATACTTTTTTCTTTTACCGATATAGCTCTAACTGGTGCGGCGGCTAAAGAGTTTGAGTTTGTAGGATTTGAAAATTTCTCAAGAATGTTCAAAGACCCTAGTTTTAAAACAAGTGTAATTAACACAATTATTTTTTTAGTTTGTTCGGCTCTTATTGGCCAGCAAGTCGTAGGCTTTTTAATTGCTTATTTAATGAAAGGAAAAGCTAGACCTTTCAGAAGTTTAATCGGCTTGCTTGTTCTTGCAGGTTGGATTACACCGGAAATTGTTGTGGCATTTGTATGGTTTGCTTTTTTAAGCGATGATGGAACATTAAATACTATATTAGAATTTGTAGGTATGGAGCCAGTTGCATGGCTTTTAAATTTTCCTATGGTAAGTGTTGTTTTCGTAAATATTTGGCATGGTGCAGCGTTTTGTATGTTAATGTACCAAGCAGCATTAGATGATATCCCTCAAGAAATAGAAGAGGCTGCAAAAATAGATGGAGCTAATGCTTGGCATCGTCTATGGAGAATTACTTTACCAATGATAAAAGGATCGGCCGTAACAAATATGGTATTAGTTACTTTACAAACATTAGGTGTCTTCACGTTGATTTTTGCTCTAACAGGTGGAGGACCAGGTAATAAATCAACGACTTTACCCTTGTTTATGTATGATGAAGCATTTGTAAATTATCAAT
Organism: Bacillota bacterium; assembly: GCA_035301265.1. Taxonomy (GTDB): domain Bacteria; phylum Bacillota; class Bacilli; order Bacillales; family Amphibacillaceae; genus DATGUP01. Next base: position 4,946 of record DATGUP010000008.1, read on the forward strand.
TAGGATATGGAACAGCTATATCGTTAGTAATACTTTTATTAGGAATTTTACTGAGCCTACTTTATATTCGATTTTTGAAAACTGATGATTAAAAGAGGGATTCATATGAAATTTAAAAAACGAATAAAGATTGCTTTACCTTATATCATCCTCTCGTTGATAGGTATTATGTTTTTTATACCTCTGTTATGGATGATTTTTGCATCATTTGATAAGAATGCAACATTATCCATTGAATGGCCAAATGATTTTACATTTGATCATTGGACACAAATATTTACAGATCCAGATATTTTACGTGCGTTTGTTATAGGAGTTTTTTTATCACTTGGATCTTCGATAGTAATCGTTATCGTTTCTGCGCTTGCTGCCTATCCATTATCAAGATTTCATATTAAACATAAAGACTCTATCATTTTGTCCATTTTGTTTTTATCTGGACTACCAATGACGGCTATTATGGTTCCTGTTTATCAAATGTTTGTCTTTTTTAATTTAAATGACTCATTATGGGCGACTTTACTATTTATGTCTGCAGCAGCTCTCCCTTATGGAATATGGTTAATGAAAAACTTTATAGACTCTGTTCCGGTTTCTTTGGAAGAGTCGGCATGGATTGATGGGGCATCAATGTTAGTTGGATTAAGAAAAGTGGTTGTCCCACTTATGAAACCAGGCATTTTTACTGTGCTTATTTTTACATTTACAGGGAGTTGGGGAAACTTTTTCGTACCATTTATTTTAATTCAATCTGTAGAGAAATTGCCGGCTTCAGTTACGATATTCCAATTTTTTGGCCAACATGGAATGGTGTTTTATGGACAATTAGCGGCATTTTCATTTGTGTATACAATTCCGGTTGTCATTTTGTATTTCATCGGACAGAAATACATGTCTCAAGGATTTGGTCTTAGCGGTGCAACAAAAGGATAAAGGATTGTTTGGTACATCAAAGTGTTTAGGGAAAGACCATGATAACTTCATTGGAGGGCTTTCTATGTCAGAAAACAAAACAATTCATATCATATCTCACTCCCATTGGGATCGGGAATGGTATTTACCATATGAGAAACATCATATGTTGTTAGTTACGTTAATGGATAAACTGATTGAAACCTTGGAAAATGATCCACATTATAAAAGTTTTCATTTAGATGGACAAACGATTCTTTTGGAAGATTATTTACAAGTTCGTCCACATATGAAGGAAAAATTACAGAAATTTATTCAAGAAGGTAGGATTTACATTGGCCCATGGTATATTTTACAAGATGAGTTTTTAACGAGCAGTGAAGCAAATGTCCGTAACCTTCAATACGGGATGAAAGATGCTGAAAAATGGGGTGGCTTATCAAAAATCGGTTATTTCCCGGACTCATTTGGGAATATTGGACAGGCACCACAAATTTTCCAACAAGCAGGTATTGATCATGCGGTTTTTGGCCGTGGTGTTAAACCGACTGGCTTTAATAATGAAGTGATCGAGGCAGATATGTTTGAATCACCGTTCTCTGAAATGGTATGGAAATCGCCAGATGGCTCAAAAGTTCACGGTATTTTATTTGCGAATTGGTACTGCAATGGAAATGAAATTCCAACAAATGAAGAAGAAGCAAAAGCTTATTGGGATCAACAGATTACTAGTTTAGAAGAATATGCGTCTTCACCGCATTTGTTAGTCATGAATGGTTGTGATCATCAACCAATTCAAACAGATTTATCAGAAGCTATTGAAACAGCCGAGAAGCTTTATCCAGAAATAACATTTAAACATTCTAATTTTAACGATTATGTCGATCAATTAACAGATACACTCCCTGAAACTTTAAAAGAGATCGAAGGTGAACTTCGAAGCCAACAAACAGATGGCTGGGGAACGCTCGTAAACACGGCTTCTTCTCGAATGTATTTAAAGAAAATGAATCGTGAATGTGAAAAGCTTCTTGAAAAGGTTGCAGAACCTTTATCTGCTTTTTCTCATATGCTCGGGGAAGATGCACAAAAGGATCAACTCAGATATGCTTGGAAGACATTAATGCGAAATCACCCACATGATAGTATTTGCGGGTGCAGTGTTGATGAAGTCCATCGTGGCATGGTAACTCGATTTGAACGTGCAAAAGATGTAACGGAAACGATTATTGATAACCAACTTGAAACGATTACCCCTTATATTGATACATCTTCTTTTGAGGATGCAGAAAATCCGCTACCATTTGTCGTTTATAATACAAGTGGTTATCAGAGATCTGGGGTTGTCACCGTTGAATTAGATGTTAAGAGAGAATATTTTTCAGAAGGCGTCAATAAAAAGGCACTAAAAACATTTCCAATTGAACAAAATGTTGTGATAGATGATAAAGGAAATGTATATGATTGCCATGTTGAAGACTTAGGAATTTCATTTGGTTATGATTTACCAGAGGATCGATTTCGGCAACCATATATGGCTAGACAGGTGCGATTAACTTTCGAAGTCCCTGAAATTCAAGCATTAGGCTACAAAGCATTTGCGTTTGTGAAAAAAGATGTAAAGGAACATCAAAATGAATCGTCTTTATTTATCAGTGAGAATGAAATTGAAAATGAACATTTTCATTTAACCATTGAAGCAAATGGTTCATTAACGCTAAAAGATAAGCACACGAACCGAGAATATAGAGACTTGTGTGTGTATGAAGATACGGGTGATATCGGAAATGAGTACATGTATAAACAACCTGAAGGTGAAAAAGCATTAACGACAAAACATTTAAAAGCAACTATTCGAACGGTTAAAGATACACCACATATGGCAGTCGTTGAAATTACTCATCATTGGGAATTACCGGCTCGAGCAACAGATTTATTAGATCAAGAGCAAAGAGAAGTCGTTCCATTTACGAAACGAAAAGCAACACGAACAGAAGAAACGGTTCCTTTTACGATTAAAACATTCGTAAAAGTTGAGAGAAACGATCGAGGTATTAATGTTGAAACATCATTTAATAATCAAGCAAAAGATCATCGATTGCGTGTCTTGTTCCCAACAGATATTGAAACAGACAAGCATGAAGTGGATTCTGTATTTGAAGTAGTAACGAGAAATAATACACCGTCAGAAGAATGGACAAATCCGGATCACTCTCAACATCAACAAGATTTTGTAGCGGTAAATAGTGATACAGAAGGGATCGTTATTGCAAATAAAGGTTTAAATGAGTATGAAGTTTTACGAGACGAGAGACAAACAATTGCTGTTACATTAGTTCGTTCTGTTCGTGAAATGGGAGACTGGGGGTATTTTCCAACACCAGAAGCTCAATGTCAAGGTGAGCAAACGGCTAAATTCCGAATATATCCACATAAAGGCAATGCCACAAAATATAAAGCATATCAGGATGCCTATCAATATCAGATTCCGTGGATTGTCAAGCAAACGGATGTTCATCAAGGCAAATTGTCTTCTATGTATTCATTTTTTGAATGGGAAGCTACACACTTAGCACTAACTTCATTCAAAGTTGCAGATGATCGGGAAGATATTATGGTTCGTTGGTTTAATATGTCGGGTGATGAAGATGTACTTCATGTGTGTGCATCTGAAAAAACAGAACATATTTACCAAAGTACAATTTTAGAAGAGAAAAAAGATCTATTATCTCAAAAAGAGAAAAATGTTAATACATCTGTCCGTCCCTTTGAAATAGTAACATTAGGACTTCAGATGACAGAAAAATTACTTGATTAATAAGGGGATATCACATGATGAAAAGTATACCGGAGTCAATGACAAATTTAATTGAGCAAATCAAGCAAAAAAATCCGAGTGATGAAAAATTACAAGCTCTGTTTGAGAATTGTTTTTCAAATACTTATGAAACGACAATTCGCCCTCAAGAAGATGGAACAACGTTTGTCATTACAGGTGATATACCTGCGATGTGGCTTCGTGATTCAGCCGCACAAGTGAGACCCTACTTAGTGCTTACTGAAGAAGATGAAGCGATGTCTGATTTGATTCAAGGTGTCATCCAAAAGCAAATGGAATTTATCAATCATGATCCATATGCAAATGCCTTTAATGAGAATCCTACAGGTGATCGTTTTAATGATGATCAAACAGAAATGACACCGTGGTTATGGGAGCGAAAATATGAAATAGATTCATTGTGCTACCCCATTCAATTAGCTTATTTATTTTGGAAATCAACAGGTCGAATCTCTCATTTTAATGAGACCTTTCAAAAGGCTGTCAATAAAATTATAGAGGTTTGGAAAATTGAACAAAATCATGAGCGGGATTCAGGCTATTCATTTGTTCGCAAAAACTGTCTTCCGCAAGATACGTTATCACATGATGGAAAGGGAGCACCTGTCGCATATACAGGAATGACGTGGTCCGGTTTCCGTCCAAGTGATGATGCCTGTAAGTATGGATATTTAGTTCCAGCTAATATGTTTGCTGTTGTCGTGTTAAAGCAACTCGAAGAAATTGCAAATAACGTTTTACATGATAGTGATTTAGCTGAGCGGGCATCTGCACTAGCCGAAGAAATTGATCATGGTATTCAAACGTATGGAAAAGTTGAACATGAAACATATGGAACGATTTACGCATATGAAACTGATGGGTATGGGAACTACAATTTGATGGATGATGCAAATGTTCCGTCTTTACTTTCAATTCCATATCTTGGGTATTGCTCAATTGATGATGAAGTGTATCAAAATACGAGAAGATTTATATTAAGTAAACAGAACCCATACTATTATGAAGGAAAAGTAGCGAAGGGAATTGGTAGTCCACATACGCCAGAAAATTATATTTGGCATATTGCTCTTGCCATTCAAGGAATGACTGCACAAACGAATGAAGAAAAGCAATCTATTTTAAACTTATTTAAAGAAACAGATGCTGGTGAACATTTAATGCATGAAGGATTTCATGTTGATGATCCTACACAATATACTAGACCATGGTTTTCGTGGGCTAATTCGATGTTTAGCGAATTTATCCTTCATTTACATGGAATTCATGTTAAAGGAAGTCCACTAGCTAAGTAAATAGCATCATACCAATAAAGGAGTGCAAAAATTGGTCACATATCAATTTCCGAAAAACTTTTTATGGGGAGCAGCTTCTTCAGCACCACAGACTGAAGGAGCCTCCAACATTGATGGAAAGGCTAAAAGTATATGGGATTATTGGTTTGAAATCGAGCCGGAAAAATTTCATCAAGGTGTTGGACCGAATAATACCTCAAGCTTTTATAAACACTATCGGGAAGATATTAAGCGAATGAAAGATATACATCTTAATTCATTTCGCTCCTCTATTTCTTGGGCTCGTTTATTACCTGATGGGAAACATGTTAATCAAAAAGCTGTTGACTTTTACAATGATATGATAAACCATCTTCTTAAAAATGACATTGAGCCAATTATAAATTTATTTCATTTTGATATGCCCCTGTTATTCCAAGAAAAAGGTGGTTGGGAAAGTCGAGAAGTTGTTGATGCGTTTGTTTATTATGCAGAGACAGCTTTTAAGCTTTTCGGTGATCGTGTGAAAAAATGGACAACCTTCAACGAACCAATTGTTCCCGTTGAAATGGGCTATTTAAACCATTTTCATTACCCATGTGTCGTAGATATGAAACGAGCAGTAGTTGTTGCTTATCATACGATGTTAGCGAGTGCGAAAACTGTTCAAACGTTTCATCAAATCCATCCAGATGGGGAAATAGGGATTATTTTAAATGTAACTCCTTCTTATCCGCGTAGTGATTCAGAAGGAGATGTCGAAGCGGCAAATATTGCTGATTTATTGTTCAATCGAAGTTTTTTAGATCCATCTGTTTTAGGACAGTATCCAGAGGAACTTATCGAACTGTTGGATACATATGATTTACTTCCACCTGTTCAAGAAAATGACTTAGAGATGATCAAAGAAAACACAGTAGATTTTTTAGGTGTTAATTACTACCAACCTCGTCGTGTCAAAGAAAAAGAAACACCTGTTACGTCTGAGAAAATTTTACCGGAAAACTTTTACGATCCGTATATTTGGCCAAAACGAAAAATGAATCCATATCGCGGATGGGAAATTTACGAAAAAGGTATTTACGATATCGCGATAAATATTAAGGAGAATTACGACAATATCCCGTGGTATGTAGCAGAAAATGGGATGGGTGTTGAGCATGAAGAACGGTTTATGGATGACTCAGGCATGATTCAAGATGATTATCGAATTGAATTTTATCAAGAACATTTAAAATGGCTTCATAAAGGGATGCAAGAAGGATCAAATTGTTTTGGTTATCATGTATGGACGTTTATGGATAACTGGTCATGGTTAAATGCTTATAAAAATCGATACGGGTTTTATCGTGTTGATTTGAAAACTCAAGAACGCTCCTTGAAAAAGAGTGGTCAATGGTTTTCGAAAGTTATTCAAAACAACGGTTTTTAAGTCCTTCGAATAAAAATGATTAGGGAGTTTACGGAGATGGGAAATATTTTAGCGTTCGATTTGGGAGGAACGAGTGTTAATTATGCCTTAGTAAATGATCATGGAAACATGACGAATAAAGGATCAATTGCAACACCGGATCATTTAGAGGATCTATTAAACTTTATTCACCAACAAGTTGAGAAATTTCAAGATGTAAAGATTGAAGGAATCGCAATTAGTTCACCAGGATCTGTATCAGAAAAAGGAATCATTTATGGGGGAAGTGCGATTCCTTATATACACGGCCCTAATATTAAAGCTCTTGTCAAGGAAGCAACAGGACTAGAGGTTGAAATAGAAAATGATGCAAATTGTGTAGCGTTAGCAGAAATTTGGCAAGGATCGGCTGTCGGCAAAAAGAATGTTGCAACTGTAGTCCTTGGCACAGGAATTGGTGGAGCCCTCATTAAAGATGGAGTGATTCATAAAGGACATCACCTTCATGGTGGTGAGTTTGGATATATGATTATAGATTCACGGCGGATTGGTAGCGGAATGAGTACATTTAGTGAGGTTGCTTCTACATTTTCAATTCTTAAAAGAGTTGCTTATGAAAAGAACATTCATGTTTCTGAACTCACAGGTGAAAAGATTTTCTTGCAAGCTGAACACGGGGATGAAATATGCAAACGTGCAATAGAAGAATTTTATCAGATGCTTGCAATTGGCATTTATAATATTCAATATATTTATGATCCGGAAATCATTTTAATAGGTGGTGGTATAAGTTCTAGAGATGACTTAATTGAACATATACAAAAGGAGGTCCAAAAACTTATTCAACAAATCGATGTCGCAAAAGTTATACCATCCATTGATCGGTGCTACTTTCGTGCAGATGCAAATTTAATTGGCGTAGCGTATCACTTTATCCAACAGCAAAAAAAACGTTAATGTTTAAATTGCAACAGTAGCATCTTGACAGAAGAATAAAGGGGAAGATTTACGATGAAATACAAGATAGGTATAGATATAGGAGGAACAAATATCGTTATCGGTATGATCGATGAATCAGGCAAGCTGCAAGATCATGAGATTATACCAACGGATTTATCAATCTCTCCATTTGATATGATTTCAAAGATTAATGATAAATTGAAGACAATGATCAAACGTTCCAAAATAAATGAAAATGATATAAAGGGGATAGGAATCGGAGCACCTGGTCCTTTAGATAGTAAAAAGGGTATGATTATTTGCCCACCAAACTTACAAACATGGAAAGATATCCCGATTAAAAAATGGATTGAAGACGAATTTCCTTATCCTGTTCAATTAGAAAATGATGCAAATGCTGCAACCCTAGCAGAAAGGTATTTTGGTGCGGGAAAAAACATTGATAATTTTATTTACATGACCATCAGCACGGGTATTGGAGCCGGCATTTTTTCTGAAGGAAAATTGTTACATGGTCAAAAAGGAAATGCGGGTGATATAGGCCATGTCGTTGTTGATCCTTCATTCGGAAAATGTGTTTGTGGGCAATATGGCTGTTTAGAAAATATCGCTTCGGGCACAGCTATATCAAGAGAAGGTTCGAAAATTTTTGGAGAATCTTTAACTACTAAAGAAGTATTTGATTTATATAAAGAAGGACATTCGAAAATTGTTCCATATATTGACCGTGTGTTGGAAATTCTCGGGATTGCCTGTGTAAACTTAATCAATACGTTTGATACAGAACGAATTGTTATAGGTGGTGGAGTTTCTAAAGTAGGTGCATTGTTATTTGATACATTACAAAATTATGTCAACACTTATGCTCTTACACCACACGGGCGCTATACAGAAGTTGTTCCAGCTCAACTGGAATTACACAGTGGAGTTATTGGAGCGGCATTATGTGTTGATGTAGTTGAATAGTTATCTAAAAGATATCTTTGGAAAAACCCAGTAAAGTGAGGATAAACGATATATTTTATTAAGGGTTTTAATATTAGTCATAGATGTTGCAATTCAATCAAAAACGGAGGCTTGTAAGAGAGCACCTCCGTTGTGGACATTTCTTGTCTAAAATGTGATGTTTTCGTGAAATTTTCTCATTTTTTTTCTTGGGAAATAATGCGTACTTCACCTTCGCACCTTACTTATAAGCATCTATTCTACATAAAATGGGATAAAAAAACAAAATGATTTGGAATCATTTAACGATTTATTATATCACCCTTAATAAGTCAACGGATGAACTGTAGTAATTCAAGGCGTTGTCATTCTTATAATGATCAAAATATATACGGGGTGATTTTTATTAGTATTATTCGATAGAAGCAGAAATGCTAGGTGCTTCCATAGCTTGAATTTGTATCGGCAATTTCAGTAGCTGGGCTAATACCAAGTTATGGCACTCTGAAAGAGGCTCTAGGCTGTGTTTGTATACTAATGAATGTTGTGATCTCGCCCACAATCTTTAAATCAGGACCGTACAATAAATAAAGAGGCTATTGCACTCGCCTCTGATCTCGTTATTACGTTTCATGGTGCAATAGATCATTCCAATTCTATAATTGATCCCTATAAATTACTTATGAAATATAAGGTGCTAGATTTTTATATTGAAGATTATATTTTATTAATGCTAGTATAGTCTCATAGATACATCTGAGTCAAGTTACTCATCGTCAAAAAGATAGTCATCTGTGCGAGATATCAAGAAGTAAGTCTTTAGGTAAATAGTTCCAAATCGTGAACGAGAAAATAACGAATGAACACAAAGAATTATTGAGATTAAATAAAAGAACATTTATTACAACCTTAGAGAAAGCTTTACGTAACACCTTAGGTCGAGACTTTGAATTTGAAAAGGTGGATGAACCAATAAAACTAGGTGACGTGCCAAAGACATATGTGTCAATAAATGCACTTTATGAAGCTGTTGGTTTTAAACCTGATACACCACTGGAAGAAGGCTTGCAGAAGTTTGCTGAGGTGAAAGGTGATATATTAGATACAGTTTATGCCGTAAAGTAAAAGATTAGATAATGTAGGAATATGCATGACGTATCCACTAGTCGATCAATATGGGAACGAAAAAGAAGAATACGTGATAAAATCAGATTTTAGTGGCGAAACAATAGAAAAATTAACAGACGATAGATTTATGATTGATTTAGATAACCTGGACATCGTAGCTGACAGTTGGTGGGAACACTCGGCTTAAGTAATTGATGTTTTCCTTATGAATTGCAATTCATCCATAATATATGGTAAACGATCATCGCAATAAAACACAAAGGGGAGAGAAACATGAAAATCGCAGTTGCTGGAATAGGCTATGTCGGTTTAGCCAATGCTGTCTTGCTCGCTCAACATAATGAAGTGGTTGCACTTGATATCAACCAAGAAAAGGTCGATATGATCAATAACAAGAAGTCGCCTATAGTGGATAAAGAAATAGAAGACTATCTAGCCAATAAGAAATTGAATCTAACCGCTACTACAAACAGTGAAGAAGCGTTTACGGATGCTGATTATGTGATCATTTCAACACCGACGAATTATGATCCGGAACAAAATTATTTTGATACATCATCGGTTGAAACGGTCATCCGCAACGTACTTGATATTAATCCTGATGCGGTTATGATTATTAAATCGACCATTCCTGTCGGTTATACGAAAGAAATATCGAATCAATTGGCAACACAAAACGTCATTTTCTCGCCTGAATTTTTACGCGAAGGTCAAGCGCTATACGATAATCTTTATCCTTCTCGTATCATCGTTGGCGAGCAGTCAGAGCGGGCGAAAACATTTGCTGATTTATTAGTGCAAGGTGCATTAAAGGATGATATCCCTGTTTTATACACCAATTCGACAGAAGCGGAAGCCATTAAGCTGTTTGCTAATACATATCTGGCGATGCGGGTTTCCTTTTTTAATGAACTCGATTCATATGCTGAAGTGCGCGGCCTTGATACAAAACAGATTATCAATGGTGTCGGGCTCGATCCACGCATTGGCACACATTATAACAACCCGTCGTTCGGCTATGGGGGCTACTGTTTGCCGAAAGATACGAAACAGCTTTTAGCGAACTATCAAGATGTGCCGAATAATCTTATTAAAGCGATCGTTGATGCCAATCAGACGAGAAAAGATCATATTGCCGAGATGATTCTTAAGCAGAATCCGGAAATCGTCGGCATTTACCGGTTAACGATGAAAACTCATTCTGATAACTTCCGTGAGTCGGCTATTCAAGGTGTCATGGAGCGAATAAAGGCCAGGGGAGTCGAAGTTGTTGTATATGAGCCGGTGCTTAAAGAAGAGTTATTTTACAACTCACGGGTTATTAAGGACCTTGCTGAATTTAAGAAAACAGCGGATATCATCGTAGCTAATCGAATGGATGAGCATTTACAAGATGTAAAGGAAAAAGTGTATACGCGAGATTTGTATAGTAGGGATTAGATTGGCTAGGAAATCTCAGTAGTACATCCGAAATAATAGAGCGAATGGGGATGATACTCGGAGCAAAACTTGTAGAGTCAAAAATTATTTCTTTGGATGATTTTCTAAAAGAATTACCGGATTGGATCAAGCTTATTATTTTATGCGCATCCGTTATGCGAATCATACCCCGATCGGAATTGAAAGCCATTACTATCCAGTTATTGTTATTAATTAACATTTAAGTGTTATATACGTTATTAAATAAAATATTTATAATTAAAGTAAAAGAGTTGGTGCATATGATCAAACAAGAGAAGGGGGGGTTATTGTAAAAACTAACTTTTCAACAGAGATTTGTCGCAAATTTCTTTCGGATTCCGGGGCGTCCCAGACATTCTTGTCGTTGGCTAATCGTTACAATTGCTTCAGAGATAGTACCGAGAACTTTTTTACACATACTTTTTTACAGATCAAATCGCGTATCACAATGATTCGTTCGAAGCGCAACAGCTTCTATGCAGGCGGGACCTTCCGTTTTGTCCCGCCTATTTCAAGATGCCTTGATAAACGTCTTCGTCTGATATTTCGCCCGCTTTCAGTAATTCGTCTTCAAATCGTTTAAAATAGCTTAAGTAAATCCGTTCGTTATAGAGGCGATGGTTGCCTGCACGGACGATATCTTTTGCATATTCTGCCCCGATTTTATCTTTAATTTTTTTAAAGTTTTCGATGCTGTCTAAATAGACATTGAAGATTTGATCAATTCGCCCGCCGTTTTCGCCATAACTTGGCAATGTTTTCGCCTGTTCGAGGTATTCGATACGAACATCGTAGTTTTCTTTAAAGTAACGTACGAGATATTTTCCACTTTCGCCTAATGGAAGGACGGCACCGGGCCATACGCAGCGGACATAATCCTCTTTTAGCAAATTATACATTAGCCATTCCCCCTCATCATATATTTGGATTGAATAGTAAAACGCCGGTGTCTTATGCCATAGAAGCATCTATGCCTATGTTTCCCAGCTGATCACGGCTAGCGTGGTGTATTTCTTATTTTTGATCGTGCCGTCGTGTTGGATGGTGTTGAGGGCATGTTTGATCGGTTCGGCATCGGCCAGATCAAATCGCTTTTTATAGGTAGCAACTGCTTCCGTTACAGTGGTCGTCACTTCGAACGTGTCGTGTAAATAGGAAATTTCCGGTTGGTAGCCTAATTCCCATAAAATATTAAAATACGCCTGAAGTATGGTGCGGTCGTTATGGGGTCCTTTTATGTCCTTATCGATGACTCGCTGGTCCTTCAATGTTTCGATGACACTATCTGTTGAAGCGGTAAATTGGCAAATGACGCCGTATTTTTTTGCGACATTGGACATTTCTTTTAATGCCTCGACAGAACGTGTAGCCGGACACATCGCTGCGAAGGCAACATCAAACGTTCCGATACATTCGGTCGTCGGCCAAGCGCTCTGGGTGATGGTGATATTATCCAGCTGGTGTTTATCGCTTTCCTTTTTTAAATATTCGAGCATTTTAGATGATACATCCAATGCATGCACTGATCGGCACCGTTTGGCAAAAGGGATGGCATAACGACCTGAGCCGGCCCCAATGTCCAACACGCTGGATGATGGCTCCAGAATCCCTTTTTGTTCCAGCAAGTGCGGAACAGCATCATTGTAATATGTGCTTCCATTTATTTGATTATAGTAGAACGTTTCTGCCCGCTGATCCCAATTTCGTTCAACTGTTTCGATGGGTTGCTCGCTCGTTTTCAGCTTTTCTGCAAAAAAATCTATCGTATCCATAGGGAAAAATCCTCCCACAGCTGTATCATCCTTTTTTGTTACTCTAACTACATTCACACTTTGATTGTATCACACAAGGGGCGTTGTGTGATCGCGGCTGCTCGATCTGCTTACTTAATGATGCTGTTTTTATAGCCGTGTTGGCAACGGTTAGCATAAGACGTGTATAACGAATTTTTGCAGGCGAATAGGCTAATTGTTAATGAGTCAGCCTGCATATCGATGTCGATGACCGGCCGATGTTGCCGATAAAATGAAACCATATTAGCCATTACACTGAAAATTGTGATAAAATAACTTTAATCAGTTTAAAACAAGCGCATGCATTGTGCCTAAAATTGAAGGGGGTGAATTGGATGACTCAAACGAAAATGCCGGCTAAAGAAGTTAGTGTTGATAGGAAACGTTGGAGTTGGCAAAAGACGCTTCTTATCGTTTTGGTAGCTCTTCTTCTTGGGGTTATTGGTGTGTTGTTATGGGTTAATCATTACGTAAACCGTTCACTTCCAAAAGTGGAAGGAACGATCGAATTGCCTGAATTAAACGATGAAGTTGTCGTTACGACGGATCAACACGGCGTTCCGCATATTAAGGCAACGTCTGATCGTGACTTATTTATCGCACAAGGTTATATCCAAGCCCAAAATCGCATAGTTCAGATGGAGCTTTCGCGCCGGCAAGCTTCTGGGACGTTGAGTGAAATTGTCGGTGAAGAAGCGGTGAATCATGATAAATATTTTCGCACATTAGGATTGAGGCGTGCGGCGGAAAAATCGTATGACCTCTACTCAGAGGAAGTGAAACAAGTCTTGCAATGGTTTGCCGATGGGGTAAATGCGTATATAGAGGAGGCGACAGAGAACAATCGTTTACCCGTTGAATTGACGTTGCTCGGAGCTGAGCCTGAAGCGTGGACACCTCTTGATTCGCTTACGATTGGTAAATATATGGCGTTTGATCTCGGGGGGCATTGGGAGCGGCAAGCATTTAACTATTATTTATTAAACCATTTTTCGGAAGAGCAAGCTTATGAACTTTTTCCGTCTTATCCTGAAAATGCTGCGACTATTATCCACGATGAGGAAATAGATACCGTTGATGTCGCATCAAGCTTTGAACATGCTGTTATCCCTCATGCTTTTAATGGCAGCAACAACTGGGTGGTCAGTGGCGAAAAAACAGACAGTGGCATGCCACTTTTAGCGGATGATCCACATCTGGGACTTGCGACACCGTCCGTCTGGCTACAAATGCATTTAGAAACAGATGATTTGAACGTAAGCGGTGTCATTTTCGCAGGTGTTCCCGGTATCATTCTCGGTCATAACGATTCGATTGCGTGGGGTGTAACGAATACAGGCCCTGATGTCCAACAATTATATATTGAAAAGCGCAACCCGGATAATGAATATGAATTTTTATTTGAAGATACATGGGAAAAAGCAACCGTCATTGATGAACCTATTAACGTCAAGGGAAAAGAAACGATCGACTATCAAGTGGTCGAAACGCGCCACGGTCCGGTCGTATCAGAGTTTGCTCATGAAAGCGGTCACGACACTGTTTTATCATTGCGTTGGACAGCGCTTGAGGCGACGACAGAGCTCGAGGCGATTTTCGATATGAATCGCGCGGAAAACTGGGAGGAATTTGAAAAAGGATTGGAAAAATTTTTAGTTCCAGCGCAAAATTTTGTTTTTGCTGCAAAAGATGGCACGATCGCCTATAAAGCAAATGGAAACATCCCCATTTATGAAAATGGCGAAGACGCGCTTTTACCATTGCCGGGTTGGAAAAAAGAATACGAATGGAAAGCGTTTATTCCGTTTTCTGAACTGCCAAAAGTAATCAATCCAGAGAAAGGATTTATCGCTACAGCGAACAACAAAGTGGCTGGAGACGATTATCCATATCACATTTCAAACGTATGGGCCCAGCCGTATCGTTATGAGCGAATTGCGGAAGTGCTTGAATCAGGAGATGATTTTACGGTCGAAGATATGCAAGCTTTGCAAATGGATACGCTGAATTTACGTGCGCGCGAATTTGTACCGCTGTTTATAGATCTACTTTCTGAAGCGGACTTAACCGATCGTGAAGCTAAGGCGTTAGAAAAACTTGAAAATTGGAATTTCAAGGACGATGCCCATTTGCCTCAACCGCTTATTTTTCATCATTGGTTCGAGGAAATTGACAAAATCCTTTATAAAGATATTGCAGAGTCGATGATGGAATTTTTTAAAGATCAAGGGCAGACGACGGATGAACTGCTTCGAAAGGCGGCGAACGGAGGCAAATCAATATGGATTGAAGATAAGGGTGGAATCGAAAAAGTACTCAAGCAGTCGCTTGAACAAACGTTGGAAAAACTATCGGCTGAGTATGGTGATGATATGGAAGCGTGGGAATGGGGGGCGTATCATAAAGTCCAATTTTATCACCCATTATCGGATGTCAACCCGGTTTTAGCGTATGTCTTTAACCGCGAAAAGCCGATTTCCGTTGGCGGCAGCAGTGTGACGCCGATGGCTGCTAGCTATGATAACGAAACCGGCGAGGTCGATCACGGTGCTTCGTGGCGTTTTGTCATCGATATGGCTGAAGCGGACGTTGGTTATCATATCGTCAGTCCGGGTCAGGATGGCCATTTTAAAAGCCAATGGTATCATGATCAAATGGACGATTGGGTGGACGGTTCGTTTCACAAAACAAAATTAAGCGGAGTGGACGGTGACAGACTTATTTTGACACCTTAAAAATGATTCGTTTTTAACATTGCATCAAACTATAGTAAAACAAGTGCTCGGGTAAAAGCTCGCTGGTATAATGGTAGTGATAGCAATTCTTGGCATGAGGTGAAAATATGGCTGATGCACAGTTTAATACAAAACTCAACAACGCTTTACAAGATATATTGCTCCGCTTGCATCACGGGGCATCACCGGAAGAAGTGCAAGCGGATTTTCATCGGTATTTTCAAGACGTCGACACGGTAGATATATTGTTGATTGCGCATGAATGCATCAATGGTGACGCTGGCTTAACGCTTCGGGATATGGAGAAACTGCTGTCTGTTTATTCGTCGTTATACGGGCGTTCCATGCTTGATATACATGCTTCCGAGGCGCACCAGCCCGGACATCCTGTGCAAATTTTTCAAGCCGAAAATCAGGCGTTTCAAGCGGCGCTTTCTTCCATTCAAGATCTGTTTCAAACATTGGAAGACAATCATAAACGATGGGTGCGAGACGAGCGGACGGTTGAAGAGTTAAAAGAACTTATATTTCGTCTAGGTCAATTTGTGAACCATTATGACCGGAAAGAAAAACTCTTTTTCCCGATTTTAGAACGCCACGGTTACTTTATGCTTACCCGAACGATGTGGGCGAATGATGATCGCATCCGCAACCTATATAAAGGAATTAAAAGTATGTTAGAGCGTATATCGGATATCGAGTTTAAGCATATTAAGAAAACATATGCTCTCTTTTCCCGTCAATTTAAAGATATGATATATCAAGAAGAAACGTTTCTTTTACCCGTCGTGCTTGCCTATTTTAAAGAAGATGATTGGCTAGCGATAGCTAAAGAGAGCGAAGCATTCGGCTATGCCATGATTGAACCGGAAGAAGATTGGATTGTCAAACGAGAACATGCTGTAGAAAAGAAGGATTCCCCGATCGATGAAGCAAGCATGGCAACAAAACATATTCCTTTTGGCGGCGGTTTTTTAACGATCAAAGAAGCCAATCACATTTTGAACAATTTGCCGGTGGAAATCACCTTTGTCGATAAACACGGTGTATTTAAATATTTTAATGATAAAGTGACCGCGTCTGAAATGATGTTTGTAAGAACGCCGAGTTCGATCGGTCGCAACATCCTTAACTGCCATCCGCCGAAAAGCATGAAGAAGGTCAGGCGACTCATTCACGATTTACAAACGAAGCGGCGCATGTCCGAAAGCATGTGGTTCAAAAAAGATGGCCGCTACGTCCATATTACGTACAAAGCGTTATTTGATGAACATGGCGAGTATTTAGGTATTTTGGAATATGTTCAAGATATCCAGCCTTTCTTAGAGCTTCCGCGCGAAGTGAAGAAAGAGCTTCGTCAATTAGATTGAATGAGAACGTCAAGGCTTCACCAAGCATAGACCATCCGTATTGTATCAGGATGGTTATTCGTTTACACGAAGGATGATGTTTGATTCACGCGATGATCAACTGGATAAGGAGTTTGTTATGCGCACTTTTATCAACTCGTTCTATGTTATTCTGGGTGGATGCAGTTTTGGCATTTTAGCGCCACTTGTAAAACTTGGCTACACATATGGCATATCGACGAGCGACTCTGTCAGACTCCAGTTTATGGTTGGGTTTATGTTACTCGGTCTCATTAATATACTTTTTGTCAAATACCGGATGTCGCTTAAAACATTTGTCAAAGTGTTATTGTCTGGCACCCCAATGGCTTTTACGACTTCTTTCTATTACAACTCGCTGGAATATTTAGATGCCTCGATCGCCATCGTGTTGCTATTTCAATATACATGGATGGGTTTGATCGTCGATATGTTTTTAGATAAACAAGCACCGACAAAGGAAAAATTAGGTGCGATCGTTCTTTTATTTGTTGGCTCCATTTTGGCGGTCAATATTTATGATATTAACTTAAACCATTTGCCACCGCGCGGTATCATGTGGGGATTGCTTGCGGCGATGAGTTTTACGTTATTTTTATTCGCAAGCGGTAACGTTGCCAATCATGTCCCCCCATTAAGAAAAAGCTTCGTCATGTCTCTAGGGGCGCTGACGGTGATTTTAATCGTTTTTCCTCCGACCGATTTTATTACAGGCCATTTGCATACATCTTTTTGGTTACTAGGATTAACGTTAGGGTTGTTTGGTGTTGTTTTACCGCCATTGTTATTTAGTATTTCGATTCCAAAAGTCGGAAATGGTCTCGGAACGATCTTAAGTTCATCGGAATTACCAACTACAACAATAATGTCAGCGTTCATTCTGTCTGAAAAAGTGACGCTTCTTCAATGGTTAGGCATTGTGATCATTTTACTCGGTATTGTATGGGCTCATATACCCCAGCTGCGCAGGCAAAGTCATGCAAAAGTCTGATCGTTACCTAATCTAGTTTCAAAATTACACACTAAGGTTTTAAAGCGATCAAGCTTTCCGGCTGTGCATACAAAGCTCAAAAATTGTGCGATGAAGAAGTCACACATTAACTAAAGTTACACTATACATTTAACCCTGCTTAGTTAAAATCAACAAGCGTCCACTCATAGATTGATCATCTTTCAGCTACCGCAAAATATAAGTGACGATGCATTGCACAACCGGGGTTAAAAGAAGCGCCACATGTCGGACAAGCGTTTTGACACGTCAAATAACTCCGGATTGACAGCGTTGTTCCGCAGCTGCCACATAAAATGGCCGGCTCGTCGAATAACCTTGTCGGCCAAACCATTTTCTTCCCACAGCCGTACTCGGCATGGCATTGGTAGCACGGGAAAAACATCTTGCAGCAATAAAATTTGATCGCTACTCGATCATTACTGCCATTGTAATGTTTGCAGCGTGTTTCGCGATCCACTGCCCCTTTTATATGGAAACCATGGATAAACATACTCATCCTCCATTTTCAAATAGTTCTTTAGATTTTTATTATACACTATCACTAAAATGACTTTCTACGAGGGTGGGAAGCATCTGAGAAACACAGTAAATAATTGGTTAGTTATTTAAAACAAAACAAACCGAAGTCCTTTATAACATAACTAAGGACTTCGGTATATTTACTCGTTTTATCCCAATCTCGTTTGGCTTACTAACGAATCCCTTTCATATATTTCTGGATGGTTGGTGCTAGAAGATATAAAATGATTCCGAGTAATATCGCTGATGCACCAATGGCACCGAAGTATAAAACTTCGTGATCAAAGGAAAACAGCTTTACAATTTGCGCATTGATTCCTTGAGCGGCGGCATTTGATAAAAACCATAAGCTCATCGTCTGGGCGGAAAACGCAGCAGGAGCTAGTTTAGTTGTCGCCGATAAACCGACAGGCGACAGGCATAACTCACCAATTACGACGAACAGAAAACTGAGAACAAGCCAGATGGGATGAGCGAGTTCACCGCCTTGAATAAACGACGGAAGCGTCATGATGAGAAATGATATGCCAGCAAAAAAGAGCCCGTAGGAAAACTTTTGCGATGTTGATGGTTGACGTTTTCCCATTTTCATCCATATTGCGGCGAATACAGGCGATAATATGATGATGAACAATGGATTTAACGACTGAAACCACGATGATTTCAATTCAAATCCAAAGAGACTCAATTGCGTTCGTTTATCTGCATACTCCGCTAAAACAATTGAACCTTGTTCGGCAATCGCCCAAAACATAATCGCAGCCACAAACAGTGGAATATAAGCGATGAGTCGCGATTTCTCCTCGGCATTAGTTTTAGGACTTTTATACATGACGATAAAGTATATGGTCGGAATGACAACGCCTAAGATACTTATGATAAGGATGAATCGATCGACGTTTAATAGGCCTGTTATTGAAGTGATGATAAGCAAAACAGAAATGACGACCGCTCCTAGCCCAATCCAACGTAATATTTTCTTTTTTTCATCGTCTTTTAAAGGATTGGGGATGTCAACCCCAGCCAGACCGAGGTATTTTTTCCGTGTAATCACAAAAATAACTAAACCGAGAAACATACCTACAGCCGCTGCCCCAAAACCAAGATGGTAGTTGTATTCCTGGCCTAATGTTCCGACAATAAACGGTGCGATAAATGCCCCAAGGTTGATGCCCATGTAAAAAATACTAAACCCGGAGTCTCTGCGCAAATCCGTCGGACTGTACATAGCACCGACAACATTAGAAACGTTCGGTTTTAACAATCCTGTTCCCATGACAATGAGAAACATTGAGATGAAAAGCGCTGTTTGACCTGCCGGAAGGGCGAGCACAATATGCCCGGCCATGATGAGAATCCCGCCGTAAAAGATGGTTTTCTGCATCCCTAGCAATCGATCGGCAATCCATCCGCCGATGACGCCTGACATGTAAACAAGCGCTCCATAGATGGCCATAATTGATCGGGAAATCTCCTCGTCAATCCCAAGTCCTCCACTCGTTACTTCGGTATACATATAATAAAGAAGGATGGCACGCATGCCATAGTAAGAAAAGCGCTCCCAAAATTCGGTAAAAAATAAGGTGAAAAGTCCTTTAGGTTGTCCGAAAAAACCCGTTTGTGGGACACTTTCGACAATTTTTTCTTTGCTGATGTTGTTGCTCACGATGACGTTAGCCTCCTTTTCTCTAAACATAAAGGATTTTCCAAAAATACGGAATGTAAGGAGTTTCTTGGGAAGGAGGATGGTGAAATATAAATAAAATATTTAATCAATTTTAAAGCAAGTTCTTACTCACGTCAATTATTTAAATATTTTGAAAAACATCTGCATAAAACGATTGAATGCTTACAAAAAAGGTTGCCGTCATTCCTTCTTCGCACCCCTACATTCGAAAAAATTTCGCATGTGGGGCTTCTGGTGCATTAAATGATCAAGTCAATTTTCACCACCTAGATGAAAGTCGTAACGATTGTTGTCATAGAAGGTTGCAACTTCTTATCTTTCAGACAAACAGTAAGTTATGCCGTTTGCAAACAACATCAAGTAGCTGCATGATATAATAGGTATACAATGGCTAAATGATTATCCATATGTAAAGTGCATCAAGATCATCATTTTTAAGAGGAGGCCTATCGATAGTGGAAGGCAGTATAACGTTATGGAACTTTGATGGTGTATATAAAAAGCAATCTTTTTATCGTCAAAAAGATTACGACTGGCTCGAATTAGAGTCTGTTCCTAGCACGAATTTGCTTTGTGAAAAAGATACTTTAAGAGATTTGGCTAATGCGCTCGTTAAGCGAAGGTCGAATTGCATTCATTATTTAGGCAGCGGAAACTATCATTATGTTTCTTATATACTGCAATCGCGGATAAACAAGCCTTACACATTGATTTTATTCGATCATCATACCGATTCGCTTCCAAGTCCCAGTGAATCATTGATTTCTTGTGGTTCTTGGGTATTGGATTCCCTCAAAAATCTTCCTATGCTCAAGAAAGTGTTTATAATCGGCGTAGCTGAAGAGGCGTTACGCCATATTCCCGCATCGATTCGTCATAAAGTTGTCATCTACACAGAAAAATCACTTCAACAACATCTTCCGACAATCATACACTCCATGTTGAATAATATACCGACCGATTCCATTTATATTAGTATCGATAAAGACGTCTTAGATCCCGAAGATGCGTTAACGAGTTGGGATCATGGGACGTTACGATTAAAGCAAATGATGAAAATGATTAAAGCTTTGTTTCAGCATGAAAATATTAATGGAATCGACGTCTGTGGAGAATACCCGGTCAATCCAGCGAATGACTACCGGAAAGCGGATCGAGACGCTATAGACAAAAACGATCGTGCCAATGGTTATATGCTTGAATATTTTCAGAAATGGACAAACCTTGCTTTATCTTATTGAGCATATAATCTGGCGAGATTCTTAACAAGTAGATTGCTGTTTATGGTATCGATCTATAACGTTACGATGCTGTGGAGCTGGTTTATTAAACCATCATTTGATCGATAGTTTTTGTGAGTTGAAAGCTTTTGATCTCATGCGTCATTTCGCATGCCTTAAAGAATTCACATCTTTTTCATGTTGATAGACAAGTAGTCCGTGTATAATAAAAATGAAAACGTTCAATCCAATCGATGTGAAATGATGTAGTATGGAGTGATTAGCATCCGAAATGTCAAAACTTTACACGGTCGATTGATCATCCTCTATTATTTCTGGGCAGTCACATGAAGAAAAAATTACCGATTTATAATGGTATGATAATAAGGTAGGGAGTTAGGATGGCAAAAATTATAGATGTAGGAAGTTATGTTGTAGATTTAACGAGCCGAACACCACATTTTCCCAAGCCGGGTGAGACGGTTTTCGCAGGCCCCTTTTCGATGGGGCATGGGGGGAAAGGGAGTAATCAAGCTGTTGCTGCAGCAAGGCTCGGTGCGAGCGTAACAATGGTGACAAAAGTAGGCAAAGATTTGTTTGGCGACCATGCGCTGGAGCATTTTCGAAAAGAAAACATTCGTGATGATTACGTTTTACGTGATGAACATGAATCAACCGGAGCAGCACTTATCGGAATTGATGATACTGGTGAAAATATGATTATTGTCGCACCGGGGGCATGTGGGACAATGACAGAGGAAGATGTCTATCGGGCTGAAAGAGAGTTTCAGAAAGTCGATATGGTGCTGACGCAATTAGAAACGTCAATGGAAGCAGTGGAAGCGACGGTTGAACTAGCTAGAACATTCGCCAAACCGATTGTCTTAAATCCGGCACCATTCCAACCTGTAAGCGATCGTTTATTAAAACATATAACATATATAACGCCGAATGAGACAGAAGCTGAGCAATTGACAGGTGTTCAAGTAGTAGATGAGGAAAGTGCTCGGATGGCGGCGCGAATTTTAGTTGAAAAAGGTGTCACAACAGTCATTATTACTCTAGGAAAACGCGGGTGTTATGTATATGATTCAGAAAAAGGCGGACGTTTAATTCAAGGATGTTCGATTAACGTATGTGATACAACTGGGGCAGGGGATGCTTTTACAGGCGCGTTCACAACGTATGTTGCGGATGGCCTCGCTATCGATGAAGCAGCCTATCGCGCCAATATGGTTGCGGCGTTGTCCGTCACTCGACAAGGCACTGCCAAATCGATGCCGACTACAGCCGAATTGGAAGCATTTATGGCAAAAATGAGTCAGGAATAGGCGGGACATGTAATTTATTGGATATAGCGCTATTCAATCTTTAATTGAATTCTATCCAAGAAAAGGTTGCTACAATTGGCAAAGAACTTATCAACGTTACTTAAAATAAGGCGGTCTTATTTATACTTAAAGTAATACTACATGAACGTAGTACAGAAAAGAGGAAAAGCGATATGTTAGCTTACTACAATAAACTTTCATCAGAGGTATATGATTTAGACAAATATATTGGTCGTTCATTTGGGGATTTGGAATTTTATAGGGAAAGATTAGCATCTTGCAGAAGATCGGTATGAAAAATGGGATCATGGCCAATTAACAGAAACAAAACTCGAACGATTTCCTCTTCGTTGGTATGGTGTAGAAGAATTTAAAATGATCCTTGAGAAGGTCGGTTTTGAGGACATCGTCATCGCAGCAGATTACAAACACGGAAACTATCCGACGAATGTTACGCAAACAATTACATTTGAAGCGATTGCGAATAAATGATTTCACTAGGTGTTTTATCGTTTCGATATGAAAAGGATGAAAAGGCGCAAATGTTGAAATAGAAAGCGGGAAATCGTCATATTGTTCGCCCGTGCGGTCAATATAATAGTATGCTAAGGTTTTACCCGAATGGCGCTGCTTTTATTTAGTTTTGTTAGCTCGGCGTTTTGTTTAAGTCAATTGGTGAGTTTATTAATCAATGATGCCTTCTACTTAACAATTTGGACAAAAACATTTAGTTCCGTGATTGCGATCATCTTTTCGTTATATTCGTTCGGTAGTGTTATAGAAAAAGTGCTGAAAACGCCGTCATCATTAAAGATTACTTTTTTGATCATCTGTAAGCAATGTATGGTTTGATCAAGATTATTTATGTTATATCGGGCACTCGGAGCGACTTACTTGCATGGATTATCGATACGCTAAATCATAAAAATAACTGAAGGATATTTTTAGATGTATAACCCGAATAGTGGACGTTCGCTTAGTATCCATTATTCGGGTTATTATTTGGGGTTTTGTTCTTATCATTTTCTGTTGATATTGGCACAACGGTACAAAAGCTGTGTCATATAAGACAAATCAAGGCAAGCACTTAGGCATATATAATAATTGTGATGAATGGTCATATATAACATAGACGAACTCGATCTAAAAATCGTTTGACTGCAATAGTAGAAACTAAAGTTATTTTACGATGTTGTTGATTACTTGGTATACAAACGTTTTATAAATAACCTTTTGTTCTAATTTCTATCGACGGCGTCATTCAAACCACTCGTCTACAACGTCCCGGTTGTTGTCAATCCACTGTTGGGCACCGTCTTCTTCCTGATCGGCCTTTTCAACCGCATTCATTAAAGAACCTAATTGTTCATCATTTAGGAAAAAGTTATCAAGCCATTCAACGACTTCAGGTTCGTCGTCTTTTAAGTCAACGCGAGCAGCGTAGTAAATTTTCTCTTCTTCGCCGTATATGTTTTCCGTATCATCCAACAGCTTTAAATCATAGTTAGCAAAAGCAGAGTGCGGTTTCCAAAGGGTAACAACAATCGGCTTTTCCTCAGCAATGTGACTTTCCAATTCGGCAAGCATGGCCGATTCCGATGAGCTCTTTAATTCAAAGCTCAAATCATACGTGTCGATAACTTCCTCTGTAAGCGACATGATACTAGCACCTGCATCAATGCCGATAATCTCTTCGTCGAATAAATCTTTATTTTCCTCTAAGTCTTCGATATTGTTTATGTCATCCATATAATCGGGAACGGTTAAGGCTAGATCTGTCCCTTCATACCATGCATCCCGTAAATCGATATCATCGCTATATTCGTCATAATACGGCTTATCAGTATGGGGGAGCCATATTTCCATCCCGATATCTAATTCTTTGTCAGCAACGCCTTGATACATAATCGCTTTTTCGACTTGAACAAGCTCGGTCTCATAGCCGCGCTCTTCAAGAAGGATTTTCCACATGTTGGAGACAGCGATATTTTCCGCCCAGTCATTCATGGCAATTTTTAGAGAACCTTTATCTTCACTTGCTGCATCAGTGTCGTGTGTGCCATTGTCATTGCAAGCAGACAGCATGAAAACAAACAGCATTAATAGAATGGGAATGAAAAATTTTTTAACCATCAAACTACCTCCGTCATCTCGGTTTCATTATGCTTTTCTAAAAAAGATTCACTGTTGGTTATACATTTTAAGTGAATGTAACAAATGATTCAAAAGACATAGCGAATCACCTATGATGGTAAAGGCATAAATAACTTCGTAAATGGCAAATAGTGTTTGCGATCGCTTATTATCGCCGGTTTATTCCCAGATACTGGGAAGATGTGTACTGAAAGTGACCGCTAATCGCATGCATGTTCGAGAAGAATACTGGTTTTGCTTTCAATGTCATAGAATGATCTTTGCCAATGTTGCGTTACTCTAAATAGAAGGCGTCACATTTATACATGATTCGTTAATTTTTTCCAGAAACAGCTTGATGCTTTCTTATGTTATATTATGATTAATGATGAAATGATGGGGGCTACATACATGAGAAAAATATTATTCGTTTTACTTTCTGTTGTGTTTATTTTAGGAGCTTGTGGGGGAAATGATGAAGAGAAGACACAAGATGATCAAAAAAACAATGAACAAACCCAAGCGGAAAAGGACCAGGATACTAGCGACTCTGTCGAAGTAGATAAAGGTCTTTTGGATGTTGAAGTCATTATACCTGCTTCTTTTTTTGCCGGTGAGGATAAAGAACAGGTTATAGCGGAGGCGAAAGAAGAGGGTGTTGCTGAAGTTAAAGAAAATGAAGATGGCTCGCTCACTTATAAAATGTCCAAGTCTACCCATAAGGAAATGATGCATGGCATTGAGGCTGATTTAAACGATGCGATAGATGAAATAAAAAACGATGATGAATATGCTTCGATTCAAGATATTACAGCTAATGATTCGTATTCCGAATTTACAATGGTTGTTGACGAAGAAGCATTTGCAAATAGCTTCGATGGGTTTGCATCATTAGGGTTGGGTATTTTGGGTCTGTACTATCAATTATTCGATGGCGTTGATCCTGATGATTACGACGTCAAAGTGCATATAGAAGATGCCGATACAGGTGAGGTATTTGATACCATCGTTTATCCCGATGCATTTGAGGACATGGAAGCGGAATAAGTATAAAAGCATCCTTCAGAGGGTGTTTTTTTCGTACGTTTGTCGGATAGTTGCGATTTTTACAATGGTTACGAGTGTATAATAAAATACATGGAGCAGTCTGTACATACGTTTCCTTTGCATCTTTTATGAAAGTCAAATAAAATCAAACGACTCGGTTCCAGACATAAAACCGAGTCGTTTGGCCGAATGCTTTTATTCAACATATTGTTCTTTAATGACATGAAGCAATCCTTTATTTTCTAAATAATGCTTAGGTGCAAGGAATGTGACGGTAACCACTCCTGGATGACGTCCGATTTCAATGGAACCGTTGATCGTGGCGCGGTTCATTACTTCTGGGACCGTTATGTCAAACAACTTGGCCGCACGTTCCATTCCATTGGTTGTTGCCTCGTTGAGGTTGGCACCTGTACCGACAAATGAGATCGGATAGAAATCTGTAAATTGTTCAATTCCCCATTCCTTACCCAATCGGGCGGCTTGCTTTAGTTCTTCTTCACTGAACGGCTTAGCTAAGTACGGCAGATCCTCTTCGACAGGCAGGAGAACAGGGCCATCCAGTTTTACATCTTTTAATACATTGACCTTAAGGCTGACAATACCAGAAACATCGGTTGTATGTCCGGCAATTTCGCCATCTCCTTGCATGGCATGCATGTCGCCTAAGTAGACGCCACCGCCTGGAACTTTAACGGGACAAATGAGGACGGCACCTGCGCGGACGCGGTTAATATCCATATGCCCGTCCGTTCGATCTTCAAGCTCTTCTTCAGTCATACCGTAATCGTGTGGGGCATCGATGAGAAACTGTCCAAAGTCACCGGCATTATGCGAATCGGGAAATGGACGTGCAGGTGTTGTACCTAATTGGCCGAGGAAAGGACGCAGACGCGCAATCGTTCCAGGCATATCGTGCGGGGCAAATGCTAGAATTGGGTTTTGAATCGATGCTTCTGGTGTGTTCATATATTTTTTACCATCGTGAGCGATTTTTTCGGCGGCATCCTTGTTCAATGTTACACCGATTGATTTCTTATCATTGAAGGCGATTGAATAAGCATGGGTAAAGACAAACGGTGTAATATCTGTGTTGCAGCGCTTACAGCGAACCGCTTTTTCCCCGATACCTTCTATAACGCTCTCCGGATTTCGCGTGCCGCATTCCGGACATTCGGCGGCTACAAACGGATCGCCGACAAAGCGTCCACTGACCGGTTCGTCGTTTCCAGAGGCAGTCGCGATCGAAGTAACTTCGATTGATTGGATATGAATGGCAATCGCATCACCGACTTCAGCGCCTTCGACATAGACCGGTTTGGTCACCTCATGGCCACCTTTTAATTCCGGTGTAATCATCGGCCCCCAGCATCCAGGCGATGTATGAGCGACAATGTTTCCCCCATCTTTCACTTTATATTCCATCGCTTTATCCGGATCGAGCAAGCCATCCGTGAATTCATTCACATAAACTGTTCGTTTTGCTTCCATATTGATTCCCCCTTATGATGTCTATTACACGCCTATGTTTTGCGAACGCGAAATATGTGCTAAGCGCGCACTTTCTCGAGCATAAAACGAACTCGAAGTGAATGCATGACCATATGACTCTTACAGTTTATGAAACTGTACTTTTATTATACTCCATATTGTTACCGATTACAAAATAAATAGGTGCTGAATAAAATGTTGGAATCGGTTTAGACTGTAAAAAGACATCTACTGAACGGGAAGGATGGACGCGGAAACGGTAATGTTGCTACAAGGTAGCCAAATATAATTGTTTAAATTTTAAATACACTTCTTCTTGAAATACAAATTAAAGGTATTTCTGCAGCCATACAAGCTGATCAAAGCATACTGAAAAAGAGGTTTTTTTCCGTTTATATCAAGTACTAGTAGCGCTAGATAAGAAATGACAAAGATGAAGGAAGACCTTATGATTCGGACGTGTTATATTGGATTAAGGAGGGATGTCGGTGCGCTCTATTTTGGATCAGATTCAATTAAAATATCAATC
The DNA here is from genome assembly GCA_035301265.1 of Bacillota bacterium. Taxonomy (GTDB): domain Bacteria; phylum Bacillota; class Bacilli; order Bacillales; family Amphibacillaceae; genus DATGUP01. The sequence goes on from DATGUP010000008.1 coordinate 32,761, forward strand.
ATTTAGTAAAGCGGAAAAAAAGATTGCCGACTATATCAAGAATCATAAAACGACGCTACTCAATATTCATATACAACATTTAGCAGAAGAAATTGACGTTTCCGTAGCGACAATTACCCGCTTTTGTAAAAAGGTTGGTGCATCAGGCTTTGTTGAATTTAAGATCTTGCTGCGCGATGCGATTGAACAGACGGAAACGAACGATGAGACGGTATTCTCGGTCGATTCGATATATCATACCGTGATTAAAGCAACGAATTCATTAATCAATATAAAAGATTATGAATTGGCTTGTCAGTGGATACGAGAAATGGAGAAAATCCACATCTATGGTCTCGGGAGCTCCGGCTTATCAGGCAAGGAGCTAAAGATTCGTTTATCTAGAATGGGCTTGATCGCTGATATTTATACGAACTCGCACGATATGATCATTAATTCATCAACCGTCGGCCCGAATGATTTGATCATTGCCATCTCCAGTTCAGGACAAACGGAAGATATTATCGACGGTGTGCAACTGGCAAAACGAAAAAAGGCTAAGGTAATATCGATTACAAATTACGCGGAAACAACGCTGACGAAAAGTTCTGATCTTGTACTTTACACATCAAGTGTCAGTTCGTTTCACGATAATGGATTTATAAATAGTCAACTGTCAATCCTTTATGCATTAGATATTATCAGTTCTTTACTATTGAAAGATAAAGATATGTTTCATCATTATCAGAAAACATTAAACGCTTTAAACGAATATAGAAAAATCTAGAATGAGATCGGTTAATGACCTCATTCTAGATACAAGGCATGTTATTTTTTGTTGTGGGTGATAGCATCTGCAAAAGTTTTCGTGATGATTTGGGGACGGGTAATAGCACTGCCGACGACAACAAAGTGCGCCCCGTTCGTTAACGCTTCGTTCGCTTTTTGCGGTGTATCGATTTTTCCTTCTGCAACAACAGGCCTTGACACAGCGTGCACCATGTCTTTGAGACGTGCAAAGTCTTGATCGGTGATATTTTGTCCTTGTGTATACTCGGTATATCCTACGAGCGTTGTTGAAATACAGTCAAAGCCGATTTTTTCCGCTTTTATCGCTTCCGCTATTGTCGATACATCAGCCATTAAAGCGACGTCGCTATGGTTATTTTTTACATACTTCACAATGTCTTCTAGACGCTCATTGTTCGGCCGTTTTCTTTCGGTCGCATCGAGGGCGATCATATCGACACCAACCGCCAGCAATTCCTTCACTTCACGTAATGTCGGTGTGATATACACATCGCTTCCTGTATATTCGCGCTTAATAATTCCGATGATCGGCACGTTCACTTGTTGTTTAATCTCTTTAATATCTTGAATGGAATTTGCCCGAATCCCTTTGGCTCCACCTTCTTCTGCTGCCCGCGCCATTCTCCCCATAATTTTTGCAGAGTGAAGGGGTTCATGTTCTAATGCTTGGCATGAAACGACGAGTTGTTTTTCCAATTGGTGTAAAATATCCATGCTAATTCGCTCCTAATGCTTCTTCTACTTCGTTTTTGATAATCGTTACTTCAGGTCCGTAAATAACTTGGACCCCTTTTCCACTCGTTACGACACCTTGTGCTCCGCTTTTCTTTAATTGATCTTGATTGACGGTTTCGGCATCGTGAACCGTCACTCTTAAACGTGTAGCGCACGCATCGATTTCGCTTATATTATTTGCACCGCCAAGGCCAGCGATGATGAGATCCGCTCGATCTGTTTTGGATGAAATGTTGGTTTCGATATCGTCATCTTCTCGGCCAGGGGTTTTCAGATTAAATTTCTGAATGGCAAATTTAAAGGTGATGTAGTAAAGAATGAACCACGGGATACCGATAATCGGCACCATAATCCAATTCGTTTTCGCATTCCCTTGCAAAATGCCGAATAATAGAAAGTCGATAAAGCCACCTGAGAATGTATGCCCGATCGTAATTTCAAATAGATGCGCTAGCATAAATGCGAATCCGTCATAGATGGCATGAATGACATATAAGACAGGCGCGATAAATAAAAATGAAAACTCAAGCGGTTCGGTAATTCCAGTCAAAAATGATGTTAAAGCTGCGGAGAACATTAAACCGAGGACCGCTTTTTTCTTTTTCGGTTTGGCCGTATGATAGATCGCTAGTGCAGCCCCTAATAGACCAAACATCATTGTAATATGACGCCCCGACATAAAGCGTGCTGTACCGATATAAAATTGTTCGATGTCGGGTTGGCTCAACTGAGCAAAGAAAATACGCTGTGTCCCTTCGATTAAGGAGCCATCTATGATCATAGATCCGCCTAAGCTCGTTGTCCAGAAAGGAATATAGAAAATATGATGTAAACCAAATGGACCGAGCAAACGAAGGATAAAACCATAGAAAAGCGTTCCGATATACCCTGTAGTTTCGACGAGCCCACCAAGACCGAAAATGCCCGATTGGATAAACGGCCAAACATAAAAGAGCACAACGCCTAAAATAATGGAGAAAAACGCTGTGACGATTGGAATAAAGCGCGAGCCGCCAAAAAAGCCTAAAAACCGTGGCAGTTCAATTTTATTGTACCGCTTATGAAGCCAAAACGTTAACAAACCGAGGACAACGCCACCAAAAACACCGGTTTCTAATGATTGAACACCAAGTACCATCCCTTGCCCGACCTCGGCTAGATTATCTTCCGCTAATTGTCCTGTTATTTGCAACATAGCATTGATGGTTGCATTCATGACTAAATAGCCGATGACAGCGGCAAGCCCTGCTGTTCCTTTATCCGATCTCGCTAATCCGATCGCTATCCCAACGGCAAATATAATCGGTAAGTTAGTAAAAACGATATCGCCGGCCGCGCTCATAATGGTAAAAATCGCTTGCAGCCATGCTTGATCTAGAAATGGATAAGCTTCAATTGTCGCTGGATTGCTAAAAGCCCCGCCTATTCCGAGTAACAAACCTATAGCGGGAAGTACTGCAATCGGTAACATAAATGATTTTCCAAACCTTTGTGCAACTTCAAAAAACTGCTTTTTCATAAACACCCCTCAAATCTATATGTAATTTATTTTCATATATATTATATATGTGTAAATTATTTAATCAAGGGTTTTTTTAAAACGATTACAACGCTATTAAGCATAGTGGATGCATGCTTAAAGCCATTCATTGCAAACGCTAGAAATGACAGGATTCAACCATTTCCGCCATATAGCGGAAAAACAATGTGTGTAGTTGTAAACGCTTGTAAGCTAGAATAAGAATTGAAGTTAACAAACAATCAAACAACCATTCTAAGGAGGACATAAGCAATGAAACGTATTTTACTAGCATGTGCATCAGGCATGTCGACGAGCTTGCTCGTATCGAAAATGAAGGAGGCCGCTGAAGCCAAAAACGTCGAGGCAAAAATCTGGGCTGTTGCTCAAGATAAAGCAGCGAGCGAATTGGAAAAGGCAGACGTCTTATTAATCGGCCCGCAAATGCGATTTATGAAGAAAAAATTATCTAAAAATGCTGAGGAAGCCGGTGTGCCATTAGATGTGATCGACCCGGTGGCTTACGGCCGAATCGATGGGGAAGCGGTATTGAATAAAGCCCTTGAATTGATCGGCGAATAATTTACAGAGGAGTAAAAAGTCATGAACAAATTAGTCGAAGTATTGGAAAATGTTCTTTTACCTTTGGCAGACAAATTGAATAGCAACCGCTATTTGACAGCGTTGCGCGATGGTTTTATGGTCGCATTGCCATTGATCATTTTCGGATCGATATTTGTCGTCATCGCTAACTTTCCATTTCTTGACCGATTGATTGGTGAAGATGCTTTTGCGGCATATCAAGATGCCTTAGGCCCGGCATCTGATGCAACGCTGAGTATTATGGGGATATTCGTTATTATAGGGATTGGTTATAAGCTTACCGAGCAGTATAAATTGGAAGCGATTTTTGGCGGCGTTGTCGCCATCGCCTCGTTTCTCATTTTGACCCCTCAAGTCGTAGAAGATACAGCGGGTGTCATTCCGACATCAACCTTGGGTGCGGAAGGGATGTTCCTCGGTATTTTCACCGCCTTCATCTCTGCCGAACTGTACCGGTTTTTTGTCCAAAAGAATTGGGCGATCAAAATGCCCGCAGGAGTTCCGGAAGCTGTATCCCGATCATTTAGCGCATTGATTCCGATTACAATGACTCTATCAGTCTTCTTAATCGTTCGGATCATTTTCAGCTATACTCCGTTTGAAACTGTTCAAAATTTTATTTATACGCTCGTACAAAAGCCATTAACCGCATTGGGCAGTGGTTTAACAGCGACGATTATCGCTGTACTAGTCATTCAACTATTTTGGTTCTTTGGCCTGCACGGGCAAATTATCGTCAATTCAGTTTTCGACCCGATTTGGTACGCTTTGAACGATCAAAACTTGCAAGCATTCAAAGCGGGTGCGGAACTGCCAAACGTTGTAACAAAGCAGTTTATTGACACATTCCTCGTCGGGATGGGCGGAACAGGGATGACGCTTGCGATTGTCATTTTGATCTTTTTGATTGGCCGCAGCAGGCAGATCAAAGAACTCGGGAAATTAGGTGGACCCGCAGGTATATTTAACGTCAATGAACCGATTATTTTTGGTTTACCGATTATCATGAACCCACTTGTCCTCATCCCATGGCTATTAGCACCGGTTGTTGTCACAATCATCACTTATGTCAGCATGTCGACCGGTTTAGTGCCAAAACCTGCCGGAATCATCGTTCCGTGGACGACACCGATCGGATTAAGCGGGTTTTTAGCGACGGGAAATGCTTGGCAAGGTGCTGTATTACAATTCGTTAACTTGTTTGTCGTCATGGCGATTTGGTGGCCGTTCTTGAAAGTGCTCGACAAAAATTATTATGAATCAGAAAAGAAAGAGGCAAAGTAAATCATTTAGGACATGGTGGCCTCAATCATTTTTTAGGGGCCATCTTCCGTATTGAAATCGATTTAGAGGAGAGAAGCAGATGGACAGTATAACAGAAATCGCCTTTCAAATTATTCTCCATGCTGGAAATGGCAAAGCAAGTGCGATGGAAGCGATCCAGGAAGCAAAAGAAGGAAATTTTCAAGCGGCCGATCAAATGATTGAAAAGGCTGGCGAAGAATTGAGTAAAGCTCATGGTTTGCAAACGAAATTGATTCAGGATGAGGCAAGTGGTCATGAAAACCAAATCAACATCATCTTAATTCATTCGCAGGATCATTTGATGACCGCGATGACGGTGAGGGATTTAGCTGTTGAGATTATCGAGCTCTATCGAGTAAACGTTAGATGATAAAAACCGATCGGAGGTATGATGTATGACCATCACATATAAGTTTCCCGAAGGTTTTTGGTGGGGCAGTGCGACATCGGCAACGCAAATCGAAGGAGCGGCGAATGAAGGTGGAAAAGGACAAAACATTTGGGATTACTGGTATAAGCAAGAACCGAACCGCTTTTTTGCTAACGTTGGACCGGAGTCGACATCTGATTTTTACCATCGTTATGAGGAAGATATTCAATTGATGAAAAAAATCGGTCACAATACATTCCGCTTGTCGATCTCTTGGGCGCGGTTGATTCCGAGCGGACGCGGAAAAGTGAACGAAGAAGCCGTAGCATTTTATAACCGTGTGATCGACGAGCTGTTAGCCAATGATATCGAGCCGTTTGTTAATCTTTTCCACTTTGATATGCCATTGGAATTACAAAAGGAAGGTGGTTGGGAAAACCGCGCTGTCGTCGATGCCTATGAAGCTTATGCAAAGGAAGCTTTCCGCTTGTTTGGTGATCGGGTTAAAAAATGGTTTACGTTCAATGAACCGATTGTTCCGGTCGAGGGCGGTTATCTGTACGATTTTCATTATCCGAATGTTGTCGACTTTAAACGAGCAACTCAAGTCGCTTATCATACGATGATCGCTCATGCCAAGGCGGTTCAGGCGTTTCGTTCAACAGCCATCGACGGCAAAATCGGCATTATTTTAAACTTAACACCATCCTATCCTAGAAGCCAGAACCCTGCCGATTTAAAAGCATCACATATGGCCGATCTTTTCTTCAACCGCAGTTTTCTCGACCCATCCGTGTTAGGTGAATACCCGGAGGATTTAATCGTCGTCTTAAGAGAACACGGCCAATTGCCGGTTACGCAAAAAGGCGATCGAGAACTGTTACAAAGAGGTAAGGTCGATATTTTAGGTGTGAATTATTATCAGCCGCGTCGTGTAAAGGCAAAAGAGCATTTGCCAAATCCATACAGTCCATTTATGCCGGATTGGTTCTTTGACAACTATGAAATGCCGGGAAGAAAAATGAATAAATATCGCGGCTGGGAGATTTATGAAAAAGGAATTTATGACATTATGATCAACTTGAAGGAAAACTACGGCAATATTGAATCGTTCATTTCCGAAAATGGTATGGGCGTGCAAGATGAAAAACGTTTCCTAAAAGACGGTGAAATTCAGGATGATTACCGGATTGAATTTATTCGCGAGCATTTGAAATGGTTGCACAAGGCAATTGAGGAAGGCTGCAATGCGAAAGGGTATCACTTGTGGACATTCATGGACAACTGGTCCTGGATGAATGCGTATAAAAACTGCTACGGCTTTTTTGCAGTTGACATTGAAACGAAGGAAAGAACAGCGAAGAAAAGTGCCCGTTGGATGAAAGAAGTTGCTAAAAATAACGGGTTTTAACCACGAGACAATAAGGCTCGGTAGATAGACGTTTGTCGTCGAATGTCAAAAGAGGAGTGGGATGTGGCTGGTGGTTGCAGATAACATTCGGCCTGATGCATTCGGCGCCTGTGTTGTGTAAAAATAATATCTTGACGAGGTGAGGCGAATGGAAGGGATTAAAATTGTCACGATCGGCGGCGGATCAAGCTACACGCCAGAGCTGATCGAAGGGTTTATTAAACGGTATGATGAATTGCCTGTACGCGAACTTTGGTTAGTGGATATCCCCGAAGGAAAAGAGAAGTTAGAAATCGTCGGGGCGCTGGCTAAACGAATGGTGGAAAAGGCTAATGTCCCCATCGATATTCATTTATCACTCGATCGCCGTGAAGCTTTGCCAGGAGCTGACTTTGTGACAACACAAATACGAGTTGGTCAACTGGCAGCCCGCGCCATAGATGAAGCGATTCCGTTAAAATACGGAGTTATCGGTCAGGAAACGAATGGTCCAGGTGGCTTATTTAAAGGATTGCGTACGATTCCGGTCATTTTAGATATATGTCGAGATATGGAAGAACTTTGTCCTGATGCATGGCTGATCAACTTCTCTAACCCGGCGGGCATGGTGACGGAAGCGGTCCTTCGCTACAGTAATATTAAAAAAACGATTGGTTTGTGCAATGTGCCGATAGGCATGCGCATGGCAGTTGCTGAGATGCTTGATGCCGATCCGAAAAGAGTGCAAATCGATTTCGCCGGTTTAAATCATATGGTTTTCGGTTTGCATGTATATATGGATGGACAAGATGTGACCGAAAATGTTGTGGATATGCTGAGCAGCGGAGCAGGCATGACGATGCAAAACATTGATGATCTGGGTTGGGAAAAAGATTTCATTAAAGCATTAGGCATCTTGCCGTGTCCTTATCATCGTTATTATTATCAAACGAGTAAAATGCTCCAACACGAACAACATGATTTAGCGGAAAAAGGCACGCGCGCCCAAGTCGTTCAAAAGCTTGAAGAAGATTTGTTCAAACTGTATCAAGACCCGGAACTGGCGATTAAACCACCGCAACTGGAAGAACGCGGCGGGGCATACTATAGTGATGCCGCCTGCAGTTTGATCAATTCTATTTATAATGATAAACGCGATATCCAGCCGGTCAATACGCAAAACAATGGAGCGATTGCCAGTATCCCCGATGAGTCGGCAGTGGAAGTCAGTTGTGTTATTACGAAGGAAGGGCCGAAACCGGTTGCCATTGGGGATCTGCCTGTTGCTGTCCGCGGGCTTGTCCAGCAAATCAAATCGTTTGAACGAACGGCTGCAGAAGCAGCGGTGACAGGTGATTATCATAAAGCACTTCTTGCCATGACCATCAATCCACTTGTTCCCTCGGATACTGTTGCTAAAGAGATACTTGATGAAATGCTTGAGGCGCACAAAGACTACTTGCCACAGTTCAGCTAATATAAAGCTGTCAATGTGCTTTTTTGATACTCGGGGCTGGCGGGTATCACAAATGATCGTTCGTTATACACTAAGTGTAGGTTTATGCGACCAGCCTCGAGTCATAAAGAAAAAGAACAAGGCAACACCGCGACGGAAACACAATTAATATTTTCCCTGATTATGTGGACTCATCCCATACGACCAATGTAACAAAGATCTTGGAGGCTGAAACGATTCATATATCAAGTGGCATTAAGAGTGATAAATGACGGAATAAGGAGCAGAACCGTTATGTTAAACTCCAGGATAAGGACGATTTTACGCGAATTAATGATTTCCGATATCCCGATTACCGGAGCCTATTTAGCGAACCTCACCGAAGTAACGACGCGAACGACAAGAGAAGATATCAAAAAACTCGATGCATCATTAGCGGATTATGGAGCCCGCATTGTTTCGAAAATGGGAAAAGGGTATCAGTTGGAGATAAGCGATCAACAAAAATTTCATAAATATATGCAAGCCTATTTCGATGAAGAAGTCGCCTACGATGGGGATGTTCCCAAAACACCAGAAGAGCGGATTGCCTATATTATTAAACGTTTATTATTAAGCGATGTTTATTTAAAATTGGATGATTTAGCCGATGAAATTTATGTTAGCAAATCGACGATTCAAAATGACTTAAAACATGTGAAACAAATCTTCGACGAATACGATATCGCGTTGTCATCGCGTCCTAACCACGGTTTGCAAGTAAAGGGAAGCGAGTTGAAACTGCGCTTTTGCATGGCAGAATATTTGTTTGATCGCCAGGACACCAATCGCGATCCTGATTTCTATCAACAAGCGGCGCCGTTACCAAAAGAGAAAATGGAAATCATTCAAGCGATCATCATGCAGCAAATCAACGACAATCATATTACATTGTCTGATATTGCGATCAACAACCTCTTGATCCATATCGCTATTGCCTATAAGCGGATCAAAAGTGGAAATCATGTCTCATTGTATCCATCGGAAACAAAGGAAATTATGGAGCAGAAGGAATATAAAGTAGCTGCAAACATTGTCGAGCAAGTTGAACAAGCATTTCAAATTGCTTTTCCGCAGGCGGAAGTTGCCTATATCGCGATTCACTTACTCGGAACGAAAATGCTTTCCCAGACGAGTACTGGTGAAAAAGTAGTTGAACAAGTGATCGATGACGATATTTTAAACTTGGTGAGGAAAACGCTTGATAAAATCGAAGCGGAATTAAGTTTAGATTTGAAACATGATAAAGAACTGCTCATCGGCTTGAGTTTACATTTGAAACCGGCTATAAATAGGTATAAATATGGTATGAATATTAGGAACCCGATGTTGCAGGATATTAAGAGAAATTATCCGCTTGCGTTTGAAGCAGGGGTGATTGCCGGCTTGGTTGTCGAGGCATACACCGGAGTCGAAATCAATGAAAGCGAGGTCGGGTACTTGGCTCTTCATTTTGGCGCTGCCATTGAAAGGAAAAAAATCGACACCGGGCCGAAGCGATGTCTCATCGTTTGTGCTTCGGGTTTCGGCACGGCACGATTGATTTTATACAAATTAAAAAATCACTTCGGAAAAAGCCTCGAAGTCATTGATTCAACTGAATACTACAAATTGCACCAATGCGATTTACGCGGGATCGATTTTATCGTTAGCTCGATTCCGATTACGGATCAACTACCCATACCCGTCATTGAAGTGAACGCGATTTTAGGTGAGCACGATCTAGCTAAAATAGAAAAATTTGTCCTTGATAAAAAACAACCGCTACATGCCTATTTTAAACCGGATCTTTTATTTTTAGGGCAGCGCTTTACATCTAAAGAAGAGGTGTTAACCTTCTTGGACACAACGTTGCGCAAGAAAAAACTGGTAGGGTCTGGCTTTTTACAGTCGGTATATGAGCGCGAGAGCGTAGCACCGACATCGTTCGGAAATCTCGTAGCGATCCCTCACCCTTTAACACCTAAATCTAAGCAAACCTTTTTAGCGGTATGTACATTGGAAAAACCGATTATGTGGAGCGATAAGCCAGTGCAATTTGTTTGTTTGTTATGCGTTAAGAAAAATAGTCAAGAAGATTTGCAAGCGATGTATGAAGTGTTTGGGAAAATCATTGATGATCGCTCGATCGTTCACAAACTTGTTAAAGCTCAATCGTATGATCAATTCATGAACGTTTTGCTTGCAATCTGACTCAGCAAATGTCGGAAAGGAGTTTGTCAACATGCGCTATGCCATCGGAGTCGATATCGGAGGGACGAAGGTAGCGACTGCTATCGTCAATCAAAAAGGAGAGATCGTGAAACAAGCGAAAATAGCTACGGATTTATCAGTTCCTCCCGAAGAAATGGTCGCGCGAATCAATGAACAGATTGATGATCTCATCCATATAGCAAATCTTTCCAGCCTTGATATCAGCGGAATTGGCATCGGCTCGCCGCTGTTTACATCCGTACAAGCATACATCAATCAGTTTGCCTTAAATCTGGCAGGATGCAAGACAAAAGTCGTTTCCGCTTCATTAGATCAAGATGCAGGTGTCATCGGAGCAGCAACGCTCTGTTTCACTGATTCTTAGAAACTGGTAAAGTTGTAATCGAAGGTGGAAAAATTTAGCATGTATACAACACAGCTAGACAAAGCGAGCGTATGGCTGCTTACACTCGAATGTTTATGGTTTAAAATAGTATAGGAGTGACCAAAATGACGAAACAACAACATATTATTCCCGACGGATTTTTATGGGGTGGTGCCGCGACTTCGTTTCAGACAGAAGGAGCTTGGAATGAAGGAGGAAAAGGTCCTTCGATCGTTGATGCTCGGCCGATACCGGAAGGCCATTCGGATTGGAAAGTGGCGGTAGATTTTTATCATCGTTATAAGGAAGATATTGCGTTGTTTAAAGAGGTCGGCTTTAACGCATATCGGACGAGTATTTCGTGGTCAAGAATTTTTCCCAATGGGGAAGGAGAGCCGAACGAGGAAGGATTAGCATTTTATGATCGCGTGTTCGATGAGATGATTGCCCATGGTATACAACCTGTCATCACGCTTTATCATTTCGACTTACCTCTAGCTTTAGCGGAAAAATACAACGGGTTTGCTTCTAGAAAAGTCGTCGATCTGTTTGAAAAATACGCCAGAACCGTTTTTGCACGGTACAAAGATAAAGTGAAGTATTGGCTTACCTTTAATGAGCAAAATTTAGTTTTAACAAATCCTGAGCTGTGGGGGGTGATGGAAGGTGCGGATTCAAAGGCTTTGTTATATCAAGTCTGCCACAATGCCTTTGTCGCCCATGCTAAAGCGGTAAAAGCGCTGCATGAAATCATCCCTGATGGAAAGATGGCAGGTATGATTACATCGTTTCTCGCCTATCCGCTTACACCAAAGCCTGAAGATGTTTTAGCAAGCTATCGTGTGAACACATGGTTGAATAACTTTTTCTTTGATGTATTTGCAAAAGGAGCGTATCCGACATACGCCACGAGCGATTGGGAGAAAAAAGGCGTGATGCCGACGTTTGCAGAAGGCGATTTGCAATTACTAAAGGAAAATACGGTCGATTATTTATCGTTGAGTTACTATCGTAGCCATACGGTTAAAGCTGATGATTCTGAGTCACTTGGCGCCCAATTTGTGGACAATCCGTATTTGGAAACAACCGAGTGGGGCTGGACGATTGACCCGATCGGTTTTCGACTCGCATTAAAAGATATTTATTCCCGTTACCAATTGCCGATCTTTGTTACGGAAAATGGCATCGGGGTTCGAGAAGAGTTGAATGAAAACAACACTGTCGAAGACGATTACCGCATTGATTATTTGCGCGATCACATCAAACAAATGAAACGAGCGATGGAAGAAGGAGTCGATATATTCGGTTACTTGATGTGGGGTTCTACGGATATTTTAAGTTCACAAGGGCAAATGTCCAAACGGTATGGTTTGATTTATGTTAATCGGGATGAAACGGATCTCAAGGATTTAAAACGATACAAGAAAAAAAGTTTTGACTGGTTCAAACGCGTGATCGCAACAAACGGTAGAGAACTTTAATCATCACACGGGTGATATGTCACAGTATGAAAAAAGTGGGAACCCCCCTTACAATGGAGCTGTTTATGCGGGGAGATTCCCACCCTTTTTCTTTTGTGATGATTGATATATTTTATAGAATGTTAGATACTCTTTATGGGACGATGAGAAAGTGTGATGAGACTGGAGGAACGATTTTGTACAAATTAGTTGCAATCGATATTGATGGCACATTGATTAATGACCGTGCCGAAATGACAAAAGACGTGCATACGGCTATTCAAGCCGCAATCGACAAAGGCGTGAAAATTGTCCTTTGTACAGGAAGGCCCATTGGCGGCCTCGTCTCGTTTGTTAACGAATTAAATTTAACGCAAGACGATGATTATATCATCGCATTCAACGGTGCACTCACCCAAAATAATCGCACCGGAGATGTCATGACTGCGAATTTATTAACTTACCAAGATTTGACGTCTCTATATGAATTAAGTCAAAAAGTAAACACGTCAATGCATTTTTTTGATAGCGATAATGTGTATACGCCGAATAAACAGATTAATAGATACACTATTTATGAAGCCTATGCGAATCATGTCCCACTTTATTATCAAACGATCGATGAAACACCAACGGATATCCGCATTCCGAAAGTCATGTTCGTCGGCGATGAAAAACAGCTCAATCAAAGCATCGATATGATTCCCGAGGCCTTTAAAGAAAGATATACAATGGTTAAAAGCGCGCCATATTTTTTAGAAATTTTTCATCCAACTGTGAGCAAGGGCCATGCAGTAAAACAACTGGCTAACAAACTATCCATTCATAAGGAAGACATCGTTTGCATCGGGGATGGTGGAAACGATTTGAGCATGATTACGTATGCAGGTTGCGGTGTAGCTATGGCGAATGCCGATCCAGCTGTCAAAGAAGCGGCTGATTTTCACACGTTATCGAACAACGACAACGGGGTTGCTTATGCGTTAGAGAAACTGATATTGACTGAATAAAACTTTCGATAAGCGGTCGGTTTCCAAGAAAACGCCCTCCGACCGCTTACAAATTTGCACAACTTCGCGTAGAACTTTACATCGATATTCGATCGTTCTATACTTGAAATACTCAACTACAAATGAAATCGATTGCAAAAATGGATAGAGGAAATTGATAGATAGAGGGGGAGATATTTTGTTAATATGTTACTACGCATATTTTCACATAGGTATCGTTATAGACATGTATGTTATTTAAAACGATCAATCCGAGCTAGAGTATTAAAAACAAAGGAGCATGTTTATGAACCATTTGCAAACACCGCGTTATCTCATCGTTATTGAGCAAATCAAAAACAGGATCCGGGAAGGAAAACTCGTGCCAGGTGAACAACTCCCTTCGGAAGTAGATTTTGCAAAAGAATTGGGTGTTTCGAGAAACACACTCCGCGAAGCTTTACGGATTTTAGAGGAAGAAAATGTTGTAACACGTCGCCATGGGATTGGCACGTTTGTCAATCAAAAGCCGACTTTTACAGGCGGGCTGGAGGAATTATTCAGCATTACCGATTTGATAGAAAGAGAGGGCAAAAAACCAGGAACAGAAATTTTACATACCGGTCATGCTGCTCCGCATGCGGATGATATTGAGGCACTAAAATTAGAAAACAATGAACGTGTTTTTTTAGTGAAGCGTCTCCGAACGGCAAATGGTGTGCCATTAGTTTACTGTATTGATAAAATGCCGTTAGCATTCGTTGGGGAAGAGTACACATTAAAACAAGAATCGCTTTTTTCCTCCTTAGAAGATGCAGGAATTATAATTAGCTATGCAAAGGCAGAAATCAATACGATGAGCTATCACGAAGAAATATCGAAAATCATGAAGTGTGACCGGGAGACGCCGTTGTTAATTTTACGTCAAATTCATTATGATACCCATCACCGCCCTGTTCTTTATTCGATCAACTTTTTTAATTCGAAACAAATATCTTTTAACGTCTTGCGCAAACGCATGCTGTAACACCTACATCTGGAGGTCCCGGTGATCTGCTCCCTTTCTTTGACAAATTTAAAAAAATCTTGACAGGTTGGACCTCCTACCTTACAATAAAAGTGCAACTAAGAAAGTGCTTCCAATGGTGCAGAGTTGTAGGACGTCCTATCACTTATAGACTATTTAATACGAAAGGTGAGAGTAACCGGGCATGAATATTTTGTGGGGCATTATGGGGACTGTTGTCGTGTTGGGGATTGCGTTTTTATTTTCCAGTGAAAAGAAAGCGATTAACCCGAGAACGATCATCGGTGGATTAGTGATTCAGATTACATTCGCCTTTATTGTGTTGAAGTGGGAAACAGGAAAAGATGCGCTGCAATGGTTTACGTTGCGCGTACAAGACGTTATCGATTTTGCCAATGAAGGGATTAGCTTCCTGTTTGGTACTTTAGCCGATGGTGATCAGTTTGGGTCTATCTTTGCTTTTCATGTGTTGCCGATCATTATCTTTTTCTCATCGTTAATATCTGTTCTATATTATCTCGGTATTATGCAATGGTTTATCAAAATTATCGGCGGAGGTCTATCAAAGCTTTTAGGAACGAGTAAAGCCGAATCCATGTCAGCTGCAGCGAATATTTTCGTCGGTCAGACTGAGGCACCGCTTGTTGTCCGGCCATTTTTAGAAAAAATGACCCGTTCAGAGCTTTTTGCGGTTATGACAGGTGGACTGGCATCAGTCGCCGGGTCTGTTCTCGTAGGCTATGCAATGCTAGGCGTGCCGCTGGAATATTTGCTTGCGGCAAGTTTCATGGCTGCGCCGTCGGGATTGATTATGGCGAAAATTATGTTACCGGAAACGGAAAAGGATAAAATTTCCGATGACATCAAATTGGAAAAAGATACAGAAACAGTCAACGTGATCGATGCTGCTGCAAAAGGGGCATCAGATGGTTTAAAATTAGCCTTAAACGTCGCCGCTATGCTGTTGGCATTTATAGCGCTCATCGCTTTGATTAACGGCATTTTAGGGATATTTGGCGGGATAACGTTAGAACAAATATTAGGTTACCTATTTTCACCTATTGCTTTTGCTGTCGGTGTTCCGTGGTCAGAAGCCATTCAAGCCGGAAGTTATATCGGGCAAAAGCTAGTCGTTAATGAATTTGTTGCGTATTCAGCTTTTGCACCGGAGATCGATGCATTAACAGGTAAAACAACAATGGTTGTTAGCTTTGCGCTATGTGGATTTGCCAACTTTAGTTCGTTAGCGATTTTATTAGGTGGTTTAGGAGGCATTGCCCCTGGACGGCGAAGCGATATTGCTGAACTTGGATTGAAAGCGATTTTAGCTGGAGCGCTCGCCTCGCTTTTAAGCGCAGCGGTTGCCGGTATGTTTTATTAAGTCGAAATTGAGACTGAACGACTTGCTTAATGGAAAGGATGATCAAGATGCGAATGGTCGATATCATTGAGAAAAAACGCGATGGATATGCGCTGACAAAAGAAGAAATCGATTTTGTCATTCAAGGGTATACAAATGGGGAAATTCCAGATTATCAAATGTCCGCATTGGCGATGGCGATTTTTTTTCAAGATATGACTCCTGATGAACGCGTTCATTTAACGATGGCTATGGTGGAATCGGGTGATAAAATTGATTTGTCTCATATCGACGGTATTAAGGTCGATAAGCATAGCACAGGAGGAGTTGGTGATACGACAACGCTCATCCTTGCTCCGCTTGTTGCAGCGGTCGGTGTTCCTGTGGCCAAAATGTCTGGACGCGGTCTCGGACATACAGGAGGGACGATCGATAAACTGGAAGCGATCGATGGATTCCAAGTGGAAATTGACAATCAGACATTTAATGAGTTAGTGAACAAAAATAAGCTTGCGGTTATCGGTCAAAGTGAAAACTTAACGCCTGCAGACAAAAAAATTTATCAGCTGCGCGATGTAACAGCGACTGTCGATTCGATTCCATTAATTGCAAGTTCGATTATGAGTAAGAAGATTGCTTCTGGCAGCGATGCCATTGTTCTCGATGTGAAAACAGGTTCCGGAGCATTTATGAAAGATTTAGAAAGCGCCCAAGCATTAGCTAAAGCGATGGTGCAAATTGGCAACGGAGCCGGACGAAAAGCGATGGCTGTCATATCCGATATGAATCAACCTTTAGGATTTGCTGTTGGCAATGCTCTAGAAGTTAAAGAAGCGATTGCGACATTACAAGGAAGTGGTCCTCAAGACTTAGAAGAATTATGCTTAACGCTCGGCAGTCAAATGGTTTATTTAGGCGGTAAGGCAGCCACTGTAGATGAAGCACGAGAAAAATTAATCGAGGCGATCCGTTCGGGTCAAGCGATTGAGGCATTTAAAACGTTTGTGCGAGCACAGGGTGGCGATGCGTCCTTCATCGATGATCCGGAAAAACTGCCAACAGCCTCCTATACGTTTAACGTTGAGGCGCAAAAAGATGGCTATGTTGCAGAAATTGTTGCAAACGAAATCGGCCATGCCGCCAGCATGTTAGGTGCGGGACGGTTGACAAAAGAATCGTCCATTGATTTAGCCGTAGGACTTGTTTTAAATAAAAAAGTAGGCGATAAAGTTCAAAAAGGTGATCATCTCGCGACCATTTACAGCAATAATGAACGTGTTAGCGATGTGATCGAGAAAATCAATGCATCATTTACGATTGTCAGTGAACCTGTCGAGCGCAGGCCGCTCATCCATGCTATTATTTCTGGTGATGAGAAGGAGGAATGATCAATGGCTCAACAGTTACCATTTAAAAGAGTGTTTTTAATCGTCATGGACTCAGTCGGAATAGGTGAGGCGAAAGATGCCGAACAGTATAATGATAAAGGCGCGGATACTTTAGGCCATATTGCTGAATACATGGGTGGATTGAACATGCCTAATATGGAGACACTCGGTTTAGGGAATATTCGGCCATTAAAAGGAATTGATCCAGCAAAAAAACCGCTCGCCCATTATACAAAAATGGAAGAAGCCTCAGCGAGTAAGGATACGATGACAGGGCATTGGGAAATGATGGGCCTTTACATTGACAAACCGTTTCGTACGTTTCCTGAAGGGTTTCCCGCCGATATTATTCGTCGATTAGAAGAACAAACAGGCCGTTCGGTGATCGGGAATAAGCCGGCATCTGGTACAGCCATCATTGAGGAATTAGGCGAAGAACATATGCAAACGGGCAGTTTGATTGTTTATACATCGGCTGATTCGGTTTTACAAATTGCTGCTCATGAAGACGTTGTTCCATTGGAGGAGCTTTACCGGATTTGTCAAAGCGCACGAGAAATATTGAATGATTCGGATTATCTCGTCGGCCGCGTTATCGCTCGCCCTTTTATAGGTGAGCCGGGACATTTTGTGCGTACAGCCAATCGCCACGACTATGCTTTAAAACCATTTGGCCGAACCGTCATGAATGCGTTAAAAGATGCCGATTATGATGTCATTGCTCTAGGAAAAATTTCCGACATTTATGTAGGCGAAGGGATCACGAAGTCGTTGCGGACGGTCTCGAACATGGATGGAATGGATAAGTTATTAGATACGCTAGATATGGAGTTTACCGGTTTGAGTTTTTTAAACTTAGTCGACTTTGATGCGAAATACGGTCACCGACGCGACCCCAAAGGTTACGGTGAGGCCTTGGAGGCATTTGACAAGCGGTTACCGGACGTATTGGAAAAATTAACAGAAGACGATTTGTTAATAATCACCGCTGATCACGGCAATGATCCGACGCATCATGGAACTGATCATACAAGAGAAGACGTTCCTTTGCTTGTTTATCATACAGGTATTGCGGAGGGGACATCGCTACCGATTCGACAAACGTTTGCTGATGTTGGCATGACGATTGCTGATAATTTTCAAGTGGAAAGACCGGAACATGGTGAAAGTTTTTTAAACGCGATTATAGGAGGATGAATATGCATACCATCGACAAGGCGAAACAATTGATTGAAGAAAGCATAACGGCTAAACCAAAAGTAGGTCTTATTTTAGGTTCGGGCTTAGGCGTGTTAGCAGAAGAAATTAACAATCCGACAAAAATCGCCTATCATCAAATACCTGGCTTTCCCGTTTCGACAGTGGAAGGACATGCGGGGCAATTCGTCGCGGGTGAGTTAAAAGGGGTCCCTGTTTTAGCTATGCAAGGACGCTTTCATTATTATGAAGGGTATGCATTGGAGGACGTTACGTTACCGGTTCGGGTCATGAAAGCATTAGGGATTGAAACGCTTGTTGTCACCAATGCTGCTGGTGGCGTGAATCGTACTTTTACTCCCGGTGATTTAATGTTAATCACCGACCATATTAACAATGTAGGGGTTAATCCCCTCATTGGCCCGAATAAAAGTGAATTTGGCGTTCGTTTTCCAGATATGTCGACCGCATATACACCGCACTTACAAGAAATGGCGCGAGCCGTAGCGAAAGATTTAGGCATTCCCTTGCAAGAAGGGGTGTATGTTTGGAACAGTGGACCAAGCTATGAAACGCCCGCGGAAATACAAATGATCGATAAAATCGGCGGCGATGCAGTCGGCATGTCAACCGTGCCTGAAGTAATTGTAGCTCGTCATGCTGACATGCAAGTCGTCGGTATTTCGTGTATAACAAACATGGCTGCTGGCATACTCAATCAACCTTTATCGCACGATGAGGTCATTGAGACGACAGAAAAAGCAAAGGCAGCTTTTCTGCGTTTAGTCAAAGGGATAGTCGAACGCTTGAAATCCGCATAAACAACAAACAAGGGAAAGGAAGAAGTTTTCAATGGAGATTGCTAAATTGATTGATCATACAGCACTGAAACCTGATACAACACAAAAGCAAATCGACAAACTTTGTCAAGAGGCAAAGGAATATGGGTTTTATTCGGTTTGCATTAACCCGTCTTGGGTAAAGGAAGCAGCGCGTCAGTTAGAAGGTACGAACGTCAAAGTATGCACGGTCATTGGCTTTCCATTAGGAGCAGCGACAACCAATATTAAAGCATTGGAAACAAAAGATGCTATTGAAAATGGGGCCGATGAAATTGACATGGTGCTAAATATTGCCAAATTAAAAGATGGGGATGTTGCCTATGTTGAAGATGATATACGAAGCGTCGTGCAAGCAGCAGATGGGCAAGCTTTAGTGAAAGTCATTATCGAAACGTGTCTGCTTTCAGATGCTGAAAAAGAAACGGCTTGTCGGTTGGCTGTTAAAGCGGGTGCGGATTTTGTTAAAACATCGACCGGTTTTTCAACAAGCGGTGCAACTGTTGAAGACGTTCGGCTCATGCGAAGAACAGTCGGTTCGGATGTCGGTGTAAAAGCATCCGGCGGGATTAGAGATCGAAAGACGGCTTTGGCGATGGTTGATGCAGGCGCAACACGCCTTGGAGCGAGTTCAGGCGTTGCGATCATTTCAGATGAGACTGAATAATGAGCAGAAGGATGCAAGCGTTCTGTCAGAATGAATTATTATTAGGCCATCCATCATGACGATTCGCCTGTTGGCATCAACACGATTATTCATTTGATAATTATAGCGATCTTGCTTAGCATTTCTTTCCAAAATGGTTAAAGTTAAGAAAAGACCTATGATAGCTACATTTGTAGCTCATTGAATTCAATTAGCGCATAAGCATAATAAGTAAACAGAGATAGTCATGTTAATTATTCTAGTTGCTAATGGTTAAACATCACCAGCATGGTATCGCAAATGCCTGCCGTTATAAACGGCGGGCAATTTTTAGAAAAAAGATATACTATTACGGGGAAAAACCTTAACCAACGCATCATTGCTCCTTCATGACTCATGGTTATCTTTCTAAAATTGTTTATAATGAGAAGCAGACATCTAAGAATGAGGGGGAGTAAGGTGGACATAGAAGTAAGCGCATTCGGCGCCATCGTCGGGTTAGTTATCGCCATTGTGATGATATTAAGAAAGGTTCCACCGGTCTACGGTTTGATGACCGGTGCTTTGCTTGGAGGATTGTTAGGCGGAGCCAATATTGTTCAAACGGTCGACTTAATGATTGAAGGGGCAGAAGGGATTATTCCGCCTGTGTTAAGGATTTTGTCCGCTGGTGTTCTCGCCGGAATTTTAATCGAATCAGGAGCGGCAGATAAATTAGCCAAGTTCACCGTTTCTACGTTTGGACAGAAGCGGGCATTGCTAGCTTTGGCGATTGCTACGATGCTATTGACAGCGGTTGGTGTGTTTATCGATGTAGCTGTTATCACTGTGGCGCCTATTGCTTTAGCGATTGCCTCAAATGCAGGCTTATCCCGGCTGGCTATATTATTAGCGATGATTGGCGGAGGTAAAGCGGGAAATGTCATGTCTCCCAATCCGAACACCATTGCCGTTTCCGATGCATTTGATGTTCCGTTAATCTCAGTCATGGCAGCGGGGGTTATTCCTGGCATCTTTGGATTAATTGCCGCTTATATCATCGCTAAACGCATTTCTTCTCGCGGAACTGCTATTCAACCCGAGGAAGTAGACCAAACGGATCAACAAACGTTACCATCATTAGCGACATCTTTACTCGGACCATTGATTGCTATTTTATTGCTTGCATTACGCCCGTTATTCGACATTCATATTGATCCGATCATTGCTCTACCTGTCGGTGGTATTGCAGCTGTCGTTCTTATGGGGAGGTGGAGGCAAACGAATCATTATATTAAAACAGGACTAGAAAAAATGGCTCCTGTAGCCATTCTATTAATCGGAACAGGAACGCTTGCAGGAATTATTGAGAATTCTCGTATTGATGCTGTTTTAATTCATGCGCTTGAAAGCTTAGGTTTACCGGCATTTGCTTTAGCGCCCATATCGGGGATTTTCATGTCGGCCGCGACCGCTTCGACAACAGCGGGCGCAACCGTCGCTAGTAATGTTTTTGCGGCTACGATTTTAGATACAGGGGTGGCTGCTTTGGGAGGCGCGATGATGATTCATGCTGGTTCGACAGTGCTTGATCATATGCCACATGGCAGTTTTTTTCATGCTACAGCAGGCAGTGTCGCCATGCATGTACAAGAGCGGTTGAAATTAATTCCTTATGAAACGATCGTCGGTTTTGTCATAGCAGCGATGGCAACGGTCACATACGTTGTTTTACCTTGGTTTTTCTAATGAGTGGAGGTGGTAATATGGCGATTAAACGCATTGTGATCGCACCTGATTCATTTAAAGAAAGCATGACAGCAAAACAAGCGGCTACAGCGATAGCTCAAGGGTTCCGAGAAGTTTTTCAAGACGCTGTCGATCTGGAGCTCATTCCGATGGCTGACGGTGGAGAAGGAACAATGCAGTCGTTGGCGGATGCACTCAACGGTACAATATATCAACAAACAGTTACAGGTCCGTTAGGTGAAGCCGTGCAAGCATCGTATGCTATATCGGGCGATCAGTCAACAGCTATCATAGAGATGGCTGAAGCTTCAGGGCTTGCGCTTGTCCCACAGGAGAAGAGGAATCCCATGCGGACAACGTCGTTTGGAACAGGGGAGCTTGTCAAAGCAGCGCTTGATCATGGTGTAACAAAAATCATTTTAGGAATCGGCGGCAGTGCTACAAACGATGGTGGAGCTGGAATGATCGAGGCGCTTGGGGGTGTCTTTTATTCAAATGCTTATCGAACGATCGACCGTGGCGGCGGCCAGCTTCTCGATCTTGTAGATATTGATACGACACATATCGATAGCCGGCTGAACCATGTAGAATTCATTGTTGCTAGTGATGTTGATAATCCGCTGTTAGGGCCTGATGGAGCTAGTGTTGTTTTCGGTCCGCAAAAGGGTGCAGATGAGGAGATGGTTGCGAAATTGGATCATGCATTGTGTCATTATCATCGTATACTCAAAAAAGTGACCGGAAAGAACGTTAAAGATATTCCGGGTGCAGGCGCTGCAGGTGGACTAGGTGCAAGTCTATTAGCATTTTTTGATGCAAAGTTAGAACCGGGGATTGACATTGTTTTGCATGAAACAAACTTTCATGACAGGATGAAGGATGCCGCTTTCGTGATAACCGGCGAAGGAAAAATTGATGGTCAAACGATTTATGGCAAAACACCGGTTGGGGTTGCTAAGGCTGCCAAACAGCATAGAGCAAATGTCATAGCGCTTTGTGGCACATTGGGTCGCGATTATGAAAAAGTGTATGCGCACGGAATAGATGCGGTATTTAGCATTGCTGAAGGGCCGGGCTCCCTCGCAGATGCGCTACAAAACGGAGCGCGCTATTTAGAAGCACTGGCGAGGAATGTTGCGCAAGTCATTTTCTTGAGTGAAAACAGCGTTTAAGCTTGTTTGACAAATCATCGATATGCACAGCATCATTAACATCGATGATGAAAGTTACAGTACGAGCTGCGCTTTTAAGGCGCGTTTTTAGATGGAAAAGGACAAGCCATAACGATGAACAATTCGTATTAGATTGTTAAATATTAACTTAACATATTAAAAAAACAATTAAAAAAGGATAGGGCGTATGCGTTGAGGAAAACGCGTTCATAAATTGTTGCTTTTAGTCGAAAGTCGTGTATAATTGAGATGCAGAAAGCGCTTTCCACACAGCCGAAAGGAGGATCGACACCATGATTACATTTTTACTAGCCATTGGGCTGCTCATTGCCGCTTACTTTACTTATGGGAAGTTTGTTGAAAAAACATTTGGTGTTAATGAAACGAGGCCAACCCCTGCTTATGCAAATCGAGACAATGTCGATTATGTCCCGATGCATAAGCAAAAAAACGCGCTGATTCAACTTTTAAACATCGCTGGAACCGGCCCGATTTTCGGCCCGATTATGGGCGCTTTATTTGGTCCTGTTGCCTTTCTTTGGATTGTGCTCGGTTCGATTTTTGCCGGAGGAGTTCATGATTATTTAACTGGAATGATTTCGATTCGCAATCGAGGGGCGCATATTCCAGAACTTGCCGGTAAGTTTTTAGGGAATGTGGCTAAACATTTAGTGAATTTCTTTGCGCTCTTATTATTGCTTTTAGTTGGTACCGTTTTCGTGACGACGCCCGCGTCATTATTACATGTATTAATTGATGGGAAAGTCGCACTCATTGTAATTATTCTACTTATCTTTGCCTATTATCTTTTGTCTACCGTTTTACCAATTGATAAAATCATTGGACGCATTTATCCATTCCTCGGTGCCATTTTATTAATCGGTACTTTCGGTATTGGGATAGCTTTATTATTCTCGGATTATTCGATGCCTGAAATGACATTAGCGAATCTGCATCCAGAGAATATGCCTGTTCTACCTATTTTATTTTTAACCATTACATGTGGAGCGTTATCAGGTTTTCATGCGACGCAATCGCCGCTCATTTCGCGAACGACGAAAAATGAAAAAGAAGGGCGTTACATTTTTTATGGAATGATGATTGCTGAAGGCATCATTGCGATGATTTGGGCGGCAGCAGCGATTAGTCTATTTGATGGTCGAACATTACAAGATTTGATTAACGAAGGAACAGCATCGCTTGTTGTGAATGAGATTTCGATGACGCTTCTCGGTGCTGTTGGTGGCACGATTGCTGTACTCGGGGCGATTGTCCTTCCGATTACCTCGGGTGATACCGCATTTCGGGCCGCGCGTAACATCATTGCCGACTATCTAAGCATTAACCAAATTAAATTGGCTAAACGTCTGGCGATTGCCATTCCATTATTTGCTTTATCTTACTGGTTAACAACCATCGATTTTGATATCTTATGGCGCTACTTCTCTTTTGCTAACCAAGGAACAGCGGCACTCGCGCTTTGGATTGGTACGATGTATTTGCTTGTAAAGAAGAAAAATTATTTCATTCCCTTTATTCCTGCTTTGTTTATTACCGACATGGTGATTACGTATATTCTTTTTGAACGTAATCTCGGCTTTGGACTCTCGTACGGTGCATCCCATATCGGGGGTATTGTGGCAACCGTTTTAATCGCTGTTTTATTCTTCTGGAAAGCACGGCTTAATCAGAAAGAAAATCTACAAGTCGACCTTGACGTTCGTGAGTCAGTAAATGATGTGGCTTAATAAAATAAAAGACGAGGCTTCGGCGTTGATACCTGATTCCTCGTCTATTTTCTATATAGATTAGGCTTTATGATTGTCGGCAAAAATCACCATGGCATCGCGCATAAATTTTGCTAATCCTTCTCCGAATTGATCGATGTTTTGTGTGAAGCGCTCGTCTTCCACATACATTTGTCCCAACCCTTTAAAGGCCTCCAACGAATAATGGTAGCCTGTATGATCGTTTAAAAAGTCGTACCATTCTTTGATCGCTGCTTGTGCTTTGTCTGATGCCGGCGACATCTCTTTAAGCCCGGCTAGATTCCGGTAAATGGCATTCATCTGTGCGCTCAGTTCTTTTTGTTCAGCCTTTGACATATGATTGATTTTTTTGTTAGTTTGATCAATGGCTTCGTCTCCCCAAATTTTGCGTGCCTCGTTTTCATACGGATTACGACTGAAGTCAAAGCCTTGAAACTTCTCTTTGTTTGACATAGGCATGTCTCCTTTTGTGTGTTGAATGGTTTTATCAATGGTTGAAATCATTTTATCGATTCGCTTGCGTTTTTCAAGCAACATTTTTCGTTGGAACCAAAGTGCTTTTTGGCGATCAAATGCTGGGCTGTTGATGATTGTTTTTATTTCTTTAAGCGGGAAGTCCAGTTCTTTGAAAAATAGAATTTGTTGCAATGTCTCAAGATTTTCATCGGAGTAAAGGCGGTAACCTGAATCGGTTATTTCATCGGGGACGAGTAACCCGATATCGTCATAATAATGCAGTGTGCGTACACTAATCCCCGCTAAATCGGCGACTTCTTTTACCGTCATTTTCGCCATGGTGACTTCCCCCCTACAGTTGTGATGGTAAAGCATCACGTAACGTTAGAGTCAATTGGCAAACTCTGTAGCACCATTTAATTGTTTAACGATGCAAACTGGATATTGCCTTTTAAAAAAAGATCAATTATCCAAAAATGAAAAAATCATCGCCTATTACCATGAGCTAAAGGGTTTAAGGTCGGTCTATAACACGGTTGGATCATAAAACATTGCGTTCTATTTGTTAAGGGTATGATTGACAAATGAGACGAAATATTTTGATAGGAGTGTGATATAATGGAAAACATTGTTTTCACATTATTATCATGCATCTTTTTCATGGCTCTTGTTGCTTGGTACTCCTATCGAAAAACAAAAAATCAAGTGAATGATTCGACCGGTTATTTTTTAGCAGGGCGCGGTTTAACAGGAGGTTTTATCGCCGGTTCGCTTGTTTTAACAAATTTATCGGCGGAACAGTTAATCGGTTTAAATGGCCAAGCCTATAACGCCAATTTAGCTAACATGGCTTGGGAAGTAACCGCAGGGTTTTCAGTGATTATTTTGGCACTCGTTTTGTTACCACGATATTTAGAAGGCGCATTTACGACATTACCTGAATTTTTAAGCCATCGATTTGATCAAGGTGTTCGTATCTATGCCGTTGTACTCTTTATGTTAGGGTATGGTTTAGTCACCATTCCGTCGGTTCTTTATTCAGGATCGATTGCGGTCTTACAACTATTTGACGTTCCATCATTACTCGGGATCACTTTCGAACAGGCCATTTGGGTCGTAGTTTGGATCATTGGCATCATTGGTGCATGCTATGCCATTTTTGGTGGACTAAAGGCCGTTGCTATTTCTGATACGTTAAATGGGATCGGCTTACTTATTGTAGGTATCCTTGTTCCCATTCTCGGTTTCATTGCCTTAGGCGACGGCCGCTTGCTCAATGGAATGAAAATCATGGCAACAAATGCGCCGGAAAAATTGAATGCAATCGGCTCAAGTACGGATGCTGTGCCAGTCGGTACGATTTTTACGGGTATGATATTTATGAACTTATTTTATTGGGGAACGAATCAGTATGTCATTCAACGAACATTAGGCGCACAAAGTTTGGCTGAAGGGCAAAAGGGTGCTTTATTGACCGGGTTTTTAAAGATTTTAGTTCCGTTTTTGATGATGATCCCCGGTGTTATCGCCTTTCATCTGTATGGACCCGATTTGGAAACGATGGACCTTGCTTATCCGACATTAATCGATCATTTGTTACCGACGGCGTTGTCTGGATTTTTCCTTGCTGTATTACTAGGCGCAGTGTTCTCAAGCTTCAATTCTCTATTGAACAGCGCGGCGACAATGTTTGTTTATGATATATATCAAGTAAAAATAAACCGACACGCGACGGACAAGCAAATGATTAGAGTGAGTCAATGGTTCGGCACGGCTTTAGCGTTGATAACTTTTTTCACTGCCCCTTTATTGTTGAAAGCACCCGATGGATTGTGGAATATTATACGTGAGTTTACAGGATTTTTTAACATTCCGATTATCGCGATTGTGCTTGTTGGCATTTTTACAAAGCGCGTACCTCCCATTGGTCCGAAGATTGTCATTATTTTTCACGTATTTGTTTATTACATGTTGCTTTGGGGATTACCTACTTTTTTCGGCATAAGCATTACGATGAATTTTGTGCACGTATCAGGTATTCTGTTTGTGATTGAAGTGGCGATTATGCTTATTGCCGGTCTGATCCGGCCGCTTGCAGATCATGTTCAATTCCAATCCAGCGCCCAAGTTGATTTAGTGCCTTGGAAATATGCCATACCGACATCTATTGTAATTTTGAGTTGCATTGGCTTTACGTATATTTTATTTTCACCAATCGGTTTAGCTTATGCCGATGGTATTGTTTCGCCATGGTTTTGGCCATCGACCATAGGTTTAATCGTTTTAACTATCATTCTCTTTAGCATTTCTGTCAAATCATGGAATGCCAAATATACCGATGTCGTTGCAAAAAACTATGCCGAGGCAGCAGAAAAATCGACACCTATAAAAAATGTGTGAAATGAAATTAAATGGTTTTAAGTGATGAAGTGAAAGTTGAATATGGAGGGATCGCACCCCCAAAAGTTGGTGAATGCTAACTTTTGGGGGCTGTTTATGTGCAAAGCATATGAGGAACGATAGTGGTTATTCGGTTAACTGAACTTCATCCGGAGCTTGTAATTGACATAATATGTTTAATTCCTCCTGGCGTTTTTCGACATAAGAACTGACCGATCTTAAATCATTATCAACAAAAGCAGGATGTGTCATAACTTCTACAGATTGTGCATCTAGTTTTCTCAGATTTTCAAATACATCTTCATATATACCATTTCCGTAAAATCCTAACCATAATTTATCAGTTAGAAGAATCTCCGGATGTGATTGTAAAGATGCCACATAGCGTACAGGTACGTTGTATTCTGATGCAAGTTTATATACTGTTGCTTTTAAAGGTTCCCAACCGTGGATATGGTGGTGGCTATCGATGTGGTGAAGGGTCAACCCTGTTTTCAAAAAGGCTTCAATTTGTGCTCGCCATTCTTTTTCGACTTCACTCGGGTCTGGTGGATCCATTTCATTAAATGTATTTTGGTATTTAAAATATCCATTACGATCAACTAATCCTGGAACGGAATGACTGACCGGTTTTCCCCACGTCAAGACGAGATGGATGCCCACTTTCAATGTAGTCGTTTGTTTTGCTCTTCGAATAGCATAATCTACAGCAAGTCCGTTCATCATTAAAGTTGTTGATTGAACAACGCCATTTAAATGGGCATGTATAATACCATCGGTCGTTCCTTTTGTTAATCCAAAATCATCAGCATTAAATAGCACTTTCATGTTTCATACCCCTTTTTCTGTCACCGCTTTCAAGGCAAAGATTTTATGTTTATGTATAATTTCGCTCAATTACAAAATTGGTCTTATCTCCTCTAAAATAGGAGCGTGAGAACTCAACTTTGATTCCTCTGTTATCTTTAGCAATGGTCTCAATATAAAAACATGGCAAGCCAAGATCACACTTTAAGTAAGAACTCAAATTTTCATCAGCCAGGGTTAATTCCATATGTTCGATTGTTTTGGCGATATGTACGCCATAGTTTTCTTTTAGAGAACGATATAATGATGTTTCTGCATGATGTTTTGTGATTCCGGGCGCTACATTCCACGGAATAAAGGAAATTTCGTACTGTAAGGAGACTCGGAAAATTGACATCTCCTTACGGAATCTTCTTATTACTTGTCTTAAGAGAGGACGTTTATTTCACCATGGTCATTAAATATCGATTTCTGAATGATTTTTTCCCTTCTTATCCTGACCATCCAGCTGATAAAAAGACGGGTCGCGTGGCCGATTTGTTTTTTAATCGTTCATTTCTAGACTCTTAAGTAAAAGGGAAATTTCCTTCAGCGTTGATCCATATTTTAAAAGTCCACCATCTCATGCCTGTAATAGAACTCCCTGACAAGACCATACTAAGGAACAGTTGCTCTTTTAGATTAAACAATGATCGGCCAAGGAGCATAAGCAAATGCATATATGCTTCATCCTGAAGCCCCAGTGATACAAGCGTATTTTTGATTTTTACGAGATGCCTAGTAGAAAAATGAAATCGTATAGAGAGTGGGAACTATTGGTCGTGGCTGAATGCCTATAGTCTTGTTTCTGTAGATTTAGAGAATCATGCAGCATGTAAATTTGAAAAAAAGCGGTTGGAGGTTTACAGACTTTACTGCTAATAATGGGTTCTGATTTAGGTCAAAATAAGGATTTTTGGATAGGATGTTTATACTATTGATTGTTTAAATTGGGATTCTCGGCTATGATAATGAAGGAGTTATCATACGTCGGATGGTGTTTTTGGATGAACAAAAGGCAAAAAGAACTATTGCGCATGTTGTTGATCGATTTGAATACGTTTGTACAAGTCCAATGGCTTGCGGATGAACTGAATTGCTCGGAAAAAACTGTTCGCAATGATTTGAATAAAATGGAATCCTTGCTTCAAGAATACCCTTCTGCTGAACTTAAGCGACGGCGAGGCTTGGGGGTCTATTTATCGATCAGCCACGAGGATCGAGTCAAACTGTTCAATCATATCTATCAAGCAGCAACCATACCCGAAGATAATCGTTTGCTCGATATAGCCTATCAGCTGCTGGTCACTGATAAACCATTAACATTGGCAGATTTGGCAGAAAAGCATTTTACAAACCGCTCAACCATTAAAGCTGAATTAACTACGATTGCCCGCTGGCTAGCTGATTATGATTTGCAATTAATCTCTAAACAGCGGATCGGACATTACATTAAAGGAAGGGAATTGAATAAACGCAATGCGCTGGCCAGTCTGTCAGAGCTCATCCCATCGAAGCCATGGGAGCGACAGCGCGTGCTTCATTTATTCCCCCGAAATGAAATCAATATGGTCAGAAAACTGTTGCGGGATATGCAAAATCGTTATCATTTCACAATGACTGAGGGTGAATTTGAAAGCTTGCAGATCCATGCGCTGATTATGATCAAACGCACGCGACAGCGTTCATTTATTTTTTTAGGCGATTCAGCAGATACCTCCAGTGCAAAACTGGAAACTTACTACATGACTGCATGGTTCTTGAAGCAACTTGAGGATGCACTCGGTCTATCGTTTCCGAACGATGAGTATGTTTATTTTACGTGGCATTTGGAAAGCTGCCGATCGACATATGCCCAAAAAAAGATACACGATCACAGCTTGGTGGGCGATGTTGTTCAGAGGATGGTTTCCGAACTACAACAAATGACGCTCATTCACTTTCGAGACGACTACGTACTTATAAATGGATTGGAAAATCATCTCGCCTCTGCCTTGCATCGAATTCGGCATGGACTTACAATTCGTAATCCAATGCTTTCTAATATAAAGAAAAAGTACCCGTATATGTTCAGCATGGTCGTTTGGGCTGTTGAAAAAGTAAATGATGCGCATGATTTGCATATCCCCGAGGATGAGGCCGCTTATCTTGTTTTGCATTTTCAAGCTGCGATCGAACGGATGGACAAAGAGCGGCTATCTACAAAAAGAGCGGTGATCGTTTGTGATCTTGGTGTCGGAACATCGCATTTGTTACAGGCAAAATTAGAGCAATCTTTCCGTGATATCGACATATTGGCTAGCATTAGCCAAGTTAAGCTGGCGGAATTTTTAAAGAAACATAAGGTGGATGTGGTCATATCAACATCTGAACTAACCGGTTGGGATGTGCCGATTATCGTCGTCTCACCGCTTCTTGAGTCAGATGATATGCAGCGTCTAGAACGATTTTTACGTGCGATCGATCAAACGGCGAATAATGAAGAACAAAAACTAACGAACATTAGGTCGTTTCTTGATCCCAGGTTCATTTACTTGGGAATGCATTTGGATCATCGGTTTAAAATTGTCGAATCACTAGCAAATGATCTCGCACGTTGTGGTTTTGCTGAACAAAAGTTTGTCCATAGTGCGATGTTACGCGAAAAAGCATCGGCTACGGCGATTGGAGGCGGCATCGCCATCCCGCACGCTGAACCAGCTTATGTCAAGAAGTCCGTTGTTTCCCTAGCTATATTGCAGGAACCGATCCTATGGGGAAACGAAATGGTATCTGTTGTTTTTTTATTAGCGATATCCAAAGAAGATCAAGCTAAGATTAAGCCATTGATGCAAGCCATGAGCAATATGAGTCAAACTCCGGCCATAGTTGAAAAATTGACAGATGCAACATCCATATCCGATATTTTGACAGTATTCGATAAATAATTCATTTTTACCGTTGTACTGGTAAAAATGAATTATTTTTTTGTGCTGAAATCGGTTTATAATAAAAACAGACGAGAAAAGGAGGTAACAGCAATGCGAATATTAGCCGTCACGGCATGTCCGGTCGGTATTGCACATACGTATATGGCTGCTGAAAATTTACAAAAAGCAGCAGAAGAGATGAATGTAGACATAAAAGTCGAAACACAAGGCTCGATTGGAGCCGAAAACGAACTGACAGAAAAGGATATTGAAGAAGCGGATGGTATAATCATTGCTAGTGATAAAGATATTCCGAAAGATCGCTTCATCGGCAAAAAAGTTCTCATCGTCGGTGTTCAAGAAGGGATACGTCATCCGGAAGAATTGATCAAACGGGTGCAAAGTGGAGACGTCCCAGTTTATCAACCGGGATTGCAATCGGCAAAACAAGTGAAAAAAGAGCGTAAGGAAAAGGAAAATCCGATATACCGTCACTTGATGAACGGTGTGTCGTACATGGTTCCTTTTATCGTTGTCGGCGGGCTATTGATCGCGATATCATTGGCGATTGGTGGTGTGCAAACACCCGAAGGCATCGTTATTCCGGAAGATTCGTTCTGGAAGCAAATTGAAAATATCGGCAATGCCTCATTTAGTTTTATGGTGCCGATTTTAGCTGGATTTATCGCTGTTAGTATCGCCGATCGTCCGGGACTTGTTCCGGGTATGATTGGTGGTTATATAGCTGTCACAGGAAGTTTTTATGGCAGTGAGGCTGGAGCTGGGTTTATCGGCGGTATTATTGCTGGTTTTCTCGCTGGTTATGTCGTGCTCGGTATTAAAAAGATTAAGGTGCCTGAAGCCGTTCAACCGGTTATGCCAATTATATTTATTCCCATCATTTCCTCATTAATCGTTGGGGCGCTGTTTATATTTGTGATTGGCGCACCGGTGGCGAGTGTTTTTGAATCGTTGACAACGTGGCTTGAAGGCATGCAAGGGGCTAGCTCTATCGTTTTAGCACTCATTCTAGGAGCAATGATCGCAGTCGATATGGGCGGACCCTTTAATAAGGTCGCTTTTTTATTTGGCTCGGCGATGATTGCTGAAGGTAACTATGAAATCATGGGGCCGATTGCTGTTGCCATCTGTATCCCGCCGCTCGGCATGGGGTTGGCAACATTTATAAACAAACGTAAATACGAACAGGCTGAAAGAGAAACAGGAAAAGCATCGTTCACGATGGGATTGTTCGGGATTACAGAAGGCGCTATCCCGTTTGCTGCACAGGATCCCATTCGGGTTATCCCAAGTATCGTTGTCGGCTCTATGGTCGGTTCGGTCATTGCGATGCTCGGTCATGTTGGAGACCGTGTTGCCCATGGTGGTCCAATCGTGGCTGTACTCGGTGCGGTTGACAATGTATTAATGTTTTTCGTTGCGGCCATCATCGGAACAATTGTCACAGCCGTTATGGTTAATCTGTTGAAAAAAGATGTCACACCTGTCGCCGTTACACCACAAGGTGATGTGACTGCTGATCGTGCAGATTCACAAAAAGATACAGACTTAACGGAAACGTCTAAAAGTGACGAGAAAGCTAATGATACAGAGAGCCAAGCAGATGCAAAAGCCGATATCGTCATCACAAAATTGACCGATATCATTAATAAGGATTTAATCACAACAGAAGTCAGAGGATCAACACAAGATGCTGTTGTTGATGAATTCGTCCAAATGCTGGCTGCAGAAAAGATTATTGACTCTAAAGAGACGGTTAAACAGGCGATTTATGACCGGGAAGCGGAAAGTTCCACAGGGCTTGGCATGAACATCGCTATTCCGCATGCGAAATCGTCTGCTGTTAAACAGCCTGCAGTCGTGTTTGGCCGCAGTCAAGAAGGCATTGACTGGAAGAGTTTAGATGGTACAGCTGCTAAATTGATATTTATGATCGTTGTACCCGAAGAGCGAGCAGGGAATGACCATTTGAAAATCTTACAAATGTTATCCCGTAAGCTAATGGATGAGGCGTTTCGGGAACAATTATTGCACGCCGACACTAAGGATGAAGTGTACAAGCTGCTTGATACGATTCAATAAAGAGGGTGACACTTTTCCCAAGGGGTAGAGAGACGAGCACTCTATCCCTTTTTCTCATGTACGTTTGTCTGTAGACCGAAGTCGGCTAAACACCGCATTCCAAGCTTGTTCTTCTGCAGCGGAATGAATAGCAGGTTTAAAACCGAAATCGCGATAAATGTAAATGGCTGTTAAATTGCGCGGTTGTGTTTTTAAGTAGGCTTTATGATGGTATTGTTTAAGAAGTTTCACAGCTTTAGCAACAAGCGGTTTGCCAAGACCTTTTCCTTGGAATGCCGGTTTAATGGCTATCCAATGGAGTCGCCCGATTGTTTGGTTCTTCCATTGCCCGAACCATGCAGTCGCAGTTCCGACATACGTGTCATGTGTTGTCTTTAGAAAAACGATGCGTCTTTTCACTTCGTTTAACTTCGGTGCAAATTCGGTGGCAAATCGTTGCAAAGCGTGTTGTTTATCTGTAAATTCTCCCGCCGCTGTTGTAATTTCCGCCCATTGTTCCTTCTCTTGTTCATGCGACAACAAGCAGAATGTAAATCCGTCCGGCAGCGGATATTCGGGAATATCATTTAAGTGAGAAGTCATGTATAATGGTAAATTGTCCATAAGTTCTTCTCCTCGCTAGAATGTTATCAGAGTGGTTCTATTATATCACAGGTGGATACATTGATGTGTCTGCACTTTATATTTGGCTATCATGGAACTGGAGGCATGCTAATGTATAACGAACCGATTTTTTTGCAACCTGTCTTTCAGGAAAAAATCTGGGGAGGCAGCAAATTAAAAACGGATTACCATTATGATATCCCATCGGAGCGAACCGGAGAAGCGTGGGTGATTTCCGCGCATCCCCACGGCCCGAGCGTGATTGAAAATGGACCTTTAAAAGGAAAAACATTGGCGGATGCTTGGCAAGATCATGGGGAGCTCTTTAACAAATCAGCCGATCATGATGAAGCTTATCCGCTGCTTGTTAAAATGCTGGACGCCAATGATGATCTGTCGGTGCAAGTGCATCCCGATGATCGGTTTGCCCAAGATGTAGAAGGTGTTCCATATGGGAAAACAGAATGTTGGTACGTGTTGGATGCCGAACCTGATTCAGAGCTCGTTTTAGGTCACCATGCCCAGACGAAAGAGGAATTGGAACAGCTGATGGTAAACGGTGACTGGGACCATTTGTTAAGACGTATCAAGGTGCAGCGCGGAGATTTTATTTATGTGCCAAGCGGGACGATTCATGCGATTGGTCGTGGGATTGTCATTTTGGAAATTCAGCAAAGCTCAGATACGACTTATCGCGTTTATGATTATGATCGGACGGATGCTGATGGCAATAAACGCGAATTGCATCTGGATAAGGCAGTGAACGTGATCAATGTACCGCATCGCGTACCCGACTTGCAGCAAAAAGAGCACGTATCCGGTGGTTTGACGATGAAGCAACTTGTAAAGAATGATTATTTTTCCGTACGCCATTGGCTTCTAAGCGGTGCGACAAAACAAACTTTAGAGGATGACTTTTTACAGGTTAGCGTGATTGAAGGAGAAGCAACTTTACGCTTACATGGTAAGTCGTTCACTATTCAAAAAGGAATGCATTTTATCTTACCGCACGGCATCGAGGCGTTTGAGCTCTCAGGTGAGGCTGAGTTCATCGTATCATCGGTTTGACTGCGAATCCGCTGGCAATGATGCCGGCGGTTTTTTTATAGTGATCACTCCAAACCCATCCTGAAGATGTAGTGGAAGCAATCAAGCAGGCGGATTTGATCACAACTGCCGTTGGTCCTAAAGTTTTACCGATTATTTCTAATCTGATTGCAAACGGACTGCGCGCACGTAGCCGAGAAACAAATCGACCGTTAAATATCATTGCTTGTGAAAATATGATTGGCGGGAGTTCGCTATTAAAAGCGAATGTTTTCAAGCATTTAAATGATGACGAAAAGAGGGCGTTTGCGAGTTTATATGGTTTCCCTGATGCTGCAGTTGATCGAATTGTTCCGAAGCAAGAAAATGAAAATATTCTGGATGTATCTGTAGAGCCTTATTATGAGTGGGTTGTGGACGAAACGTCGATTAAAGGAACGAAACCGACTGTTCAGGGGATCACTTATGTTCGTGATTTAAAACCGTATATTGAAAGAAAACTATTTACGGTGAACACAGGGCATGCTGCATGTGCTTATATTGGTCATTACTTCAATTACGCCACGATAAAAGAAGCCATGGATGATCAAACCGTTCAATCGCTCATTAAAGGAGCATTGATGGAATCTGGGGAAGTATTAATACAAACGCATCATTTTGATAGAAAAACTCACCAGCAGTATATTGATGATATTCTTGAACGATTTTTTAATCCTTACATTTCTGATGAACTCACACGTGTCGGACGTGATCCAATCAGAAAACTAGGATCGAATGAACGGCTCCTTCGACCAGCAACTCTTTATTGGCAGTTAACAGAAACAGCGCCAATCCATTTAGCAAAGGTTATTGCTGCGGCGCTTTGTTATACAAATGCTGTGGATAAAGAAGCAATTGAACTCCAGGCCATTGTTCAAACACAAGGATTTGAAAAGGCATTACAAAAGGTTTCGGGATTAGATCGAAATCATCCGTTAATGTCGATTGTGTTAGAACAGTATGAAGAACTTAAAACGTTGAAATGATTGTAGCATATATTCTCTTGCATAGTCGAAAGGCTCGGTTTAACGTTGTCCGATTGCATAACGAGGAGGGCCGTGCAACGTTCACCCATCTTCGCGCACGGCTTCTTCTTGTCTGTGTCTTCTCTTGGCGCACGTTTACTTAAGATACTACAGCTCAGCCATATTTAAATGATTGACTCGTCAAATGCATCGTGCTATATTTGTAAGCGATTCGATTCACATATATGATTTCGATTCACATATGTGAATTGGGGGTTAATAATATGTCGGTTAAATCAGCACAACGCGTGTTGAATATTTTTGAAATTTTAGCAGATCATCCCGGTGGTTTATCGATCAAGGAAATTAGTGAAGCTCTTGACATCCCCCAAAGCAGCACATACCATCTTTTAAACACTTTAACGAAAGCGGGCTATTTAAATAGAGACGAGTTGAAAAAGTACCGGCTTGGCGCTAAGTTAATTCACATTGGAACATGTGCTATGGAATCGTTAGATATTTACGACGCAGGTGTGCCACATCTCAGACATTTAATGCAACAAGTAGACGAAACGGTATTTATGGCAGTACTGTCAGATGATGAACTCGTCTATGTAGCTAAAATCGATAGCAACCGCTCGATTCGTACGACAGCACATCCCGGTGCTAAAAGACCATTGTATTGTACGGGCTTAGGGAAAGCGTTTTTAACATTTTTACCCGAACCAAAAAGAAAGCGAATTCTTGACCGCATCGAATTTAAAAAAATGACACATAAAACGATTACAGACCGGCAGTCCTTAGAAAAGCAATTGCAATCGTTTAAAAAACGCGGCTATAGTATCGACGATGAAGAAAGTGAAGAAGGGCTTTATTGTTTAGCTGCTCCTATATTTGGTCGGGATGAACAAGTCATCGCAGCGATCAGTGTTGCGGGGCCGAGGGAAAGAGTGTATGCAAGGAGAAAAGATATTGTTCGCGATTTAAAGTCGACCGCTTATCAGATCTCAAAAGACATGGGTTATCGTATTTTATAACAATAAGGAGTTTATGAAAATGGATGTTATCGCAATCGGAGAAACGTTAGTGTCGCTTACAGCTGAACCAAAAGGGTTTATGAGACATGCTAAACAGTTTATTCCAAGCGTTGCTGGTGCCGAGACGAATACACTTATTGGCCTAAGTCGTTTAGGTCATCATACCGGTTGGATTAGCAAGCTAGGCGCAGATGAATTGGGCAAAATGATTCTTTCGACGGTGCAGGGAGAAGGGGTGGATACAAGTCAGGTTCGTTTTAGTGAGACGAACCCAACAGGGATTTTTTTCAAGGAAATGGTTCATGAATCGGATGTGAGCATATCCTATTATCGCCAGGATTCTGCAGCGAGTCAATTAACCGCATCGGACCTTAGTGAAGTGTATTTAACGCAAGCCCAATACCTTTATATTACCGGAATTACGCCTGCGCTTAGTGAATCGTGTCGGGAGTTGGTTTTTTACGCCATCGATGCGGCTAAGAAAAATGGGGTAACGGTCGTTTTCGATCCGAACGTTCGACGAAAACTTTGGGATGATATGAAAGCGAAAAAAACATTGTTAGATATTGCAAAACGGGTGGATATAATTATTCCCGGAATCAATGAAGCATCCTTTCTACTCGATAACGATGATCCTAAACAGGTAGCTAAGGCATTTTTAAAGATGGGCATATCGCTTGTAGTCATTAAGTTAGGAGCAAAAGGAGCGTACTATGCGACAGCTAGCGAAGCTGATTTTGTACCGGCGTTTCATGTCACTAACGTAGTTGATCCAGTTGGGGCAGGCGATGGATTTGCAGCCGGTTTATTATCGGGGTTGCTCGAGCAAAAGAGCCTCAAGGAAGCTGTGACGAAAGCGTGTGCCGTCGGAGCGATGGTTACTATGGTGAATGGTGACTTTGAAGGATTGCCTGATGCTAGCATGTTAGACCGGTTTATGACTCGACAGTATGACGATGTTCATCGTTAACGTTTGAAAATCTGAGAAAGTAGGTGTTTTGTGAAGTGAATGTAGTCGAAAAAATATCGCGTGATAAGTTAATCGCCATCATTCGCGGTTTTGGTCCAGATGATGCCATGCAGATTGCAAAAGCACTCCATGCTGGGGGAATCAATATTTTAGAGGTGACGATGAATTCCACACAACCGTTAAAAACGATCGAACAAATCGCATCTGAAATGGGCGATCAAGTCGTTGTAGGAGCCGGAACAGTATTGGATTCTGAGTCGACCAGAGCGGCTATTGCTGCTGGCGCTGAATTTATCATTTCGCCGATTTTAGATGTAGAAACAATCAAGATAACGAAACGCTATGGAAAGGTGAGCATTCCCGCGGCATTGACGCCGACGGAAATTTTGCAAGCATTTACAGAAGGAGGCGATATCGTTAAGGTCTTTCCGGCGGCAACATTAGGTCCGGACTATATCAAACATCTACGCGGTCCGATGCCGCAACTGAAATTGCTTCCTACCGGAGGCATTAACCTTGATAATGTAGATGAGTTTTTGCAAAAAGGCGCCGCTGGTGTTGGACTTGGCGGCTCGCTCGTTAATCAAACAGATCAAGTGACGGAAGACTATTTACAAAAAATGACATATAAGGCAGAGCAGTTTGTTGCGAAAGTACAAAATAGCTGATTTGTAAAGTAAGGAGTGACATCATGAAAATTACCGACTATAAACTCTATCAAGTTCCACCTCGTTGGTTGTTTTTAAAGATTGAAACAGATGAAGGGATTTCCGGGTGGGGCGAGCCTGTCATTGAAGGAAGAGCGGAAACAGTTAAAACGGCTGTGGAGGAGTTAATGGAGTATTTGCTTGGAAAAGATCCAGCTAATATTGAAGACCACTGGAATATGTTGTATCGCTCCGGTTTTTATCGCGGCGGCCCCATTTTAATGAGCGCTATAGCGGGAATCGATCAAGCGCTTTGGGATATTAAAGGGAAGTATTTTAATACGCCAATCCATCAATTGTTAGGCGGAGCGTGTCGCGATTCGATTAAAGTTTATTCATGGATCGGTGGCGATCGTCCGTCCACTGTGGGACAAGCGGCTAA
Source organism: Bacillota bacterium (assembly GCA_035301265.1). Classification (GTDB taxonomy): domain Bacteria; phylum Bacillota; class Bacilli; order Bacillales; family Amphibacillaceae; genus DATGUP01. The sequence goes on from DATGUP010000008.1 coordinate 71,584, forward strand.
AGAAGTGGTTGATCGCGGTTTCACAGCAGTAAAGATGAATGCTACAGAGGAAATGCAATATATTGATTCCCATGAAAAAATCGATCAAGTGTTAAATAGAGTAGCGGCTATACGCGATGCCGTAGGTCCTCATATCGGTATTGGTATTGATTTTCATGGACGAGTCCATAAGCCGATGGCCAAAGTACTTGCCAAAGAACTCGAAGCGTTTCGTCCTATGTTTATCGAAGAACCTGTTTTACCGGAAAATAACGATGCATTGCGCGATATTGCTAATCACGTATCGATTCCGATTGCAACAGGTGAACGGATGTTTTCGAGATGGCAGTTTAAACCGCTGTTAATCGATGGCTATGTCGATATTATTCAACCTGATTTATCTCATGCCGGTGGGATTACGGAAAATAAAAAAATCTTATCTATGGCTGAAGCGTTTGATGTTGCCGCAGCGCCGCACTGCCCGCTTGGGCCGATTGCTCTAGCAGCATGTCTCCAAGTAGATGCAACGGCTCATAATGCATTTATTCAAGAACAAAGTTTAGGTATTCATTATAATGTCGGAAGCGATTTATTAGATTATTTAGAAGATCCGAGTGTGTTTACCTATGAAAACGGGTATGTCCAAATCCCTGACGGACCAGGTTTAGGCATTCAAATCAATGAAACGCATGTAAGAAAAATGGCTGAAGAAGGCCATAACTGGCGAAATCCAGTATGGCGTCACGAGGATGGCTCAATAGCGGAGTGGTGAATTGTTTTATCTGCCAAATCTTACAGTAAATAAAAAATGATCAGGGGGAGAGCGGAATGTCATCCGGTACAATGCTTATATTCATTACGATTCTTGGGATAGCCCTCTTATTATTTTTAGTGATGAAATCCAAGTTACAAGCATTTGTTGCATTATTAATTTCCAGTTTATTTATCGGCATCGCCTCAGGGATGGACTTAAGCGAAGTCATCGATTCGATTGAATCGGGAATGGGTGGCACGCTTGGGTTTATCGCCGTTGTTGTTGGTTTAGGCGCGATGTTTGGTGAATTGTTGCGGGCTTCCGGAGGAGCAGAACGATTAGCATCCACTCTCATTGACAAGTTTGGTGAGAAAAAGGCGCAGTGGGCACTCGGTTTAACCGGATTTATTATTTCAATTCCTGTATTTTTAGATGTTGCTTTAGTTATTTTAATGCCTATTATTTATAGTTTGACGAAAAAAACGAAGAAATCATTGCTTTATTACGGCATTCCATTATTAGCTGGTTTAGCGGTCACGCACAGTTTTGTTCCACCGACGCCAGGGCCAATTGCTGTGGCTTCAATTTTGAACGCTGACCTTGGTTGGGTCATTTTATTTGGAATTTTGGCCGGAATTCCAGCAATGGCTATCGCGGGACCGTATTTTGGAAAATATATCGGGAATAAGATTCACGTTGGCATTCCGGATTTTGCTGAATTGGAAGAGGAAAATACATACGATGCGAAGGCATTGCCAAGTTTTGGCATGGTCGCATCACTCATTTTAATTCCTTTAGTTCTTATATTGATCAATACCGTCTCGGACTTGGTATTAACTGAGGGAACGTTTGAACATTCGTTACTTACATTTATTGGTCATCCCTTTGTAGCATTGACGATAACGGTACTGCTCACATTTTATTTTCTTGGTATCAAGCGCGGCTATAGTAAGGAAGAAGTCCAAACAATGGCCACAAAATCATTGGAGCCGGCAGGCATTATTATTCTCGTAACCGGGGCAGGTGGTGTATTTAAACAAACGTTGATTGATAGCGGCGTCGGTGATCTATTAGGCGAAATGCTGGCGGATTCTCGCTTGCCATTAGTTTTATTAGCCTTTTTGATTGCCACATTCGTTCGTGTGGCGCAAGGTTCGGCTACTGTTTCCATGGTAACCGCTGCGGGGCTTATTTCACCGATTATTGACATGATGGATGTGTCGCAGCCGCTGCTCGGTTTAGTTGTGATTGCGATTGCCAGTGGGGCGACGGTCTTTTCTCATGTGAATGATTCCGGTTTTTGGTTAGTGAATCGCTTCTTTGGATTAACCGAAAAACAAACATTGCAGTCATGGACTGTAATGGAAACGCTGATTGGATTGATAGGGTTTGCAGTCGCTTTTGTTATTAGTTTTTTTGTATAATCATTAATGTGAAAAAGGGCTATGTCAGCCCTTTTTCTGTGGGGAGTTCATCTAGCTTTTAAAATGGAGGTTTGTCAATGAATCGGTCATACTATTTAGGGGTCGATATAGGAACAACGAGCACAAAAGCTGTTTTATATACGAAAACAGGTGAAGTTGTTGCGAACGCTGCTATTTCTTATGACTTGTTTACACCTGATCCGTTAACAGCTGAACAAAATCCGGACGATATTTTTCATGCGGTGCTCAGAACGATCCGCAAAACAATGTCGGAAAGTCAGATTCAATCTGATGCGTTGCGCTTTATTTCTTTTAGCGCTGCTATGCATAGTCTCATAGCATTGGATAAAAATAATCAGCGGTTAACAAACAGCATCACATGGGCTGATACACGGAGTGCGAAATACGCAAAAGATATCAAAGAAAAACATAATGGTCATGCTATTTACAGAAGAACTGGTACTCCTATTCATGCTATGTCGCCGCTTTCTAAACTCGTTTGGATGCGCCATGAAGCACCCGATATTTTTCAAAAAGCAGCTAAGTTTATCTCGATTAAAGAGTATGTTTTTTATCGGTTATTTGGGAAATTTGTCGTCGATTATTCGGTTGCCTCCGCAACAGGGTTGTTTAATTTGGAAAATTTATATTGGGATAGTGAAGCCCTTGAGCTGGCTGGAATAACTATAGAACAACTATCAAAACCAGTGTCTACAACGACAGTGTTCACCGGTGTCAACCAAGAGTATAGCCAATATATGGATATTTCTGAACAGACACCTTTTGTGATTGGAGCAAGCGACGGCGTTTTGTCCAATTTAGGTGTCGATGCGATCGAACCGGGTGTCGTTGCGGTAACGATTGGCACAAGCGGTGCGATAAGGACATTGAGCGAAAAACCGCAAACCGATCCAAAAGGAAGGATTTTTTGCTATGCTTTAACAGAAAACCATTGGGTCATCGGCGGTCCGGTTAACAATGGCGGTGTTATTTTACGCTGGCTGCGTGATGAATTTGCAGGGGCAGAGGTGGAAACGGCTAAACGCCTCGGGATTGATCCATACGACGTATTGACCAAAATAGCTTCACACGTGCGCCCTGGCTCCGATGGTTTAATATTTCATCCGTACATGCTCGGCGAACGGGCGCCGTTATGGGATGCTAAAGCACGCGGGTCGTTTTTTGGCTTAAGCATTCACCATAAAAAAGAACATATGATCCGAGCGGTTTTGGAAGGGATTATTTATAATTTATATACTGTCTTGTTAGCATTGGAAGAATTAGTCGGCGAGCCACGTCGAATTCAAGCAACAGGTGGATTTGCGCGTTCAGACATGTGGCGCCAGTTAATGGCAGATATTTTTGAAAGGCCAGTCATTGTTCCGAAAAGCTTTGAAAGCTCGTGTCTCGGCGCGGTAGTTCTCGGCATGTATGCGATAGGAGAAATAGAAGATTTCAACGTTGTATCCGAAATGGTAGGCCAAACTCACTCACACGAACCGCGGCTAGAAGCTTCTAAAGTTTATCGAGAGTTGATGCCCATTTATATAAGATTGTCCCGTCTTTTGGAAGAGGAATATGCTGCTATAGCAGACTTTCAACAAGGGCATTTTAAAGAGGATTAACTGAACAAGTAAAAAACCTATGTCTGTTTTGTTAACAGGTTTAAGTGATTTTCTCCTGATAGAAAATCTTGGCTTTTTATTCATGGCGATAGGTAGACCGCCATGAACGATCATAATAAAAAAACAGATTGGATCAAACTATTTCAACGATCCAATCTGTTTTTTATTTTTAAGGTCGCTTCATTTTAATCAATTTAGGCGTTTGTTGATTGTAGTGATTCAGTGTTGCGAATCAGATAATCGAATGCACCTAAAGCAGCATTCGCGCCTGAGCCCATGGAGATAATGATTTGTTTATACGGTCCATCCGTACAGTCACCCGCAGCAAACACGCCTGGTACATTTGTTGCTCCGTAGTCATCGACAACAATTTCACCGTATTTGTTGCGTTCGACTGCATCGCCTAGCCATTCGGTATTCGGTACAAGACCGATTTGCACGAAGACACCGGCAAGTTCGATATGTTTTTCTTCTCCTGTATCACGCTCGATGTACGTAATACCGTTGACGTTATCGGTACCGTGAATTTCTTTGAGTTGCGCGTTTGTCAAGACCGTCACATTCGGCAAGCTATAGAGACGCTCTTGTAGGACTGAGTCGGCGTTTAACTGGGGTGCGAATTCTAGAACAGTGACATGTTTGACAATTCCAGCTAAGTCAATTGCTGCTTCGACACCGGAGTTTCCACCGCCGATAACAGCTACATCTTTGCCTTCAAACAATGGTCCGTCACAGTGTGGGCAGTAGGCGACCCCTTTATTTCTGAATTCGTCCTCACCAGGGACACCAACTTTGCGCCAACGCGCTCCCGTCGAAAGGATGATCGATTTACTTTTTAGCACAGCACCGTTTTCCAGTTCGATTTCGAAGAGGTCTTTCTTCTCTAAACGTTTAGCGCGTTGTGATTTCATAACATCGATGTCGTAATCTTTCACGTGTTCTTCAAGGCTTGTAGCTAGTTGACGGCCTTCGGTACGTTTAACGCTAATAAAGTTTTCGATCGTTGCAGTATCTAAGATTTGCCCGCCAAAACGATCGGCGACGATTCCTGTGCGAATGCCTTTTCGCGCTGAATAGATTGCTGCACTTGCTCCAGCTGAACCACCGCCAACGACAAGCACATCAAACGGATCCTTTTCGTTTAATTCAGATGCATCGGGTCCGCTTCCCATTTTGGTGAGGATGTCTTCAATGGACATCCGGCCGCTAGCGAATGGTTCGCCGTTTAAGTATACTGTTGGAACGGCCATAACGTTTTTGCTTTCGGCTTCATCTTTAAATGTAGCCCCGTCGATCATTGTATGGGAAATGCCGGGGTTGAGTACGCTCATGATGTTTAGAGCTTGAACAACTTCAGGGCAGTTTTGACAGCTTAAACTGACATACGATTCAAAGTGGTATGGCCCTTCAATATTTTTCACGCGTTCGATAATATCTTCATCAACTTTAGGCGGTCTTCCGCTTACTTGTAATAACGCAAGGACAAATGAAGTAAACTCATGGCCAAGCGGAATACCGGCAAAAACGATGCCGGTATCTTCATCGACGCGGTTAACGCTGAAGCTAGGCGTTCGTTCCAATTCCGTTTTTTCAACTTTAATGCGGGACGACATTTCGGCTAATTCATCGACAAACTCTAACATATTGCGTGACGTTTTGTCTGTTCCCGCACTGACTTTAAGGAGTACATCGCCTTCCATCATATCAAGATATTGGGAGAGTTGTTTTTTGATGTCTGCATCAAGTACCATTTTTGATCAAGCTCCTTAAATTTTTCCTACAAGATCAAGGCTTGGTTTAAGTGTTTCTTCGCCTTCTTCCCATTTAGCTGGGCAAACTTCTCCCGGATTTTCACGTACATATTGAGCAGCTTTGATTTTTCCAATAAGCGTGCTAGCATCGCGACCGATACCGTCAGCGTTGATTTCCGCGGCTTGAACAACACCATCAGGATCGATGATGAATGTACCACGTTGGGCAAGGCCAGCTTCTTCATCTAGAACATCAAAGTTGCGTGTGATTTGTTGTGAAGGATCACCAATCATAATGTACTCAAGTTTGCTAATGGCATCTGAGTGATCGTGCCACGCTTTATGTACAAAATGCGTATCCGTAGAAACCGAATAGACTTCAACACCTAAATCTTTTAGTGTTGCATATTGTTCTTGCAAATCTTCGAGCTCAGTTGGGCATACGAAGGAAAAATCCGCTGGATAAAAGCAAACAACACTCCATTTTCCTTTTAGGTCTTCTTCTGTTACTTCGATGAACTCACCAGTACCAGCATGGTAAGCATCAGCTCGAAATGGTTGTATTTCTTTTCCGATCATCGACATCGTTTCATTCCTCCTAGTTTATTATAGTAGACATTGTTTAACTACAATCATTCTAATTACACATTTATTATTATATAATTAACATTGTTTGTCAACTTTAAACGCTCAATGACTCACAATTGATTGTTTTTCCTATTAAACAGCCATTTATACGGACTTAGCTTGCCCACTATCTTCGGCTTTAAACTATAAAAATGAAAGAGTCAATGGTTCGAATGGGTTTATAATTCTCAATTAATTCATTAAATTTTCAATTAATATGAACAGTAAGTAAAGTGGAATTTTTATCTGTAGGGAAACATATCTAATAATTTTCGTTAAATTAACAAACCATGGATGACTTCTTTTATTGATTATTATATCATGATTCCATTTGCTTAGCTAATAAATCGTTACCAATCATTTGTTATAATTAAATATAAACGATTGTCTGAAATGAATCGATCATACTTAAATCATCTGTTTAACGGAGCATCGTCTAAAACGTAGTTAAAAGAAATCATCATATTCTATCGTTGATGTTTACAAGAGTGTGGTTGTAATGTATTTTTAAGCATGTTCGCGAATAATAGTTCATTTAAAGGGGAGAGAAAAATGCCTGTATTACATTTTGCTGCTGGCCGTTATCTTTATAAGCTATGGATGCATGGTGGAGAATGGCAGTTACTTGAAAAATCAGTTCCACACCCGTTTTTAGCACTTGCCGTTGATCCGCACAGAAAAGAACGGATGTATGCTGGAACATTTGACAACGGGTTGTGGATGAGCGATGACGAGGGTGAGACGTGGCGGCAGGCTGGATCAGGCATTGCACATGATCGGGTGATAAGTGTTTCCGTTAGCCCGACGGAAGAAAAAAGTGGCTACGGTGTTGTGTGGGCTGGTACCGAACCGAGCGGTTTATTCCGTTCAGAAGACGGTGGTCAAACGTGGACGGATTGTCCAGCACTTCTCGATTTACCATCGAAAGATACATGGAGCTTTCCGCCGCGGCCTTACACGCATCATGTGCAATGGATTCAGCCAGATAGACATGATGAAGGACGTATTTTTGTCGGGATTGAGCTTGGCGGTGTTATGAAAAGCGTTGATAAAGGGCGTCATTGGGAGGATCGAAAACCCCATTCCCAGTTCGATTGCCATACGTTAACGATGCATGATCAAGCACCGGGACGAATATATGAAGCCGCCGGTGGCGGTTATGCCGAAAGCAAGGATGGCGGAAAAACGTGGGAAACGCAAAATGAAGGGTTGGGAGCATATACTTATTTAGTCTCCATTGCTGTTGATCCTGCCGATCCCGACACTATCGTTGCTTCGGCGGCCAAAAGTGCCCGAACAGCGTATAACCCGGAAATGGCCAAAACGGTCATCGTTCGACGGCAAAAAAATGAGCCTTGGCAAATGGTTCGCACCGGATTACCAGATCCAAATGGTGCATCGGTTTTTTCATTAGGTACACATGTATCTGAACCCGGTGTGTTTTATGCAGTTAATAATATCGGGGCTTATCGTTCTGTTGATGCAGGAAAGACGTGGAAACGCTTGCCGGTTGATTGGCCGGATCATTTAAAAAATAAGCGAATCAGAGGACTTGTCGTCATTTAATTTATGATATGAGATGAGGATAGATTGTGTAAGTATAGAATACGGCCTTTTTCATTACACATCATATTGCAACGCTTATTGTAACTAATGTTTTTTATGGTTTATCCTACGGTATTATGACTCCTACCTTGCAAGCTGATTTTTACAAAATTGGACACGCAATTAAACGTCTTATCGTTTCAGACAAATAGTACAAATATAGGGAAAATCGGATATGAAGAAAAGTACGATCTGTATTCGGTTGTAAGTCATCTGGATCGGGAGAAAGCGATTGCCCGAAGTAAGAGGGAGCATCAAACCATAAAAAAGGTAGTTCAGTTTTTTAACAGAACTACCTCTTTTTTTCATACTTAGCTTATTCCCTTATTCAACTGGAGCGAGTTTGCGTATATAATACAAACCAAATTGGATGGAAATCTATTGTTTTTTGATCTTTTTTACGGATAGTCTTTTTCAAGAATTGATTGAGGAATAGTTTTGGATTAATAAATTTTCGCATACGTTTTGTCAATTTAAGATTTATTGTTTCTATAAGTCAATTTTGTTCAGTTGCAATAAACGAACCATTCAGTTAAACAGCTCGTCTTCCTCTTTGTTCTTTTAGTATTTTGCCCCTTTTTTACCTAAAACTATACAACGGTGTTGTAACAAAGGTGTTTCATATAAGCAAATTAGTCTATTAATCCCATAAAATGTAATTGCAATATGATGATTTAGACTCTTTTCATTTATCGAACATTTATATATTGTAACATTATAATGTTATATCTTATGAAAGGAGGTCAGTTTGAGCACCGTCGTCAAACAAGTCTAATAATAATCAGGGAGGGAAAACGTAGTGGATTTACACATTTATAAGCGGCCGCTATACGTCTTAGTCGGTGGGTTGATTATGTTAGCGCTTACCTTAGGAGTTAGTATTAAAGCTTCAGCCCACGGCTATGTTGATAATCCAAGTAGCCGAGCGGCCTTATGTGCAGATGGGGTGAACGAGGGGTGCGGTGGTGTTGTTTATGAGCCGCAAAGTATTGAAGGACCGGGGAATTTTCCGGAAGAAGGTGTAGAGGACGGTGAAATCGCTAGCGGCGGTGGCGTTTTTCCTGAATTGGATGAGCAAAGCGAAGACCGTTGGGCTAAAGTTGGTATGTCAAGCGGAGAGTATACATTTAGCTGGACGTTAACAGCCGCTCATGCAACAGCGAACTGGGATTATTATGTAACAAAAGAAGACTGGGATCCGAACAGTCCATTAAAGCGTTCTGATTTGGAGCTATTCTGTTCAGTTGATGATGGAGGAAAGCGGCCCGATTTTACCGTTGAACATGATTGTGTTATTCCCGAGCGCGAAGGTTACCATGTCATTTTGGCGTATTGGGAAGTGGCAGATACAGCCAATGCGTTTTATCAAGTGATTGATGCAAATTTTGATGGTGAATTTGTTGAACCAGGTGACCCCGAGGAACCAGAAGACCCGGAAGAACCAGGAGATGGCGCACCAACTTGGGAGGCCGATCAAGTGTATCTCAGCGGTGATGAAGTCACATATGAAGGTAAAACATATCGTGCGCAATGGTGGACACAAGGTGATACGCCAGGCGAATCGAGCGTTTGGGTTCTCGTTGATGATGGAAAAAATCCGGACGTATCGGCATGGGATACGGCTACTATTTTTCTAAAAAATCATATAACCAACGTTTATGAAGCATTATGATAAACCACAAGAGGAAATAAGAGTGAACTGGTTGTTTCGCTAAATAGTTCGAAGACGAGCGAGGAGAGGTATCGCACGGAGATACCTCTCTGTAAATATGTTGGAGTAATTTGACATTTCCTATAATACTGTCATATCATAAGATGAAATATTTAAACATTTCCGTTGCCGGGTAAACAAACATGTCCTGGAAGCGATACATAGCTTTATGATTGCTCCAATGAAAAATAACGAAAAGAGGGTGGAAACGGTGAACATTAAATTAGCTGGCGATTACTTATCGCTCCTTAGCGGGATTAAAGAGTTGCAAAAGGATTATCATTTTACCATTCATGAACGCGCCGAGATCGATTTACTGTGCGAACAATCTGCCGGTCCATACGCTTTAACCGTGACATATAACAACGGCTCCGGCCATATTACGTATCGTAAGCCTAATCAATTTTTCAGAGCGTTTGGCCTGCTTCTAGAAAAAGTGAAACAAGGTGAAAAAGAATTTACTCTACAGGAAACGGCTCAGTTTAAAACGATCGGCCCAATGTTTGATTGTTCACGGAATGCGGTGATGAAGCCGGAACGTTTTTACGGCATGATTCGGATGCTGGCGGTCATGGGGTTTGATTCTGCGATGTTGTACATGGAAGATACGTATGAAGTCAAAGAAGAGCCGTATTTTGGCTACATGCGCGGCCGTTATTCGGAAGATGAATTACAAGCGCTGGATGATTATGCTGATCAATTCGGCATCGAACTCATCCCTTGTATTCAAACGCTTGCTCATCTGGAAGAGTTTTTAAAATGGGATGCGGCATATCGTTATAAAGATACTCGAGGCGCGCTGCTTTTGGAAAGTGACGTAACGTATGAGCTTTTGGAAAATATGATCCGTTCGGTTTCTAAGCCTTTTAGAAGTAAGCGCATTCACATTGGTATGGATGAGGCCGAAGAAGTGGGACGAGGTATTTACCTCAACCAAAACGGGTATAAACCGCGCTTTGAATTAATGTCGGCTCATCTGGCCAAAGTGCTCAACATAACCGATCAGCTCGGGCTGGACGCGATGATGTGGAGCGATATGTTTCTGAAATTGGCCTCAGAAACCGGAGACCGGTATAGTCAGGCGACGCAAATCCCTGATTATATGTTTGACAAGACACCGGATCAAGTGCAATTCGTGTATTGGCAATACAACGCAACCGATATTGACCATTATCGAAACATTCTCAAACAGCATCAAGCATTTCATAAAAAACCCGCCTTTGCAGGTGGTATCTGGGTTTGGAACACATTTGCCACAAACTATCAGTTATCACTACAGGCGAGCGAGGCTGCTTTAACCGCATGTAAAGAATTGGGAATTGAGGATGTATTTGTCACCCTATGGGGCGATGATGGCTATGAAAATAACTACTACAGCGCTTTATACGGACTCCAATATTATGCTGAACACGCCTACGCCAAGGAAATCGATGAAGAAAAACTGCATGAACGGGTCGCTTTTTGCACAAATATCCAGGCCGATAGATTTTTAATGCTTAACGAGCTCGATACACCGCCGGGGGTGGCTGAAGGTAATCTTCAACAAACGAATCCGTCCAAATTTTTATTATGGCAAGATGTGTTATTAGGACTGTTCGACAAACATATCGAAGGATTGGATTTAGACCGTTATTATGAATCACTGGCTATGAAGATCAATATCCAACGGGATCCCCAAGCACCGCTTGATTTTATATTTGATGTACCCGAAAAGCTTAGTCGTGTGCTAGCACTTAAAGCAAGCATCGGGGTGAAATTAAAGGAAGCTTATGATCATGGCGATCGACCGGTGCTGCATAAACTGGCTAACGACGTCATTCCAGAAATCATTAAACGCGTACAAGACTTGCGCGAAGCCCATCGCCGGCAATGGCTGACGATAAATAAGCCGTTTGGTTGGGAAGTGATTGATATACGCTACGGTGGGCTCTTGAACAGACTTGATACAGCTAGGAAGCGAGTGAATGATTATTTGAATCATGATATTGATTTTATCGACGAGTTGGAACAGGAACGGTTATATTTTTCACCCGGTCAGGAAGATTCAACGGGGTTGGGATGGAGCAGTTATTACTACCGGATGGCATCGCCGAATGTTTTCTTTCATGTGTTACCAATCTATTAATCAAGGAGGCGCATATGCGATATTTACAATATGATGTTTTTGTCGGATGCTATGGTCGTGCGAAAGACGATACGATCCATTGGTTAACATTTGATAGCGAAAATGGAAAACTGTGTCAACAGCGCTCGTTTAGCGGCGTGGATAATCCGTCGTTTTTATCGATTTATAAAGAGAAAAACTGTCTTTATGCGATTAGTGAAGTGGACGATGGCGAAGTCGTGAGTTTTGCGATCGATCAGCAAAATCAGCACATTTACGAATTAAACAGACAGGCGGCAAAGGGGGGCCGTGTTTTATTGAAGTGAGTGACGGCGGTGATCATGTATTGACAGCTAACTACGGCGGAGGCAGTCTCATTGTTCATAAGTTAACCCACCGGGGCAGCATCCTGAAAGAAACGGATTTCAAAGACTATAACGCATCGGGATCATCGCATATTCATACCATTCGGCATATACCGGGCACACCCTATTATATCGCAGCGGATTTAGGTTTGGACCGTCTGTACGTTTATACGTTTGATCGGCAGACGAGTCAGTTAATGCCGCAGCAAACAGTGGATGTTCCGCAAAATTCTGGCCCCCGGCATATCGCGTTTCATCCACATGGAAATGTGTTATATGTCGTAAGTGAGTTCCGCTCGACAATTTTAGTATATGCCTACGATGATGCGATGACAAACATGCACTTGCTTCAAGAGTTATCCACTTTGCCTCGCGATTTTCGACAGGAGAATTACGGGGCGGATATCCATGTTACGCCCTCGGGAAAGTACGTTTATGTGTCTAATCGAGGCCATCATTCGATAACTGGCTATAAAGTTTTAGCGAATGGCAAGCTTGCGATCATTGGCTATACATCAACCCAAGGCAAGTGGCCGCGGAATTTTACGATTACACCGGATGAAAAGTATTTGATCGTGGCAAATGAACAGTCCAATCATATTGTCGTGATGAAAATTTTACATGATGGCCACCTGCAATACACACAACATCAATTCAACTTGAACAAACCGGTTTGTTTACAGGTAATGCCGGTTTGAATGCGTTAGATTTTTTACACATAAACATTATAATGTTATAAGATAATATTGACTAATTTTAAGATAGATGCTATTATTAGAAATATATTGTAAACCCTTACATTTCAAAACATTCAGCAAGCAAAGGGGGGTGTGGTTTTTAAAGGTCTAAATATTGCAAGGGGTGTCGAGTTTGGCGATTTTGTGTGATTAAAAGGAGGGTATAATCTGTGCGATGCAAAAAAGAGGTATGTTTGTTTTTAATTCTACTATGGCTGTTTGCTCTAGCTGCTTGCGGCGGAGGCGAGGATGAAGCTTCTACCAACGAAGAAGATAATGGTAACGCTGTCGACGTTAATAAATCGGGGATGCCTATCGTCGATGAGGAAATAGATATGACAATTTTTGCAAATAAACCAGCGCAAAATGAAGATAATGATTGGAACGATATTCTCATTTGGAATCATTACCGCGATATGACCAACATCAATGCTAAATGGAATTTAGTAAACCCGGATGCGCTGGATGAAAAAAGAAACTTAGCGCTCGGAAGCGGTGAATTACCGGATGCCTTTTTCCTATCGCAAATGTCGAATTCTGATGTGTTGAAATACGGCGAGCAAGGTATGTTTATCCCACTTAATGATTTAATCGATGAATACGCTCCTAACTTAACGGCTCTAATGGAAGAAGATCCGAGCATTAGAAAAGCAATTACATTTCCGGATGGCAATATTTATGCGATGCCAGCCTTGATTGAAGAAGATTTCCTATCACTGCGTCTTAGTGCCCGGCCGTGGATTAACGAAGATTGGCTGGAGGAATTAGGAATGGATATTCCAGAGACGACTGGTGAATTTTATGAGTATTTGCAAGCGGTTAAAGAACTCGATCCCGTCGGCGGCGGTGAAACCGTTCCATATGGTGGAACAGATATTGCCGAGATGGTGCAATGGCTTTCCGGTTCCTTTGGAGTGATGAATCGCGGGCCATCGAATACCAACATTGATTTAGATCCCGAAAATCCTGATCAGGTGCGGTTTTATGCGATAACCGATGAGTATAGACAACTATTAGAATACATCCATATGTTATATGATGAAGGGTTAATTGAACAAAATATCTTTTCGATTGAGTGGGACCAGTTTCTCGCCAATGCATCGGACAATTTATACGCGAGCATGATTTTCTATGATCCGATTGATCTTTTTGGCGAAGAGGTAGGGTCACAATACAATAGTATCGCTGCTTTAGAAGGGCCTGAAGGTCACCAAGACTACAACAAACTATCATCGTCTATATGGGTGAATGATAATTTCGTGATCACAAGTGAAAATGACAACCCCGAAGCAGCGGTTCGTTGGATGGACTATTTTTATAGTGACGAAGGAGCCAAACTTTATTATATGGGTGTAGAAGGCGAAACATATGAAGAAAAAGACGGAGAAGTTGTCTACAAAGACCATATTTTAAATCCTGAAGGCGATATGACATTTGAACAAGCCATTGCGCAGGATTTAACGTGGTTAGGTTCGATCAATGGCATTATTAAAGCCGATTATTTCCAAGGCGGTGAATCGGCACCGCAATCGATGGAAGCTGCGGAAAAAATCGAACCTTTCGTTCCGGATGAAATTTGGCCGCGCTTTACATTCACATCAGAAGAAAATAAAGTGTTGGAGTCAACAGGCGCCGATATCGATAAATACGTTGAGGAAATGCGCGATAAATTCATCAGTGGCGATGCAGACCCCTCCGAATGGGATGACTATGTGGAAACGATCGAGAGGATGGGGCTTGATGAATTACTTGATGTTTATCAAAAAGCCTATGAACGGTATGAAGATCATTAACCGATCGAATCGTTGTTCATCAAAGAGCGTGGGTCCTTTTGCAAATAGGTACCCACCCTCTTTATATTTGACAAATCATTACATGTATCAGCTTTTGTATGCTGCAAGGGAGGATAGCCATCAATGGCCATTCAACAGGCGGAAAAAAGTTTAAATAGGCGCAGACGGTTTGAGCAAATCAAAAAGAGTTTTTTAAGAAATTGGCAGCTATACCTTTTTCTTTTACCTGCTTTGACTTACTTTTTTATTTTCCACTATATTCCAATGTACGGTGTGCAGATTGCGTTTAAAGATTACTTTGCCAATTTAGGCATGTTCGGCAGCCCGTGGGTTGGATTTGAACATTTCGAGCGTTTTTTCAACTCTTATTATTTTTGGCGTTTATTAAAAAACACGATCATTTTAAATGCGTATAATTTATTGTTATTTCCGCTCCCGATCATTTTTGCACTTTCATTAAACGAATTAAAAAACGGTTGGTTTAAAAAATGGTCACAAACATTGACCTATGCACCGCATTTTATTTCTGTCGTCGTTGTCGTCGGAATGTTAGTCGCCTTTTTGGATCCGATAACAGGGATTGTTAACCATGCGCTTAATGCCCTCGGTTTTGAATCGATTCCTTTTTTAACAAGTCCGGAATGGTTCAGGCATATCTTTGTCTGGTCAGGCCAATGGGAGTCATTAGGCTGGAATACGATTATTTATTTAGCGGCGCTGGCGGGAGTGAATCCAGAATTGCACGAAGCTGCAAGAGTCGATGGTGCAACAAGATTGCAAATGGTATTACATATTAATATACCGACTATTATGCCGACGATTATTATTTTATTCATATTAAATATGGGCAACTTTATGCAAATCGGTTTTGAAAAAGTACTTTTGATGCAAAACACGCTGAATTCGGAGACTTCCGATATCATTCAGACGTTTGTCTATGAAACAGGGATTTTGGAAGGCCGTTACAGTTTTGCAGCAGCGATCGGCTTATTTGAATCGGTCATCAACATTATTTTACTCATTACCGTGAATCAGATTGCCCGTAAAGTGAGCGATAACAGTTTATGGTAAGGGGGGCGAAAAGATGCGTCAGCAACGCTTGTCTGATAAAGCATTTGAACGAATCAATTTTTTGTTTGTACTGATACTTACGTTGATCATTATTTATCCGCTCATATTTGTCGTCAGTGCATCGATTAGTGATCCCAATGCCGTCAATACGGGAAAAATGTGGCTTTGGCCTGTCGATATAACATTTGATGGATTCAAGCGCGTTTTCCAAAACGAAGCGATTTGGATCGGGTACAAAAACACGATTATCTATACATTGGTCGGCACATCACTTCATTTATTCGTGCTCCTTCCTTGTGCGTATGCTTTATCCCGAAAAGAGTTGATGGCGAAGAAAGTATTTTTATGGATCATCTTATTTACCATGCTTTTTAACGGTGGTTTAATCCCGACTTATTTAGTCGTGCAAGGTTTAGGCATGGTTAACACGATGTGGGCCATTGTGATTCCGGGTGTTGTCGGAGCTTGGTCGATATTAGTTGCCCGCACGTTTTTCCAACAAACGATCCCAGATCAACTCGTCGAAGCTTCAAAAATTGATGGAGCAAGCGATATTTATTTATTCATTCGAGTCGTCCTTCCGTTATCATTGCCGATTATCGCGGTGATGGCTTTGTTTCATGCGGTTGCTTTATGGAATCAATATTTTAATGCGTTAATTTATTTAACCGACGAAGAGTTGTTTCCATTGCAATTGATTTTGCGACAAATTTTAATCATCAATGAAGTGAGCGCTGATAGCGCCGCATCTGCAGCGGGATCTGCTCAATCATTTGCCGACCAAGTGAAGACGGCATCGCTTGTTAAATATGCCGTTATCATTGTATCGGCTTTACCGTTATTAATCGTCTATCCGTTTTTACAACGCTTTTTCGTAAAAGGGGTTCTTATCGGTTCAGTGAAAGAATAGCATTTACCATTTGAAACGCTTAAAAAGGAGGAAAAACAAACATGCACGGATTTGTTGCCGGCTATTATACATTTTGTGTTTGGCTAATGCGGCTAGCGTACTTAAATTTCCTCTGGATGCTATTTTCTGTACTCGGGCTTTTCATATTTGGTTTGATGCCAGCGACAACAGCGATGTTCGCTGTTGTAAGGAAATGGATCATGGGTGAGGAGGACATCCCGATTTTTCCAACGTTTTGGGGGACATACCGGAAAGATTTTTTCAAAACGAATATTTTAGGGGTTATTTTATTTTTAATCGGCTATATGTTAATTATGGAATTTAAAATTTTGCGATTACAAGAAGACAGCCTTTATATCATGGTCAGTTTTAGCGTTCTTGCCATATTGATTTTATACGTCATTGTATTAACTTATTTTTTCCCTATTTACGTTCATTTCGACTTAGAGATAACGGATTATTTAAAATGGCCGTTCATTGTCGGTATTGTTCATCCCATTTTAACGCTATTTTTAATAGTGGGGACGCTTTTATTGACATATGTCACATTCATGACAATACCTGCTCTTCTATTCTTTTTCGGCGGCAGTGCCATCGCTTTTTTCATTATGTGGGGCGTTTCCAAAACGTTTCCGAAATATGAAATGGGCGGCGCATAAATTTTGATCGTTTACTAATAGATAGACGGACTAAAGGAGCGCAGTGCATGAGACAAATTATCAAAAATGCCACATTAACAAACGGACAAAAATGTAACATCGTGATTGACAATCAGAAAATAAGCGCAATCACTGCTGATGATTGTGATGACGGAACAATCATCGCACTTCCCGATGGTGTTTATGTGTCACCAGGATGGATCGATATTCATACGCATTCATTCCCTAAATACGAGCCGTATTGTGCCTATCCGGACGATGTTGGCTATAAAACGGGTGTTACAACGGTCGTCGATGCCGGAAGCAGTGGGGCGAATGATATTGATGAATTTCACGCCTTAGCAAACAAAAGCATTACCCGAGTTTTTTCATTCTTAAATATTTCTTCAGTCGGATTAAAAATTAGCAATGAGTTGGCTGATTTATCGCTTATTTCTTACAGCGCTATTGAAAAGGCCTTGGCTAAATATCCCGATATGATTGTCGGTCTGAAAGCGAGAATGAGTGCGAGTGTGATCGGAATGAATGGGCTCGAGCCTCTCAAGATCGGCAAACGCATATCACGACTGATCAAAAAGCCGTTAATGGTGCACATTGGGGCAGCCCCTCCACAATTACAAGATATTTTATCTTATTTGGATCAAGGAGATATTATCACGCATTGTTTTAATGAAAAGGCGGATAATCATATATTCAGCAACCAACCTGAAATAAACAAGCGATTAACTGAGGCGATTGAACGCGGGGTGTATCTTGATATTGGTCATGGCTCGTCAAGCTTCTCGTATAATATTGCTCAACGAGCGAAGGAAAAAAATATCCCTTTTCATAGTATTAGTACCGATATTTATGAAAAAAATCAGCGACACGGTCCTGTGTACGATTTAGCCACAACGTTGTCAAAGTTTTTGGCGTTAGGTTATTCATTGGAAAGAGTCATTCAATCGGTAACTGTTACGCCAGCCAAAATGATCAACAAACCAAACATCGGCAGCTTGAAAACAGGGGCGTTAGCGGATTTAACATTTTTTACAATCGAAAAGACACGGATGGCGCTTAACGATTCGATGGGGCAAACGCTCAATGTAAACGAAAAAATTAAACCTTACGCTGTTATGATCGGAGGGATGTATTATGGGTATGGATCAAATGAATTTAAAAACGGTTATTAATGCAAGCGGGAACATGAGTATTATCGGCGTTTCAACCATTTCCGATGAAGTCGTTGCGGCCATGAGAGTGGGCGGGCAGCATTTTTATGAAATGGAGGCTTTATATGCGGAAGCGGGAAAAGCAGTTGCCACATATACGCAAACCGAGGCCGCTTTGGTTACAAACTCGGCCTCTTCCGCCCTGGCGCTTGCGGTAGCGGGGTTGGTTACAAAGAATCATGTTTATTTTGTCGATCGGTTGCACATAGAGCCATTACATAAAGAAATCATTCTCATGAAAGGGCACATGATTGACTATGGAGCCCCTATAAGCACGATGGTAGCTTTAGGAGGCGGTATTGTCAAAGAAGCCGGCTATGCGAACGGGTGCCGTTTGGAGCATATCGAAGCTGCGATAACAGAGCATACCGCCGGCATCCTGTTTGTCAAATCCCACCATTGTGTGCAAAAAAATATGCCGTCTTTAGAACAAGTGAGTGACCTGGCCCGTCGCAGGCAAATCCCGCTGATTCTCGATATTGCTGCTGAAGAAAATATATCCGGATACGCTGACTTAGCCGATTTAATCGCGATAAGCGGCTCCAAAGCTATTCGCGGGCCAACTTCGGGGATTCTGGCAGGAAAAGCGCGCTTCATCCAATATGTCAAACCTCATTTAAAAGGCATCGGCCGGGCGATGAAAGTTGGCAAAGAAGCGATTTTCGGTTTGTTAAAAGCGCTTGAGACCTACTCGCATCAGCAAATGTCCAAACAGGAACAGATCGCGTTATTGGAGCATTTTTTTCAATTGGAGGCCATTCCTGGTATACGCGTGAACATCCATGCCGATGAGTCAGGTCGGGATATATTTCGGGCGCGTATCACAGTCGATGCCGCAAAAACAAAGTACAACGCCAGTCAGTTGACAAAACAATTAAAACAAGGTTCTGTCGCTATTTATACGCGAGATTATTATGCGAATGTCGGCCATTTTGATATCGATCCGCGAGCGTTGACTTTGCAGGAAGTTGATATCATTATAACGCGTATCAAACAAATATTAGGTGGTTGATCGTATGTTATCCGCTCGTTTTTATCAAGGCATCTGCTTAAATGTTCTTGCGTATGATTTAGAAAATGCAAAAGCCATTTATCAGGCGACAGACGGACACGTCCTTATCGGATTGTTATCAACCAACTATCAAACTGTGGAAGAAGCCGTAGAAGATATTACAAAATATAAGGAAGAACTCGGCGGCGCCATTTCGATCGGACTGGGAGCAGGTGATCCGCACCAATGGCAAATGGTTGCCGAGATTTGCCGAGCTATTCATGTCGAACACGTGAATCAAGTGTTTCCGGCTGTTGGCTATACAAGAGCGTGTTTAAATGATGAGACGCCTTTTATCAACGGTCTCGTTCAACCTGCTGACAAACCCGGCTATGTGAATATCAAAACAGGTCCCCTTTCGTCGCAGCAAGCACCGGCTGAGATCCATCTTGCAAGCGCGATATCGCTGATCAAAGACATGGGCGGCAACTCGGTTAAACTGTTCCCGCTCAATGGGTTACAGATGAGAAAGCAGTACGAGGAAATCGCTCGGATTTGCGCCCGGGAACATTTTCCTCTGGAGCCGACAGGCGGCATTACTGTACAAAATTTTGCAGAAGTTGTCGCAATTGCCTTGGAAGCAGGCGTGCAAACGATCATTCCCCACGTGTATTCATCGATTATCGACAAAACAACAGGTAAAACACGTGTGGAAGACGTAAAAAAACTATATGATATCATAAAAAGGGTTGGGATAACATGATGATCAAAGCGTTTGGGGAAGTGATGATGCGTTTGGACGTTCCCGGTCACTTAAAGCTGGAGCAGACACGCACTTTGCATGTTTCTTATACCGGAACAGGCGTGAATGTGTTAAGTGCGTTAAGCCGGTTTGGCCATCAAACATCGCTCATTACGAAGCTGCCTGATAATAGTTTGGGCGATGCAGCTTTGGCCTACATCCGTTCACTCGGAATCGGGACACAGGATGTTTGCCGCGGCGGTAAATATTTAGGAAAATATTTTTTAGAAAACGGCTTCAGTGTCCGCCCGGCGAAAGTAACGTACTCTAATCGACAAGAAAGCAGTTTTTGCACGGCTTCACTACACGATTATCATTTAGATGATATATTGAAAGATACAACACTCATTCATTTTTGTGGCATCACATTGGCGGTGTCGGATGACGCGAGACATATCGCGCTCAAAATGGCTGAGAAAGCAAAACAACGTGGAATAACAGTTGTGTTTGATTGCAATTATCGGCCAAAATTGTGGGAGAATCAATATGCTAAAGCCCAACCGTTTTATGAAGCGATGTTACAGCTGACGGATATTTGTTTTATGACTGAAAAAGATGCGAAATTATTGCTAGATATCGATACGGATAAAACAGATCGAAAAGAACAAATGGAAGACTTGTTAACGCAAGCGGCCGAGAAGTTTGCCATCCATACGATCGCTGGAACCATTCGCAAGGCCGAATCAAAACATCAAGTGATCCAAGGGTTTATACATCATCGGACTTCTTTTGTTTATTCTAGGGAATATGTGTACGAGACGTTAGATCGAATCGGCGCAGGAGATGGGTTTGCTGGCGGCATAATACATGGGTTTCTTCATTCATTGTCTATGCACGATATGATCGAGTTTGCCACCGCCTCGTCAGTGTTAGCACATACGACGTATGGCGATGCTCCTATCTGTTCTACCGAAGAAGTATGGACCTTAGTGAAAAACGGCACAAAGACAGATATAGAGAGGTAGATAAGCGATGAAACTAACGTTAAAAAAAGGACCTTTGTATATGCAATTACAAGATATATTAAAGGAAAGGATTATTAGTGGACATTATCCTAAAAATACACTGATTCCATCTGAACTGGAATTAAAAGAGGAATTTGGTGTCAGCATTATGACGGTTCGTAAAGCCGTCGAACAGCTGGCACAACAAGGTTACGTTGAAAAACGCAGCGGCATCGGGACAACGGTCCTTGATAATAATGCGGTCTCCAAACTATCAAAGGGCCAACGCTTTTCGGAATATTTACTCGAAGAAGGGCATGATCTCAGTAAAGAATTTATCCGTTTATCGAACATAGACACAACCGACTATCCTGTTTTGGTCGATTTGTTTCATAAATCGTGTCAATGTGTGGAACGCCTTTACAAGTTAAACGGCGAACCATATATTTATTTTAAACATTACGTTCCATCGTCGATTCAATTACCCGATGATCCTGAGCATCTGCAACATTCTTTATATGAAATTATGTATCAACAAGGCATTCGGTTCAATCGGTTTAAAGACGAATTCGATGTCGGCACACCAGATGAACATATCGCGGATGTACTCAATATTGAACAAAAACCATTGCTACAGCGCTTTAGGTATTCCATTGATGAAAATGAAACAGTCGTCGAGTATTCCGAAGCGTATTACAATACGGAAATCCATCGCTATGTGGTAAATTTTGATATGTAATGGATCGATCGGGCTGTTTTATTGGCGGTCACAGCCGCTGCCCAGACCGCACAAACCAAGCGAGCCGCTTGTATTCAGAACGTTTCCGATTATATTCCTTTCTATCTTATAAACGGCCATTTCCGAATCAGATTCTGTCAAGCGTACGCCTCCCTTTGATAGAGCCTGACCTGAAAATGACTGGCAAGCGATCTGTCCTTTTCGTTGTTTGAAGCCGTCTTAGTGTATAATCAAACGTTTTATCTGCGGTATTTCCGCGCTAATATTGTCAGGTATATTGTACCTTTCTATCAGGACCGTGGAACCATGGATAAGTTTTAATTGTTCCAGGGCGTTCACAGCTTCTTCCTGATCTATCGCCTGATAAACGGCCTTAAAGCCATCAAGTATGGCCGCACGGTCCTTCACGCGTACTTTGGCTGCAATATTGCGGTAAACATGGACGCAGCACACTTGGTGCTTCGCTCTGGGATAAACACGATGAATGGCATTGGTCATTCCTGGCAAACCGTCGGAAATAAAGAGAAGAACACGGGCCAAAGAATATCCCGTAGGTGAATGAGTCTTTAATGAAACGTTCTTTTTAAAACATTCATAAGATGCATCTATTATTTGTTGATGGTGTGCTTGGACGGCACCATAAACAAACTTTTTTATGGTTTGCTCGTCGGTCAAACAGTTTAATATTGAAAATAACGTGTGCCATTTGAAAAAACACAGCAACATGGCTAATATTGCATACAAGGAGGTTCTTACTATGAAAAAAGTAGCAGAAATATGCTGTGATTCCCTTGAAGGCGCATTGATTGCAGAAAAAGCGGGAGCTGATCGAATCGAATTGAATAGTTCTATGTACCTGTATGGCTTGACACCTTCTATAGGGACCATTGATTTAGTCACCCGGCACTGTCATATTCCTATTGTGGCCATGGCAAGGCCGCGCCCGGGCGGATTCCGTTATAACGAGAATGAGTTTCAAACGATGTATGCCGATATTGAAGCGATGCTGGATTATAATATTGAAGGGATTGCTTTTGGCTGTCTTGACGAGCACCGAGAGATCGACAAGGATCAATGCGAAAAAATCGTTGACTTGATTCATAAATACGATAAAGATGCCATATTTCACAGAGCGTTCGATGCTGTCGAGGATCCTTTCCAATCGATCGAAACCTTGATCGATTTAGGGGTGAAACGGGTGCTCACCGGTGGATTGACAGAAAAAGCCGTCAATGGAATCAATCTATTGGCTGCCTTACAAGAAAAATATGGCGATAAGATCGAGATACTCGCCGGCGGCGGGGTCACATCAGGCAATGTCGCCGATTTGATCCGTCAGACAGGCATTTCACAGTATCACAGTTCATGCAAAAGCTGGCGGAAGGATCCGACCACCGTTAACCGTCATATGTCGTTTGCCTTTGCCCAGCCACCGCATGAGGAATATTATAATGTCGTCGATTATGAGCGGGCTGTCCAGTTTGTTGCCTCCGTTAAAAAATAATCATGTATGTTTTTCACCCAGTATTCCATACTAATAAGGAAAGCAGATATAGGAAATATTAACTAATAACATAAATGGTATAGACAACTATATTTTTAAATGGTATTATGAAATAAAGGAAATTCATTTTCCTTTCCTGGTGCTCTCAGAAATGAGAACGATTTAACACCTTATTTGTGAAAGGAAGGCCATTCAATGCTTAGTGACTTATTACCCAGAGATCATTTACAACATAAGACGAAAGCAACCGATTGGGTAGATGCCATTACGATTGCCAGTCAGCCGTTATTAAAAAAAGGGGTGATCGAAGAAGAATACATTCAAAAGATGGTTGATAGTGTCAATGACAATGGTCCTTATATTGTATTGAAAGATTATTTCGCATTACCGCATGCTAGAGCTGGAGACGGGGTAAATGAAATGGGCATGTCGTTGTTGACACTTGATACGCCAGTTGATTTAAAAGGCAATCCAGTTAAAATATTTTTGGTTTTGGCCGCAGTGGATTCATCATCACATTTAGATGCGTTATCCGAGATATCAGAATTACTGATGAATGAAGACAATTATCAAATGTTTTTGAATGGCAGCTTGGATGAGATCTATCAATTAATCAAATAACTAAGGAGGATATATAATGAAGTTTTTAGCAGTTTGCGGATTTGGTGTAGGATCTTCAATGGTGTTGAAACAAACGATTGAAAAGGCATGCAGAGTGCGTGATATCGATTGTGACGTGGAAAATACCGACTTAAGTTCAGCCAAAGGAGCCAATGTGGATGCTATATTCACAAGCGCCGAAATAGCCGATGATTTGAAAAGCAGTGTGAAAGTACCTGTTTTTCCGATCAAACGTTACATGGATAAAGAAGAAGTGGGACAAGCATTAGATGAATTTTTGAAAAATAAAGGATAAGAAACAATAGGGGGGAGTTAACATGATGGAATTTATTACTAACAATATTTTGCGCAATCCTCCTGTGTTATTAGGGCTGATTGCAGCTATAGGCCTTATTGTTCAGAACAAAAACATCGCAGAAATTGTTAAAGGCGCTTTTATTGCCGCGTTTGGCATGCTTATATTGGATACGGGTGTCGGGTTAATCACTGGCACGATTTCACCTATCAACACGGCATTTCAGGAAGCGATAACAGGTCAAGAATCGGTTCCTGAAGCTCTGAACGACGCCACTTTTACATCAAGCTACGGCGGAGACGTGGGGCTAGCTATGTTTGTTGGGTTGGTCCTTCACCTGCTGATCGCCCGATTCACGAAAGTTAAAACGATCTTTTTGACAGGGCATATGTTATGGTGGTTCCCCTTTATATTTGTTGCAGCCGGGGTAGAAGCAGGTCTATCAGGTATATCACTCATCGGTCTCGGTGCGATTTTCTCAGCTCTGTATTGGTCGTTTATGCCTTGGATCATGCGGAAATATATTTGGGCTGTTACAGAGGATGATTCCTTCTTAATCGGCCATCCAACCGGATTTTTAAGTCTTATTTCCGGCTTTGTTGCCAAAAGGGTCGGCAATAAGGAAAAATCAACGGAAAACATCAACGTTCCTGAAAATTTGTCGTTTTTCAGGGAAATTTCTGTAACAGGTGCACTCGTTATATTTATTATCTATATTATTGTTGCGGCGATTTTGCCCAGTATTTTGGCCGAGGGAGAAAATGCCTTCATGTTGGCGGTTGAACAGGGATTAACATTTGGTGCTGGGCTGTTGATTATGCTGTATGGAGTCCGTTTGCTCATTAATCAAATCATTCCTGCCTTCCAGGGCATTTCTGAAAAACTGATCCCTGGATCCAAACCAGCCTTTGATGTGCCGATATTATTCAACTATCGCCCAAATGCAGTTATTATTGGATTTATCATTGCTATGATCACGTCAACCTTATTAATTATTATTGCCAATTCGTTCAATGTGTTTGGCGTTGTCATCATCCCTCTTGTTGTCACATCGTTCTTTGAAATGGGCGGTGCCGCCATTGTAGGTGAAGGACAAGGAGGAGTCAGAGGTGCTATCATAGGTACAACTGTTTCCGCAGTTGTTATGGTTCTGCTAGTGGGTGTTTCAGCAAGTATTTATAGCGACACTATTCAAAATTGGATTTTGGTCTTTGGCGGAAATGACTTATCCTTATTCGGCATCATCGCTAAATGGATTGGTGATTTATTTATAGGAGTGTTTGGATAATGTATCAATACTTTGATGAGATTAGAAAGATATTAGAAAAGGTCGAAACCGAAGAAAAAGACAATATTGATGAAGCTGTTTCCGTCATAACTGAGGCTATTTTAAATAAACAATCCTTATTCTCTTTCGGAGCCAGTCATGCTGGCATATTAACACAAGAACTTTTTTATCGAGCAGGTGGATTAATTAATTTCAATCCGATTTTTGGTAAAGAACTCATGCTGGATAACGAGCCTGTGACTCTGACAAGTGAAGTGGAAAGATTAGAGGGTTATGGGACTCTGCTAGCACAAAAAACACCATTTTCTGAGGGCGATGTGTTGATTCTTCACTCTGTGTCCGGACGCAATCCGTCAACGATTGAAATGGCGCTGGAAGCCAAGAAGAAAGGTGTTAAAACGATAGGTGTCACAAACCTCGAATACTCAAAAAGTGTTTCATCTAGACACAGCTCGGGTAAGAATTTATACGAGATTGTGGATGTCGTGATTGATAACCATGGACATATAGGAGATGCTGCATGCGATATAGAAGGTTTGAATCAAAGAGTGGCGCCATCATCTACAGTAGTAGGAGCAACCATTCTGAACACAATCGTCTCTGAAGTTGTTAATAAATTAGTACAAAACGGTGTCAAATATCCGCCTATATTTTACAGTGCCAATTTAGATGGCGGCGATCAGCTCAATCAGGATTTGTTCGAGAAATATCAAGACACGATACACTATAAATTTTAATTTAGATTGCATTAACTGTTAAGATAAATTATGTAGTTAGGCTTATTTAAGTTTTTCCAATATATTAAAAGTATAAAATAAGGAAGTACTTATTCAACTGTACTTCCTTATTTTCGTTTTATTTTCATATTAAATTTATATTTATCCGCTCTATAAGCAGATTTGACATATTCTATTGGCGTATTCTTCTTGTCTTTTAAAAAGGAAATTCTTCGCATTAGTAAAATGGGATCGCCTTTTTTAATATTCAAGTATTTGATTTCTTCTTGGTTAGCAAGCGAAGCTTCTATGGTTTGTTTACCATAGTCAATTTTCATATTTAATTTTTTTTCGAGAAATTGATAAAAAGATACCAAAATATCACTATGATTTAAAGTACCCACTAATTTTTTGGGTGTAAAAACTGTTTCCAATGCGATCGGCTCATCATCTGCTTTTCTTAATCTTTTAAATTTGTAAATTTCGTCTTTAATATCTGTTTTTAATTTTGAGGAAATAAATGCGTCATCTGTGATGGTTTTTATACTAATGATCAGGTTAGAGGGTTTTTTTCCGTGTTGAGCCATATCTTCAGTAAAACTCGTCAATCCTGATAAATCATGTTCCAATTTTCTTCCGGTTATGAATGATCCTTTTCCTCTTTTTCTATATATAAGTCCTTTATTAACTAAGTTATTTATTGCTTGACGAACAGTCATTCGGCTGATGTTATATTTTTCTGCAATTTCACGCTCAGAAGGTAATAAATCACCACTTTTTAATATGCCTGATTCAATCATGGATTGAATTTCTTCTTCGATCTGGTAATAAATTGGAATAGGGGAATTTTTATTTATCACAGGTGACACCTCTTTTCAGACACCTCTTTTCAGATGTGTATCTTCGATTTTAACAATAAATATATTAAATGTATACTTAAATGGTATAGATGACTGGATCATCATTTGAGTTTATTAAAAATGAATGGTAGTGTTCAATGATTTATAGTGTATTTGGATTGACTGTTTTGTACTAAGTAGTGTTAGCGCTTTTATCGTAGGATGTTGCAAAATGAACAATTTAAAACATTGAATAAGAGACCATTTTAATACTCATAACGAGTGGTGATTTTTTATGTGAATGAAATAAGTGAGATCCCCGAGATTAAATACGCTTCTTGTTTTTCGTTATTGTTGAGCTTCCTTGCTTTTTCAACACATGTCTTATCAAAAATAACAAACTACTTTTCCTGTTTCCCAATATAAGTTCTTTAACACATTTCCCTTCTAAACCTTATAAAACATCCAAGTACATCCATATGCGCATGATTAAATTCAATTAGAATGTATTGCAATATGGAAATTATTCTTCCTTTGATTACGAGCTCTTGTGCGGGTTGCCAAAGGGTTTATGCAGGATGGGGCTGTCAGTCGGCGTGGTATCAGATTATATCCAAATGCTTTGTCCATATTCCATCCTCCTTCTACTTTTATAATCGAAGCGAATGAGTATTTGAAGGTAGCCAGTGGTAAGCACGTATTCGCTTTATTTTTACGAACATATGTTCTATAATTGGGCCAAGTCTCTGCAAGAAAACACCACTAACATGAAAATCAAATCGATAGTAAGTGTAAAGAACCTAACAAAATAAGGAGGATGGCGATGGATAAAAACAAGGTCACGTTTGAAGAGATTTTTCGGCAAAACGAACGAAGAATTCATTATCACATTCACAAATTGAATATCAGTGATCCGCATCGTGAATTTTATCAGGAAGGATTGGTTGCCATGTGGAATGCATATCGGGCATACCGGCCCGATAAAGGACCGCTTGCCACGTATTTCAACTACACTATCCGCAATCGGTTAATCGATCTTATGCGCAAACAGAACCGGGAGAAGGAAAAAGAAAACATGTATTTATACGAAGCGGAATCACAAATGGAAGGGGGGAATCGCTACCGTCTTGGTGACACAACTTATCCGCTAATAAAAGTCGCTGATCCGCCATTAGAAGATTCATATTACTGGAAAAGTATCAAGTCCCATTTGACAGAAAAACAATGGAAATGGGTACAGTTTTATATTATTGAGGACATGCCGGTTAAGGAAATTGCTAAGCAAGAAGGAGTGACAGTCGAAGCGGTTAAAAGCTGGGGGAAGGAGGCAAGGAGAAAATTACGAGCTCAGTTGAAAGAAATGTAAATACGGTATATCTTTTGTTTTCAATTGCCTTAAAGCTGTAAAACGTTTTTAATATGAAGCTGTTAATAGTTGTTAAGGTTGACAGCTTCTTATTTATGGATGTCATAGCTGAAATTTAAATTCTTTTTTTATTTTTAATCAATATGATGTTTGTAGAGGCGATGTTGGAAGCAACTGAGAAGTCTAAGAGAAGGGAAGCGTCAATTCAGATAGGTGATGATACAAAATGGTATGCTTTGCATTTTACAAGCGTTTTAATTTAGTATGAATCTATCGTGGCTGGATACTTTTGGGCGATTGTCTTTCAAAACATGGATATCATCAGAGCCCTAGGTACTGCTTATGACGGTTTTAGCATCAGGTCGGGAATGAATTTATTGATGAATTGTTAAACCGCGGTGGCATTGTAGGCATGTTTGATTCTGTCGTCGTTATTTTGTTTGGACTTGGATTTGGCGGGCTGCTGAACCATATCGGCACATTGTAGGCGATTGTCGATGCGTTGACAAAGTTTATAACGAATGCGGGACGGTTGTCCGAATCGACACTGGCGACATCCTTTTTGTCCAATGTGTTCGGCTGTGCCATGTATGTATCGTTAACACTGATACCGAAAATTATAGAGAAAAATTATGACTGGTTACACGACGATCGCAGAATTCTGTCCAGAAATACCGAGGTCGGGGGAACATTGACATCAGGCATGGTGCCGTGGTCGGATAACGGGATCTTCATGGTCGCGATGTTCGGTGTGCCGACACTGCAATATGTCCCGTATATGTGGCTGAGTTTTGCAGCGATTATCCTCGTCATCATATACGGGATATACGAATCAATTTATCTGGTATATTCCAGAAGCAGATGTACAAAATGAGCTTGTGTAGATCATTGCTCCCTGTGGTATCCATTTTATAAATATATTGCGTTTATACGACTATAAAAGCTTTTCTACATAACCTTAATGTCAAAAGCTGTTTCCTTACGCGTAATGCAAGGGAACAGCTTTTATCTTTATGACATCATGTTGGAAAAGGCTTTTATGTGATTGAATCATACGTCAGAACGAATACAGAGAATTGTATTTGCTTGTACCTTCGATTTTTATCTGTCAAATGCGATAACACCGAGAATAAATACGGAATGATATAGGTCTAAGGAATCAATTTTTAAAATAACGCATTCCTGTAGAGTTCGCGTCATAAAAGGATGGTTGCGTTTTCAAAAATTACCTTTCATTCGTAATCTTCGGTTAATTTCTTAAAAATGGACTTTTCAAATAGACAAACCTATGATAAAATCCATAAAACAAACATTAAGATGGTTGATAAATCGGAATCGAATGCGCTGTATTTACTGCTAAAGTGTAGGAATGCGCAGCTCTTTTGAAGTTATTTTTAAATAAAATAACTGAATTTTTTATTAACTAACAAAAATTTAAAGGGGTGTGGTGAATCATGGGTTACAAACTTATCAAAAATGGGACAATGATTGATGGCAATGGTGGCCAGCCTATATCGGATGCAGCGGTACTGATAAACGACAATGTCATTGAAGAAGTAGGTAAGTTATCTGAAATGGCAATACCAGAAGAAGGCGTTGCAGAAGTTGATGCACAGGGCGGCTTTATTTTACCTGGAATGATCGATACGCATGTTCATTTACTGATGGAAATCGAGGCCATGGAAAAACAGTTGACGACACCATTTTCATACCGATTTTACAATGCAGTCCAGAACATGCGGCGAACGCTAGATGCAGGCATTACAACGGTCCGTGATGCTGGGGGCGCGGATGCTGGTGTTAAACAGGCTGTAGACGATGGGATCATTCAAGGACCGCGAATGCAGATCAGTATTACGGCCCTTACGACAACGGGCGGGCACGGCGACAAATGGATGCGTTCAGGGATCGATACGACGCTTCATGGGTATCCTGGCAATCCAGATGGGATTTGTGATGGTGTGGAAGAAGTGACGAAAAAGACACGAGAGGTACTTCGTGCTGGGGCTGATATTATTAAGGTGCACGCGACCGGAGGAGTTATGAGCCCGACAGATCACCCGGAATTTACACAGTTTAGCCAGGAAGAACTCGAAGTCATGGTTCGAGAAGCTGCATATCGACGTGGATTGAAGGTTATGGCGCATGCACAAGGAGCAGAGGGTATTCGAAATGCGATTCGCGCAGGCATTCATTCGATTGAACACGGGATTTTTATTAATGATGAAACGGCGCAGTTAATGAGCGAACATGGTACATATCTTGTTCCTACACTGCTCGCGCCGATTTCTGTTCTAGAGTCTGCTGAGGCAAATGATTCGATGCCGGATTACGGCGTGCAGAAAGCTCGGGAAGTCGTCGAGGCCCATAAAGAAAGCGTTGCGCGAGCCTATCAAGCCGGGGTAAAAATTGCCATGGGCACAGATGCAGGTGTGATGGCACATGGGACAAATTTGCGCGAACTCGGGTTAATGTGTGATATCGGTATGAGTCCGATGGAGGCGATTGTAGCTGCAACAAAAACAGCAGCAGAGTGCATGGGGTGGGACGAGCAAATTGGAACAATTGAAAAAGGTAAATTAGCGGATATCGTTGTAACTAGTACCGATCCTTTAACAAATATTCGCTCGTTGGAAAATAATGATAATATTGTCGCTGTATTAAAGAACGGGAACTTTGTCAAAGATCATTTAAAGAAAGTGCCGGTTCCAGGTTATTAATATATGCAACGCATAGAGAGGCCGCTTTATAAAGGGGAGGGTCTCCAATTTGGAGGCCCGTTGTTTTTTTAAAATAGGTTTAATGGAGCGCGTGAAAGGTAAATATACACACTTAAAATACTGAAAATTAAAATAAAATAGCACAAGGAGGATGTTTATGTTGAGTGATCCCGTCGTTACGACTATGTTGGTTTTACTACTAATCGGTGTTGGAGAATTTCTTTCTATTATTTCGCGAGCACGAATTCCTATGCTACTTGTCGTAACATTGGGCTACCTTGTGCTCTTGTGGACAGGTGTTTTTCCGAAAGATTTGCTTCGTTCGTCGGTGATGAGTTCTTTTGGAGCAATGATGATAGCCCCGTTGATTGTCCATATGGGAACACTCGTGCCATTCAAATTGCTTAAGTCCCAAGTTAGAGCGGTGTTTATTGCCCTTTCTGGAATTGTTGTGGCAGCTGCACTCATATTGTTGATTATACCGCTTTTGTTCAATTATGCTTCTGCAGTGGCTGGTATTGGTCCATTAACCGGGGGAACGATTGCTTTTATCTTAACGATTGAGAAGCTGCGAGAACTGAGTTTGACAGAACTAATTACAATTCCAGCCCTTATCATGGCTATACAGAAAATGATCGGCATGCCATTAGCGGCCAACTTCCTTCGTCGTCACGCGAAGCACGTAAAGGCGGTTGTTTGTACAAAGGCATATGCTGAAATATCGGCTACAGAGGAATCGGGAGGTGTCGTACAGCTCAAACGAAAAACATGGGTGCCGGAAAAATATCAAACGAACCTTCTGTTGTTAATGTTATTGTTCATTGGTGGATCGTTTGCTGTTTTATTAGGAAAAGCTACAGGGATTAGCTACAGCTTGTGGGCGCTTGCTGTTGGGATCGGCGGTGCTTTTGCTGGCTTTTATAATGATAAAATGCTCGATCGTGCCAATTCATTTGGAATTGCTATGGCCGGTCTTATCATTTATACGCTCGGCTCTATGAACGATATTACACCGAGTATGTTTGTCGGCTATATACCGGTGATTGTGGCAACGATGGTGATCGGCGTTGTAGGGATTATCGCCGGTGGTATATTAGGCTCGAAATTGATGAAGTGGGATCTTAATAAAGGAATACCGGTTGCCTTGACAGCTCTATTCGGTTTTCCAGCTGATTATTTGCTTTGTGAAGAAGTTAGCCGCAGTATAGCCGATAACGAAAAACAGCAAAAGCTCATTTTCGATGAAATTTTGACCCCAATGCTTGTTGGTGGTTTTACAACGGTCACTACCGCCTCAATTGTAATTGCCAGTATCCTTATTGAAACGTTGTCATAAAAGTAAAGCCAGGCCTTCGAGGACCTGGCTTATATTCTTTGCTTTTAAACGTAACCAATTTTTCAGAACAGCTGCGTACTCCGCTTGGTCAGTTTTATTGACGTTTTAGCTGTTGTAATTCTTTGTACATACTATAACACATAGAAAGCAAAAGAATGGCTAGCGGAACGGCCATGGCAACGAGTGCTGATTGCAATCCTTCCAGTCCGCCTGTGATGATTAATATCGCGGATACGGCACCGATAATGATCCCCCATGTTAATTTCGTAACGTTGGTGGGGTTGAGGTTACCGTTTTCACTCATCATGCCTAAAACAAACATAGCGGAATCCGCTGAGGTGATAAAAAATGTAAAAATCAGTATCATGCCGACTATGCTGATGATACCGGATAAAGGAAAGTAGTTAATAAAATCGAATAATGCTATGGTTACATCGTTTATTACCGTATCTGCTAAAGCAGTTTCGCCTTGGTTTTGAATAAGATCGAGTGCGGAACCCCCTAATACCGCAAACCAAAAAAACGAACAGAGAACAGGAATGAATAAAGCTCCCAACATGAACTCTTTTAATGTGCGCCCTTTAGAAATGCGCGCGACAAAACTGCCCACAAGTGGAGCCCAAGCAATCCACCAACCAAAATAAAACAGTGTCCAATTAGCGATCCAAGTTCCATCATCGTATGGATCCATGCGAAAGGACATATGTAGGAAATGATTAGCATAATCTCCGATACCTTGAATAAATATTTTCATAATTTGTTGCGTCGGACCAAATATAAAAATAAAGAATAATAATGTTAGCGCTAATATAATATTCACATTTGATAAATATTTAATACCGCGTTGAATTCCAGTAGATGCTGACCATAAATAAATGAATGTTACAACTGCTATGATGACCATATGCATGGCTGTACTATTAGTGATACCCCATTGGTACGCCATACCGCTGCTGATTTGTAATACGCCAAATCCTAATGATGTTGATATGCCGACGACGATGGAGAGGACTACGATAATATCGATCGCTTTACCGATTGGCCCGTAAATTCGGTCACCGATAAGGGGATAAAAGGCAGAACTGATCGTTGCAGGTAGTTTTTTACGGAATTGGAAATAGGCTAAGCAAACGCCGACAAATGCATAAACCCCCCAAGCGGAAATCCCCCAATGTAAATAGACAAACTGCATTGCTCGCTCTGCGGCTTCTTTTGTCGATCCTTCACCTACTGGGGGGTCGACGTAGTATGATACCGGTTCGGCAACACCCCAAAATACGAGGCTGATACCGATGGCAGCGCTGAACAACATCGCTATCCATGTAACTGTAGGATATTCTGGTTTGTCGGAATGGCTGCCGAGTTTGATTTTACCGTATTTTGAAAATGCAATCGTCATACAGAAAATAAGGAGGGCAAAAACGGAAAGTAAGAATAGCCAACCAAGTTTGTCATAAATAAAGTCTAAAAATGTGTTGGAGAAGTGTTCGAGTAGACTAGGAAAGAGGGCTCCGAATCCTAAAAATAGTAAACTGATAAATAATGAAACATAGAATATTAAGTTGTGTTTTCGCAAAACATCCTAACTCCCTTCACACGATAAAAAGCAGGGTTGAATACATTTTCCGCGCTATTCGCGGGAATGACTGCACCCTGTTAATTTAATCATAGGCCTTTTTCAAATTTATTTCAACATTTTTGGTTGTGTGCAAATGAGTGCAAGAAAGGCGGTTTCATATCCATACAATGGACTCATGTCGATAGCGGCATACATTGATTTTTTAAAAGCAACATTTCTATTAGGAAGTCTGTCCAATCACTTTAAATATTTTATCGTATAGTATAGTGAGGCCGGCCTCAATTGGCATTAAAGGAGGTATAGCGGCATGTCATGTTATCAGAAAGGTGTCTATGATGACAATAAACACCGTTCTCGTAAGCAATTTGTTTGTCAATGTCAAGAAATGAAAAAGGAAAACCAGTGTAATTGTAGACGTTGCCGTAACCAGCGTGAAACTCGCACGTTTAAATGTGTATGCGAAGAAACAGATTAACGATGGTCATTGGAGCTCCTCGATTTATGAGGGGCTCTTTTATATGAAAAGGCGTGTTCATCGTGTTTAACCTAAGGTGAAGCAGTCTACAGGATTATTGCGAAGCTTAATAGTAAGAAATGGGCGAATAAATAGTAAACATTTTATTAAACACTCATTATATGCTATCTTAGATGCAGTGTGTCAATTGAAATTCAACATTTCGGAGGGCAAATAGATTTGGATAAGCGCGTTTATCTTTTGACGACGATTTCTTTTGTTGTGGGCATGGTTGAACTGATTATCGGTGGTATTCTCGACTTAGTGGCAGCGGATTTAGGTGTGACGATCGGCCAGGCCGGGTTGTTGATCACATTTTTTGCATTAGTGTTTGCCATCAGCGGGCCGGTTCTCTTGTTTTTGACAGGGAAGATGGATCGAAAACAAATCACTTTCATCACTTTAATCGTATTTCTGATCGGAAACATTGTCGCGATTTTTAGTACGACCTATATGTTGTTGCTCATTTCGCGCATTATTTCGGCAGCAAGTGGCGCGCTTCTTGTCGTGCTATGCTTAACGCTTGCCTCGCATATATCCGAACCCGCTTATCGCGGCCGTGCGATCGGCCTTGTCGTCATGGGTATTAGCGCATCCATCGTTTTAGGTCTACCGATTGGCGTCAGTCTCGGGCATGCTTTCGGTTGGCGCAGTCCGTTTGTTCTTGTGGCAATTTTGACTATCTTGCTTATGACTGGTGTATTTTTATTTTTTGGAAAAGTTCCATCACAACCCCCGCTATCGCTTAAGGAACAGCTGCTTGCTCTGAATGATAAAAAGGTGTTGTTCGGTCATTTTACAACCTTTTTCTTCATGGCAGGCCATTTTACGCTGTACGGGTATTTGACACCTTTTGTCAAATCAACAATGGGTTTTGATGGGACGTGGATTACGATCGTTTATTTTGTCTACGGTGCCGCTGCAGTGACGGGTGGAGGCGTCGGTGGATTTTCTGCGGATCGGTTTGGCATTAAAAGAACGCTTATCGCTGTGATCATTCTCTTAGGCCTTTGTTTGTTGCTCATGCCACAAGTGTCTTTGATGCTCTTCTGGGTCGTGTTGGTTGTTTGGGGCGTCTTAAGCTGGGCGATTACACCGCCTATTCAAAGCCACCTTATCCAACTATCGCCAGAGACGTCAGATATTCAACAAAGCTTGAATAATGCAGCATTGCATTTTGGCATTGCCTTCGGTACCTTTATCGGCAGCCTTGTTGCTGATGGGTTTTCCGTCGAACAAAATGCTTATGTCGGTGTTATATTCGCATTGTTTGCCTTCGGTTCGTTTTTAATTTCAGCGCGGAAAGATCGCAGTGTGGCATCGCGATAGATGCGGTCTATGACTTGTTGTGCCCATTCAGTGATTCATTTTTATATTAAACGCGATGTTCTATGCTAGTATAATGGTGTGGATAGTTCGAGGAGTAATCATTTAAGCAGGAGGGCATTTGTTTTTGCAAAAGGTCATTTTTGGCACGCATGATGACAGTACATTAAGACAGTTTGATCATTGTCTAAAGACGGGAAATGTTGTCGGTGGCGTATTATGTGCGGATGGTCATTATGGCTATAGCCAACCGGTTGGTGGTGTGGTTGTCTACGACGGGCAAATTTCACCGTCGGGTGTTGGTTATGATATCGCATGCGGTAACAAAGCGGTGAAGACAAACCTCGTCTATGATGATCTCAAACATGATTTATCCAGCATCATGGACGAGCTGGCTGCTAATATCCCGTTTGGTATCGGGGTGAAAACAAATCAACATAAGGACCACGCGATTTTCGATGATCCGGATTGGAACG
Source organism: Bacillota bacterium (assembly GCA_035301265.1). GTDB lineage: Bacteria > Bacillota > Bacilli > Bacillales > Amphibacillaceae > DATGUP01. The sequence goes on from DATGUP010000008.1 coordinate 107,966, forward strand.
TATTTAAAGACATCGGTCAACAAGAACATGATCAGTTAAAACAATTAGCGCGGGAACAGCTCGGAACAACCGGGGCGGGCAATCATTATGTCGATCTGTTAGTCGATACGAAAACAGATGAAATTTGGATCGGCAATCATTTCGGCAGCCGCGGATTCGGTCATCGGACCGCAACGGGTTTTCTCAATCTGGCAGCCGGCCGGGGCTTTTTTGATAAAGCGCCGCGCGAGTCGATGGAGAAGGCTCCGACATTGCTCGATATGGAGAGTGAGCTTGGTGAGCTTTATTTCCGCGCCATGCAGTTGGCGGGCCGTTATGCCTACGCCGGCCGGGATATCGTTATCGACCAAGTGCTTGATATATTAGGGGCTGAGGCGTTAGAAGAAGTGCACAATCATCATAATTACGCATGGAAAGAAACACATGATGGCAAGGAATATATCGTTGTCAGAAAGGGCGCAACACCAGCTGCTCCGGGGCAAAAAGGGTTTGTCGGCGGCTCGATGGGCGATATTTCAGTGATCCTTCAAGGGGTGGATTCTGAAAAGAGCCGACGAGCTTTTTACAGTACAGTACACGGCGCCGGCCGGATCATGAGTCGAACTAAAGCCGCCGGCCGGATGAACTGGAAAAAACGGAAACGAACAGGCGGCGCCATTTCTCCGGAGCGGATGCACAAAGCTGTTCGCGATTTCGGTGTTGAACTAAGGGGCGGCGGGACGGATGAAAGTCCATTCGTATACCGGAAGCTAAAAGACGTCCTCGATGCTCACGAAGGAACAGTTGAGGTGCTGCATGAACTCAAACCAATCGGTGTGGTGATGGCTGAAGGCTAATGGTGAAAGGACAGGTTCCGCTCGCTTACCAATTGTAAGTAAAAGGAACCTGTTCGCTTATGTTAGCAAAACAAAGGTGTCGGTGTCTGAGCCGTTTGCAGCACCCGAGCCATGCTTTTTGCTAGCAATCTATGTTACCATAATGTGAAAGCGGTTAAATAAAAGTTTTGAGGTGAGAGAGATGAAAAATGAAGTGGTGATTGTTACCGGCGGATCGAGCGGCATGGGGAAACATATGGCTAAAAAATTTGCCGATGAAGGGGCCGACGTCGTCATAACAGGTCGAAACGAGGAAAGATTACAACAGACAAAGACGGAACTGGAACAAACAGCGACTGGTCGTCTTTTGACAGTGTCGATGGATGTGCGAAAGCCGGATGATGTGAAAAGGACGGTTCAGCGTACTGTCGAAGTTTTCGGAACAATCGATCATCTTGTCAATAATGCGGCGGGCAATTTCCTAGTCGCAGCTGAAGAACTAACCGTTAATGGCTGGAATGCTGTCATCGATATTGTACTGAACGGCACGTTTTACATGAGCCAGGCGGTGGGAAAGTATTGGATTGATCAAGAAAAAAAGGGGACGATTTTAAATATCGTAACGACATATGCCTGGAATGCAGGGGTTGGCGTGGTGCATAACTCGGCGGCAAAAGCCGGTGTCCTCAATCTGACCCGGACATTGGCGGTTGAATGGGGAAACCGATATGGCATCCGTGTCAATGCGATCGCCCCGGGTGCGATTGAACGAACAGGCGGAGCTGAAAAACTGATGGTGACAGACGAGATGGCCGAACGTACAAGAGATGCTATTCCGCTTAAGCGTTTTGGCACGCCTGAGGAAATTGCCGGGCTCGCGTATTTCCTGCTCTCGGATGCAGCCTCGTTTATCAACGGGGAAGTCGTGACGATGGATGGTGGCCAATGGTTGAATCAAACCCCGTTTTAAAAAATCGGCCAAACTAAAGAAGTGTTATCATACTCTTCAAGCAGGGATACCGCCCCGCTGAGGGCGGTGTTCTTTTATTTATGAGAGTTTTGTTTGTGCGGTAAAAGAGCCTAATCGTCAGTGGTGATTTTTATTAAAAACCACGCGAATCTTGTCCTTGGGTCATCACACCATTTCGAGCAAATATGATAAGGACAGTGGCTACGATTGCTTCAGCAGCAGGAAGCGCGAGCCAAATACCGGTGATGCCGAATGCGAGCGGAAGGATAATGAGCATCGCGATCAGCAAAATAAATCCTCGGAACAAGGTAATCCAAATGGACGGAGCGACCTGTCCGATCGACTGGTAATACGTCATGTAGATAAAGTTAATACCCATGAACAAGTAAGCTAGGAAAAACTGTTTAATGCCTGTAGCGGCCTTATTTGCAATGTCGGTCGATTCGACTCCAAAGACTGATACTAAAAAATCTGCTCCAAAAAAACCGATGCCGATAAAAATAAGACCGAGTACGGTGCCGACCACTTCGGCGATTTTAACGGTTGATTTAATCATGTCTCGTTTTTTAGCGCCGTAATAGTAGCTGATCATCGGCTGAATTGTCGAACCGATGCTGATAAAGGCGAGAAACATAAACGTGTGTAAATAGTTGATAACAGAAAATGCTGCCAGACCGTTAGTACCTACGTGGATGCTCATGGCAATATTGTAACCCATGACGAATACGCCCATCCCCGCTTCGGATAAAAACGCTGGAAAACCGATCGTTATAATCGATTGAACTTCTTTTTTATTCCATGTGAAGGTCGTAAGCTTTAATCCAGATCCTTTTTTAAAAAAATGAATCGTATAAATCGCAAGGCCAATCGCTGTCGCTATAACGGTGGCAAGAGCTGCGCCAGTCACGCCGAGTTCGAGTATGAAAATCATCCAGTAGTTTAGCCCGATGTTCGTCAACGCTGTCACGACAAGACCGATCATGGCTAGCTGTGGGTCACCGTCATTGCGGACAAAAATACTTATCGCCGATTCAAGGGCGATAATGAGCGCGGAGGCTAGAAGAACGGTCATATAATCAATGACATACGGCAAGGTGTCTGCGTTGGCGCCGAATAATCTGGCGAGAGCTTCCATATTCACAAAACTGATTGCTGCGGCAATGAGTGTCAACACGGTGACGAGAATCATGGCTTTTGTAAAAATGCGCTTTGCTTTGTCACCGTCACCTTCTCCCATCGCCATTGAATAAAGCGTGCCTCCGCCCATACCGATAAGCAGCGCAATAGAGATGATGATGGAAAATACCGGAACAGCGATGTTTACCCCAGCTAATGCGAGTGCGCCGACTCCATTGCCGACAAAGACGCCATCAACAACAATGTTGACGGACATCAACATCATGCCTAAAAGAGTCGGTATAAAATAGTCAAAAAAGCTTTTCAGCGCCGATTGTGTTCCGAGTTTTTGACTAACAATATCCATGGTGTCACACTCCCGTATGTCATAGTTTTGCCCTTCCATTTTAAAAGGTAATGCATGTGAAGTCCAAAATATTGATATAGCGGTTTAAAAAATCAAACGGACTAGCCAAAATAGCAACCGTTTATTAGCATAGAGATAGGAGGTGTTGGATGATGCAAGTCAACATTGCAAACAATGTTCTTGAAGTGCTAACTGGAGATATTACGAAACAGAAGACAGAGGCGATCGTTAATGCCGCTAATGGTACGCTCATGGGCGGAGGTGGTGTTGATGGTGCGATTCATCGAGCAGCAGGAAAAGAGTTGTTAGAAGCGTGCAAACGCGTTCGCGAGCGTGAATTAGCCGGGAAACAGCTACAGACAGGCCAAGCAGTGATTACTAAAGGGTATCGTCTGCCAGCAGATTGGGTGATCCATACGGTTGGGCCTGTTTGGGGTGGAGATGAGGAAGAGAGGAAAAAACAATTGGCTGATTGTTATCGAAACTCATTAAAACTTGCTAAGGAGAAAGGGATTAAAAGCATTTCGTTTCCTTCGATTTCTACGGGTGTTTATCGCTTTCCAGTTGCTTTAGCAGCACAAGTCGCGATGCAGACGATTGTAGAATTTTTGCAGGAGCATCAGTTTGGTCACGTTGTGATGACTTTGTTTTCTGATGCGGATTATGCTGCGTATGTCAAAGCTTTAGAAAAACAAGTTGATTTTTCACAGTTTGAGAAATAGCGCTTCAAAGATAAAAGTGTTAAATGGGGCGCGTCAACTTCGTCACCAACCACCGGTTTTATCCATCCTCATCTTTTCAAGAAGGTTCCAACTTATGTTACATTTTGTATAGGTCGTGCGGCGAGTCCGTTTTCCATTTAAAACGATGATACCGCCGAGCGCCGGAGTGCATTTTCTATAGAGGATTGTGACGCGCGGTTGTCGCTGGTAAGCTTCACTTTTAAACAATCCAATCAAAGCAGTATTTATTTTAATATGGAATAAACAAAATCCAATCAACGATAAATACCGAGGTGTTAATGATGAATCAAGAACAAGCAAAATCATTTCTAAAAGAGATTATTCAAATTAAAAGCATCAATCCCCCGGGCAATGAAGCAGCTGTTGCCAAAAGGCTAAAGGCTTTTTTCGATGACTATGGAATAGCGACCGAGCTCGTCGAATATGACAAGAACCGGACCAATTTAATCGCGCGCTTGAAAGGCGAACATGATGGACCTGTTCTTGGACTAACAGGGCATATGGATGTCGTTCCTCCGGGAGAAAGTGAGTGGAGTTATGATCCGTTTGCTGCTCAAGAAGTGGAAGGGAAAATCTATGGCCGTGGTGCGTGCGATATGAAAGGCGGTTTGGTTGCTTGCGCTTTGGCGATCGCCTCGCTTAAAAAAGCTGGTTTGCCGAAAAAGGGAGAAGTGATTTTTTTAGCTACGGTTGGCGAGGAGGCAGGTGCGGTTGGTGCCAAACAGCTGACAGAGAGAGGTTACGCCGATGCGTTGGATGCTTTAATTGTTGCAGAACCAACACAAAATCAAATTAAAATTGCTCACAAAGGAGTGCTATGGCCGCAAATTATAACATATGGGAAAGCGGCTCACGGTTCGATACCGGATAAAGGTATAAATGCCGTCGTCCATATGCATGAAATTATCCGCCGGCTTTTAAGCGATGCGTTTGCGTTATCATACGAACACGATGCTCTCTTGGGCGGTGCGACATTGAGCATAAACACGATCAAAGGGGGAACAAATACGAATGTTGTTCCCGATCAATGTGTAGCCAATATCGATGTTCGCACGGTACCTTCGCAAGATCACGAGCAAATCATTGCTCAAATGAGGCAAGTTATACACGCTGCGAGAGAAAAATACCCCGATCTGAAAGCGGACATTCGCATACTGAACGACCAAAATCCTGTAAAAACAGCGAGCGATGATCCGTTTGTGCAACTCGTCCAAAACGTCGCGCAATCATTGAAAAGTCCGACAAAACTTGGAGGATTAACGGGCTATACAGACGGTTCACAATTTGTTCATGCTGATAAGGCATTTCCTATTATTGTGTTGGGACCAGGCGATACATTAATAGCTCACCAGCCAGATGAATATGTTGAAGTCGCTGAATTTTTACACAGCATCCAACTGTATCAGGAAATTGCCAAACAATTTTTGGCATAAATTTGCTTATACAGAAAGAGGAGAGTTACACAGCATCGTTTGTGCTTCTCTCCTTTTTTATGAAACCGTAGAGTTGGATAAAAGACATATGAGCAAATATTTTAACTAAACTGCGTGAAGAGACCATCTTTTGTTACGTTTGCCATCGTGTTATGATATAAGTATTATCGGTGATTTTTACACAGAATGCGAGCGATATAAAAACATGGGAGTTGAAGACAGGGCTCTACATAGCTATCGATTGACGAGAATTTTAATAGAGAAACGAGGGGTTTTATATGGGAAAAAGAGTGGCTCGGAAGAAACGATTGAAAAGACGTTGGGTATTTATTCCATTAGCAATCGTTTTAATTTTAGTCATAGGAACCGGTGCGTATGGTTTTTCTATTTTAAATAAAGCGAAAAATACAGTCAATACGCAAATGCATGAGCCAGTGGATTCGATCGATCTTGAGGAAACGAAGAAAAAAGTTAAAGCAACAGAGCCACTCAATATTTTATTGCTTGGTGTCGATGCACGAGAAAGCGATAAAGGACGGTCTGATGCGCTTATCGTTTTATCGCTTGATCCGCAAAACGATGCGATGCGGCTGATTAGTATTCCTCGAGATACACGGACGACGATCGTAGGCAAAGGCGTTGAAGATAAAATAAACCATGCCTATGCATTCGGTGGAACGGATATGGCTGTGGCAACAGTGGAAGAGTTTTTAGGGATCGAACTGGATTATTACGTTCATCTGAACATGAAAGGAATGCAAGAGTTAGTTGATGAGATTGGTCCGATTACGGTAAATAATGAAGTCGAGTGGAGTGATGAAAAGTACGATTTTCCGAAAGGTCCGGTTGAAATGAACGGGGATAAAACATTGCATTTTGTTCGCATGCGCAAACAAGATCCAGACGGAGATTTCGGTCGTACAAAACGGCAGCGCCAAGTGATTGAAGCGATTATTAAACGGGGAGCGTCGATCGGATCAGTGCCGAAAATCAACAAAATGATCAATATTCTTGGCAACAATATGTCGACGAATATGGATTTTGCTGATATGAAAAAACTTTTCAACGATTATAGAGATACACGTCAAAACATTGAGAGCTACATGATGGAAGGAACAGGCACTACCGTTGATGGTGTTTATTACTTGCTTATTCCCGATGAAGAAATAGAAAAAGTACAGAAGATGATGGCTCATCAATAGTTTAGTAAGCGTGGCTAGAGGATGAGTGTTCAAGCTTATGATTGCGCCGGCATTCACGGTGAAAACATCGTGATGCCGGCGTTTTAATGCTCAGCGATGTATGCCATTGCGTCAGTCGAAAGACAATCTGCGTATGAAACGGTTATTTTTGGTCTATAAATCTTTTGCTCTGCATATCTTAGTCATAACGACCAAATATTTTTCGGAACTATGCAACAATTGACACAAAACTGAAATATTCGTATAATGATTTTGGAATCGATTTCATGCATTTAAATAAGGAGGTGTTGCTATCAGAGAAAAGAAAACAAGATTACGTTGAATTGGGGTTTGGAGGATATTGGCAACACATTTTGTCAAACCCAATTGTTTCGTGTGTATTGGAAGCGGGGAATCGAAGAGTTTTGTGATATCGTCACCTTTTTTGTGTGTGGATCATTTTAAGACAAGAAGGGAGCTGTGTGAATTGGCGAATGGAAATCATATTGCTAATCCGGCACCGCTTGGTTTGGCCGGCTTCGGGTTAACGACTGTCATTTTGAGTTTGATCAATGCAGAAATGTTAACGGCAGAAGCAATGGGGGTTGTGCTTTCATTAGCGGTGGCTTATGGGGGCGGCGCCCAATTTCTTGCCGGTATGTGGGAGTTTCAGAAAGGGAATACATTTGCCGCAACAGCATTTTCATCGTACGGTGCCTTTTGGCTTTCGTTTTTTTTCATTCAAAAATTTTTTGAATCAGCGTTGGTAGGCGTCGCCGTTTACTTACTGCTTTGGGGTGTTATTACATTCTATTTATGGATCGGCACATTTTATTTGAATAAAGCTTTGTTTTATATCTTTCTGTTTTTATGGATCACATTCGTATTGCTTGCCTTAGGTGATTTCGGCATAACTAGTCTTGGCATTGCCGGTGGTTGGGTCGGTTTATTGACTGGATTAATCGCTTTATACACTTCTGCTGCTGAAGTCATCAATTTCGCAGCAGGGCGTGAAGTGCTTCCTGTTGGCGAGCCTTTTAAGCAGCCTGACTAGTGAATTTGAAATATACTTTCTAAAGTTGGCCATTCATTGACTTTTCAATTAATTATTCATATAATAATGACTAAAATAAAAATGGTCCCTCACCGTCATTCTTTTTAGCGGGGATTTGTAAGCGATTGCAAAGGTTATAAATGGTTGAGTTTCCAATGAATGTAAAAGGAAATGTTGGTTGAGGGACGTTAAATATTTTCTAAGGAGAGGAGATGCAGTCATGGGCAAAACTGTAAAGGAAGTCGACCAACTGGATTTTGCCAATTATCCACAAGAACCGCATGGAGGAAAATTAGTGGACCGTGTCGTGCGGGGAAAAGAACGGGACGAGGAACTGACAAGAGCTAGAGAGTTGCCGATGATCATGGTGGATATGGAAGCGGTGATTACGATTGAAATGATCGCCACCGGTGTCTTATCCCCCATTGAAGGTTTTATGAACGAAGATGACTATGAGTCTGTACTGAATAAAGGCAGGTTGACAAACGGTCTTATCTTTCCGGTTCCGATTAGTTTTGCACCGATTGGCGAGCGCAATGAACAAGTGATTAAAACGCTCTCTATCGGGGATGAAGTAGCGCTTGTTGATGAAACAAAGGAACCTGTTGCAATACTCGAAATTACCGACATTTTTGCATACGATAGAGATTATCGTGCCAAGCATGTCTTCGGCACGACAGACAGAGGTCATCCAGGGGTCGATGCGATTTATCGGCGCATGGGAGATACGGCTTTAGGCGGACCGATTAAATTGTTGCGCCGTGCCGATTGGGGACCTTTTGAACCATTGCGAATGGAACCCAAAGAGATGTGGCATCTTTTTTATGAGGAAAAGAAATTTAAATCAGTTGGTGGTTTTATTACAGGTGCTAATCCGATGCATCGTGGGCACGAGTATATTCATCGCAATGCTTTAGAAGAATTGGACGGTCTCCTTGTTCAGCCGCTTGTGGAAATGGCGAAGCGAGAGTACACCCGTCATGAATTTCGCGTGCTTGCTTATAGAAGCGTTTTGAACACTTACTATCCGAAAGAGCGGACGATTCTTTCACCTCTGAGGGTTACTTATATATTTGCTGGTCCGCGTGAGGCGGTATTGCATGCGTTGATCATGAAAAATTATGGTTGCACACACGCGCTCATCGGTCGGGATCATGCGGGAATCGGCGATTATTATGAAAAATATGCGAGCCATACGGTTTTTGATGAATTTACATCTGAAGAAATGGGCATTGATGTACGTTTGTTTTATGAGGTATTTTATTGCACACGCTGTGACAGCCTTGGAACAGAACAGACATGCCCACATGATGAACGCTACCGGATCAATATTTCTGGAACGGGAATTCGGGAAATGTTGCGCCATGGTATATTGCCACCGAAGGAAATTGTCCGTCCTGAATCGGCGCGCATTGCCATACAGGGAATTCAACCAAAAGGGGTCGATGCGAATAATGAATCTGTCGGACCGGTTGGAAACACGATCAAAAGTATTTTTCCATTTTATGTGCAAGCAACACGACTCGGGGGTCCTAAACGCGCGAAGCCATTGAATGTCGATGAGTTGACGATTAAGGATCTGGAGGCGGCAGTGTTAGACACCCGCTCGAATGCCGATCGTATATATAAAGATATTTTTGATGAGTTTAGTTACCTCGGTGACACAAATCGAAATATGCAACCGGATTGGGTGGCCGAAGCTCGGGAATCGGTGCGTGATCAGCAAGAGATGGTCATCGACTATATGAAAGAAAAAGTCAAACAGGCGCCAGAGACAGCCTCGGATGAATTTATGTACCAAGATAAAGCAGAAGCGGAGCGCGAACTAGAAGTGGCGAAAAAAATTCTCGATGATATACCGCCAGCACTCCGGGAAGAGGACATTGAGTATCGGACATGGAATCCGATGCCGTACGATCACTACCGCAGTTAAACGGACTGTCATTCAAAATCCCTTCGATTAGACCTTATGTATATTACAGCCGCTGACGTTTGTTAGCGGCTTTTTCTTTTATAACACGTTTAAAGATGCCTCATTTTATGATATGATTTAAGTTTACACGTCCTTTATTGTTCAGAAGATAAAAAGGGGCATAGCGGTATGCAAAAGGATTTGTTTATTGCTTTTTTCCGCGCAGGGATGCTCGGTTATGGTGGTGGCTTATCAGCTATTCCATTGATGCACCGGGAGGTAGTGGAAAATTACCAATGGATGAGCGACGACGAATTCTCCGATATTCTCGCCTTAGCCAATACATTGCCAGGCCCGATTAATACAAAACTATCAGGTTATATCGGCTGGCGGCTTGCCGGTTTTTGGGGTATGATTAACTGCATTTGTGCTACCGTTTTTCCAACGGCGCTGCTTATCATTTTGCTTTTAACGGTTTTGAATGCCTATAAGGATCAACCGTGGGTGCAAGGGATGTCTAAAGGCGTGTTACCGATCGCCGGTGTGATGATCGGTGCATTGGCGATTGATTTTTTAAAAAAAGCAAAAAATTTACTCGGCTGGATGTCAACAACGCTGTTTACCCTTATCAGCCTTGTGGTGATGGAGTTCCTTGGCATTCATCCGGCTATTTTAATTGCCAGTCTCCTAGTCTATGCTCTGTTTGCAAAAAATGATCAAGCGAAACGGGAGGCGGGGCAAACGTGATTTATTGGCAAATATTTTGGTCCAATTTCATTGCTAACTTAATGGGCTATGGCGGTGGACCGGCGACGATTCCGCTGTTGGAACATGAGGTGGTTGATCGCTACGGCTGGTTTACGACTCATGAATTCAGCGAAATGGTTGCGCTTGGAAATGGATTGCCAGGCCCCATTGCTACGAAATTGGCTGCATATATCGGCTATGATCAGGGGGGTATTCTTGGTGCATTGATTGCATTATTCGCATCGGTTGCCCCGTCGATGATCATGATGCTTGCACTTCTTGGATTGCTTTTAAAATATAAAGATTCACCAAAGGTTAAAACATTAACACAAATCGTCCGGCCAACCATCGCAGTGTTACTAGGCGTCATGACGTATGAGTTTTTCAAGGATTCATATGTACAGATCGGCTGGCTACATACGGCTGTTTTAATCATCGGCGGATATATTTTGCTTGAGAAAAAGAAAATCAGTCCTGTTTATGTTGTTCTCGGAGCCCTTGTTTACGGTGCTCTGTTTTTAGAATGAAACAAAGGAGCTCATAATATCCAAAATGGTCTGCTGCTTGTTGGCGAATGGGGGTGAGTGATTTGGATGCATCGGATATTATAGCGAGATTACAGCATCACCGGCCATCTATTCTCGGCCTAGAAGCGTACCGGAAGTTTGCTGTTCTCCTACCGCTCATTGAAAAAAATCAGGAGACGCATCTATTGTTTGAAGTTCGTTCATTGACATTGCGTAGTCAACCTGGTGATGTATGTTTTCCAGGGGGAAAGGTCGATCAGGAGGATAAGGATGAGCGCGCTTGTGCGTTTAGAGAAACATTTGAAGAGTTAGGAATCGAACAGTCGTGGATAGAAGGGGGTTATCCGCTAGATTATTTAGTCGGCGACGGGCGAATAATTTATCCGTTCATCGGACGGATCCGCGATCCCGATCGCATTCATCCTAACCCTTTCGAAGTTGAAACCGTGTTTACAGTCCCGCTGCGCTTTTTTCAACAAACAAAGCCAGACGTATATCACGTAGCTCTTCAACCTGTGCCAGAAAACGATTTTCCTTTCGAATTGATTCAAGGTGGAAAAGATTACAATTGGCAACCCCACTACGTTGAAGAATTGTTTTATCAATACGAGGGCCATGTTATTTGGGGATTAACGGCTCGGATCATCACGCATTTCATCGAATTATTGGAAGAAGGGTAATAAAGGGTTTAATGTTGTTGAGAAGCAGATAGGATTATCTGCTTCTCTCATTATTTCATGACATTCCAGCTAACATCATGTCCATTTTTTTCGCATCGAACATATTCCTAAAAGATTGATTAATACGGACGGCTTTTCCGGTATGATATTCGCTTGCTCGCACATATTCGTGAATGGAGCGGATGTTTTCTGGTGACAACCCCGCACCGGGCATGATGCTTGGCCCATTTATCTGGGCGGCGCGTTGAACAAGGTCGCGCAAGTTTGCTTTACCAGCTTCACAATTTTCTTCACCGCCGGAAGTTAAAATGCGTTTAATATGGTCTTTGTATTGAGCGAGAACTTTATAGGCAGATGTTTGATCAGCCACACGATCGAAAGCACGGTGAAACGTTATGTCCATATCCGGTGCTGTTTCAATAACTTGTTGGAGTAAATGTTCATTAATGGTATCATCGCGGTTGAGGGCTCCGAATACGATTCCCCGTCCACCGAGCTCTGCCACAGCTTGTATATCGTTGAGAATAATGCTTGCATCATCTGAATCATAATAGAAGTGGTAACTATGCGGGCGAACCATTATTTGCACGGGGATGGATACGTGCTGTAGTACTTGTTTAATCGTCCCATAGCTTGGTGTCAGCCCGCCTTCAGAAATGGCTGCAACAAGCTCAACCCGGCCAGCACCGAGTTTTTCCGCCTGAAGGGCTTCTTGATGGTTTTGTACAACAACTTCCAATGTCATAAAATCACTGCCCCTTTCAATAAATCAACATTTATTGTATCATACTGCTGGAGCGTTTTGTGAGCAAAGTGGCATAATAGCGGCACGTCTGTAAATATGATCATAGAAAACGACAAAAGCATAAAGTATGCTTTTTTATGATAGAGGAGAGAGGAGCGCGTTATCAATGAGAAAAGAAAACAAAAAGCAGGGCGGTCATTCGCAACAACGCAATTATACCCCGCTCATTTGGGTGTTATCGGTTGTAGCTGTTATTCTTATTCTCGGTGTCAATTATTTGCCGAGAAGTACAGATGGTACGATTGCAGGAATCGATTTAACGGTGCTGCCACTTGTCAATGCTATTTTAAACGGCATCGCTTTTTTACTATTGATAGGAGCTCTTGTTACGATTAAGAGAAAAAACATTAAGGCCCATCGGCGATTCATTATTGCCGCGTTCTGCGCCACATGTTTGTTTTTAATCTCTTATTTAACTTATCACGCTTTGGCAGGATCGACGAGTTATGGCGGCGACGGTATGCTAATGTACATTTATTATATTGTTTTGATTACCCATATCATTTTGGCGACGGTTTTGTTGCCGTTAGCGTTAATTACACTTAACTGGGGATTGAATATGAATGTCGAAAAACACCGGAAAATCGCGCGCTGGACGATGCCGATTTGGCTTTATGTTAGCGCATCTGGTGTGTTGGTATATTTGCTGATCTCGCCTTATTACTAAGGTCTTTCATTTAAAAAAACGGCCACCGATCGACGTATTCCTGAAGGAACGGGTTTGTCCCTCCGTTTTAAGGAACTACGAGAACGGTGACCGTTTTGTTTGTTTAAAGAAGAGTAGCGAACTTAAGTTTTTTATTCAATCCATACATAATCGGGATTCCGATAGCCATAATGGTGATTTCACCTACAGCCGTTGTTAACCATGTTATTAAAAATGGCAAATCAAGCGCCAAGAAAAGCTCGAAGGCGATGATGTACATATTAAATGAAAACACGAGCGTGTTAACAGCAAGCAGGGCCCATTTGTTTGTAATAAATTTGCCGAGGAATATCGTGATCCCTAAAGACAAGGCAGTATGGGCAACTCCAAAGACTAAATCGAAGACGCCAGTCGGTGAAAACAGATTTGTTAATAGCACACCGATCACAATGCCGTAAAAAAACTTTTTGTTGAATACGACGAGGTGATTAAAAATTTCTGGCACCCGAAATTGTAGGTTGGAATAGGCGATTGGTTGAATGACGAGTGATGCTGCGACATAAAGGGCAGCGATCAGCGCATTCATGACAAGTGGTCTGATGTTCATATGTATATGTCACTCCTTAGTTTTTTATCGTGGGAGGTTTTCGAACCACGGTTTGAGAAAAACTCAAACAACTTAATTATATCATAATCACGGCGAGTGATGGATTCATTTTTCTATAAAAGAAGGTGGATGCTGAGCAAAAAAAATAGAATGAGCGCCAAGTATAGATGGGCGCGACGCCATATGCGAACCGGTCGGTATCTTCTAATCCAACCAGTTGCTACAAGAACGGCGAGCACTATCCCCGCTATCACACCGCTTAGGAGTTTAAAATGCCGCCATGCAAAACCGAATCGTTGGATGACATAGATGCCATGAATCACGATCAGGATGAGTGCAGTTGTCCCTGTCCAGCGATGAAACGGCATCGCTTTTTTAGATAAGTTGGCAAACTTGATTTTTTTCCTGCGCTCCGGCGTATCGCGAATGGTGGAAAATACTGCATGTCGGGTCCAATTAAACAAAAAGAATCCTGCCCCAAGTCCGCCGAATAGAATATGCACCGGTAAACTTGGAAAGCTTGGATAGTTTAAAATGTTCCACAAAACTAAAACGAGCATGCATGCGTTGATATAAAACCACTTGTTCATGATAGCCTCCAATGTATGCGAATGATGGATCATTATGGAGGATTATACCATAAAACCGTGGCGTGAAACTGTGAAATAAATCATAGGTTTCTAACAAGACTTGTTTGGAAAAAACGAAGGAACAGCGCTTGTCTGACGTGGCTGTTCCTTTTGTTGATATTTTATTTAAAAATTGCATTAGGCAGAAATGCTGCGACAAGAACATGCGGTATGTTGACGATTTCGTTGATTCTAAGATCGACAGCAATGCTACAAAGCATGTACGCTTCTTCTTCGGTCATTTTGTATGTCTGAACTAAGTGTTCGATCATATAGCGAATGGCGTTTCGCGCTGCTTCCATGAGATCTTTTCCGTGGCCGGTTGTGACATAATATCCTTGGCTGTCGGCTTCTGGGGTTGGCGGCCCGGGAATTTCATAGCGCGGTTCGGCGATCGTTTTGCCTTTGTGCAGTTTGAAACGAACGGTGGCCTCCATCGATGCTTCAATGGCGGTTCCGCAAACTTCACCGTCACCTTGGGCGGCGTGTGTATCGCCGATGGAAAAGAGCGCCCCTTCGACCCATATTGGTAAGTAAAGTTTGGTTCCGCGCGTCAAGTGACGGTTGTCCATATTTCCGCCGTTTTTTCGCGGCGGTATGATGCCGAAATGTCCACTTTCCGGCAGCGCGACACCAACTGTTCCTGGAAATGGCTTGAGAAAGATATCGATTCCGTCGAGGAATTCAGTTTTGTTTCGCTTTGTTAAATCGAATGTTTTAATCGCCGGTTCTTTAAACTCATCTGCCAACAGTCCAAATCCGGGGATAATCGCCGTCCATCCCCAATCAAGCTGACGAAAATCAAGCATTTCTACCTCTAGTGTATCTCCGGGTTCGGCGCCTTTGACGTAGATGGGACCAGCAACAGGGTTTACTTTATTAAAATCGATCGCTTTGACATCTTCAGGGGTAGAATGTTGATTAAATTGACCGCCGGAAGATTCTGTAATCGCATATGTCACCGTTTCACCGGGGTCGACTTCAGCAATCGGGGTCAATGCGTTATCCCATCCGTAATGGCTATGCGAGTGAAAATCATGAATAGTTTTGTATGGATGATGGTGTTGATGAATCGTCATAGAATAGCACACTCCCCTTGATTTTTAAGTAGCATTCATCAATAACCACAGTCATATTTGTACCATAATTGTTATAGCTAAATATCTCTTTACTCGATTCGACCGCCCCATTCGCGCGCATGTCACCAGACGTGCGTTCATCTCGGGTGAGATGTTCCTCTTAGAATACCATACTTTTGTCGCCTTGTATAGGCTGAAAATTGTTTATTTTATTCAATCATTTAGTTTCAATAGAACAAAGCGTATGTTTTTTATAGTAGTCGGAAAAAGTGTAAAATAGAATCATAAAGATGGGAGGAATGGCTTATGGAAGAACGGTTAGATTATTACGCGATTGCGCCTGAAGCGACTAAAATCATGATAGAATTTGAGAAATATATGCAGAAAACGAATTTGGATCCGACGCTTTTGGAATTAGTGAAAACCCGAGCATCCCAAATCAACGGCTGTGCATTTTGTATCGATATGCATACGAAAGATGCCCGCGCGAACGGAGAGACCGAACAGCGTCTTTATGCTTTGAATGCTTGGCGGGAGACAGATTTTTACACAGACAAAGAACGCGCAGCGCTGGCATTGACTGAAGCGGTTACGAAAATTTCGGAAAATCATGTCTCAGATGCGTTGTATGAAGAAGTGCGGAAACATTTCAACGAGAAGGATTTCATTGATTTGCTTTTTGCGATCAATACGATCAACAGCTGGAACCGTCTAGCGATTACGACACGTTCGGTTGCTGGAAAATATCAGCCGAAAGGAAAAAAGTAGGTTGATTCGCACAAGTTAATAGAGCTTAGGAAATGTATGCGAAAACCCGGTAACAGATGAGCGATCTGTTGCCGGGTTTTTTATGCAACGGTATAAGATCTGTCTTGTTATTATATTTCCCCGCGATCCATCATGTCGACGATCTCATCGATCAAAAAGTTATGTTTCACTTTATCGTTTTCAATTTGCTCAAGTCGCTGTTTTGACAAACTTATCGTCGGTTTAGCCGTGTGGGCATCTATTTGCGGTTCCTCAACCACTGTTATGACATAACGTTTATTGTCTGCTTCAAAAAAGGCGCCGCGTTCTCGAATAATGCGTCTGATTAACGCAGCTTCATCGGCAGTCAATTTTCTCAATCTATTGAACCCCCTTGAACGGTCGCGTCTATCCGATATTTATTATTGCATTCCCGTTTTGTTTAACATGTAAACCTCGTGATTCGTCACTATTTTATAAAAATAGGCGTTTCGTCTGTTCATAAATGAATAATCTGAATAGACTTAAAGCAAGATGGGAGGAAAAAAACATGTTTGTTGGTTGGAAGCAAGTATTGTTCGTTTTTCTGGCATTGGTTTTGGCATTATGCATGCTTCCGAAGTATGCTGATGCTCATAAGCGGCAATCGGAAAAAGAGATCGCGCCGCCACATCGCGTTCATACCGCCGAACAACGGTCTGTTTCAGGAAAAGCGGATAACGGTCACGATGAAAACCCAGGAGAATGGTACAAGGGGGAAACACCGCCTAATTTGCAGGACGATGCACCGATTTTATTATTTGTTCCCGGTCTCAATAACATTGCACAAATTTTTTGGGAAGATAATGACATGTACCAAACCGCTTATGAAGCCGGTTACCAAACGGCATTCATTCAATTGCACGACGCCGGCGGAGAATCTGCAAATATGTGGGATAATGGTGCGTTGTTAGCTGAAAAAATACACGACATTTCTGATTATTTTGCTGGAAAGCCGATCACGATCATTGCTTATAGTAAAGGTGGGGTTGATGCCCAAACGGCGCTTGCCTATTACGATGCCTGGGAATACGTCGATCGTGTGATCACATTGTCCAGCCCCCATCATGGAACTGAGCTGGCGGATTTGGCCTATAGTTGGTGGGCAGGCTGGCTCGCCGATTTACTCGGGGCAAGAGGAGATGGTACGTATGTAATGCAAACGGGGAATATGGAAGAGTTCCGTTCGCTCACTGACCAAAAGGCGTATGCCTATTACAATGATTATTATACGCTCGGTGGAACTGGTTGGGCATCATCATCTGCAGCGACTTGGTTTGGGGGAGTGTATTTGTCCCAATATGGAACAAACGATGGAGTGGTCACAACGAAAAGCAGTGCACTTCCTCATAGTGAGGAGAGCATAATAGCAGATTGGGATCATACGAGTATTCGAACGGGGGATGCGTTTTCGTCTTTTGCAGATTATTTAACTGCTGAATCTTCGCAGAAAACATCGACAGCCGATGAATATACAGAAACTGAAGGCCATATACCAAACCAGTGGGTTTATGGGAATGAGATTGCAGGTGATGAAAAAAATGTTGTAACGATTCCGGTGGAAGAGAAAGTGGAGGCGGCTACGATCCATCTTTTGACAGACAAACCGGTGGAGAGGGTCAAGTTGTTTGCTCCGTCGGGAGAAGACGCTGTAAGCAATGCTCGAATGAACAAACATGAGGAAGGTTATTTTCCGCAAGCATATAGCCAGACGATAACAAAAACAAAACCGGCTGCGGGCAAGTGGGAATTAGAAGTAGATGCAGGTGAGGCAGAAGCCTATCTATTAGTTGTCGATTATGAAACGAGCCCGAAAATTAAGTTGCATACAAACGCGAGTCAAAATAACGGACGTCAACAGATGTTTCAACTGGAAGCCGTTGATGAAAAAATAGCTCAATCATCTTTGCGAACAACTTATCGTATCGTCGAAGCTCAACATCCAGAAAATAGGGAAATATTTTCCGCCAATAATAAAGCTGCTCTTTCCCAAACAATCGAGTTAGAAAAAGAAGATACTGTCTATAATATAACGATTGATGTGGAAGGAAAAACGACCGATGGTGAGTTGTTTAAACGTACGATCATTGAATCGGTTTACACGAATTGACTTGTAGCAGAAATAGAAAACGTTGGAGGAAGCATAGCACACGCTCCTCCAACGTTTTTAGCTAGCCTTCGAGTTGCTTGAAAAACTCTTTCATAAGTCCTGGCATATCAGGCCAAGCATGTCCGGATACGAGATTTCCTTCGGTATGGAGCGGTTTTTCGATATAAGTGGCTCCGGCGGCTTCGATTTCCGGTTTGCAGGCGATATAGCCGGTCATTTCTCGACCTTTGATATGTTCACGAACCGTTGTTAACACAAGACTGGCATGGCAAACGGCAGCGACCGGTTTATTGGCTTCGAAAAAGTGGCTGACGATCTTCGGTACGTGCTCATTAAGACGGATGTGCTCAGGCGAGCGCCCGCCCGGAATGATCAATCCATCATATTCTTCTGGATTCACATCGGCAAATGCCGCATCAGCTTCAATCATGTATCCTTCTTTCTCGGAATACGTTTCCCAGCCGACAAAGTCATGGACGACGGTCTGTAATTTTTTAGCTGATGAGGCCGCAATGGTGATGTCATATCCTTCTTCTAGGCAGCGGAAATAAGGATAGTAAATTTCCAACGCCTCAACAGCATCACCAGCAATCATGAGCACTTTTTTCGACATGGTTATACCCCCTGTATAATGATTGATCCATTGATCTTATTCGACATGGCCTATGCGTATTCCTTCTTTAATTAGGCCAACTCTATTGTAGCAAAAATGTTATAATAGTAAACAAAGCTTTTTTGAACGATCGCGGAAGAAGGGGGAAAATCAGATGGTCAATCAAGCGACTATTTTATTAGCTACAGATGAAGCAGTGGCAGGAAACAAAGCTTTGCAACAATATATCGAACATACAACAGACGATTATTGCACTCTTTGGCTAGAGGGTGAACTGCTTGTTGTTATGAAAAACATTAAAGAACAGAAGCAAACGAGCGAAAAAATAAGAATGCTTGCTGGTGCGATTGCCCGTAAGCTCAGTTCGCATCGTGTGGAAAAAGCAACTGTTCAAGAAAAAACGCTTGCCGAAGGGTTTTCAAATTTGCAAGTTAAAGCGGCTGTGACAGCCTTTGTAGAAGGATGGCATTTAGGAACATACGCATTTTTGCCGTACAAATCGAAGGAAAAACCGTTTAGCACAACGCTTGAAATCATTGGGGACGGATGTCAAAAATATGTAGAAACAGGTCGTATACGAGCTGAAGCGACAGCTTTTTCTCGGGATTTGATGAATGAGCGACCTAGCGCTTTAAACCCGGAAACATTTCCCGAGCGATTGCGGGAAGCATTTTCTGATACAAACGTAAAAGTGACTGTTTTTGATAAAACAGAGCTAGAAGCGATGCAGATGAATGGCGTGCTAACGGTATCGCAGGGAAGTCAATATGCTCCGGCTTTTGTTGAACTCACTTACCAAAGCGATGCGTCAAAACCGCTTGTAGCTCTTGTGGGGAAAGGGGTTACCTTCGATACAGGCGGCATCACTTTGAAAAAAAGTAAAGACATCTCAAACATGCGTATGGATATGGGCGGTGCTGCCGCTGTTAGTGGAGCGATGAAACTGTTGGCAAAATCGGGAGCCAATGTCAATGTTACCGCGCTGATTCCGATCGTAGAAAATATGCCAGATGCTCATGCGATGCTTCCCGGGGAAGTGATTCGCTATAAAAATGGTCATACCGTCCAAATCGGCAATACGGACGCTGAGGGACGTCTCATTTTGGCTGATGGTCTCATTCGGGCCGGTGAACTGAAGGCGGATTATGTCGTTGATATTGCTACATTAACAGGTGCTATCGTCAATGCGTTAGGAACTAGACTAGCGGGTGTATTCGGTGCTGAACAACTGGCTATGAAGATGAAGCAAATCGGTGATGCTAATGGAGATTTCAATTGGCCGATGCCTTTAGTAGATGCGTATGACAGCTATTTGGACAGTGATTATGCCGACTTTAGCAACACAAGCTCCAAAGCGATGGCTGGATCCATCACGGCAGCTTTGTTTTTAAGGCGTTTCGTCATTGATCCGTCGAAATGGCTGCACGTCGATATGGCCGGTGTCATGGAAAGTCGTGAGGCGGGCTATTATCCGAAAGGAGCAAGCGGATTTGGAGCACGACTTTTAGCTGATTTTGTCGAGGATGTTTCTAGTTCTGCAAGTGATACTAAACATCATTAGTCATGCTAAAAATGCTTGCATAGCCAAAAAATTTTGTTAAAGGAAGCCACTCTTAGCATTTTGGACGGGCAAGGGAGGGTTTTTATGACGCTGGTGACAGTCGATTTTGATGGAACGTTGTTTAAGGGAAATTCGTTTAAAGTGATGTTTCAAGCTGCAACAAAAGATTTTACATGGAAGGATTGGTCAGGTGTTGTCGGTGGATTAATAAAAGCGGTTGGCTTGTGGTTTGTTAAAGGAAAAAACGCATTTCGACTTGCTTTTTTCGCAGCATTTGCCAAAGGTTTTAAAGGGAAAACGAAACAGGAACTCGATCGTTTTTTTCATCAATTGGTTGATATCGGGCGCAATGAAGTTCATTACGGGTTGATACAAAAAATCAAGGACCATCAAAAAAACGGAGACACTGTAATCATTCTCTCCGGTGCGTTACTCCCTTTTTTACAAGCTTTTACAAAGGAAATGGGACTCGACGTAGCTATTATCAGTACGGAATTGAAATTTGATCAAAACGGGGTTTGCACAGGAAAAATCGGTCCCATCGTTAACGGAAATGAAAAGGTCAAAAGGGTGGAAAGCTGGCTAAAGCAGCATGGGTATTCAACGGATGCAAATGTGGACAATCCTGAGGTATGGGCCTATGCAGATAGTGAAAGCGATATTCCTTTGTTTCAATTTGCGACCCATCCTATTGTCGTTAATCCGGATGAGCCGATGAAAAAGATCGCTGAAGAAAACGAATGGCCGATCTGGGCTTAGTTAGCATGCAACACCGATGTTTCAAGTGATCCGTGTTTTTTTGTGTAGAAGCAACGTCGGAATTTCTGAATATTCGATATACACTGGATGAGATCAGTATAAGCCGATCGAATGGCGGTGCTCACCCATGGCATCGAAATATCATCCACAATTTACAAGGGTAGAAGCTTTTGTGTAGAAAAACATAAAAACGGGACAGTGATCTTTGTCCTTCCCATACACCGAGGAGTAATCAGTGATGGCCGGCGGCAACAAAAACAAATTGTTGGTGCCGCGTGCAGCAGAAGATGCAGTGGATAAGATGAAAGAGGAAATTTCCCAGGAATTTAATGTGGGACTGGACGCTAATACAACTGCACGTGAGAACGGATCGGTGGGCGATGAAATAGTCAAGCGGATGATCAAAATCGCCGAAGAAAGCATGAACGATAAAATAAATAATGTACTCATGGGCTCCTGTACGGGGCTCTTTTTTCATCCATGCTATTAGCGGTTATCGGACAAATCGTTCGGAATATTATTACATAATAAGATATTTCTTTTCCAACGAATTTTCGGTAAACTAGATGTAGTCAAATGGGACACCAAGCGGCACAACATTTGCAAAATAATAGGGTGGAATGGCACAGCGTTTAAGGGTTTAAAAACAAGGGGGAGCGTAATGAAACCGTTAATAGGCATCACTCCATCTATGGAGATTGATGAAGCGAATTACATGACGACAAATGATAACGTAAGAGCTGTTGTCGAGTCGGGTGGTTTACCTGTCATTGTTCCTTATTTACTAAAAGAAACGGACATTGAAGAGATCACAGTAACCATCGATGGTTTGTATGCAACAGGGGGTTATGATATCGATCCGACTTTGTTTGGTGAAGAACCCCATCCGCATTTAGGAACGATCATTCCAGCGCGTGATACATTTGAAATAATGCTTGTGAAAAAAATGCTCGAGAAGAATAAACCGATTCTTGCGGTATGCCGCGGTTCACAAATTTTAAATCTCGCAGCGGGTGGGGATATGTACCAAGATATTTACGCGCAAACGGATCGAGAACTCCTGCAACATCAACAAAAAGCGCCGCAAGATCATGCCTCGCACTTCGTTCATGTACGCGAAGACAGTCTTCTCAAACGATTGGTGCAAATGGATAAATTGCGTGTTAATAGCCGGCATCATCAGGCTAACCGAACTGTGCAGAAACCGTTGCAAATCAGTGGAAAAGCAAGTGACATGATCATCGAAGCGGTGGAAAGTATGGCACATACTTTTGTCCTCGGAGTGCAGTGGCATCCGGAAAACATGTTTGTAAGCGGTGATAAGGTCTCACAGCGTATTTTTCAAGGTTTTATCAACGCATGTCGAACAACTAAAGCCAAAGGAGTCGGGCTAAATTGAAAATCATTGATACGCATTGTGATGCATTATTAAAATTACAAATAGCGAAACGAAAAGGGAGGTTACTAGATTTTCGTCAGGCAAAGGAGTTGGACACAAATCTCGAACGGTTGAAAAAAGGCGGTGTGCAGGTGCAGTTTTTCGCTATTTTTGTCGATCCCGATGTTCCTTCTGATCAGAAATGGCAGCACGCGCTTGAACAAATCGATTTGTTCCATACGGAAATTATCGATAAAAATCCAGAAATGAAGCATATTCGTAACTGGGAAGAGTTGGATGAATTAAAGCCTAATGAAATCGGAGCGATTCTGGCGTTAGAAGGAGCTGATGCTTTCGGCAATGATTTAGTTAAACTGCGCCACCTTTATCGCATGGGTGTTTTATATCTCGGGATGACGTGGAACACCGCCAATCTTTGTGCCGACGGAGCGGATGAGCCACGTGGAGGCGGATTAACCGAGCTTGGGAAGGAAGTTGTCCGATTAAACAACAAGCACCGTGTGTTTACGGATGTCTCACATTCTACGATTAACGGATTTTGGGATATGCTCGAGTTGGCCGCTTATCCGATTGCATCTCATGCCAACGCCCGCGCAATTTGTGATCACCGTCGCAACTTATATGACGACCAGATTGAAGCGATGTTTGCTAAAGGTGGTTTAATCCATGTTGTATTCAACCCTCCGTTTATAAACGAAAACAGCCAAAAGGCAAGTATAGCCGATCTCATTAAACATATCGATCACCTTTGCTCACTCGGCGGTGTGAACCAGATTGGCTTCGGTTCTGATTTTGATGGCATTTCCACCTTTGTGAATCGTTTGGAAGACGCTGGGAAGTATCAAAATTTGCTCAATGAACTGTTGAAAAGATATTCGGAAGATGAGGTGCGCGGTTTCGCTTACCAAAACTTTTTAGATCACCGACCGCAACCATAACTGTTCGATCGGGAACTGGATTGAATTTTCATTCATGATAAATGAAACCGTTTATCAAACGGGAAGAGGTGAGGATGATCGATATTTCAATTCCGATCGGGGGAGGTCGTTTTAATTTTCGTGTCGGTGTTGTGCTTTTGCATAGGGAACGTGTGCTTTTGCACAAACAGGAAAACGACGATTATTGGGCCCTTCCAGGTGGTAGAGTAGCCGTGTTCGAGCAAACAAAGCAAACTGCTATCCGGGAAATGAAAGAGGAACTAGGAATTGCGATTGGCGTGGACCGTCCGCTTTGGATTACAGAAAATTTTTTCACCTATACTAATGAATCGTTTCATGAAATCGCCGTCTATTATCAAGGATCAATGCGATTAGAAAATACCTTGTATAAAGGAGATCAAGCGTTTGTCGGACAGGAAAGCGATCGTGCACTCATTTATCAATGGATTCCGATTGAGCGTGTGCAATCTGTATATTTACGCCCAAAATTTTTACAAAAATGTTTGCAACAGTTGCCAACCTCTCCTGAATTTTTAGTGATTAAAGATGATTGATTCATCTTGTTAGCTGATGCCAAGGACATTCTAGGATGTCCTTTTTTTATTTTAGCAGGTGTTTACTGCCGATTGTGCATAGAAGTATCAATGCTGGAAAGAATAGGATTTACCATTTTCCTTAGGAGGGTTGTACAATGGCGGAAAAAAATGAGGAACAATTAAGTCGCAGACGCTTTCTTAAAAATTCTGGCATGGTTGCTGGCGGTGTCGTCGGCGGTTCATTACTCGGCGGGTTGCTTACAAGTCAATTGCAGACAAAAGATACAACTGATTCAAAACAAGAAAATGAGCCATTGCAACATGCGCGTATGTTTTTTAGCCGTAAAGAAGATTTCGACACATTAGCGGCAGCGACAGAGCGCATTTTTCCCGAGGATGACCTTGGCCCGGGAGCGATCGAGTTAGGTGTGCCGTATTTTATCGATAAACAGCTGGCAGGATCGTGGGGGACGAATGCCAAAGCTTATATGCGCGATCCATTCGACCAAAATGAACACGTTTATGAATATCAACATAAAGATACCCGACAGGACAAAGCGGGACCCAATACGTCAACGCAAGCGCCGACGCCAACACCGAGATATCAAACACGGATGAACCGCGGCGAATTATTCCTTGCCGGCATCAGGCGAATACAAGAAGTGAGTGAGGAAGAATATGGTGAAACTTTTGTCGCTTTGGATGCCGAACAACAGGATAAGATTTTACAAATGTTTGAAGCCGGTGAAGTCGAAATGAATGCGGTTGCCCCAGTGACTTTTTTCAACTTTCTATTGCAGACAACGCTTGAAGGGGTTTATTCAGACCCGGTCTATGGCGGGAACAAAAACATGATGGGATGGAAGATGAAAGAATATCCAGGACCGCGCATGGGTTACACGGAAGAAATTGAAGAAGAAGAATTTATTGTCATGGAACCAAAAAGTTTAAGGGATTATCAAGGAGGAGGGACATCTAATGGCAACCAAACTGGATAAAGTGGATGTTGTCGTCGTTGGCGTTGGGTGGGCCGGTGGTATTATTAGTGCAGAAATGGCCAAGGCGGGAAAAAAAGTTGTCGCTTTAGAGCGCGGGAGATCTGCTAAAACGGAAGACTATATCGGTGTTAAGGATGAGCTGCGCTATACGAATCGTTTTGAACTAATGCAGGATTTGTCCCATGAGACAGTGACATCGAGAAATAACCTCGATGAGACGGCACTTCCGGTTAGAACGAGAGATGAAATGATGGCCGGAACCGATTTAGGTGGTGGCAGTGTCCATTGGGCGGGGGCAACGTATCGCTATTGGCCTTATGATTTTGAAATCCGCAGCAAGACAATTGAACGTTACGGGGAGGATAAAATTCCTGAAGGCATGCAATTGCAGGATTGGGGCATTACGTATGAAGAAATGGAGAAGTACTACGATAAATGGGAGAAAACGGCAGGCATCTCGGGCGAGCAAGATCCATTAGCGCCTAAGCGTAAAAATGACTGGCCGAATCCTCCTTTAAAAGAAACGCCTCCGCTGAAGTTATTTAAAGATGCGGCAAAAAATTTAGGTTATCATCCGTTTCAAATCGCCGCAGGCAATATGTCACAACGGTATGAAAATCCGGATGGACAAGTTCTTAACCCGTGTATGTACTGTGCCTTTTGTACGCATTATGGCTGCGATTTTGGTGCGAAATCCGACGCTTTGGTTACGGTCATCCCAACGGCTTTAAAACATGACAACTTTGAATTACGGACACACGCCTACGTCAGACGTGTTTTATACGATGGTGATAAAGCCAAGGGGGTCATGTATGTTGATACAATGACAGGCCAGGAATATGAGCAACCGGCGGATGTTGTCGTTTTATCAGCCTTTACGTTTACGAACAACCGTTTGTTAATGCTCTCGGACATTGGAAGACCATATGATCCAGAAACACGCAAAGGCGTTATCGGGAGGAATTTCAACGGTCAGTATAATTCGGTTCATTTAGGTGCCCGCGGCTTTTTTGATAATAAAAAATTTAATTTATACATGGGTGCCGGCGCATTAGGAGCGGCGATCAACGATTTTGCGGCCGATAATTTTGACCATTCCGACTTGGATTTTCTCGGGGGCGGTGCCATCGAAATAAGACAGTACGGTGACGGTGCTATAACGAGCAATAAAGTGCCTGATGGAACACCCCGGTGGGGCAAAGAGTTTAAAAAGAATTCAATTTTTTATGCCCACCGGTCGTTACAGCTATGGTATACCCCGATCGTTATGTCTTGGTGGCATAATTATTTGGATTTGGATCCAACCTATAAGGACGATTTTGGCGACCCGCTTTTACGGGTGACGTATAAGCTGACCGATCAAGATAGAAATATAGCCAAGTTTGGAATCGAAAAATGCCATGAAATTCTTGAGGAAATGGGCGCGGATATTATTGATGATGACGAGGT
The DNA here is from genome assembly GCA_035301265.1 of Bacillota bacterium. Classification (GTDB taxonomy): domain Bacteria; phylum Bacillota; class Bacilli; order Bacillales; family Amphibacillaceae; genus DATGUP01. The sequence continues at coordinate 134,426 of DATGUP010000008.1, forward strand.
TCCAAAAGAATTCGACCACATTTTTTTTGGCGGCCATTATACGGGGGGTGTTGTCATGGGCGATGATCCGGCGACATCGGCGGTCAACAGTTACTTACAGATGTGGGATGTAGACAATCTTTTTGTCGTCGGGGGATCGGCCTTTCCGCAATTCGGCAGCCATCATCCGACCCCAACGATTGGTGCCTTGGCATACCGAGCGGCAGAAGGCATTGAGAAATATATGGAAAATGGTGGACAATTAGTTTAAGCTTTTAAATATCCTGAGGCTCGTTATGCTGGAATACGTTACGAAGGCGGTCGGCAACCGCCTTCGTATGTACGCATTTTTATTGTTTTTGTAAATACAAAAACGCTTGGCGTTTTGCTTGCTCTCCCTGGGCTATACAATCAGGAATACCGACTCCACCATACGAACTGCCAGCTAAAAATACGCCGGGCAAGCTTTTCTCCATTTTTTCCTTTATCTGACGAATCCTTGCTTTGTGACCGACCGTATATTGTGGCATTGCTTTTTCCCACCGTGTGACGACTGCAAACTCAGGATCGCCAACGATATTCATGATTGGTGTTAAATCGCGTAGTACGATGTTGGTCATATCCGTATCGGATAATCGGACGATGGCCTGATCAGACGGTTGTCCGACATATGCTCTGAGCAATGCTTTTCCGTCAGGGGCGGTATGCTGCCATTTTTTATGTGTCCACGTACACGCTGTTATTCGGTTGCTGCTATTTCTTGAGACGACAAAGCCAGTGCCATGGATATCATTTTTGATTTGAGATTGATCGAATGCGAGCGCAATATTGGCTACAGATGTTAATGGAACATGGGTTAATGGCTGAAAAAAATCATATGCTTGAAAAAGATGTGGTAAAACGTGGTGCGGTACCGCTACAATAATGGCATCTGCTTCATAACAAGCGTCACGATTCGTATAGATGCGGTATCGACTGTGCGTTTTTACTATTTTTTCGACTTTGGTATTTATGTGAAACAACTCGTTTCCCGTTTGTTTGATGATTGCCGCGACGATGGTTTCTAAACCGTTTTTGAAAGAAAAAAATTTTCCCCTCTTGTTTTGAGACGTTGTTTTCTGCTCGCTCATTGTTTGCTGTAACCCTTTGATTAAACTGCGATACCTTTGTTCTAATTCCAAGAAATGAGGAAATGTTGCCATCAAACTCATCTGATCCAAATCGCCAGAATAAATGCCTGAAAGGAGCGGTTCAATACTATTTTCAACTAATTCATCGCCGAGCCGCCGCCGCAAAAATTTTCCGAGCGATTGATCGCCGACTTCTTTTCCTCTTGGTAAAATATAGTCTAGCCCTGCGCGTAGTTTTCCACGTGTAGACAACAAAGCGGATTCTAGAAATGGGCGTATTTGTGTCGGAATTCCCATATGTGATCCTTGGGGTATTTCGTGTAAAGCACCGCGGGCAAAAATATAAGCTTGTCCGGTGCGATTGCGGATCAGCTGATCGGACAGGCCTAAATCGTTTGCCAATTTGACAGCCGGTTGTTTACGCGCCAAAAATGAATCGGGTCCTCTTTCGATGATGAAGCCATTCATTCTTTTCGTGTTGATTTTTCCGCCCAGCCGATTGCTTGCTTCCAGTAATTTGACCTCAAAGGGAAGATCGCGCTCGGCGATATCCTTTTGCAAGTAGTAGGCGGCGGTTAATCCCGTGATGCCGCCGCCAATGATGATGATGTTTTTAGTGGTCATAGAGGTTCACGCCCGGTATGGTTCATGACGACTTTAGCTAATGTTTCAATAAACAGAGGGTCGGTGTTAGGCATCTCTGGCCGGTAGTAGCTAGCGCCTAGTTCATCACAAACGACTTTGCATTCATAATCGTTATCATACAAAACTTCCAAATGATCGGAGACAAAGCCGACAGGCGCGTATACGAATGTGCGGTAGCCTTTTTCGTGATATAGATCGCGCGTTAAGTCCTGGACATCAGGACCGATCCATGGTTCAGGGGTATTTCCTTCACTTTGCCAGCCGATTGCAAAATCTTCGATGCCAGCTTTCTCCGCGATGAGCTGGGCTGTTTCAGCTAATTGACGCTGATAGGGATCGTCCTCTTTCAGAATGTGGGCAGGCAAACTATGGGCTGAGACAATGAGGACGGCACGTGCGCGTTCTTGTTCGCTCATTTTTTCATACGTTTTTGTTATCTGATCAGCCCAATATTGAATGAAACCTGGTGCGTCATACCAATCGATGACGGACGACAATGCGATGCCGTGTTGTTTCGCTGCCTCCGTCGCCCGGCCGTGATAATCATTGATGTTGAATGTCGAATAGTGCGGTGCTAGCACAATAGATACGGCCTGTGTTAAGCCGTCTCGGGCCATGGATGCCACGGCTTCTTCGATAAATGGTTCGATATGTTTGAGGCCGATGTACATATGAAATTCATAGTCATCTTGCATACTGTTCAGCTTGGTTTCCAACGCTTTTGCTTGCTCTTTTGTGATTCGTGCCAAGGGGGAAATGCCGCCAATGGCCCGGTAACGTTCAGTTAAATCTTGAATTTCTTCTGCAGACGGTTTTTTTCCATGTCTAATATGTGTAAAATAACGTTCGATATCTTCCTCTTTATAAGGGGTTCCGTATGCCATAACGAGTAAGCCGATTTTTTCTTTACTCAAGTAGATCACCTCATTTAAATGATTTCTGTTTTGAATATTCGTGGATAAAGGCTGTTAATTGCTTTAAGATTTCAGGGTTGGTACTCGGCATAACGCCGTGTCCCAAATTGAATACGTGTTTGCCGTCTTGGATCCCTTCGTCTAAAATCGCTTGGGTACGCTGTTTGATCGTATCCCAGTTAGCATGGAGTACCGCTGGATCTAGATTGCCTTGCAATACTTTTGTCACGCCGAGCCGGCGCGCTTCTGTAATAGATGTTCGCCAATCCAGTCCGATGACATCGACCGGTAAATCATTCCATTCCAAAAGCAAGTGTCGGTTATGGATACCGAATAAAATCGTCGGCACACCTTCTTGCTGCAGATCGGTAAAAATACGCGCCATAGTCGGTTTGACAAACGTTCGGTAGTCGTCTGTGCTTAGTGCACCGACCCATGAGTCAAAGATTTGCACCGCTTGGACGCCTGCTTTTATTTGCGCTTTAGCATAGGCAATGATCATCTCACCCAGTTTATCCATTAACAAGAACCAAGCATCAGGATTGGTATACATGAAAGCTTTCGTTGTATTATGCGTTTTAGATGGTCCGCCTTCAATCATATAGCTTGCGAGTGTAAACGGGGCACCGCTAAAGCCGATTAGCGGAACCGAGAGCTCATCGATTAACAGTTGTATCGTTTCTAAAACATAATGAACGTCTTTTTCGGGCTGTAAGGATGAAAGCTTTTCGATATCTGCTTTCGTTTGAATCGGGTTATGGATAACAGGACCGATACCGGGTTTGATCTCTACATTCATTCCGATGGCGGGGAGCGGACTCATAATGTCTTTGTATAAAATGGCCGCATCCGTCGCATAGTTTTCAACAGGCAGCCGTGTGACATAGGCACATAGTTCGGGACGGTGTGTAATTTCAAAAAGAGAATATTTCTGGCGAAGCTCTAAATATTCTTTTTGCGACCGGCCGGCCTGTCGCATATACCAGGCCGGAGTATACGATGTCGCCTCTCCGCGGTACGCTCGGAGAATGGCATCATTCATTGGTTTGGACATGTTGAGCATCCTTTCTAGCAAATGTTAAAGCTTTATGTTTGCAAACACTTTGTGCACAGCTTCAATCGTTCGTTCAATATCTTCATCTGTATGGGCAGTTGATAAAAAGACGCCTTCAAATTGTGATGGCGGCAGGAATATGCCTTCATTGATCATGCCCCGGTAATACGCTGCAAACAAATCAAGATCAGACGTCCGGGCTGTTTCATAGTCGACGACAGGTTTATCGGTGAAGAAAAAGCCGACCATTGAACCCGCCCGATTCACTTGCAAAGGAATGCCATATTCATCAGCCGCTTGACGATAGCCTTCGGTTAGCTTATCGATTTTTTGATTGAGCGACTGGTATGTCGATTGATCAAGGGCGCTTAATGTGGCATAGCCGGCGGTCATTGCCAATGGATTCCCTGACAAGGTGCCGGCATGGTAAATCGTCCCTGTCGGTGCAATGGATTCCATAATGTCTCGTCTTCCGCCGAATGCACCAACCGGCAGCCCGCCACCGATGACTTTGCCAAGACATGTCAAGTCTGGCGTCACATCGAAATAGCCTTGGGCGCAATGATAGTCGACGCGAAAGCCGGTCATGACCTCATCAAAAATAAGCAAAGAACCGTATTCGTTTGTGATGCGTCTTAAATCGTGTAAAAAGTTTGGTTGCGGCGGAATAACGCCCATATTGCCGGAGACAGGTTCAACAATGACAGCAGCAATCTGTTCGCCGTATTGTTCAAACACGTAACGAACACTTTCTGTATCGTTATAAGGGACTGTGATTGTGTGTTTAGCGATTGTCTCCGGAACACCGGGACTATCAGGAAGACCGAGTGTCGCCACACCTGATCCAGCTTTGATGAGCAATGAGTCGCTATGGCCGTGATAATTCCCGGCGAATTTTACAATAATGTCGCGCTTTGTATAGCCGCGCGCCAGACGCAAAGCGCTCATCGTCGCTTCAGTTCCTGAGCTCACCATGCGAATCATTTCAATCGAAGGCACGCGCTCCATAACGAGTTTGGCCAGTTTATTTTCCAGAACTGTCGGGGCGCCAAAACTCGTACCTTTTTCGGCCGTTTCCTTTAGTTTGTTGATGACCCGTTCATCGGCATGGCCTAAAATAAGCGGTCCCCAGCTCAAAACGTAGTCAATGTATTCATTGCCGTCGATATCGACGATTTTGGAACCTTTTCCCTTTTCTATAAAAATAGGTGACATCCCGACGGATTTAAATGCGCGGACAGGTGAGTTCACACCGCCTGGCATTAAATTGACGGCCTCCTGATAAGCAGCGAATGACTGTTTGTGATCTTTTTCCATGAATATCATCCTTTCTTATTGTGCAACCATTTGGCAACGTCTTTAGCAAAATATGTTAAGATCATATCCGCTCCAGCACGTTTCATCGCGGTCAATTTCTCTAGCACCATTTGTTGTTCATCAATCCAGCCGTTTTGCGCGGCGGCTTTCACCATGGTGTATTCACCACTGACGTTGTAAGCGACAATCGGCAGATCAAATGTGTTTTTCATATCGCGGATAATGTCTAAATACGCAAGCGCGGGTTTCACCATGAGAAAATCCGCGCCTTCGTCAACATCGGAGCGTGCCTCACGCATTGCTTCCAGACGATTGGCGGGATCCATTTGATACGTTCGCCGGTCGCCGAATGTAGGCGCACTATCTGCGGCATCGCGGAACGGGCCGTAAAAAGCCGATGCATATTTAATGGTATAAGACATGATGGGAATGTGGGTAAAACCAGTCCGATCCAGTGCCTCTCTGATCGTAATGACAAACCCGTCCATCATATTCGACGGGGCGATGATGTCCGCACCAGCTCGCGCTTGGGATACCGCAGTATCGGCAAGCAATGAGAGAGACGCATCATTATCGACATCCCCATTTTTGATGACCCCGCAATGCCCGTGGGATGTATATTCGCATAAACACGTATCGGCTATGACGAGCAGCTCGGGAAAATGTTTCTTGATCAAGCGAATCGCTCGCTGGATAATGCCTTCATCGGCATACGCTCCGCTTCCCATGTCATCTTTAGCTGCAGGAATACCGAATAGCATCACCGCCTGAATGCCGAGTTCATCGACTGCCTTGATTTCTTCTAGTAAATAATCTAAGGAAACTTGGAAAATTCCCGGCATCGAAGGCACTTCTTGTTTGATGTTTTCACCTTCTGTAACGAACATCGGGTAGATTAAATCATCGATGTCGAGCTTTGTTTCGCGAATTAAATGTCTGATTGCTTTTGATGCGCGAAGGCGCCGGTGACGTTTAAAATGGCGTTTTTTTGGCATTCATCATTCATCCTTTCTATGAGTAAACAATTGCATCGTGTCGATCATTCCTTCAATCGTATATTGCTCGGGAACAAAAATGTTCGCAAATCCGTGCTCTTTAGCCCGTTTTTTTGTCGTCGGGCCGATGCAGACAATCGGCTGATCGAGAAAGCGATGCGCCTCCTCGGTCAATTGGATAAAGCTATCGACCGTCGATGGGCTTGTAAAGGTTAAAAAATCAAATTGGTGCTGTTGCAGCTGCCGGTTTAGTTCCGATTGAATCGATTGGTTTGGCATCGTTTCATACACGTGCAAACAATCAAAAGGAATCTGTTTTTCCAAAAAACGATCGATTAACACCCGGCGCGACCGGTTTCCTCTAACAAACAACACGGGGCGCGAGGGGGTATACTTTTGGAAAAATTCGCGAGCCATCGCTTCGGCATGAAATGTATTCGGGATGAAATGTACCGTACACCCATGTTTTTCAAGCGCCTTTGCCGTCTTAGATCCTACCGCTGCTATCCGGCATGAACGGACGTCTTCTTTTTGCACGTGTTTAAAGAAACAATCAACACCGTTAGCGCTCGTGAAAAAAATCCATTCGTACATCGATAGGGTCGCTGCTGTCTGGAAAAAGTGTGTTTTAAGACAGTTGATCGTTAATAACGGTGTGATAATGGGAACAGCACCGCGTTCTTTGAGCTTGTTGGCAAACACTTCCGCCCCGCTTTTTTCGCGCGTGATGAGGATCCGCTTATGCTTTAAAGGACGTATCATCATTTGTGCAGCTCCCGTTCCGCTGCCTCAATGATGTCCATAGCGCCTTCTGCGATCAATGCTTCGGCAGCTTCTTTGGCGATGTGTTCTTCGCTTGCTCCGCGCTTTGTTGTTTGTAAGATGGTTTGGCCATCGTATGCGATAACCGCTCCGTTTAACACGATGTCCCCATGTTCATCAACCTGGGCAACACCGGCGATGGGTGCTTGATCATGTGCTTGAAAAGATTGTAAAAACAACCGTTCAGCCCGCACCGCCTTTGCCGTCAAAGGATCGTGAATTAGGCGTAACATATCCCGGATGTCTCGATCGTTCTTTCGGCATTCAATGGCAAGGGCGCCTTGACCAAGTGCAGGAACAAAAGTGTCTGCAGGTAAATATTCTGTGATAACATCTTGAGCGATACCAAGCCTTCTAAGCCCGGCAACAGCGAGGACGATTGCATCATAATCCCCTCGCTGCATTTGCTCGATGCGGGAATCAACAGGCCCGCGAATCCACTTCGTTTCCAGATCCGGCCGCTTCGCTAACAATTGGGCAGAACGCCGTAAACTGCTCGTGCCGATGATGGCACCTTCCGGCAGCTCATCGAAAGGAGTATGGTCATTTGCCACGTATGCATCCCGACAGTCTTCTCGTTCGGGGATCGCGGCGATGACTAAATCATCCGGCGGTGGTTCGGTTATATCTTTCAAACTATGGACAGCGAAATCGATATCCTCAGCTAGTAATGCTTGTTCGAGTTCCTGGAAAAAGACACCGCCGCCGAGTTTGGGCAAGGACACGTTTAAGTGTCGATCCCCTGTTGTTGCGATCTTTTTGATCGTCACTGGATCGTTCATGCCCGCTTGCTTTAGCTGACGGATGACTTGTTTTGTTTGGATAACCGCCAGCTGGCTGTTTCTTGTTCCTACTCGAATGTTACGCATGCACCTTGCTCCTTTTAATCTTTCTACATATTCGTATTATGCTTAATGGTTGTTATGAATACATTGTTTTGATCGCTTTGGTACGTCCAGTCCAAAAATATCAGCAAACGTCGCTAAAGATTCTTCCGCCGTTTGAGTTGCGGCGGTCGTTTTTGCATATTTAATCGGCTCTTTCAGCAGTTGATTGACAATGCTTTTTGTATGTTTTCGCAGCACTTTCATTTCCCGTTCATTTAAATCGGGAATTTTTCGAAAGATGCTTTCCAAGGTTTGTTCTTGAATGGATATGGATTTTTCTTGTAACGCTTTGATAACCGGGACAGCATCCAATGTTTGCACCCAGTTGTAAAAAGATGCTAATTCATGCGTTATTTGTTGTTCAATCAATTGAGCAGCTTCTTTACGCGCTGCGAGATTTTGATCGACAACATCATCTAAATCATCGATATCGTATAACCATATATCATCCAGCTCACCTATGTTTGGTTGAATATCGCGCGGAATGGCAATATCGACGATTAATAAAGGTCTTTTTCCACGCTCGTTATGCACAGGTTGAAACATATCTTTTGACAAAATAGCGTTGGGTGCTGCTGTTGAGCCGATTAAAATATCGGCATCGGTTAAAACGTCTAACAAATGATCCATTGAAAACGAAGCAGCATTAAATGTTTGAGCTAATTGTTGCGCATTTTCTAGATTGCGGTTGACGATAGCGATGTTTGTTGCTCCTGAACCATGAAAATTTTGAAGGGCGAGTTCGCCCATTTCGCCTGCGCCTAAAATAACGATGCGTTTATCATCCAGCCGTTTAAATACCTTTTTCGCTAATTCAACGGCTGCATAACTGATCGATACCGCTTGTTCACCAATTGCTGTATCGCGATGGGCGCGTTTAGCAAAAGTGATGACACGTTTAAACAATTCGTTGAAAAGTTTGCCGGTCGTTTTTAATCGTTGGGCAGTTAAAAAAGCATCTCGGACTTGACCAAGGATCTGTGTCTCGCCAAGAATCTGAGAATCTAAACCGGTAGCTAGTCGGAATAAATGTACGATGACTTCTTCATCGTGTTGGGAATGTAAATAAGGTTTTAGCTGATCTTCATCGATTTGGAACCAATAGCGAAAAAAAGCTTTTAGTTGCTCGATTCCCTGTGATAACTGATCGACGACCGCGTAGATTTCCGTTCGATTGCATGTTGATAAAATGACATTTTCCAATACGGCTTGTTGATTGTTTAAATGAACCATTGCTTTACAAGCCGCTTCTTCGGAAAATATTAATGTTTCTCGAACATTAAGTGGCGCCTCGCGATGGTTGAGTCCCACTTTAATGATATGCATGAGTCATCTCCCCCTATATACGTAGACGCAGCTTCGCCTTTGCAAACGCTCGAGTTTGTAGAGCAACAACACACATCTTCCTTCAACCGTTTTCTTTCAGTTTAGCATAGGTGAGAAATAATATTGTGACTATAAGATGAACTTCTGATGAATAATTTGTGACAAACCCGTTACAACGTTTATAAATATGGTATAGTGCATGTGAACATTTTTGAAAAGGAGAGGGTAAAATGGTTGAAGCAGTTGAAACATTAGATGGTTGGTACAGTCTGCATGATATGCGGTTGATCGATTGGAAGGCGTGGAAAAAGGCGTCTGTCGCTGAGCGGAAAGAAGCCATCGACGATTTTCTTGCATTATTCAACGAATGGGATAAGGTTGAAAAGGCGGAAAACGGGAGCCAAGTGATGTATCAAGCCATTGGCCAACAAGCGGATCTAATGTTTATGTTTCTAAGGCCAACAATGGAAGAGTTAGCAAACGTGGAAACAGCGTTTAATAAATCAAAACTGGCTGAATTTTTAAGACCTGCTTATTCCCATCTTTCGGTTATTGAACTGTCAAAATATAATCCGAAAACAGATGAGGCTGATCCAGAAGTACAAAAACGCCTCAGGCCGATTTTGCCCAAATGGAAACATATGTCTTACTATCCGATGAGCCGGCGACGTGAAGGTGACTATAATTGGTATACGTTAGAGAAGAAAGAACGTGCCAAACTGTTGTATGAACATAGTTTAACAGGACGTCAATATGCTGGGGAAGTGAAGCAATTTATCACCGGATCCATCGGGTTTGATGAATGGGAATGGGGAGTTACTTTATTTGCTCACGATGCCATCCAGTTAAAAAAAGTAGTTTATGAAATGCGGTTTGATGAAGCAACATCCCGTTATGGGGAATTTTCCAAGTTTTTCGTTGGCAACTATTTGTCAACAGACGATTTACAACTATTACTAGACGTTGAGGCATAGTCAAGGTGAACAGGGGGCAGGATGATTTTAAGAATCAGTACCGTATAACGGAGCCAATTTTCGTTGCATCATCCTGCACCTACTCTTTTCTATTGGTAAAGATGCCTCATATGTCAATTGATAAACACCACGATTTTGCTTATACCATCCCCCTTACTACTACTCAACGTGCGATTGTCGTTATAGACAAAGAGAAGTTGTGGTCTATCTATAACGACAATCGTATCTACTCACTCTGAAGTGGTATTACTTTCCCTTCTTCCTCGAAGAAACATATAAACCATGGCACTTAAAATAATGATATAGCCAATGAAGCTATAGATATCCGGCATCTCTTTGAACAAAACGATGCTGATAATGGTGGAATAAAGTACTGTCGAATAGAAAAAAATCGAAATGTCTCGAGCTGGTGCAAACTTATAGGCAAGCGTAATCCCGAATTGACCAAGTGTTGCAAACACGCCTGCCAAAAGCAGAAAGATAAGTTGCTGCCACGACATTGGTTCATAAAAGACGATTAGAAAAGGCAGTAGCGCAACGGTTGAAAAAAAGGAAAAATAGAACACAACAGTATAATACTTTTCCCGATCGCCCAGCACGCGCAAAAATGTATACGCAGCCGCGGCGAAAATCGATGAAGAAAGCCCTAAGAGATAAGGCACAGTTTCCACTGAAAACGATGGTTTAATGATAAATAACGTGCCGATAAACGCGATAATGACTGTGATGATTTGAAAGGGTCTTGCTTTTTCCTTTAAAAATAGAGCGGAAAAAACAATCAGTAAAAATGGACTTAATTTGTTCAGCATATCAGCATCGGATAGAACCAAATGGTCAATAGCGTAAAAGTAAGTAATGATACCAAGTGTTCCAAATAAAGCTCGCATGAATAAAATCATTTGGTTCTCCCGTTTGCCGAACAGTCGCTCTCGGTTATACATGACAAAAATAAAGGCGATGATCGCAGAGATTAAATTCCGGAAAAATGTTTTTTGAATGGATGGTAAGTGGCCAGAAAGCTTGACAAAAGCAGCCATCATCGAAAATCCAAACGCTGAGATTAATAGAAGCAGTATACCTTTCATCGTGTTGTTCATCATACATTCTCCTATACAGCATTGACTTAATACAGTTATTGATTATCGCATCATTTTTCAAGCAATGCCAAGAAAATGATCACCGGAAATATTTTCTGATAAAAAAAGCTTTGTCGCTTTTTTCACTGTGCTATAATAATAGACATCGTGCAAATAGTGTTGCGAAAGGATAGATGGCAATGAACCATACGACAAAACCCATTCAGGTGTATAGGGGGAACGTTGTTGAAAGCACGCATGATGTACATATCGCTGTCGTCACGGTAGACGGAAATCTCATCGCCTATTACGGGGATGCTCATCGTCTGATATTTGCCCGCTCAGCGATGAAACCATTTCAAGCATTGCCGGTTGTTGAATCTGGGGCAATGGAGGCGTTTAATCTGACAGAAAAGCAGCTGTCCTTGTTTTGCGCAAGCCATAGCGGTGAGCCTTTTCATAGGGAGCAAGTTCTCGATGTGTTGCAAAAAATCAATCTTGCAGAGAACGATTTACAGTGTGGAACCCATATGCCAAAAGATGAAGCAAGTTATAAACAGCTCTTGCGCGAAGGAAAAGGCTTGACACCGGTCTATAGCAACTGTTCTGGAAAACATGCCGGGATGCTCGCTGGGTGTGTCCAACAACATTTCGATATCGCCACATACCGGGATATCAATCATCCATACCAACAGCAGATTATCGAGGTAATCGCTGATATCAGTGGCTATAAAAAAGACAATATCGAAACATCAATCGATGGCTGCGGTGTTCCTGTGCATCGAATACCGCTGGCACGAGTCGCTTTGTTGTTTGCTCGTTTAGCTGCACCGGATGCATGGAGAGAAGGTAAAGAGAAGCGCAAGCGATCGTTAAAGCGTATCAGAAATGCTATGACGGCATATCCGGAAATGGTCGCTGGTACAAAACGATTGGACACCGATTTGATGAAAGCTTATGGCGGACGCATCGTCGCTAAAGGCGGGGCGGAAGGCGTGCATTGTTTTGGCGACAGCAAAACAGGTATCGGTGTTGCGCTCAAAATAGCGGATGGCAACGCTCGAGGGACCCAAGTTGCATCGATGGAAGTCCTCAAACAGCTGCACATCGGCGATGAAAGCATATGGAATGAACTGTTCGATTATCACTATCCTCCGATTTTGAACATGCGAGATGAACGAATCGGCGAAATCCGCTCTAACTTTACACTGCATAGATTGTAAAATTTCAATAAACAATCCCGAACGGCGGGACAGACTGGCCCACCGTTCGGGATTTAAGTTGTTAGGACGTCAATCGATCACACCGAGTTGTTTTAATCCGTTGTATATACCGGAATCATCGACAGTGTTTGTTCGATGTTTGGCATAGGAAAATAAGTCGGGATGCGCATTGCCCATAGCAAACCCTTCACCTACGACTTGAAGCATTTCCTTGTCATTCATCCCATCTCCAAAAGCAATCGCTACTGTTTGGGAGATGTTCATCGTCTCCAGTACTTTTTGCACGGCCTGTCCTTTATTGACATTTTGACGGATAATGTCATAGGCATCCTGCACATCGCCTACGTGAACAGGAGAGAGATGAATACCGGTCGGAACAGAAAGGTGCTTGAGAGAATCGTCATCGACCCCGATTAACGTGACTCCCAAAATATTCGCTTTGACATCTGGGTGCCAAAGCGCATTCGTTGTTAACTGAAACGTGTCTAAAAACGTTTGAACGGCTGGTGTATCAAACGATGTGAAATAATTTTTGTCGTTGGCATATAAAACCATGTCAAAGCCGTGCATTTTAGCTGCTTCGAGAAAGGAATGGATGATTTCAGTATCAAGTGGCTCCTCGATGATTGTTTGTTCGTTGAATTCAGCGTAAGCCCCATTGCTGGCAATACAAGAATGGATATTGAGCTCCTTTGCTAGCTCACGGATTTCATGCCGAGGACGACCAGTAGCAAGAAAAACGTCAATGCCCTTTTTCTTTGCCTGCTCGATTGCTTCTTTTGTAGAATCGGTATACGTGTGATCAGCTTTTAAAATGGTGCCGTCAATATCGAGGAATAAAATACGGTATGTCATGTTAGTCTCCTTTTGCTTTGAAGTTTTCCTCTCACATTTTAGCACAAGAAAGTGGGGAAGGACAGAAACAACGATCAGGATTGGAGGTTGTATAAGAATCGTCTGTGCGAAACATTTTTTGTTAACTGTGCTAATACATTATAATGAACGTTTTAATCGAAAGCGGCCAAGTAACCAGCCGATAAAGGAAGGAGAAACAAAATGGATTATGGAATACTTTCGCTTTTACCGCCGATTTTGGCGATCGTTTTAGCACTTCTTACAAGAAATGTCATTCCTGCATTGTTTGCTGGAGTGTGGCTCGGGGCAACGATGATGTATGGATGGAATCCGCTCATGGGACTATACGCCAGCTTTAGCGATATTATTTTACCGAGTCTGGCCGATGAAGGAAACGTGACAGTGCTGGCGTATTGTGGTTTTTTCGGCGTTCTTATTGCTATTTTACAAAAAACAGGCGGAGCCCACGCGATCGCTCATTCCATTTCCAACAAAGTGAAGACATCGCGCGGGGCACAATGGTCATCGGCATTGTTTGGTATCATTATCTTTTTCGAAGATTATTTCAATGCGCTGACAGTCGGCAGTGTCATGCGCCCGGTAACGGATCGGATGCGTGTCTCTAGAGAAAAATTAGCTTATATTGTCGATTCGACATCGGCGCCGATGTGTCTGTTAGGTCCGGTTTCTACATGGGTTGTATTTATCATGGGTTTGATCGGCTCGCAGTTTGTGGAACTCGGCATTTCGGGTTCAGAATACTTAACGTATTTATCAACGATCCCGTTTAATTTTTATTCGATTTTAGCTTTACTTCTTGTAGGCATTCTCATTTGGAAAAAATGGGATTTCGGACCGATGGCTAAAGCTGAATACCGTGCGAAAACAACGGGGAAATTGTTTCGTGACGGGGCCGAACCTCCGACTGATGAACAGATGATGGATGTGGAAATGGCAGAAGGGCAGGTGCCCAAAAAGCGGAACATGATTGTGCCGATCGCCGTGCTTTTAGTGCTTATTCCTCCGATGTTTCTCTGGACAGGTGGGTATCCGGACAACGATTTGGTAACAGCCGTTGGGGAAGCGAATGGCGGTCTTTCGATATTATTGGCGGCATTTATTGCGGGGATTGTTGGATTGGCAATGGGCATGCAGCAAAAACTATTTTCATTTAAAGAAGCAATGTCGCTATATGTGAGTGGTTTTCGCAGCATGATGATCGTCTATATCATCTTGACACTCGCTTGGTCTATCGGAACGGTCACTACTGAACTTGGAACGGCGGAGTATTTGATCGACTTTGCCGAACAAACGACATCACCCGCTGTGATTCCGGTATTGCTGTTCGTTTTTGGTTCCATCATTGCCTTTACGACGGGAACATCGTACGGCACATTTGCTATCATGATTCCGATTGCGATGCCGATCGCTGCATCAATGGATATTTCAATGGCATTGACGATTGCATCCGTTTTGAGCGGGGGAATTTTCGGTGATCATTGTTCGCCGCTTTCCGATACGACGATTTTATCATCGGCAGGCTCTTCGTGTGACCACATCGACCATGTGAACACGCAAATTCCATATGCCGTTACTGCGGGGGTGAGCGGTATTATCGCCTTTTTACTCGCAGGTGTGACGGGTTCGGCTTTATTTGCCCTCATTGTAAGTGCGGTTGTCTTGTACATGCTCGCCTATATTTTGAATAAAGTATGGGGGCAAGATATACCCGAGGAAAAAGAAACTGTATAAAACGTAAAAAGCAGCTGTTCAGCTGCTTTTTTAATATAGGCTAGAGATCACAAGCTGTGGGTGTTGTTAAACGACGTTTTCTGTGGCCGATGAACCATTGCGTTTTCTTTCAGACGCATCAACGACAACGCTAGCTGAAGCATCGCCAACGATGTTGACCGTTGTACGCATCATATCAAGAATGCGGTCAATCCCCGCTACGAGCGCAAGTCCTTCCAGTGGCAGTCCGATCGCGGTCAACACCATTGTTAACATCACCATGCCTGCGCCCGGTACACCGGCGGTACCGATCGATGCGAGTGTTCCTATCAAGGCGACGGTAAGGATTTGGCTGAAGGTGAGTTCCATCCCAAAATACTGTGCGATGAACACAACGGCAATCCCTTGGTAAATCGCCGTACCGTCCATGTTGATGGTCGCTCCAAGCGGCAGAACGAAGCTGCTTGTTTCTTTCGACACATTTAAGTTCTCCTGTGTATTTTTCATTGTGACAGGCAATGTCCCAGCACTACTGCTTGTGCTAAAGGCGACAGCAGCAGCAGGAAATATGCCTTTTAAAAAGCGGGCAGGATGCATTTTGCCCAATGTTTTGACCGCTATCGAATAAAACACGAAGACATGAATGAGACAAGCGATTAGCATAGCAAGGATCAACTTGATAAGCGGCAAAAGCACAGAGGCACCGTACTCGCCGACAATCGGAGCTAAAAGCCCAAAAATGCCTAACGGGACGATCGTCATGATCATATTGGTAATTTTATACATGATTTCCGCTAACCCGTCAAAAAATTGCTGAACAGGTTGCGCCCGTTCGCCGACAACGGTAATGCCAATCCCGATAAAAATCGCAAAAAAGATGATTTGCAAAATTTCTCCCTCTGCTAGCGCTTCGAGCGGGTTGGTCGGGACGATGTTTAAAATCGTCTGTATAACCCCTTCTGTTTCTTCAGGAGCGACGTCTTCTTTTCCTTCTAATGTTACATCGACGCCGGTTCCGGGTGAGGATACAAAACCCGCTAGTAAGCCGAGTGAGATCGCAACAAAACTTGTTACTAAATAATAGGCGATTGTCTTGCCACCAAGCCGACCGAGCTTTTTTACATCGCTCGTACTCGTGACTCCAACAACGATCGTCGCCAGAACAAGCGGAACGATGATGAATTTAATCAGCCGTAAAAATAAATCTCCGAGCGGTTGAACGATTTCGATTTTTTCCCCGAATATCAGCCCGGCGATAATGGCTAAAATAAATGCTGCAACGATTTGCCAGATAAGGTTTTTTTTCATCTGCTTCCCTCCTTTACACAACGCGCTTTTTCAAGAGTGGCGTCGTGTATGCCGATATGAAATTAAGCCGCTATTTAGCGACTGGGTGAATACCCATGCGACCCATGGCAATCGATAATCTGTTCCATTTATTAACTTGATTAATGATCATAACTAAATCAATATACTCTTTCTCAATAATGTTTTCAAATGCGCTGATACAAATCGTCATCGACACCTTTTTCCGAGATGAGCGTCATATTCTTCACCTCCCCTTGTATTGTTTCACCGACGGATAATGTATGCGCTTTCTGCAAATGGTTATGATAAGAAATGTTTCCATTGTTGCAGATGATATTCTCATTCTATGCAAAAAATAACACTAACACAAGCGTATTTTACATTTATTTAAACAACGAACGAATCTGTTTCATTGACTTTATATTTGTTCGATAATAAACTATAGGTATGACGACAGTAGAGGTGATACAATGGTAGGAACAGTCGTATTGACAGGTGTAGTTTTATTAATCATCCTTGCTGTACTTTCAGTAATCATTCATAAGGCGACTTCCGATAAAAGCTACGCCACATACTACCCTTCTTTTGTGCTGTTTGCAGCCGGATTGATTCTGCTCCTGTTCGCCACATTGATGAAAGTGGAAATTGCAGGGGTAGGCTTGGGCGGATATGGAATTGCCTCCTTGTTTGCAGCAGCCGTTTGTATGATATTGATGTCAATTTTGGAAGTAAATACGAAAAGCAGTACATAAAAAGAGCGGAACACCGCTCTTTTTTTAATGGTTAATCACCTCACTAGGCTAAGTTCTTTTTGTTTTTGAGCATTGTTATCGTCACAATATTGTAATAGATATCGCAAAAAACCTATGGAAAGTTATGTAAATCATCTTGTATAATGACCATGTATTGAAAATTTTAGTTGTTAAATAAAAGGAGAGTACTTCGCTTTGACGACACAGACTACCCAAGAATTGGACACATTTACAATCGAACGAGTCAAAGAGACTGTACCCGTATTACAAGAACGGGGAGCGGAGATAACGAAACGTTTTTATCAACTGATGCTAACTGAACGTCCGGAGTTGAATAATCTGTTTAATCAAACGCATCAGCGCACTGGTGATCAATCCAAAGCGTTGGCGGCTACAGTTTACGCTGCTGCTGCCAATATTGATAACTTAGAGAACATCATGCCTGTTGTTAAACAAGTGGCTCATAAACATAGAAGTTTAAATATTAAACCGCATCATTATCCAATCGTTGGAAAGTATTTACTTATGGCAATGCAAGATGTACTCGGCACAGCTTTAAGCGATGAAACGCTGGCAGCCTGGAAACACGCTTATGATGCGATTGCTGATGTCTTTATCGGTGTGGAAAAACAATTGTATGACGAAGTGCTAGCAAAAGAAGGAGGATGGATTGATTTTCGCGATTTTAAGGTCGTAAAAAAAGTGCCCGAAAGCGACGTAATTACGTCCTTTTACTTGGACGCAGTCGATGGAAAACCATTCCCTCATCACCAGCCTGGGCAATTCATAACCGTTAAAGCGGATATTCCTGGGGAAAAGTATACGCATTTAAGGCAATATACGTTATCCTGTGCACCGGGAGAAAGGTATTACCGGATAAGTGTGAAGCGCGAAGATGCGTTGAATGGTAAACCGGCTGGTGTTGTTTCCAACTATTTGCATAAGCAAGTCGAGGAAGGCAGTATTTTACCGATTAGTGCACCTGGTGGCGACTTTATCCTCGATGATAAAGATGAACGTCCGCTCGTATTGATTAGCGGTGGAGTCGGTATCACACCGATGATGAGTATGCTAGAGGCAGTTATTAAGTCTCAGCCGCAGCGCGAAGTTATCTTTATACATGCGGCGAAATCTGGAAATGTACATGCGATGAAAGATCGAGTCGATGAAATTGCAAAAAACCATTCGCAAGTTAGCGCGTATACGATTTACGAAAATCCTCGCACTGAAGATGAAGGGGTTTATGATAAAAAAGGATACATCGATGAAGCATGGTTAGCTTCAGTATTGCCCACAACAGATGCTGCTTGTTATTATTGCGGTCCGACTGGTTTTATGAATGTTGTACATGAGTATTTAAAAAATCTTGGCGTTGCTCGAGAAGACATTCATTACGAAGTGTTCGGCTCAGAAGTTGCGATTACCTTTTAAATTAAGAACAAGAGGTTGGGACAAAACCAGGCTTAAATAAATAGAAACGGTCGGAATCAGTAAAAAATACTAGTTCTGACCGTTTCTTATTTCAAACAAATGGTGTTTTTATCATTTTTATTAACAGCAGTGTACTTTCTTTAGTTCACCGTCATTTCCACTTTCGCTTTTCTTCTAACTGAAAAGTGTGTGATTTCAGAAATGCCGAGTTTAGTCCTAGCTTTTTTAATGCGAAAAAATGGATTAGAGCGCCATGGCCGCATATCGACATGGTTTTCTGTTTAATGGTCTCGTTTTAAAAACACGTATTCGGACAGTTTCATAGACAGAAAGAACAAGAAAGCGGCTCCCAGTGCCAAAAACAAGTACGGCGGAAACGGGAGGTATTTTTCCACAAGCAGAGTGTAACCGCGGTCGATATCGTTGAAAAAGATATGATCTTGCATGCCTGTTACGGTGACAAGCGGATCTAGACTGGTGAACCATAAGACATACATGATGCAAATGAGGACGATTGTCGCTGCGTAAAAATTGGACATCAGATGATACAATGGAATGCATATAGCGACTACGATGGCACCGAGACAAACAATGGTTGTCATGTCCTTCCAGTCATAGACAAAATAATCATGTCCCGTTAGTTCAAGCATATGGACAATCACATGGCCGATCAGCCACTGGTACAGCATAGCCACAATCACAATCAGCATCCCGTAAGCATACCGGCTTCGCACAATGACTGCTTTAGCCACGGGCATGGCGATGACTGAGCGCATGCTATGTGACTTGTCATCTGCATAAAAAAGACTGGACACCATAGGAATGATGACGAGCATAAGAAGCGTCGTGATCGGCAGATTGATACTGATATAGGCCAAGGGCAGCAAAATCACAACGATCACCAGCCCGGCCCATTTATTCAATAAAAGGTCCCGCTTAATAAGTTGTATCATTTTGACTGGCCTCCCGTTCTTGTTTTGTGACAAAATACATAAGATCTTCCAGCGTCGCTTTCTCGATTATGATCTCGCTGCCATACACGTCAAAAATGGCCGGATCGCCTGCAAACAGGCCGGTAAATCCTGTATCCGTGACATGAACGCCGACAAATAGCTCCTTTGTATCCGCATCAATCATATTCGGTTTGCCTTTGACCACGTGAAATCGTTCATGAATCTCATCCATGCTTTTTTGTAAAACGATATGCCCTTCGTTGATGAAAACGATATAATCAGCAATCCGGTCCAAGTCGGCTGTCTGATGTGTGGATAAAAACAGGGTCTGGTTTTCATTCAGCATTTTTTCCTGCAGTAGATCAAGAAGTTCCCTACGAAAGACAGGATCAAGTCCAGCCGCCGGTTCATCCATGATAAGGAACTCTGGTTCATGTGCAAGGGCGAACAGAAGGGAGCACTTCATTTTCATCCCTTGAGAAAACGTCTTGATTTTTTTGCGGTACGGCAGATGGAATGCTTCTAAATAGGCTTGAAACAAATCTTCGTTCCAATGTGTATAAAATGGGGCGATGAACGATTTCATCTGCTTGATGCTGAAATGATCGTACATATACAGGTCATCATGGACAAAACCGATGTGTTGTTTAACACGATGATCTTTGTGTGTTGTGCCAAGGAGTGTGATCTCGCCGTGATCTGGCTGCATCAAGCCGAGCATCATGCGGATTATCGTTGTTTTTCCGCTGCCGTTCGGGCCGATCAAACCGGTGACAAACCCTTCAGGGATTGTCATGTTAATATTTTCCATAGAAAAGTCTTTGCGGTGCTTAGTAATGCTGGACAATTCAGCGGCATTCATCGCGACTCCTCCTCGTAGTAGATATTCACTAATTCCAGAAAATCGGTCTTCGACAAGCCGATCCTTCGCGCCTCCCGGACTAATGCTTCCAGATCGTTTTCCAGTTCCCGCAGCTGCCATTCCCAGAGCACATGCGGCGCTTGCCCGGCGACAAATGTGCCCCGGCCCACTGCGGATACGAGATAGCCTTCTGTCTCCAAGTCTTCATAAGCGCGCTTCGTTGTGATGACACTGACTTTGAGATCTTTGGCGAGTTTTCGCATGGAAGGGAGGGCATCCCCTTCTTGCAGCTCGCCGGTATGGATTTTTTGTTTGATCTGTTCTTTGATTTGTTGAAACAGCGGCTTTTTGCTGCTGTTGGAAATTAGGATTTTCATACAATCCCTCATCTCTTATTGTATATATACATTATATACAATATACACTTATTTTGCTTGGATGTCAAATCACATAGCTTCCTGTTGTATTGGCGTTGATCCGCCTTCTTTGGTAATCTGATAAGGAAGTTCAAACAGTGGAGGAAGAGAAAATGACGAATAAACTTCGCTTGCGAGTTATGGAAAAAGAAGATTTACCATTTGTCCACAACATGTTCAATAACCCGGCGATTATGGACTATTGGTTTGAGGAGGCGTACCTGTCGTATGCCCAGCTGCAAGAAAAGTTTTCTAAAAATATGGATGATGAGCGACAACGGCATTTTATTTTGGACAAGTCCGGGGAACGCCTCGGTTTTGTAGCGTTGTACAGTATTGATCCGAGACACCGGAATGCCGAATATGCGATTATGATAGATCCGGATCATCAAGGAAATGGATACGCTACCCCAGCGACTCGATGCGCCATGGACTATGCGTTTAACGTATTGAATTTACATAAGCTATATTTGTATGTAGACAGGGAAAATGAAAAAGCGATGCACGTGTATAAAAAGGCGGGTTTCAAAAAGGAAGCTGTGTTGAAGGAAGCCTTTTTTGTAAGCGGTGTGTACCATGATGCGGTAATTATGTCGGTGTTTCAACGCGATTATCTTAAAGTTGAATGATCTTAAAAGGGAATCCGGATACGCTTTTTGGCACCATCGCTCAAATACTTGATTAATCAGCTTATGTAGCTAATGAGACGTTTGGATAATGCAAAACACCTGCTTATCGCTTGGCGCTCCTGGGGGTTTCCACTTTTCGGGGCGTTCGTCCGCCATATTTACAAAAATTCCAGCCGATAGCCAAAAGCAGCGAACGCATAAAAAACGACTCGCTGCCGGTAGATTGCAGATGGTGTTTCAAAGTCTCAATCTCGTTCACCTCAAACGCTGAATGGATTTTTGAATGCCGATGTTAAAAATGATTGAACGGTACGCTGTTTTAAATATGATAGAATCGTATACAGCTTCATACAGTCATTGGAGTTGTTAGTATGGGGTTGTTTTTTACGGTCATTCTGCCGATCATGGCTGTGTTTGCTGCCGGTTTTATTTTGCAGCGCATTCGCATGCTGGATGTCAAATCCATTGCACCGGTATCCATTTACATCTTTTTGCCTGCGCTTGTGTTCACAACGTTGTATGAATCATCGTTTAACATAGGTTATAGCACGATTGTTGTTTTTGCCTCTTTTCTGCTTGGCACGATGGTCATCATTAATAAAGTGTTGGCAAAACTGTTTCAGTGGTCGCGGTCTATTGAAAGCGCATCGATTTTGACATCGGCGTTTATGAACAGCGGTAACTATGGTGTCCCTGTCATATTGTTCAGTGTAGGTGAAGCAGCTCTACCGTATGCGATTTTTTTCATGGTGCTGCAGTCGCTGATCATGAATGTTTTCGGGGTCTATTATGCCTCGCGTAGTACAAGCGGCATGAAGCAGGCATTGCGAACCGTTCTCAAAATGCCTGCGACATATGCGGCTGTTTTAGCATTTGTGTTGCAAACTATTGCCTGGGAAATACCTGAGCCAATCGATTCGACGTTGACGATGCTTAGTCATGCATCCATTCCGCTGATGATGGTGATTTTAGGGATGCAGCTAGCTTCGATTACATCGCTTCAGTTTAACTGGCAAGTGCTTATCTCGGCCGCTTCAATTCGGTTGATCATCTCGCCGCTTCTTGCGTTTCTTTTTATTTGGTTTTTTGATGTAGACTCAGTCGTAGCGTCAGTGCTTGTGATTGTTGCCTCTATGCCGAGTGCGGCGACGACAACCGTGTATGCGATAGAGTTTGATACAGAACCCCATTTAGTGTCTAGTATCACACTTGTGACGACATTAACAAGTATTCTCACTGTTACGGTTTTACTCAGTGTTATCGTTTAAATAGCTGTACGGGTGTCACCATACAGCTTTATTGTGTTTGCTTCTCTAAATCAACATAAAATGCTTCGGGTCCGGATGGTTTCAGACTTCCGCCGGGTGGCTCAACGCTCACCTTAATATATTTTAAAAGCGCAATGTCTGCCCCTTTGTAATAGACGCGAATCGAACCATCACGCAAGTTTAATAATTCACCGTTCCAGTCATCATTTTTATGGATGAGCCATAGTTGGTAATTATTTGTGTGTAGAGGGACTAAGCCGTCGACGTGAAGGATCATTTCATTCGTCGATTGATTGAGCCAGACGCCACCGGTCATGTTTGTATTGTCGACCACGGGGACTATTTTCAAATGGTTGGTACCCGTTTTTTTCTCAATCGTTTCTTTGGGGATTTCATCATGTTGAGCCATGACAAAGCCTTGCTGTTCACTTTCGGCATCTATCATTCGCAACAGTCCGAGACCCAACAAGATCGTGGATGCGACTGTCATCGCTAAAACGGCTGACCGTCGCCACTTTTTTCTTTTTGGTTGAACGGGTGTCGTTTTTTCTTCAATGCTGTTAATAATTTGCCGTTTTAAGACAGGTGATGGATGATATGTTTTTTCAGCGAGCAAATGTTGCCAGTGCCTCCATTCGGCTTCACACGTACGACAGACGGTCAAGTGGTACTTAATTTTCTCTTTTTCGTTATCGGGTAAATGACCTAATACATAATCGACGAGTTGTTCTTCACTAATATGTTGATCGGTCATCCTTCTCACTCCCCGCCGGATTTTGCCCAGTTGAGCAATGATTTTTGTTTGCGCATGTTCCTTAGCCCGTAGCGAATGGAGGATTTTATCGTACCGAGCGGTTGGTCCAATGTTTCGGCTAGTTCGCGTTGGGTTTTGTTTTCAAAGTAAACGCCATAAATAATTTTCCGTTGTTTTTCTGGAATATGCCGTAACGCTTCTAGAAGGATTTCTTTTTCAATTTTGTTCAAAACGTGCCACTCAGTTCTAACGGCGTCTTCTGTTTCCAGCAGCTCGAGCTTATGGATTAAAACCGGTTTGCGTTTGCGAAGCCGGTCGATTGAACGGCTGCGTGTTTTTACAGCTAACCACGCTTTCACAGATCCTTTTTGCGGGTCGTAGCGTTTTGGATGTTGATAAATGTCTAGAAAAATGTCATGGCACAAATCTTCGGCTTCTTTAAGATCTCCGAGGATTTGCATGGCGATATTGAGAACGAATGTAATATACGTTTCGTAAAATCGGTTAAACGCTTGTTTGGATCCTTGAGCCATTTGTGTTAAAAGCTTAGTCCCAAGTTGATCATTATCCATGTTCATTCCCCTTCGAACATGAGCTTTATATAATTAATAGCAAATTATTTTTAAAAAAACAAATCCAAGTTTCCAATCATTTCGTATCATATACGAGAAAACCAACGGGGGAGGATGTCACTATGTGGAAGAAAATGTTCGTTGCGATGCTAACAACTCTTGTCGTGGTAGCGACAGCAGGTATTCAACCGGTTTATGCTCAAGGCTCGTTAACACTGTTTACACCGTACACAGGGTTGTCGGTAACACCGGGGGAGAGCTTGTCTTATACGGTTGATGTGATCAACGACGGAAACGATATCCAAAACGTGACATTTAATGTCGACGGTCTACCAAAAGAATGGGACTACTCCATTTCCGCAGGTGGACAAAACATCGATCAGCTGTCGATCCGCAATGGTGATGAACAAGAGCTGACGTTAGACGTTGAGGTTCCGTTAAAAGTGGATAAGGGTGAGTATACGTTTGATCTTGTTGCCAATAGTCACGACGGTACATCAACAACCTTGCCGTTCCTTGTGAATGTTACCAAAGAAGGAACTCATCAAACGAACTTTTCCACAGAACAGCCGAATATGGAAGGCCATGCCGATTCGGACTTTACTTATACGGCTACGCTGAAAAATCAAACAGCCGAAAAGCAGCGTTATGCTTTGTCAGCCAAAGAGCCAAAAGGATGGAACGTCCAGTTTAAATTGGATGGTGATGGTGTGACCTCGGTGACTTTGGACCCGGATGAATCAGTTGATATCGACATTGAGGTGACGCCTGCAGAAAATGTGAAGGCAGATACTTATAAGATTCCCGTCCAAGCATCAACGGGATCGAAAGCGGAAAAATTGGAATTAGAAGCTGTCATAACCGGTAAATACGATCTGTCTCTATCTACACCAGAGGGGAAGCTGAGCGCAGACGTTACAGCTGGTGGAAAGAAAAAGGTTGATCTCGTCGTAGAAAATACGGGAACGGCGGATTTGACCGATATTGAATTAAGCGCATCGACCCCTCCGGACTGGGATGTGACCTTCGATGAAGATACGGTGCAAACATTAAAAGCAAGTGAGAAAGCGAAAGTCCAAGCGACAATATCTGCTCCGGATGATGCGATTGCAGGCGACTATGTCACGACATTTGATGCTAAAACAGCGGAAGCATCTTCAGAAGCATCGTTTCGAGTTTCGGTCAAAACATCGACATGGTGGGGACTCGTCGGGGTGGCCATAATCTTAGCTGTAATCGGCGGGCTGTACTACATTTTCAAAAAGTACGGGAGGCGATAAAGCATGGATGATGCGATTATTCAGCTGCAAGATTTGACAAAGGTGTATGATGATCGGCCCGCTGTCGATCGGCTGAGCTTGTCCATCAAAAAAGGAGAAATTTTCGGTTTGCTCGGTCCTAACGGTGCTGGAAAGTCAACGACGATTCTCATGTTGCTTGGATTGAGCGAACCAACAGGAGGAAAGGTTCACGTTTGCGGACTTGATTCGACAACTCAGCCGCTGGAAGTGAAAAAGCGCGTCGGCTATTTGCCGGATGATTTAGGTTTTTATCAACATATGACCGGATTGGAAAATTTATTGTATACGGCCGCATTAAACGGAATTTCGCGGAAAGAAGCGGAAAAACGCGCTTATGATCTACTTAACCAAGTAGGGTTACAATATGCAGCTGATAAAAAAGCCGGGAAATATTCTCGCGGTATGAAGCAACGGCTTGGTTTAGCAGATGTGTTGATTAAAAATCCAGAAGTGATTATTCTCGATGAACCAACCCTCGGGATTGATCCGGAAGGGGTGCGTGAACTGTTGAAATTGATTAAACAACTGAACAGAGAACAAAACATAACCGTTTTACTTTCGTCTCATCAATTGCACCAAGTCCAGCAAATATGCGACCGCGTCGGTATTTTCGTTGCAGGCAAATTGCTTGCCATAGGAGACCTCGATGAACTGGCATCCCAGCTGTTTTTTGAAGATACGTATGTGATTCATGTCAATGCATCACCTGCTGATCACACATTACAGGAAAAGATCAAACAGCTGGATGGGGTTAATCGTGTAGAGCCAATCAATGAAACAACGCTCGATGTTTATTGCCAGCGCGATTTAACAGCATCGATAGCTGCAGAAACGGTTGGTCATGGGGCACAGCTGCACTATATCAGTAAGAAAAACTACGGTTTGGATGAAATTTATCACCGCTACTTTGAAGGGCGTGGTGCCGTTGAAAATGTCTGACTTCGCGTTTTGGAAAAAGTCGTCTACGGCAAAACAAACAACGAACCGAGATGCGTCGGTCTTTTTTGCTGTTGTCAGGAAAGAATTTGCCGATTTTATTAAAAGCTGGCGGATTATTATTTTGCTGTTAATCATCGTCTTAACTTGCATTGGTTCACTATATACTGCGATAACGACGATCCAAGATGTGCTTTCGGAAACGGAAGATGAAGCGAAGGAGATTGCCAAAGACTCTTACTTGTTTTTGAAGTTGTTCACCGTCTCAGATGGAACATTGCCGTCGTTTGTCACCTTTGTTACTTTTCTCGGCCCGCTTTTAGGCATTGCTCTTGGGTTTGATGCGATTAATTCAGAGCGGAATAAAGGGACATTAACTCGGCTCATGTCTCAGCCGATTCCGCGGGATTATGTGTTGAATGCTAAATTTGTAGCAGCTATTTTAGTCAATATCGTGTTGTTTTTCACCTTAGGTTTGCTTGTTATGGCGTTTGGCATCTTGATTCTCGGCATCCCACCGACATGGGAAGAATTTTTACGCGTCGTTGTTTTTATATGTTTATGCATTGTCTATATCGCTTTTTGGCTCAACCTCGGCATTTTGTTTTCGGTTCGCTTTAAACAAGCGGCGACATCGGCACTATCGGGGATTGGGGTTTGGATCTTTTTCAGTTTGTTTTATTCGATGATCGTCAATTTAATCGCCAAAAGCTATATTTCGGCTGAAAATGTAGCCAATCCAGAAGAAGCGCTTGGTAAGCAGGAGACGATCTTAAATATCATGCGCCTTTCTCCTAATTATCTGTTTACAGAGTCGACAACAACGCTATTATCGCCGACGGTTCGCAGCCTTGGGCCGCTGACGATGGAACAGACGGAAGGGGCCATTGCCGGTCCGCTGCCGCTTGATCAGAGCTTGCTTTTAATTTGGCCGCAATTGACCGGGCTCGTCGCTGCTACACTCATTTGTTTTGCCATTGCGTATATATTGTTCATGCGCCAGGAAATCCGCACGAACTAAACATCGCACCAGTCCCCTACCACGGGACTGTTTTTTTCATATATAATAACTATTGTAGAAGACTTTTATCACAGCATGAACAGCCGCATTAGAACCTTAAAATGTAAAGGAGCTTGATCAATGGAACTTTACTTACAAGGAAAAACGGTCATTGTCACTGCTGCGAGCAAAGGACTGGGACGAGCGATTGCCAAGGAATTTGCCCGGGAAGGTGCGCGCGTTTATTTAAGCAGCAGAAATGCTAAACAATTGGCTAAGGCTGTTGCGTCGATTAAACAGGAAACAGGAAATGACTATGTCGACTATATCGTTTGCGACATGCGTAAAGCAAAGGACATTAAGCAGTTGATTGCTAAAGCGGTAGAGGCAACAGGGACAGTAGATGTTCTTATCAATAATTCAGGTGGTCCTCCGGCAGGTGATTTCATGGATTTGACTGATGCAGACTGGTTGCAGTCGTTTCAATCGAATGTGCTCAGTTTTGTACGCACGATTCGCGAAGTCGTTCCTTACATGAAACGTGCAGGTGGCGGGCGTATTATCAATCTCGCCTCATCCTCGATCAAACAAAGTCTGGATCAGCTTGTTCTTTCCAATACATTACGGCCAGGGATAGCCGGACTTTCAAAAAGCCTTGCACAAGAACTAGGAAAAGACAATATTCTCATCAACACAGTTGGCCCTGGCACAATTGAAACGGATCGTATAGTGGAATTGAACGAAAAGCGGGCCAAAATACAAGGTACAGACCCGAATACATTAGCGAAGGAAGCCGAAAAAAATATTCCGATGCGACGATATGGAACACCGGAAGAATTTGCTCGCCCTGTTGTTTTTTTGGCCTCAGCAGCCAATACGTATATAACCGGACAGTCTTTGATCATTGACGGCGGTCAGGTGAAAGCATTGTAAAGAGCTTGGTTAACTAATCGCATTGAACAAACCGATAGTGATTAATAAACACGGCGGAACATAAGTTAAATATCGCATCGACTGGGACTTTGCCAATAAAAATCCAAGCTTAATACCGGCGAGAACAAACAACCCGCTCATCAAGGCGACAAGCGCGGCGGTCAAAACAGGGGAATAGCCGATGACGGCAGCTCCCAAACCGGCTCCAAACGCATCCATTGCTAAGGCAAAACCGAGCAATAATGCTTCATTAAACGAAATCGTCCCCGATTGATCTAAATCAGCGTGATCGGGATCATCAAGGATGGTCCGGAAAATATTTTTAGACAGTGATGCGCTGTTGTGTCTGTTTTCCTTTTTTGGATGTTTAGAACGAACGAGATTATATAAGGAAAACATGCCGAGCAAAATGAGGATGGTTCCTCCCAGCGATTCTGCATGTTCCGGTGATATAAACGAGCTCAATACATGGCCAATGGTCATTGACAAAAGGACCGTTAGTCCGGAACAAAGCATGATAATAAACAAGCCGAAAAACGGTACGCGAATCTGTTGCATGCCATATGTGATACCAACGCCAAATCCATCCAAGCTGACGGCAATGACTAAGATGAATAATCCAGTATAAAAAAGCATGGCGACCCATCCTTTGTGTAAAGTCCCAATTATTGTATGGATGTTTGGGTGTTTGTGAGTGGGCGTTTGTCACGATTTATAATCGAACGGGTCAAAACGGGTGCGACTTGAATGAGGATGAGATGGATGTTTTCACGCCAAATGAAAAACAATCTATTGCAATCTGAACGGTTCAATTGATGTTAATGAGCTCATCGCCCCTTCTTTTCACGGGGTAGAAAAAGTACGAGAGATGGTGTTTAATAGAAATTGAAGTCTATTAACGGATGGAGATGGCATGATGAAACACATCTTGCATGATGACATGACGATATTGAAATTAGCCATCAACCCTTTTTTACGGATGTTAAACATTCATTTGTATTATATTGATGGTTTGTTGATTGACACTGGTCCAAGTATCCGGAGGCGGACGCTTGCTCCTGTTTTTCAGTCTTTAGATATAAAACAGGTTGCTATTACCCATCATCACGAAGACCACGCCGGGATGGCACCATGGATTGTCCATCATCTCGCTGCAACGATTTACTGCCATGAAAACAAGTTATCTGATCTCGAGGAAAAAGCAAGGCTTCCATGGTATCGCACATTGTTTTCAGGATCGCGCCGGCCGTTTCGCGCCAAACCGTTTCCCGATGTTATTCGAACGCCAAACCACATATTTTATCCTATTAAAACACCCGGTCATACACCTGATCATGTTTGTTTGCTAGAGCCGGAAAAAGGTTGGTTGTTCACAGGGGATTTGTATATTACGCCGTATCCGAAGGTGTTTATGAAAGAAGAATCAATGAGCGCATACATCGACTCGTTACGAAACTTGCGGATGTACGATTATGACACGGTTTTTTGTGCGCACGAAGGAATGGTTGTCAACGGCAAGGCAAAAATGGAACAGAAGTTGGCGTATTTAGAGCAGACACGACTCGAAGTCATCCGTCTGCACCAGCTAGGCTACAGTGACCAAGCCATTATGGAAAAGCTGTTTCCGGAAAAAGTTAAATTAGAGACAGCCTCGTTCGGATCGTTCTCCCGACTCAATCTCATACGTTCGTGTTATCGAGAGTGACAACACACTCTCTTTTTTAGTTTGCGATATAAAACACTGAGAATAAGCGGAATCGACTGAAATCGCTTTGCAAAATACCCGACATAATACGGATTGTTAGGCGTAGGATAAATACGTATGCTGTATATAGGTAGCCGCTAGAAAGCTGGCTGAGCTACATAGCAAAAACCTTGTGATATTCATTTTTCAAAGGAGGATGACTCATAATGGCAGATGTAAACAGTATTTTCAAAGAGATTCATGAGGCGCTTCAGGCTGATTCGAGCCTTACTAAAGGTGTTGAAGCGGTGTATGAATTTCAATTGGATGGAGATGAAGGAACAA
Source organism: Bacillota bacterium (assembly GCA_035301265.1). GTDB lineage: Bacteria > Bacillota > Bacilli > Bacillales > Amphibacillaceae > DATGUP01. The sequence goes on from DATGUP010000008.1 coordinate 164,498, forward strand.
AATATCAGCTCGTGTTGCAAGGCGAAAATAGCCGGACCGTAGAAGGTGTCGAAGAAGCTGCTGATTGCACATTGTTGATGAATTCCGATGATTTTGAGAAGATGGCTCGCGGCGAATTGAATGGCACGCAAGCTTTTATGAGCGGGCGTCTGAAGATCAAAGGTAACATGGGGCTTGCATTAAAATTACAAGATATTTTACAGTCCTACAACAAACAAAAAAGCTAGATCAATAAAGGGTTACAATCAGCCATAACAGTCGGGGGAACAGCGACATCCGCTTTGTCTATGGATAGTGCAAAAAGGGGGACCATTTTCGTGATTTCATTTCAACCGACAGAAGAAGAAATCGAATTTACAAGCGTCGCCGAAAAAATCGCGAAAGAAAAAATCCGACCAGCGGCGCATGTAAGTGAAAATGAAAGAAAAATAGATGCAGCGATCATTGATGAAATAGCTGAGCTCGGCTTTTTATCGCTTGAGTTGCCTGAAGATTGGGACGGGTTAGAACTTCCGCTCATTTCTCAAGTTCAGATCATGTCCGCATTAAGCAGCGGTGATTTAGGCATTGTTCAAGGTTTGCCAGGTTTAGGAGACGTAGCATCATTCATCAGGAAAAAGCCTGAGCAAGCCGTTTCCAAACTCGAACAAGCCGAACACGATGCTTGGTCAACCGCCGCATTCTTAGACATAACAAACAGGGATGCCCCTTGGGCCAATCAACTTGTTGTAAATACTCGAGCGGATGGGTATGTGCTACACGGTGTGTCACAGCCTGTCCGTCTAGCCTGTTTTGCCGATTATATTTTAGTGGCAGCACGCGACGCGGATGGAGTGCCTGTTGTTCTGTGGCTCGATGAACCCGCTGTGTGGCGTGTGAAAGAAGGAGATGTTCGCCTTGGCCTCCTTGCTTCAGGAGTTGGCCGCTTATCGTTTGATCAGGCGTTTGTCGGAAAGGATCAAGTTCTGGCATCGGGAGAAAAAGCGGCCGACTGGATCGCCAACGCGCGCACTCGGATTTATGTTTTGCAGGCTGCCAAAGAAGTCGGATTAATGCAGGCAGCTTTGGAATACACAACAGCATATACTGCTGAACGGAAAGCTTTTGGTCAAGAAATAGCTAAATTCCAAGGTGTGTCGTTTCGCGTTGCTAAAATGGCGATTGAAACACGTATCGCAAACCATCTCGTATGGCGAGCAGCTGTCAAGGCCGATAGGATGGATGATGATGCGCAAAAATGGGCTATGCAAGCGTTATATCGGGCCCATCGATCGGTTCGCTACGTGACTGATTCAGCCGTTCAGATGCTTGGTGGTCACGGTTATGTCCAAGAATATCCGGTGGAAAAATGGATGCGCGATGCCCAAGCACAAACGATGTTATACGGTAGAGAACAGATGCTGTTAAACCAATACGGTGAGCAAATTTTAATCGGCGCTAAGGAGGGAGCTACCCCGTGATCGATTTTGAATTATCTGATCAACAACGTCAGATCAAAGAAATGACGCATTGGTTTGCTGAAAACGAAATCCGTCCTATTGCCATGAAAGCCGATCAAATGGAAAAGGTTCCCGACGATTGGTTGGAAAAAGTGAATCAAATGGGGATTCACTTGAACACATCATCATTCGGTGGGAGTGGAGAAGCGAAAGACGGTAAAAACAAAAAAGAACGCGAAGGCAATCGGCTCGGGGTATTGGCAACTGAAGAGATGGCTTGGGGTGATCCTGCAATAACATTGTCTTTGCCGGGAGCCGGTCTCGGTGGACCACCGGTTCAATCGAGTGGGACGCCTGAACAGAAAGAGCGGTTTTTATCGATTTTTACAACCGACAAACCGCGTTGGGGAGCCTACGCTTTAACAGAACCTGAAGCTGGCTCGGATGCTTCAGCGGTTCAGACAACAGCTCGAAAAGTGGATGGTGGCTATGTGTTAAACGGGCAGAAAATCTTTATTACAAACGGAGCACGGGCCTCATGGGTTGTCGTATTTGCCACGGTAGATCCCTCGCTCGGTCGATCCGGTCAACGTGCGTTTGTTGTGGAAAAGGGAACACCCGGATTTTCCGCGCCGAAAGTCGTGAAAAAGATGGGACTTCGTGCGAATGAGACTGCAGAACTCGTGTTTGAAGACTGCTTTGTACCACAAGAAAATCTCCTCGGCGGAGAGGCGATGTATGAAACGAGCGGTTCCAAACCGTCGGGCTTTCGGGTGGCGATGAAGACATTCGACAGCACGCGTCCGATTGTTGCAGCTATGGCGATTGGAATAGCACGTGCGGCGTATGAATACACGCTTGATATCGTACAAAAGGAGTATCCGCACCATGGGAAATTTTTCCACATCGCTACGGAAATGCTAGCTGAAGCGGAACAGGATATTGCTGCCGCTCGCTTGTTAACGTGGGAAGCGGCGTGGAAAGCGGATTGTGGCAAGGAAAACGCCAAAGAAGCCGCTATGTGCAAAGCGTACGCTGGAGAGATGGCGCTTGATGTCTGCGCCAAGTGTCTTGAGCTTCTCGGTCCGGTCGGATTGGATGGACATATTGTGGAGAAGCTGTATCGGGATGTTAAAGTCTTCGATATTTTTGAAGGCACAAACGAGGTTCAACATCTTGTGACGGCGCGCCGTCAATATGCGCCATACGGTATCAGAGTATAAGTAACAACGCAGTTCATAACAAATATTTTTTGAAAATATCGTCCATTCATATATATAGAAAAAGTGCTGAAAGAGGTGAGACAGCATGTCGTATGCAACAATATCGATTGAAAAACGAAATAAAGGGATTGCTTGGGTAACCATCGACAACCCACCGGCTAATACGATAAATGAAACGCTCATGCAGGATTTAGAAGCCGTAGCAGATGAGCTTGCCGAGGATAAAGATGTCCGTGTTGTTGTACTTTCATCCGCTCATGAAAAGACATTTGTCGCTGGTCTTGATTTGAAAGATGCGATTTCATCGAGTAGCGATAACGGTGATGATGACAATTTGATTGCCAAAGAAAGCGCTCGGATGCAAGCGTGTTTTCAAAGGTTTGCCGAGATGCCCAAACCTGTCATTGCCGCCATTAACGGCTATGCATTTGGCGGTGGGTGTGAGCTAGCGCTTGCGTGTGATTTTCGCATCATGGGTAAAGGCAAAATCGGTTTGACAGAAGTTTCGCTTGGGCTTATTCCAGGGGCTGGTGGGACGCAGTGGCTGACAAAACTATTGGGTCGGGCAAAAGCAATGGAATTGATTTTTATGGCTCAACGGCTTGAGGCAGCTGAAGCGGAATCGATTGGCCTCATTCATAAGGCCGTTTCGCCAGATCAGTTAGAGGCGGAGACAATGGCTTTTGCTGAAGAATTAGCCGAAGGAGCCGTTCAGGCGATGGGGCTTGCTAAAAGAGCGATCAACGCAGCGGAAGGCCCGTTAAAAGAAGGGCTCGATATTGAAGCTCATGCTTTCGCTGAAACGTTTACAACCGAGGAGCCGGGAATTGGTCTAGCGGCGTTTTTCCAAAAAGAAAAACCGCAGTTTTTGAATGAGTAGATTCACAAATTCATAGACTTTGCAAAAGGTGGGATATCATGTCTTCGTGGAACGAGTTATTGAAAGATAAAGTGGCTATCGTTACAGGAGCATCCCGAGGAATCGGTCGCCAGGATGCACTGGCGCTTGCTGAAGCAGGAGCGGATGTTGTCATTACAGATATTTTAATTGAATCAGATGAGGACAATGAACAAGAAGCGGAAAAATACGGACCGATGGCGCAAGTGATGCAGAGTACGAATGTCGTGTACGCGGAGAAAACGGCAAAGGAAATCCAGGAGATGGGGCGGCGATCGTTTGCTATGAAAATGGATGTCACCGACCGCCAGCAAGTAGCGGATGTATTTGCCAAAGTGAAAGCGGAGCTAGGTAAGATAGATATTTTGATCAACAATGCCGGCACGCTTGATCACGTTTCGCAATTGGAAAATCAAAACGATGAATTTTGGCAGCGGGATCTAAACGTAAACTTGACCGGTACTTATAATTGCACGAAAGCCGTCTGGCCGTATATGAAAGAACAGGGTGACGGACGGATCATCAACATGTCCTCGGTCGCCGGTACCCTTGGTGGATTTGGTCAGGCGAGCTATTCGGCGACTAAGGGCGGGATTCTCAGCTTCACAAAAAGCATGGCGCTTGAAGGGGCGCGTCTAGGAATCAATGTCAATGCGATTGTACCGGGGATCATCGAGACAGAAGCGTTCAACATGAGTGATCCAAAAATGAATGAACGGATGAAAAAACGCACTGCCTTTAGAAAACCCGGTAAACCTGAAGATATTGCTAATGCGATCGTATTTCTCGTCTCAGACAAAGCGAAATACATTACCGGTGTCGGTTTGAATGTCTCAGGCGGGATCGAGTTGTTTACATTTTAAGCGAAAAGGGTATGTCAAGAGACGACTAACAATATTTTGAAAGGAGGTCGTATAGTGGCCGAAGTAGTCATAGTTGATGCGATTCGGACGGCAACAGGAAAACGCGATGGCGCTTTTTCTAGTATGCATCCGGTCGATATGCTATCCCCCATTTTGAAAGCGCTTGTGGAGCGCAACGATCTCGAGCCTGATGCAGTTGAGGACGTTGTGACGGGTTGTGTCTCGATGACCGATGAGCAAGGTGGAAACATCGGACGGATGGCGGTGCTTGCAGCCGGTTTTCCTGTTGAAGTTCCCGCTTTTTCCTTAAACCGGATGTGCGGCTCCAGCCAACAAGCCATTCATAGCGCAGCGCAAGCAATTCTTGCCGGTGATGTCGATATCGCCATCGCCTGTGGCGTAGAAAACATGACTCGTGTACCGATGGGAAGTGACATGGGAAGTTTCAGCGATGATTTAGTGGAACAGTATAGCATTGTTCCCCAAGGGTTTTCAGCTGAGATGATTGCCGATAAATGGGGATTATCCCGCGAAGAACTCGATGCCTTTTCACTGGAAAGTCATCACCGTGCGGCTAAAGCTGCAGACAGCGGTGCATTTGACCGGGAAATTTTACCGATAGATATAAATGGCGATACGTTTAAGCATGATGAAGGCATCCGCCGCAATACGTCAATGGAAAAACTAGCGGGTTTGATCCCGTCTTTTCAGCCGGATGATGGCGTGATCACAGCAGGCAATTCCAGTCAGATAAGCGACGGTGCATCCGGTGTTTTGCTCATGTCCCGGGAAAAGGCGGAAGAAATCGGTGTCAAACCGCGAGCACGTATCATAGCCCGTACGGTCGTTGGCGAGGATCCAGTCTTGATGCTAACAGGCGTTATTCCAGCAACTCGAAAAGTGCTTCAAAAAGCGGGGCTAAAGCTCGAGGATATAGACATTATCGAAATTAACGAAGCATTTGCTTCGGTTGTAAAAGCATGGGAAAAAGAACTGGAACCTGATATGAACAAAGTGAATCCACGGGGCGGGGCGATTGCGCTCGGCCATCCGCTCGGTGCAACAGGTACACGCATTGCAACAACGCTTATACATGAGTTAGAAGATACAGGGGGCAAGTATGGCTTACAGGTGATGTGTATCGGCTTTGGCATGGCGACAGCGACGATCTTTGAGCGTTTGTAGATCCATATCGATTTTTTTACAAATATAAGGAGGGATTAATATGGCAAAGCTTGTTGAGCCTAATGCAGTGGAAGTCTTTGAGATGATTGACGCAGCGTTGAAATACGATCCATCTGTCACAAAAGGAAAAGAAGGGGTTTATGAGTTTCATTTAAAAGGCGACGATGGTGGAACATTTCAAATGATTATTGACGAGGAGGGACCGCGCGCGATCCAAGGAACGGAAAAAGAGCCTCAGTGTACGTTGGAAATGAACACAGATGTCTTTCGCAGTTTGGTCGCGGGTACATTAAATCCGACGTCAGCATTTATGGGTGGTAAGCTCAAAGTCAAAGGCAATATGGGACTTGCATTGAAGTTACAGACTGTTCTGAATTCGTTTTCCTTTTAACACTTCAAGGTATCGACAAGCTTATGTAACGGCAGGAGGCAAGAATGATATAGCCTCCTGTCATTTCTAAAAATCTATCAAATAAGGAGGGCTATACATGGCTCATGACAAGTTTCAAACGGTAGAGGCGGAAATTAATTGGAATGCGCCGATGTTCAAATTGTATGAAAAGGCAAAACAAAACCCGTGGGATCCGGCCGATCTTGATTTTACACAGGACAAAAAAGATTTTGACAATATGAATGATGACGAAAAAGCGACATCACTTCCACTTGTATCTTATTTTTCGGCAGGTGAGGAAGCGGTTACAATCGATATTTTACCGATGGTGCATTTGATGGCGAGACAAGGGCGGCTTGAGGATACGATGTTTTTAACGACGTTTATGTTTGATGAGGCAAAACATACAGAGATGTTTTCCCGCTGGCAAAGAGAAATGGAAATCGGCGATATGGATTTATCGGTTTTTCACAATGATAATTACAAACGTATTTTTTATGAACAGCTTCCTGAAAAAATGGAGCGCCTAAGCGTTGACGACTCACCTGAAGCGATCATAAAAGCAGCAACGGTATACAATATGATCGTCGAAGGAACGCTGGCGAAAACAGGGTATTATTCGTTCCGGGAAATTTTTAGAAAAAGAGGACTGTTGCCAGGAATTTTGCAAGGAATTGATTATTTAAACCAAGATGAAGGCCGCCATTTACAGTTTGGCATTTATACGATTCAGCGTCATGTTGTCGGCAACGAGAAAAACATGCGGATATTTGACGATTACATGGATGAGTTGTGGCCAGATGCATATGGGGCAATTGATTACTTAACAACGATGTATGATATCCAGATGGAACAGGACTGGACTCAATCCAATCTTCATTTTGATTCAGATTTAATGCGGGAATATGCTAAAAAACAGTTTGAAATTCGTAAAAAACAAGTGCATCGTGCTGAAAAATTCAACAGTGTCGAGGAGTTGGATAAAAACTTGGTGAAAGCGGATGAAGTGTAAAAATAAACGGGAATGATTCATTCGGGAGGTTTTCTCATGAAACCGAATAACTTAGTGGAAATGCTTCATCGAACGGTCAAGAAGTATCCGGATAAGGATGTGTTTTTGTGGAAAGAAAAAGGGATGTATCAGCATATGACGTACGGGGAGTTTTGGGAAAAAATATTTTATGCGGCGTCTGGTTTTGTCCAACTCGGTATCGGTCCGGACGATAAAGTGGCCATTTTGTCTAACAGCAATCCGATGTGGGGAATAACGGATTTTGCCCTGGCAAGCATCGGGGCTGTTAGTGTACCAGTATACCCGACACTGCCCCCGGAACAAGTGGCCTATACATTAAAAAACGGTGATGTCCGGATGGCGGTTGTGGAGGATAGGGAGCAATACGACAAAGTCAAGGCTGGCGATGCGGACATCGAGTTGATCATTACAATGTATCCCGATGACGAACTAAAGTCAGCAGATAAAGATTTAACATTTTCTGAATTAGAAGCAAGGGGTAAGCAGCATCCATTAGAGAATTGGGAAGAAACGTGGCGCACGTTCAACCGCGATCGATTAGTCACGATTATCCATACGTCGGGCACAACCGGTAAACCAAAAGGGGCAATGCTTTCACATGGTAATTTTTTAGCCAATTTGGAAGCGGTGCAATTTTGGTTAATCGAACTGTTGCCTGAAGATGTATCGCTTTCTTATTTGCCTTTATCCCATGTGTTTGAACGGATGGCTGGGCACTTTATGCCGCTTTCAGTCGGTACAACGATTGGCTATGCCGAAAGTATTGATACGATTCCAGAAAACTTATTAGAAATTCGTCCGACTGTTTTAACGAGCGTGCCGAGATTGTTTGAAAAAGTGTATGCGATGGTATGGGATGAAATCAATTCAGGATCAGCGATTAAGAAAAAAGTGTTTAATTGGGCCCTTTCCGTCGGGGAGGAACGTTATGATTTATATTTAAATGCTCGGATCGATCAAATCATTAAACAAACCGCCATGCCAAGAGATTTGTACCGCAAATGGAAAAGAGCTGACAGACTTGTTTTCCAAAAAGTAAAGGAAAAATTAGGCGGACGGCTGCGCGGTATGGTGTCCGGCGGCGGGACGTTGAACCCAGAAGTCGCGCGGTTTTTCTGGGCGCTTGATTTGCCAATTCTCGAAGGATACGGTTTGACAGAAACATCCCCCGTGATTACAACGAATCCGATGATGCGAGCTAAAACAGGCACCGTCGGTAAAGTATTGCCAAACCTCGATGTGAAAATTGCTGATGATGGAGAGGTGCTTGTACGCGGCCCAAGCGTTATGAAAGGTTACTACAATAATCCGGAAGCAACGGCCGAAGACTTTGATGGCGATTGGTATAAGACAGGGGATATTGGAGAACTTGATGAAGAAGGGTATTTGAAAATCATCGACCGTAAGAAACGCATTATCGTCTTGTCAACCGGAAAAAACGTAGCGCCACAACCGATTGAAAATGCCATCAATGAGAGCGTGTATATCGGTCATAGCATTGTTTTTGGTGAAAAGCAGAAATATATCATTTGTTTGGTGAACCCTGATTTTGAAAACTTACTGCCGTGGGCCGAGCGGCGGGGAATCACGGCGGAATCCACTGAAGAGCTTTGTCGCAATCATCAAGTGAAGGCGCTGATCGAAAGCGAAGTAGAGCGTTTAACAGCGCACTTTGCCGACTTTGAAAAACCGAAGAAAGTCGTTATCATCGGTAAAGAGTGGACTGTTGATGGCGGTGAATTGACGCCAAAACTATCGTTAAGATTGCAAGTTATTGAAGCGAAATATAAGCAATTAATTCAAGAAACATACGGCAAAGACTTTGTAGATGAAGAGAAAGAAATCGTAACGGCCGGAGAAGGATAAGGGAAGCAATATGAAAGCAAGGAGCGCATAGGTCAGCGGTTGTTTAGACGAAATGGTCCTCGCTCCTTGCCACTTTTGTTTGTTTTGTGTAACGGGAGGTTTTACTATCAGCCATATCGTTCGGTTAATAGAAACAAGCGCTATATTGGATATGGATGCTACAACACTTGCCTCGATGATCAAAAATAAAAATATCCGATCGGTTGATGTGACAAACAAATTTATACAGCATTTGCAATCTATCAACCCATCGATCCATTGTGTTGTCGAAGAAAGGTTTTCTGATGCATTGCATGAAGCTGAGCGCAGCGATGATTTGCTCGATTCTGGTCAAGGCGGTGGACGACTCTTTGGCGTCCCCATTTCCGTAAAGAAATCGCTCGATGTCAAAGGCATGAGGACAACCGGAGGATTAATACACCGTTCGGATTATGTAGCATCACATGACTCAGAGGCAGTCCGGCGGTTGAAAAAAGAAGGGGCGATTGTTCTATGTAAAACAAATACGTCAACAGCTTGTTTAACATTTGAATCAAACAACAAACTGTATGGCCGAACAAACAATCCTTGGTGTATGGCAAAAACGGCCGGGGGATCAAGCGGTGGGGAAGCGGCACTGATAGCCAGCGGTGGAGCGGCAGCAGGCGTCGGATCGGATTTAGCTGGATCATTGAGGTTACCCGCCCACTTCAACGGTGTGATTTCTTTCAAATCAGGAGCTAACGCTATTCCTCTGACCGGCCATTTTCCCAAGCCTATTCATCAACTGCAGAGCAATATGATGGGATTAGGACCGATGACTAAAAGCGTTGCAGATAGTGAATTGATGTACACCATTATGAGTGATATACCTATGGAGAAAATAGATCCGTCAGTCTTCCGCCTTATTATGCCACCCATTTTAGGTAAATATCCGTTGTCCAAAGATATTGAACAAGTGTGGCGAGCGGTTCGGCAATTTTTCAAAGGAATGTTCATAGAAAAGGAGTTGCCCGGGTTCATCTGGCGAACGCCGCTTTTACACTTACAAGTTTTAACAATTAACGGTGCTAAAGATTTATATCCATCCCTTTTCAACAAAACATCATTTCCATTGTTTCAAGCATGGCTTCGAGAAAAAATACGGCACGATACTGATTACGATCGTCACTTTTTAAAAACGATGCTTTTAGCTAAAGCAGGTTCAAAACTGTTTCGAACAAAGGTGAGTTCAAATCGAATAAAGAAACTGCGAGCCAAGATACTCGAATGGCAAAACCAGTTCGATCAGTTCCTCGATCGATCTGTACTGCTTCTACCGGTGTTTGGAAAACCAGCTGGTTATCACGGTGAGCTAGCTAAAGAGCTTCTTTCCAATCGATTTTTGTATCGGAAATGCATGCCTTTCACAGTGCTTCCGAACGTATTAGGACTTCCGGCGTTGTCCATTCCCATCGCGAGAAATAAAAGCAAGTTACCAATCAGTGTTCAACTCATTGCTAAAAGAGGGAATGAACAGGCGCTGTTTTATTACGGACGTCTGTTAGAAAAACATTTTCTCGGCTATGAGCGGGCGGTATTGGAGTGAGTGGATTTAGACGATTTTACTCTTTTAAATCATCCCTTCGCGGATCGCTCGGGCAACAGCCTCCGTCCGGTTGCGCGCCTTCATCTTTTGCATAATAGCGGAGACATAATCTCGAACTGTGTATTCGCTTAAATGCAAGGCATCAGCCGCTTCGCTTGTCGATGCTCCTTCCGCCATCAATTGGAGCACTTCAATTTCTCGCGGTGCTAAACGGAGAGTGCTTGCTGAATGTTGAGCTCGATGATTCTTTAAATATTTTTCTAAAATCTCGCCCGCACTTTGACCAAAGCGAATTAAGGCAGAAAATGTTTCCTGCGCTAACTTGAAAAATTTTCCCGGTCCTTGATCCAAAATCGCCGCCCCGAGGAGCTTATTGTTTGTCGATGTGAATATAGGTGCGATGACTACCGAGCACAAATCAAATTGGTCAATATAATGATCAGGAAACCCAACAGATGCGTCTTTAACGTAGATCGGCTGTAAATAGTTCATATTTTTTCCGAATATACTTAAGAAATCCAAATTGTTCTGGATGATGGGGAGATTGCTTATGTCTTCAGTGATGTTTTGGATTGCTTCATTATCGAGACGATGACCATAAAGCCCAAAACCCATTTGATCGTTTACTGAATACGAAAATAGGGCACAGCGTTCAAACGGTAAATAATTGACAAACCCCGATGTAATATTTTCCACAGCCTCTTGGAAATTCCGCGAACGCATTATCATTTCATTAAAAAGGATAACAGAATCCTTCCATTGTTGTTCCTCTTGTGATGAATGCAATGTTTCGCGTCCTTCTTGGAATATCTGTAAAGCGTACGTTACAAATGGGACGACGTGGGATGTCTCTCTATGGTCGATGCATATGAGTAATGTAACATCATTATGAGGGATGGGAAGGACGCTATATTTCTTTCTATTATCTTGTTCCATTTGTTCCAAAAGTCGCTCTGACAGTGTAAAAATTGAATCCGCTTTCAAAGAATTGTTTTCTAATAACAAATCTTCGTTAAAACGATTAAACCATTTTTGGACGATAAACGTGTCATTTTTTTGGATAACGATCGCTGCCCATTCGATTGGCAATTGGTTGGAGGTTACGAGATCTTGCAGAAATGTGTCGATGGAAAAATGATTGTGATGTGGATGTGACAAAATTTGTTCGTTAATTTTGGCAAAAACATACTGGATTCCTTGGTGGTCCTTATAAGAATGATGCGCTGCTTTTTGGACTACTTTATGTATTGCGTTTTCCAGTAAAGTGATAAAAAACTGATTGATTTCTAGTGGTGCTATTGAACGGGCGGGGGATGGAGTGATTTCGTTCCGGCTGGAATCATCCATGTTGTCGTGTTGTGTAAAAAAATAATCAGTCAAAAATTGTATAGCTGTTTTCATGTTTTTAACGGAATGTCCGCTTGTTCTTTGCAAGTGCAAAAGGATGTCGTGCCATTCGTGTAAAATAGCCTTTTCATGTTTCTTGATCACTTGAAGGCCGTATTGATAAACAGAATCCATTTGTTGATGTAATGTGAATGTCATGGGAAACACCTCTTTTCATAGTTTTTTTCAGATGGAGACGCAAACGATTTTAGATACCAAAATAATCCTTCTATATGAACTCCTGAGTCTTAAACGCATTTCCCAATGGAATGAAAAAATGATAGCTAATGTTTCGAAATGAGTGTATATTCATTATAGTCTGCCCGGTGAATAAATTCAAGCGCAACCGATGACGGGAAATAATCTCAATCGCTCCATACCATCTGTTTATAAATATTCTACTCCTACTTTCTTTATGCAATATACACGCCGTAGTACGACATATTGAAACAGGGGATTGTTAGCATTTAACATAAAGGTGTTTCTTTTCAACGATTGATGCATTATCATACAAAAGTCGGATGTTTGTAACATTAATTAGTAATTTTCCTATTATTCTAGGAATTGGTACAAGCTTGCAACGGTTGTAAACTATATTTAAGCCGTTTGCACGGGATGGGCGTACATCAATATGAACGCGCTTTCAAACAAAGTGGTTTCTCTTTCCAATCGAGCGCGGGATACATAAACATCTCGTGTAAAGCCATCGTCAAGGGGGGGTTGACGAATGTTATGAAAATGTTAATACTTGTAAATTATTAAAAAGGAGGCGTTAACAATTAGCAAGTTGTTCAAAAAAGTAGCAGCTGCAATGCTTGTTGTGCCGATGTTTTTGCTGTATGCCGGCGGAATGACAGCGAGCGCGGCAGAAGAATCGAAGACAATTGAGTACAATTGTGTAGGCAGTGCCGCAGGTCTTATTGATGTTGACATCGATATGGATGTCGAAATTAATGCGAACGTACCTGAATCAGTGGAACCAGGAGAATCTTTTTCGATCGATAATTCCTATACAAATATCAGTATGGGTGTCACGGATATCTTAAAAACGGCAGCCAATCCCTTAGAAGGCAATGTTCCACAATTTAACTTGGAACTGACAGGAACTGACAAAGGTGAAGAGACTGTCAATGTCGCTGAAGACCCCTTATCCTTTGGGCCGATTGATATCGCAGACGATGATGAAACAGTGGAATTTAGCGTGCCGGAAGAGGGTGGGATTGATGTTGATTTAACGGCTGGCGAATCAGGCGAGGTAGTGATTACAGCAGGTGAAATTGTTACGGTCGTACACGCAGGAGTCGCCGGAATTGAGTTAGATGTTGAAGTCACATGTAATCCGACGGAAAATAATGACAGTCTCGTTTTAAATGAGATTCCGATTAAAGATCCAGCCGATGAAGATACGACACCGCCAGAGATCACCCTAAACGGTGACAATCCAATGGAATTGGAAGTTGGTGAAGAATACGTTGAACCAGGTGCAACGGCTGAAGATGATGTAGATGGCGACTTGACGGATGAAATTGAAATATCCGGTGACGTAAATACTGACGAACCTGGTGAGTATGAAGTTGTCTACACTGTTACAGATGCAGCCGGAAATGAAGCAACGGTAACAAGAACAGTCATCGTCGTTGAACCAGAAGATCCTGGTAATGGAGATGATGCAGTTAATGCCGTAAATGAAGCAGACAGTCCTGAGGAGCTATGGGCTGCTCTGGAAAACGAAGATCTTGGTCTAAACCTTCAAGCTGTTGAGGATTATAACACGTATAGAAAAACGAAACTTGCTGAACATATTTTAGAAAATCGCCCCGAAGAAGGATTTGAAGTTGGCTTTGCAGAAAGCGGCGATGATGATTATGATGTTAGCGTACAAAAAGCCTTGAACAACGCGAATTATGAGTTATTCCTCGATCCTTTTAGACCGGAAGATCCAGTTGAACCAGCATTTGATGCGGTTAATAACGCAGACAGTGTCGAAGAAATGCAAGCAGCATTAGAAAACGAAGACTTAGGTTTGAACCTTGACGCATATAACGCATTATCTACAGATGAGAAAGCAGAGGTAGCTGCACGCGTGTTAGAAAACCGTCCCGAAGACGATGAAGGGTATCCTTTGCCAGATGATATTCAAGCAGCTTTAGATCAGGCAGTGGATGAGGTTGGTGAGGAAGATCCTGAAGAACCAGGTGATGGTGATGAGTCAGGTGGTGTTTGGTTCTCCGGCGAAGGTGAACCGGAAGCTGACCTAGGCGATGAAGGCGACTTTTATTTAGATGAGTCGACAGGTGATTACTACAAGAAGACATCTGAAGGTTGGGAATTACGGGGCAATTTTAAAGGTGAAGATGGCGAAGATGGTGAGGTTGGCACAATATGGTTTGTTGATGAAGGTGAACCGGAAGCTGACCTAGGCGATGAAGGCGACTTTTATTTGGATGAGTTGACAGGTGATTACTACAAGAAGACATCTGAAGGTTGGGAATTACGGGGCAATCTTAAAGGTGAAGATGGCGAAGACGGTGCAACATGGTTAGTCGGTGAAGGCAAGCCTGCTGCTGAAAAAGGTAACGAAGGTGATTTGTACCTTGATGTGGATTCAGGCGATGTATACCTTAAATCTGCAGAAGGCTGGAGTATCATTGCCAATCTCCAAGGCCCGGAAGGCCCACAAGGTTCTGAGGGTCCAAAAGGCGAGAAAGGTGAGCCTGGTAAAGATTGCGACTGCGATAACAATGGCGATCATGATGGAGACAACAGCCAAGACGGCAACAAGGATAACGGATCGGACGATGAGGATTCTGCCAATGGAACAGACGATGCGGATAATAATGGCGGTCAATTGCCTAAGACAGCCACAAACATTCCACTATTCATGCTGATCGGTTCCTTGCTAGCCATCATTGGCGGAGCGCTTGTCTTCCTTCGCAAAAAGTCTACAGTCTAAGGTGACGCTGATATGAAAAAGCTAGGGATCGCGTTAATGGCCATCGGTTTAACGGTAATCGGTTGGTTTGGTTATCGTTATTGGTACGGTATGCAGTCGGTGACAAAGGTGGACGAGGATATTGTTAAAACATCCAAAACCGGAGATGATCTATCCACTGATACGGATCGTGGAGATCATCTTCCGTCCGCCTTAGACAATCTATTTCACTCCGAAGAAGCTTCTGAAACGGATGATCAGGACGGCGAAGCGATTGCACAGCTCGTCATGCCTTCCATTGGTTTATCCTTTGATGTGTTTTGGGGGACTGGAGATGATGCTCTTGCTAAAGGCGTTGGAATGTATGATAGCGAGTGGACAACGCCGCCGGATTTAGGTGGCCATACCGTATTGTCGGGCCATAGAGATACTGTATTCCAACCGGTAGGCGATTTACAAGACGATGAATCTATTTTTATCAACTACGAAGGCGAAGATTATGAATATCGAATTACTAAGACTTGGATTACCGATGCGGATGATCATAGCGTCATTGTAGAAAAAAATGAGCCAACTTTGACATTGTCGACGTGTTACCCGTTTCGGTTTATCGGCAGTGCTCCAAACCGCTATATCATTCAAGCTGAATTTGTACAAAAAGGCGACCTCCTAGCTTTGGAATGAAGGCACACATAGCCAGAATTGAGGCTGTTGTATCTCTTATCTCTTTATTTAATGTGAAAGTAAAATTCTTCATCCAAATGAAAATGAGTCCTATCTCTCGTTACTCGCTTAAAGAAAGGTGTTTTACGAATCTCCTTAAGTGCTTATACGGGTAAAAGTTATTCATAGCAACAGAGACATGGCGACTCCATTAATCTTTATGGAACGATGTCTCTGTTTTTTTTAGGAGGTGTTTGCCATTAATAGACTATTAAAGCAAGTTGTCACGTTCATGTTTACTCTACTCATGCTACTGATGTATAGTGCAGTGCCGCAAGTCGTCAATGCCACTGAAAACGCAGAAGACACAAAATTTGATTATACATGTACCATATCGGCAGATTTAGGAACGCTTAACATTGATATGGAAACCGATGTTAATGTAAATGTTCCAAAGACGGTTGAACCACATGAAGAATTTCAAGTGAAAGGTTTTTTTGCAGATTTTACATTTAAAGAACTGCCATTTGTCAAAGCGATTATGGACAACTTTAACGGACAAGTCACAACCTTTCATCTCCATGCCGAAAATGCAGTAAACGCTGATGACCGGGAGAGCCATCTGTATAATGTGGCTGGTGAATCGATTGATATACCAGAAACAAAGCTGTTCGATGGTCAGGATACCGTCTCATTTGCGATTCCTCAAGCACACGATTTTGAAGCAGGCACATTTATAGCCGGGGAAGACGGCGAAGTCGTCCTTTCGATTGGCGATATTGAGATGTTCCTTGATAGCGACCTTGGAGAGCTTCCGGTCGAATGCACGTTGAATGAAGATCAAGATCATGCGCTCATCACGATTCCCGTTGCAGAAAATGATGGGGAAGAACCAGAACCTGTTGTGACGCCTGAAATTGAATTGCTCGGTGACAATCCCGTCGTGTTAGAAGTTGGAGACGAATTCATTGACCCAGGGGCAATAGCAAAAGATGATCAAGGAAACGATTTGACAGATCGTATTTCTGTCGCTGCAAATATCAATACCGAAAAAGCCGGCGGATATATTGTCAAATATACCGTGAATGATGCCAATGGGAACACAGCTATCGCCACACGCCGAGTAATTGTACAAGATCACGTCGCAAGCGGGAAAACGAATTATGTTGCGCTCGGTGATTCATTGGCAGCCGGATATTTAAATGTGCCTGATGAGCATGTGATTGGAAAGGGTTATCCGTATTTCATTAAGCACGGTATTGAAGATAATACGAATCATCAAATCCATTTAATCAACAGAAGTTTTGGCGGCTTTACGACGGCGAATATTTTAGTTCAATTGGAAAATAACACGTCGAATATTTTACAAAAAATAGAAGAAGCCGATTTCATCACCTATGATGCCGGAGCCAATGATCTCATGGGAGCTATCGACATCGGCAATCTCGATGATATTGATGAAGAAACGGCGAAAGAATTGCTGCAAATCGGGTTATTAGTATTAGAAGATATTAAAGTGAATATTGACGAGAGTTTAAAAATTATTCATGAGACAAACCCTGACGCTTCTGTTTATGTCATGGGCTACTACAATGCTTTGCCCTGGGTGGAAGGCGAAGCGGCACAAGAATTAATCGAAACAGGCATCGGGCTGATGAATGAAGGGATAAGGGAAATCGCTGAAGAAAATGACGCGATTTATGTTCCTACATGGGATGCGTTTACAGGCAAATCTGATGAATACTTGCCCAATCCAGATATTCATCCTAATGAAGCAGGATATCAAGCTATTGCTGATGAATTTCTTCAAGAGATCATTCCAAATTTAGAAGAACGTGATACCGAACCGCCTATCATTACGTTAAACGGTGATGAAGCGATCGAACTGGAAGTTGGCGACACTTATGAGGAGATGGGGGCGACAGCTTATGATGATGTGGATGGCGATTTAACAGACGCTATTGAAATAAGTGGTGAAGTCGATACAGACAAGCCCGGCGAATATCACATCACTTATACCGTTTCGGATGCAGCGGGAAACGTAGCCGAAGCCGTCCGCCGTGTCACGGTTGTTGAATCCGCTACAGATGACGACGATACGGCTGAAGGGGGCATGTGGTTCTCCGGTGAAGGAAAGCCTGCCGGCGACTTGGGTGCAACAGGTGATTTGTATTTAGATGAGATCAACTACGACATTTATAAAAAAGATCAAGAAGGCTGGGCTCGAATTGGCAACTTGAAAGGTTCAGATGGCCAAGATGGTGTAGACGGGGCCACATGGCTTGTAGGTGAAGGCGTTCCTGATGATGACATAGGCGAAGAAGGTGATTTATATTTAGATGAATCCGGATTCAATGTTTATAAGAAAGAAGACAAAGGTTGGCGCCATATTGGTAACTTGAAGCAAGACAGCGATTGTGACTGTGATGATGCAGATGGGGCCAAAAAGGGCGGCGAAAATGGGGATTCCGATGCGTCCGCCAATGGCATAGACGATGAAAACGGCAATGGTGGCAGCTTGCCTGAGACCGCGACAAACCATCCATTGTTTATCCTCACTGGTTTTATGCTAGTTATCTTTGGCGGATCTTTGCTTATTTGGCAAAAGAAAAGAAAAGTTGCAACGCATACATGATTAATGGCAGACAGCGCCATTATTTGGACAGAATCGATTCACTTAAACAGGGGGCTATACGGTTCTGTCCATTTTGTTTACAAAGCTAGTTCATTTCAGCTATACGATATGCATCGGAATGGATTTAATAAGGAAAAACCTATAATTGTCGGATATGAATTTGTTGTTATATTTTATACAATAAGCATACATTCGGCTCATTAGCTTAACGGATCTAAAGGGAAGGGAGGGAGATGGGATCGCTAAATCCAACGTAACGATCGGCATGACGATTAAGAAAAAATTTTTTTTAACATTGTTCGGCGGACTGTTATTTTTGGCCATTTTGATCGGAACAATCAGTTTTACTGGGACAATTTTTGCTGTTCCGCTCGGTGGGATGGGAGATTTTTATGTTACATTTGATGAACTAAAAGGCAAAGGTTTTGAGTTAAATCCACATATTGGAGAAACGGGTGATGCCGATGAAGCACCGCTTGTCCGCAATCGCATAGATTCAGCAACCATTGACAATCTGCATATATACAAAGATTTACAGATGCCAACGGGAGGTTGGGTTCGCGTTAATGTGACAGCGAGCGAACCAACAGAAATAGAAGGACTTATTCAAGATGCTCGTTTTATTGATGCGAATCTTATGTTTGATGACATGGCCATCCAGCAGACGAATACTTCAGGAATGTCGCCTGATGAAGCCTTTCAAAAAAACTGGATGCACGATGCCGAAGATGTAAGAATTACAGATGCTAAAATTGTAACCGATTACTTATTTCAAAATATGGTGGTGCTCAACGGGGCGGAGATTTCGGTCGAAAAAATAAGCGAGCCGGAATACATTTCAGATGCAGGCGATAGTGAATCATCCGATGGAGAAACAGCTTCTATATCTTCAGATAACGGTGACAATGGGGACGGTGATGGGTTTCTTCCGGAAACAGCTAGCCATCTGTTTTTACCGATTGTTATCGGCATTGTATTTATGATTATCGGTAGTTTTATCTTATTAATAAGGAAAAATGCGAAGGCGCAAGAAGAATAATATTTAAATTGAGGTGAGAGGATTGAAACACGAAAATCATATCATTGTTGGAAGAACGTGGAAGCGGAAGTTTATCGTCGCTTTATTGTCTGGGTTTTTAGCGCTTGGGGGGTTGATTTCTGTTTTTGGTTTCACCGGAACAGCATTCGCTATGCCACTTGGCGGAATGGGAGATTTTTATGTAGAATTTGATGAACTGAATGGTGAAGGTTTTAAACTCATACCTGAGATCGGTGAAACGGGCGAGTCGGATTCCGAACCGATGGTGCGAAATTTAATTGATGAAGTAAAAATCGAAAATTTGCATATATACAAAGATTTGAAACTTCCAGGCACCGATAAATGGGTGCGCTTTCACGTTCGTGCTGATGGAGAAACGACAATCACTGGGCTCATTCAAGATGCTCGGTTTATCGATGCTGATTTGAGTTTTGATGATTTGCAAATCGAAGAAAAAAACACGGATGATTTCAGTGAAAATTGGACGCAACGAGCGGATACGATAACGATTGAAGATGCCAAATTGGTAACCGATTATTTGTTTCAAGAATTTGTCAGTCTCGAAGGGGCTAAAATTTCCACGGAAATGATCGATGAGCCCGAAATAGTGGATGATGGGAACTAGAGTTTCGGGAGGGATGGCTTTTGAATAAAAAAGAAGCGAGAGCGTTGAGAAGACAACAAAAAAAAGAGGAAAAGTGGCAGCGCAAATATACAAAAGTAGCCGAAGGAAGTCGGTTTATGCAATGGCGACATAAACGGCCGTTTTGGGGTGCTACATTAACAGTGTTGGCTGCTCTCCTTATTTTATATATTCCGTTGCATTTATATGCGATTGCAATGATTCCCGGAAGTTTCGTCTTTGTTGGCTTTTTATTCGGGGGATTAATCTTAATCATCGGTGTATTAGCTTATATTTATCCACAGTTTTCCACCGTTTTTGGTGTAATCACAATATTCCTTTCTGTTCTCTCGATTATGGGAGCATTGGGTGGTTTCATTGTCGGAACGATTTTAGGCATCGTTTCCGGATCACTCCTTGTTGCTTGGGAAAAGCAAGCAATGCCGGCGGGAGAAAGCAAACGTAACGGTAAAAAGCAAAAACAATTAGTGGAACAGGAAACAGCGAGTACAGCTCAAACCTAGATGTTTGATAAGTTTGCTTATTAGGAGAATGAATATGATGCATAAGCAAAAATGGAAAAATATATGTCATTTAAGCATAATGATTATGCTTGTTGGTGGGTTTATTTTGTCTCCGATAGGGCGTATGCTAGTATTTGCGGAGGAAGGAAATCAGGAGACAGAATCCAAACAGCCCGAGAAGGCAGAGGAAAACGTTGAATCCGGGGAAGCAGAGGGAAATAGTGGCGGATTTACTGTTGTGTCTGAAAGAGTGGAAGGGGATATGGACCTACTCGGGGCTCTTACTGGTCAAATTGACATAGCAGAAGGCAAAATAACCGGATTAACGATTACAAAGGAATTGGAAACAGGTGATGAACGCGATCCGATGGTTATTCAAATCACATCGCCGGGGCCAGTAGACCTACAAGAACTTTATACGGAAACGATGGATGGTGGACCGCCGGAGTTTGATTTAATAGAAGGTTTATGTACATCGGATACACCGGGGTGGGCTTGTTTAGAAGATGTAACTATGGAAGTCGATCACCAAACGGTAGAAAATATATCGTTGCCGGAAGCAAAAATCGAGACATGCTTTTTAGATGAATGCGATTTCGATTTACCCGATGAGTCAACGGCAGATGAAAATACCATTGAAACTGCTTTGCAAGCAATCGAAGAGCAGCAGTTGTCTTTGGAAGATATGATGGATGGATTAGAGGACGACGAGGAAAAGTTATCCGCCATACAAAATCTCTTAGCTGAAGCGACAGATATTTATGAACAAATACAACATGATGAGCACGTCGAAGAGTTGGCGGCTGTTATTGAAGATATGGTCGAGTTTTTCGAGACGGAAACGCTTAAAGATGCTGAGGAAGAGAAAGCGGGCGATGAAGAAGAAAAGGAAATTGATGTTGATAGTAAGAAGCAGGCTGATGCAGATCAGTCACCTGTTGAACATCCATTCGTTCAATTAACCGATGAAGTTCACGAAAAATATGATCAATTTGATGATCTCAGTGCTGAATTCTTCACCGTTCTCGATGAAGCTTTACGAGAAATCAAACAATTGGATGAGAGCATCAGTCTGAAAGAACAATCACTTGAAGTAGTGAAGGCAGAGGAAAACGACGAATCTGTCAAACAAGCGAAAGAATTCATGGCCGCTCAAGATATCAATCAAGACGATGACCAAGATGACGATGTCGCTGATGAAACGAGCGATTCAAAAGATGAAACAAATGAAACTGAAGCCGTTACAATAGAACGCGTAGAAAGTACGTTAGACGCATTAAAGCATGATTTTGATACTGCTCGTAAAACAGCCGATAAGCTAGAGGAAAAAGAAAGCGAATTGCGGGAAAAGAAAGAAATGATTATCAACATATTGAGCGATATCAAAACGATTGTGCAAGAATCGTCATCAGCCTTTCATCAAGAGCATTATGAAATAGTGATGGAGCATTTATCTTTTGTGACAGCGTCTGAAGACGCTGATACAACCGCTCAAACAGAACGAAACGAAGATGGCGATGTTCAAGAAAAGGGTGAAGAAAATCACGTGGACAGCAATGCCACATCGGATGAGGAACATAAACGAAGATCTTTATTAAAAAGCATACTGGATACGGTTCAGGCTGTTTTAAAATAAACAGCATTGACCATGCACACGATTGATCGCACATATGGACGTATAAAGAGCGTCTATAACCGGAAAAAGGGGTAGGTGTTCGTTTCTTTTTGTAGTGAAAGGAAGAATATGCGTAATCGTCGGAAATATTTTAAGCGATTTATTTGCATTGTACCTCATATGTGTCATTAAATAAAAGAGAGGTGTATAGAACATAAAGGAGGTTAATCATATATGGCATTTGTAATATTGGATCCTTGCCGCGGTGAGAAATCGGGCGAATGCGTCAGTGTTTGCCCAGTTGACTGTATTGAAGAAGGCGAAGAACAATTTTTTATAGATCCCGATGTTTGTATTGATTGCGGAGCATGTAAGGCGGTTTGTCCGGTTGATGCTATCGAGGAAGAATATGATCTGACACCGGAACAAGAAGTGTTTTTAGAAATGGCAGAAGAATTTTTTGCAAATCGATGATTGATGTTGATGCAAACGGGCGGTCATTTTTGGGCAATGGCCGTCCGTTTTTGATTCAATGCACTCAGCTAGTTTGTTTCCTTGCGATCTTCCGTTTTCTCTGCAATTCCACTCGCAATCCAACGTTCAGCTGTTGTCTTTTCCACTTCATAAATTTTCCCCTCCCGTAGCAAATCGCCGTAATACATCGTTTGGACATTCATTTTCACTTTAACTTTCATGAAGTGCATATCCTCCCTTACCATAAACGTGCTTCTTTTAATAGATATGCTAACATATTTTGCTGTTTTAAATGCACAGCTAGCGATATTTTTATGATTCGTCGTTTTAGTAACAAAGGCATATTTTTGACTCCTTTTCGACTGTAAATAGGCAATGGTTTATATTGGATTTTCAGATTTTGTAAATTTATCCGCTTTCAAATCGTTGAAATGTGTTACACTGATCATAAAGGAGCGAAGAGGGGCAAAATAATTTATGAATTTAAAATAACATTGCGCGATGTAGGCGTTCCTGTTTGGCGGAAAATTGAAATCGATGCATCTGCGACTTTTTATGATGGGCACCGCGTTTTATGCCGATACAAGTGTTTTCCGGTAAACGACCGATATTTCCAATGCTTGTTCTTGCTGTGGATCACCAGAAAGGCACTATTTGTTACCAACATTTACTCGATGATTATTCTGATCCTCGCATTATGCAGTCCGAGTTTCTGAAATTGTTGAAAAACTTCATGATATACCGACACATCTTGACATGGATTTTGATACGGCGTGTTTGCTGCAGTCTTTAATTGACATTTGAATTTAAATGTAGACGTTCATGAACGGCCTGAATATGTTAATGAATTCATTAACGGTCTCATGATTATATGAATCGTGAACATTAGATTGTAGAACACGTGATACTCCGTGCAAGAATAGGTGAAAATTGTAAAAACGGTTGTTTTTGATATACAATAATAATGAAGAACGCTTCATTTTGCATTTCTTTGTTGACTTTCATCGTTGTTTTTGATATACAATAATAATGAAGTCTTAAAACGGAGGCAACCCATGGAATACGAAAATTTAACTTTGCATACCGACAAATATCAAATCAATATGATGTATGCACATTGGAAAAACAATACGCACAATCGATGGGCGGTTTTTGACGCGTATATCCGCAAAAATCCTTTTCGGAATGGTTATACTGTGTTTGCCGGTTTAGAGCGGATTGTACACTATATCAATAACTTGCATTTTTCAGAAGAAGATATTGCGTATTTAAGAGAACAAGAAGAAAATTATGAAGAAGCATTTTTAGATGAGCTGCGAGCGTTCTCTTTTACCGGAAATATATACGCGATGCGTGAAGGAGAAATCGTTTTTCCGAATGAACCAATCATTCGGGTGGAAGCGCGTATTTTCGAAGCGCACTTAATTGAAACTGCCATTTTAAATTTCATGAACTACCAGAGCTTGATTGCAACAAAGGCGAGCCGCATTAAGCAAGTTGCAAACGATGACACGTTGATCGAGTTCGGAACACGCCGTGCTCAGGAAGCTGACGCTGCTATTTGGGGAGCGCGTGCCGCCTATATCGCTGGATTTCACGGAACATCGAATATGCGTGCAGGCAAGCTTTTTAACATCCCGACAAAAGGAACGAACGCTCATTCCTGGATTCAGGATCATGATACAGAAGAAGAAGCGTTCATGAATTTTGCTAGAGCTTTGCCCGATCAAGCGGTACTTCTTGTGGACACATACGACACGTTGAAATCTGGGATTCCCAATGCGATCAAAACCGGCAAAATGCTTGAGGCTCAGGGGAAAAAGTTGAAGGCGATTCGTCTTGATAGCGGTGATTTAGCGCGTTTGTCGATTGCCGGGCGGAAAATGCTTGATGAAGCAGGTTTGGATTATGTGCAAATCATGGCCTCTAACGATCTTGATGAGGAGGTCATCATGCATCTGAAACTACAGGGTGCAAAAATTTCATCGTGGGGCATCGGTACAAAGTTGATTACCGGTGCTAAAAAACCGTCACTCGGTGGTGTTTATAAGCTTGTTGCACGTGAAAATACGAACAAACTTATCCCGGTCATCAAGCTCTCCGATGATCTTGCCAAAGTGACTACACCCGGTGTGAAAAAAGTTTATCGAATCATCAATCGGAAAACGAATAAATCAGAAGGGGATTATATCGCCCTTGATCATGAAACAGTGGATGACAAGCCGCTCAAAATGTTCGATCCACTTTTCCCACAAAAGTTTAAATATGTACACGATTATGAAGCGGTCGAGCTTCTGCAACCTATTTTTATTAATGGCAAACAGGTGTATGATTTGCCGACGCTTGAGGAAATTCACCGCTACCATGAAAAGCAGCTTTCTTATATTTGGCCAGAAACATTACGACTGCTTAATCCGCAAACATATTACGTCGATTTGAGTTATGAATTGTGGAAATTAAAACAAGAGATGATCGAGAAACACTCGCTGAAATAGACTGCAGACCGTTTCTACAATTTTGTATAAGATGTCCATTGAACATGATGATAGATGCATAAAGATGCCTATAAGGATTGGGGTTATCATTTATCCAAAAAAGTGCTTATCGTGCAATTATAATGTCATCATGTAAAGATATTTATCAAAGAACTGATCATTTGTTAAGCGAAGATTAAATTCAGGCATTTCCGTTCAAATGGTTACAACGAAGGATTGCCTAGGTGGCAATCCTTTGTGTAAAAGGCTAGCTCTATTTTATTAACATTTTGGAGTAATCTGAAACAAAATGAAACTAGCGATGATTATAATCATTTTAATCTGTATTATAGACGCCTCTCTTGCTCCCTTCCGTTGCTATACAATTCTTGTTATCTACTCGCCTAAAGGTATTTCTCCCTAACCGTTACATTTTAGACAAACACAAATGCGATAATGTTTGAACCAATCGCTTCTAATTGAAATCAATAATCATTATCAATTAGAATAAAAGCGAAAAGGATATTATATGAGGGGGATTGGCGATGGCCAATGTGTTGTTAATGTATGCGAGTATGACCGGAAATACAGAATTGATGGCAGAGATTATTGTGGAATACATTGAAAAGCGTGGACATCAAATAGATACGCGGACGTTTGATTTTGATCCGATTGATGTGGAGGAGCTAGCTGATTATGATGCGATTCTAATTGGGACACATACATGGGATGATGGCGATTTGCCTTATGAAGTCGAGGATTTTTATGAAGAACTGGATGACGTTGATATTTCGGGAATGCTCTTCGGTGTGTTCGGCTCGGCTGATTCTTTCTATGATTCATATGGCGGTGCGGTTGATATCATGTGGAAGCATTTGCAAGAATTGGGTGCTACCTTAGTCCCCCAGCGACTCAAAGTCGATTTGCAGCCGGATCAGGAAGATGTCCGGCGTTGTCAACATTTTGCTGGAACGTTTTGCGACATGTTAGAAAACGGCGTGAGTACAGGCGCTTAATTTGCATTAAACACGAAAAAAAGTAGGTTCGTTTGATGAATATTCATATGTTGATTGAAATCAGATACGTGAGCTGATGTCTGTAGAAAGCAGCCGTCTGAAATAAAGGGAAAAGTAGTCCAGTTGTTTAACTGAACTACTTTTTTACGTTTAGATGAAATGACAGAGTCTTGTTAGACATTCAGTGTGATAGCTCGTTTGCCCATTGATGCCCAGTTGTGTTCAAACAGGTTGCGTGCATAACGTTCAGTTTGTCCTGTTGTTGGATCATTAACGAGAAGATCATCACCATGCATGCCGATGATGACGGCGGCGTGTTCGTTGCAGAACCACTCGATCGTGTTACCTTCGTTGTCGATCCATGTATCGCTATGATACGTTTGGCGTTGGTGGATCGTTGTCCATGCCATAACAGGTTTTCCAGATCGGACGATGTCTAGAAGTGCATCAAAGTTCTGACCGGTTAAGTCAACACCTGCTCCGGGCATCAACTTTTCGATCACTTCCAAGATAGGGCCTTCAAACACACCAAAGCTTCCATCATCAACATATGGATCGCCGACGAATTCATAATGCGGATTGGCCCCAATCCGTTCACCACCAACGGTATGGACTTTATCACCTTTGGGGAGGGCATCGACGACAGCATATTTACTTATTTCAAGCCCGGCCCAATTCAGAAGCATCGCCAGCGCTGTTGCCTCACAACCGGTAGGCAGATCGGGGTGTTGAACAAGGGGTGGGACGTTTGGGATTTTATAGGATTGATTTTCCATAAAACACCTCCGTATGAAAATTCCGTCTTGACCATCAGTTTAACATATGTTTCGCATGAAAGTATGATCAATTTAAATAAATCGAGCAAGGCTATCTTAATTCAAAAACCAAAAATAACATGAAAAAAATTTAATAATGTGAATAATTGAGCATTATTTATAAAAAACAACCACCAAAATAAAAATAAAAATTGATTTTTTCCATTATCGAGAAGGCATTCCAATATCAAGAAACATTGTGACATAATTGTCATTAATCCTTGACATATCTGTAACTAAATCATGTTTACCTATTTTTATTTCATAATATAATAGTAACAGGATCAGTTTTAACTATTGTCATAGTGGAAATGCGGAATGCTATTTCGCACTATTTTTTATGAAAAATATGTGAACAAATTCACATTTTGTTCATAATTAAGGGGTGAATGATCGTTGGGTACATTGGAATTAGCACGACTGCAGTTTGCATCGACGACGATTTTTCATTACTTCTTTGTGCCGTTGTCAATCGGCTTAGTATTCATCATCGCGATTATGCAAACATTGTATGTCGTGAAAAATAAAGATATTTATATGAAAATGACCAAGTTCTGGGGAACGTTGTTTTTAATCAACTTTGCTGTCGGAGTCGTGACAGGAATTCTTCAAGAATTTCAATTTGGCATGAACTGGTCCACCTATTCCCGGTTTGTCGGGGATGTCTTTGGCCCTTCATTAGCGATTGAAGGCTTATTGGCCTTTTTCATGGAATCGACCTTTATCGGCATTTGGATATTCGGTCGGGATCGGTTGTCAAAACGTGTACATCTTGCTTCTATTTGGCTCGTTTCTCTCGGAACGATTCTATCTGCTTTCTGGATTTTATCGGCGAATGCGTTTATGCAACATCCGGTTGGCTATGAGGTGGCAGACGGTCAGGCACAAATGACAAGCATTAAGGCGATTTTGACAAACGAACAGCTCTGGGTGCAATTCCCGCACACATTGTTTGCTGCTTTTGCAACAGGTGCTTTCTTCATTGCTGGGGTTAGTGCTTGGAAAATGCTGCGCAAACAGAACGTCCATATGTTCAAAAAGTCGTTCAAAATTTCCATAATTGTTGCGGCGGTTGCGTCCGTATTTGTGCTCATATTCGGCCATGGAGAAATGCAAAATCTCTTGAAAAACCAACCTATGAAACTCGCGGCTGCCGAAGCGCTGTGGCATGATAGCGACGATCCGGCACCATTTACGGTTGCCGCGGCAATTGACACGGATGAAAAAGAAAACCGCTTAGAATTGCAAATTCCGTACTTGCTGAGCTTTCTTTCCTATAACAAGTTCAGCGGGCAGATCGACGGTATGCTGCAATTACAGGACGCTTACGAAGCCAAATACGGGCCGGGTGATTATATTCCGCCGGTAAAAACGGTCTTTTGGAGCTTTCGCGTGATGGTGATCAGCGGCTTAGCGATGCTTGCGCTCGGGATTTACGGATGGTATGCAGTGCGCAAAAACATCATTACAAGGAAACCTCTTTTCCTAAAAATGATGGTTTATGCTATTTCACTTCCGTTTATCGCCAATACAGCTGGATGGATTGTTACGGAAATCGGCCGGCAGCCATGGGTTGTTTTTGGCATGATGAAGACTGAGGATGCCGTGTCACCGTCGGTCACATTTCATGAAGTGTTGTTTTCCTTTGTATCATTCACGTTGTTGTATGCTATTTTAGCTTGTATTACTGTTTATTTATTCGTTAAACAAATCAAGAAATCAGATGAGGAAAAAGAAGGATCAAAAGATGTGCAAGATCCCTTCAATGTAAGTGGAGAGGAGGCTCGTCCACATGTCACTTAATGCTTTATGGTTTCTTATCATCGCTGTTTTGTTTACCGGATTCTTTATCCTGGAAGGTTTTGATTTCGGTGTTGGGACTGTGGCTAAATTTCTCGGCCAAGACGATACAGAAAAGCGTGTGTATATCGGTACGATTGGCCCGTTCTGGGATGCGAATGAAGTATGGCTGATCACCGCAGGCGGGGCTATGTTTGCAGCGTTTCCCCATTGGTATGCTACATTGTTCAGCGGGTTTTACATGCCGTTTGTCTTTATGTTGTTCGCCTTGATTATCCGCGGGGTGTCTTTTGAATTTCGAGGGAAGGTGAATAAACAATCATGGCGCAATCTGTGGGATTGGGCACTATGTATTGGCAGTGCCCTTCCTCCGGTTTTATGGGGAGTCGCATTAACCAATTTCATAACCGGCATGCCTATTGACGGGAAAAAAGAAATGGTCGGCGGATTTCTGCAGTTTCTGCATCCATTCGCCCTCCTAGGCGGTGTGATGTTTCTCTTGTTGTGCATTGTGCACGGGCTTCAATTCATCACGATTCGTACTGAAGGTGAGCTGCGAGAGAGGGCCCGGAATGCGGGGAAAAAGCTGGCTCCTGTCACTCTCATTGTTTTGCTTGTTTATATTATTACGGCCTTCGTTAAAACAGATATTTTCACGTATCACGGTCCATTCTGGATCATTTTGCCGATCGGCGCGTGGGCAGCTCTAGCAGCAGCTAGCTTTCTCAATATCAAAAGGCGCGACAGCTGGGCGTTTACACTGACGGCACTCACGGTCGGCGGTTTGGCAGCAAGTATCTTCATTGGCATGTTTCCGCGTGTCATGATTAGTACATTGGGGGAGGCGTATGATTTAACCATTCACAATGCCTCTTCTGGTGCTTATACACTTAAAGTGATGTCGTATTTCTCACTTGCTTTATTGCCGTTTGTTCTTGGTTACCAGACTTGGAGCTATGTTGTCTTCCGCAAGCGACTGAAAAAAGATGACAGGGTGGGATATTGATGAAGCGGAAAAAAGGAATGCCTACCTATCCGGGAAGCCGTAAACTCTATGCGGTGCTGAGTGTACTGATTGTGCTTGAATCCATCGGCATTATCGCCCAGGCTGTTTTTCTGGCCCGGGCGGTTTCCCTTTTATTTCAGCGCACCCCTTTGGTAGAAACATTATCGGACATGGCGCTATTTTTTGCTGCCTTCGCAGTTCGCTATGGTCTCTCCCATGTGCAGCAATACGTGGCGGAAAACTATGCTCAAAAGACGAGCCGCCATTTGCGGAATAAACTGATTCAAGCTTATTTTCAACACGGTTTTCGTTTTGCAGAAACAAAAGGGACGGGACGGTTAGTAACATTGGCGATTGAAGGGATTGATCAGCTAAAGCAGTACTTGGAAATCATCGCCATCCGTACGATACGCGCGCTTGTCGTTCCAGGAGCTATCGTGATTTATATTGCCACGATTGATCATATCTCCGCTTTGATCCTCATCTTATCCGTTCCGATTGTTATTATCTTTATGATTTTGCTTGGTCTTGCCGCTCAAAAAATGGCAGATAAACAGTATGCGACATACCGTATACTAGCTAATCATTTTACCGATTCGTTAAAAGGACTAGAGACTTTGAAATATTTAGGAAAAAGCATCGCCCATGCTCGGAGCATCAATCAGGTTGGGGAGCAATACAGACGAGCAACCAACCGGACATTGCGCATGGCTTTTTTGTCGTCGTTTGCGCTTGATTTTTTCAGCAGTCTATCCATTGCGTTTGTTGCGGTTGGGCTCGGCTTTCGTCTCATTGACGGATCGATCCCCTTGATGCCAGCGCTGACGATTTTATTGCTTGCTCCTGAGTATTTCTTACCAATTAAACAAGTGGGATCAGACTATCATGCCACA
Organism: Bacillota bacterium; assembly: GCA_035301265.1. Classification (GTDB taxonomy): domain Bacteria; phylum Bacillota; class Bacilli; order Bacillales; family Amphibacillaceae; genus DATGUP01. The sequence continues at coordinate 194,857 of DATGUP010000008.1, forward strand.
CTCGACGGACAAGTCGCTATGGAACAGATCGACTCCATTATAAATACAGCTGAGATAAATGTCGGAGGCGGTTTAACGTATACTTGGAAGCCGGCAAGCCGCATCGTATTGCAACATGTGTCCGCAGGGGATGAGCGGCCTATTTTGCAAGGAATTAACTTTTCCTGGACCGGGCATGGCATGATCGGCATTGTCGGTGAAAGCGGAGCGGGAAAATCAAGTTTTCTCCACTTGCTTGCCGGGTATTTGCAGCCGACAAACGGTCGCTTTTATGTTGATGAACAAGACGTGTCATCGATGAAAGACGGATGGATGCAACAAATGGCTTATATTCCCCAGCATCCGTATATTTTCCCGGCGACACTGGCAGATAATATTCGTTTTTATGCTCCGGAAGCATCGGATGACGCTGTTAAACGTGTCATTCGCGCGATTGATTTGGAATCGTTTGTAGAACAGCTCCCGAACGGAATACACGAAAACATCGGTGAAGGCGGACGGATGCTGAGCGGCGGCCAGGAGCAGCGTATTGCTATGGCTCGCGTATTGTTGAGCGATAAACCGATCGTTCTGCTTGATGAACCGACTGCTCATCTTGACATCGAAACTGAATATGAAATAAAACAAATGATGCTGCGTGTTTTCCGACATAGACTCGTGTTTTTGGCAACCCATCGGCAGCATTGGATGCAAGCGATGGATCATTTACTCGTTCTTCAAAACGGACAGATTGTTGAGCGAGGAACGCATGGCGAATTGTTGCAGAAGCGGGGCATCTATTATGACCTGCATGTTCATGGGAAAGGAGGACGTATCGATGCGACGCTGGATTTATCCCTATCTCAAACAATTTAAAACAAGAAACATCATCATGATTTTGTTCGGTCTGTTAGGTATCGGATCCGGGGCGATGCTTTTGTTTGTCTCCGGTTTTCTCATTTCGAAAACCGCGCTGCAGCCGGAAAACATCATGCTCGTTTATGTGCCGATTGTATCTGTCAGAGCATTTAGTATCGGGCAGGCGGTTTTTCTTTATTTAGAAAAACTTACTGGCCACGATGTCGTACTGCGTATTTTGCAGAAGATGCGGTCACGTTTATACAAAATAGTTGAGCCCCAGGCCCTTTCCCTTCGCAGCCGCTATCAGACGGGTGATTTGCTCGGTGTATTATCCGATGATATTGAGCATTTGCAACATTTGTATTTGCAAACCATTTTCCCCAGTATTCTCGGCTTGTTCACGTATGCGATTTTCATTGGCGTCCTTGGTTTATTCGATGGTTTGTTTGCTTTTCTGATGGTTCTTCTGCTCGGCGTTCTTGTCTTTTTACTGCCGTTTATATCTTTCATCACATCAAGGCGCGATCATGTCCAGGAAAAACAGCAGAAAAACACTTTGTACCGGCAGCTGACTGATGCGATTTTCGGACAGTTGGACTGGCGGGCTAGCGGTCGGACAGCGGAAGTGCTGGAACGGTTCGCCGCTGAAAATGATGCGCTTTTGAAAACGGAACACAGCTTGCGAAAACGGCGGCACTGGCGTGACGGTGTGCTGCGCTTTGTGGCAGGGATTGCTTTGCTTGTCATGATCGTCTGGTCCGATATGCAAACCGGACAAGGGCACTTTTCGCCGACCGTTATAGCCGCATTTGTATTGGTCACATTTTCGATCATCGATGCCCTCTTGCCGATGTCTCAAGCAGCGGCGGATATTCCGACTTATGCCGATTCGATTAAACGATTGCAAGCTATTGAGAGCCGTTCGTTCGATCAACCGAATCAAAAAGATTGTGATTGGCAGGCTGCTGAGAAAGTTACAATGACACTTCACAAAGTCAGTTATCAATATCCGAACAGCTCATCTAAAGCGATTGACCGACTATCGCTTCACATCCCTCATGGAAAAAAAATCGCTGTTCTCGGCAAAAGCGGGGCGGGGAAGTCGACGCTTGTGAAGCTGATGGCCGGTTTGGTGCAGCCTGATGAAGGAAAGATTACGCTTAATGAACATCCTATGGACAAAAGCTTCTTGTCAACAGCTGTTTCAGTATTGAATCAAAAACCGCATTTGTTTGACACGACAATCGAAAATAATCTTCGCATTGGTAAGCCTGAAGCGAGCGAAGAAGAGATCTGGCATGTGGTGGAACAAGCACAGTTGACGGATCTGATCGCCTCCTTGCCGCATGGACTGCAAACGAATATGCACGAAATGGGAAAACGGTTTTCCGGTGGTGAAAGACAGCGGATCGCGTTTGCGAGAGTTCTATTACAAAATACGCCGATTATTTTATTTGATGAACCGACGATTGGCTTAGATCCCGTAACAGAGCAAAACATTTTGGAGACGATTTTTAATGCGACCGAAAATAAAACCGTCATTTGGATCACACACCATTTGGCCGGGGTGGAAAATATGGATGAGATTATTTTTCTTAATAAGGGTCAAATTTTTATGAGGGGGAGTCATCATAAATTGCTACAAACGAATAAATATTATCAAACATTATATCGCATGGATCAAGGCGTGTACGAAACTCCTCATTCTATCCGGTGACCTTTTTCATCGAAAATAGACTAGCAAACGCGACTGAATGGCTATATGTAGCATCTTCCCATAATAAACGGGATGGGAGAGCTTTAAGGGGGATATCGCGCTTCATGAAACGGCAAGTATGATGAATGATTGCAGGAATACTGAATGATTTTGTGACTTGAAAACACTTGTCTTGCTGGCGTTGATAGAGCGATCCTGTGCGTTCAGTTCATCATCCATTATACGGCTTCAAATTCCAAAACCTGCCACCCCAATGACCAATCATTCGTACGGGCGATGAATCTGTGAAGATAATACCCATAAGAAAAACGACTAACGTTAAATAACTGCGAGTAAAAAAGCATCCGGCAAATACCGTTGAACAATCCGATCGAACAAACGAGTGAGCGTTCACATTAAATTCTTCTCTCCTTTAAGAAAACGTTTTCAAAAACATGTTAACATAATATTTAAACGATTAATAATACATCTTACCTCAGTTTTATATGTACATATAAAGGATTAGGAAAGGTGATATGTGCGTTTTTAATATATGGGCACAGGTCTAAAGTCATAAAACATTGTAGTTCAAAAAAACCAATAATTTCCATTTATAATACAATGTATTAGGTATTTCCGAGCTTTTTTTGTTTTAGCAGTCCTAATTTTGCATCTTTTCGACAAATGTTTTCATTTTTCCGCTATAATAAACGTGCTCTGAATCATGCAGAATGGAGGAATGGCATTTGTCAAAAAAACGAGAACTACAGCCTGTTACACGGTCAAGACGGCATAAGAAAAGGCGCATCAAGTTTTACATTGCTTTTATGACTGCAATCTTATTGATTATTAGCTGCGCAGTTCTAGTTATGGCCTTTGGACCGTATTCTTTTTTTGACAATGATCAGACTACCGAAGTGACAACGAATTCCTTCAAAACTCATTCGGATAATTCAAAAGCGGGCGAAAACGCGACTAAAAATAAACAAAAAAAAGATCACCATGATTCCCAAGCGCAGGAAAAAGCGGATAATAAAGAGGCGGAACAAGCGGATGCGAATACGCAACAACTCGACGGAGATTCGAATGAAAATCATATAGAAACAACAGATGAAACGGACGAAGTAGTGGAGGAAAATCATAGAGAATTGTCGAATGAGCCGGAACATGTCATTACACATAAGGTAGACGAAAACGAAACGCTTTTTGATATCGCGATGCTATATTATGGAAGCGGTCATCAACAAGATGAAATAGTTCATTACAATGGGATTACTAATCCGGAAAAAGAGATTCAAGCTGGAATGGAATTGTCCATTCCTAATCCGCGCTATATGGTTTCGCATACAGTAGCTAAAGGGGAGACATTACAAAGCATTAGTGAAGCGTTTTATAATACAGATGAACATACGGGGTCATTAGCTGCTCATAATGGGTTAAGTGATCCGAATGACTTAAAATACGGGATGACTCTCCATATTCCTAATCCATCTGTTTTAACGAATCTTGTCCAGGAGGACGAAAAGGTGGATACGAATGCTTACGGTATTGTGATTAATAAACGGACGAATTTGTTAACGGTATTTCACAATGATGATGTCGTCACAACGTTTCCGGTCAGCACAAGTGTAGATCCGTCGCTTATACCTGAAGGGAATTTTCAGATTATCACCAAACATGAAAATCAATTGGGGATTTCGCACAATAACCTAAGCAACCCTCTTGGCGATCATTGGCTCGGTTTAAACGTGCCGGGAACCGATGGAACGGTATACGGTATTCACGGGGAGAATGATCCGAATGACATCGGTCAAAACGAAAGTGAGGGATGTATCCAAATGCACAATGCTGACTTAGCGTGGCTCTACGATCATATACCGATGGAAACACCGGTTTCTATTGTGTACGAATAAATCGATAATGCAACCTAAAACGAGATCGGGACAGATCGACGAATTTTCGTCGTCGGGCCCGATCTTTTTTTTACGTGTAGCTTTGGCTTTGCTATCGAAATGTATTTAAGTTATGTTATAGTAATGATCGGAGTTTTTTATTTTAGCTTGAGGAGGAGTTGCTGATTCGTGGATTTAAACAATCAAGATCATTTCAGATCATTTTATAAATTAATGCTTGTACTAGGTATTGTCTTTGTTGCGTTTAATTTACGTCCAGCTATCACATCTGTCGGACCTGTTATCGGTTCAATTCGAGATGATGTCGGTTTGTCGAATTGGAGCGCAGGTATTTTAACGAGTTTACCGCTGATAGCTTTTTCTTTTATGTCACCGCTTGTTCCTAAATTAGGGCACCGATACACAAATGAACGTGCGCTCGTCTTAGGTCTTGTTTTATTGACGATCGGCATTCTCGTTCGCTCGGTGACATGGGCTTTCTTACTATTTAGTGGGACGCTTTTCGCTGGTATGGGCATTGCGATATTGAACGTTCTATTGCCAAGTGTGATTAAAGATAAATTCCCGACGAAAGTTCCGTTCATGACGAGTGTTTACTCAACAGCGATGGGAACTTTTGCCGCTATAGCATCGGGCTTAAGCGTACCGATCGCTTTTGGACTGAATCTCGGCTGGGAGGCAGCTTTACTCGTCTGGGCGATTCCGTCTGTCATGGCTATTATCATATGGTTTTATTTAATCTGGAAAGATGAAAAAAACGAAACGACGCAAATGGCCTATGTTCAATCGCGAGGCAACCGGATGTGGCGTTCGCCGCTCGCTTGGCAAGTAGCCTCGTTCATGGGTCTGCAGTCGTTCACATTTTATGTGACGATCTCGTGGTTGCCGGAGATTTTACATGATTACGGAGTGAGCTTGCAAACGGCTGGATGGATGCTCTCCTTTACTCAATTTATCGGTCTGCCAACAAGTTTTTTCGTCCCGGTTATTGCTGGGCGTTTTACGACCCAACGGTGGATTGCGCTGGTGCTTTGTTTGACGGCGTTCGCAGGCTATGGTGGCCTGCTCATAGGAACGTCGAACACGACGATGGTTATCAGCATCATATTGATCGGCCTTGCGTTAGGCGGTATTTTTCCATTGGCTTTAGCTCTTCTTGGAATGCGGGCGCGGACTGCCCGACAAGCTGCTGAATTGTCAGGTATGGCTCAGGCGTTTGGCTATTTGTTGGCAGCGGTCGGACCGACGCTGATCGGCTATTTGTATGATTTAGCCGGCAATTGGGAGGTTCCGCTGATTACGCTCATGATCACAACTCTTCTCGTTGCTTCCTTTGGCATGGGGGCCGGTCGGAATAAATATGTGCTGGATGATGTTGGTGAAAAGACAGGCAGCTAAAATTTCGTAGGTGCAGATTTTCGGATCGACCCCAATCGTTATCCCAATGAATCATTCTCATTGCTATCTACCGAAAATTGGCTTACAATGTTCATTTGATAGATTGTAAAGTGAGAGATGGTTGAATGCCGCGATATGTTTGGATTTTGGTCATAGCCTCAACGATTCAGGTCACAGGCGCTTCTTTTTTATGGCCGTTAAACACAATTTATATGCATAACGAACTTGGTAAAAGTTTGGCGTTTGCCGGACTCATTTTAATGTTTAATCAAGGGGCGGCGATTGTCGGAAACTTGATTGGCGGTGTGCTTTTTGATAAGATCAGCGCCTATAAAACCATCCTGATCGGCACATCGATAACGCTCGGATCAGCGGTGATAATGGCATTCAACCATAGCATCGTACCTTATTCTATTTTACTTATTATCATCGGCTTTGGTTCCGGTGTAACGCAGCCAGTGATGTTTGCCTTGGCTGGGTCAGTCTGGCCTGAAGGTGGACGACGTGCTTTTAATGCGGTTTATGTGGCACGCAATGTTGGAGTCGCACTTGGAGCAACCATTGCCGGCTATGTTGCGGATATTTCGTTTACATATACATTTATGGCGAATGCATCGATGTTTGCAGTCTTTTTTCTGATCGTTATTTTTACTTTTCGAGGAATGGAGCGGGCGAAAGATGAACGCACGGGTACAGCAACAAAAGATCAGATAGAGAAAACTGAGGACAAACGTGCTTTTATCGGTTTGCTCATTTTGTCCTGCGGGTTCTTAATCGCTTGGCTGACATATAGCCAATGGCAGTCAACGATTGCTTCTCACACTCAAGATATCGGTATTCCGCTCGATCAGTACAGTACGATTTGGGCCATTAATGGGACGTTGATTGTATTGGGTCAACCGCTTGTCAAATGGTTTACGACGAAAGTGATAGCGCAAAAGAAGCATATCTACGTTGGCAATGCTATTTTTATTCTTTCGTTCATAGTTGCGAGTTTTTCTGAAACATTTACTATGTTCGCCGTTGCCATGGTGATTTTAACGCTTGGTGAAATGCTCGTTTGGCCGGCAGTTCCATCGCTCGCCAACGAGTTAGCACCTACAGGCCGCGCGGGGTTCTACCAAGGCTTTGTCAACAGCATCGCTGCAGCAGGACGTATGAGCGGTCCGTTTATTGGTGGACTGATCGTTGATTTATACAGTATCGATACGTTATTCATTGTTATGTACGGTTTATTAGTAATCCCGTTTATAACCACCTATTTTTACGATCGGGGAGTTCGTTATCGAATAAATCGTAACGAGTGCGTTCAATAATTATTGATGAAAAATTTTTATATGGAAAATGTAAATAGAAGGAGGCGGTGTAAGTGGTGAATATATATCGCAAAATATTATACGTACCGACCGGCATTATGGATAAATGCAATAAAATGACTGAGGAGAGAGTGGATAGTGGCAGAAATTAAACTGATAGCTTTGGATATGGATGGGACGTTGTTAAACAGTGACGAAGAAGTTTCTGAATATACGAAAGAAACGATTGCCAAGGCGTTGGAGAAAAATGTGCGTGTTGTGCTCAGTACAGGACGCTGGCTAGGTTCGTGCTATCCTTATGCGGAAGCGTTGAATTTAAAATCTGATTTAATTACATGTAACGGTGGCGAAATTTGGACGATTAATAAAGAACTCGTTGAGCGTCATCTGTTCGATGAAGAAAAAATGAACGCTATGTATGAAATCGCCCGGACGCTAGGCATGTTTACATGGATGGTTGCGACCGACCGGATATTTTATGATGAAAAGCCTGACGATTTATCCAGCTACGCTTGGCTGAAATTTGGCTGTGCTACGACGGATAAAAAAGTGCTCGATGAGTTTATCGAGCAAATATCTTATTTTGAAGGTTTGGAACTGACCAATTCGATGCCGTTAAATGTGGAAATCAATCCTAAAGGTGTCAACAAGGCAAATGCCCTGCGACGCGTATGCCGCGATCTCGGATTGACGATGGATCAGGTCATGGCCGCTGGTGATAGTCTGAACGATATAAAGATGATTCAAGAAGCAGGCGTTGGTGTCGCCATGGGCAATGCGCAAGAGGCGATCAAAAAAGCGGCGGATTATATAACGGACACGAATGATAATGATGGTGTGGCCAAAGCCATTGAAAAATTTGTTCTCTAATCAACATCCCGCTCTGCCGATTGATCAATTGGCAGGCGGGTTTTTTGTTTTGTGAAAGATATCTCCATCTTTTCGGTTGCTTTTTTTACCTTTTAATATCATAAACAAACTATGATAATGAGTTTTACTTACATTGTCAATCAAAAAGTTGTATAATGGAGACAGTATCTAGAAAGGAGATGCTGTCATTGTCTTTTTCCAGAAAACCGAAAGAGCCGGTACCCGAAGTGGAAACGAAAGTATGGGCGTGTACGAACGATGATTGCCGTGGTTGGATGAGAGAATCGTTCAGTTTTGCTAAGGAGCCCAAATGCCCGCTCTGCCAATCCGACATGAAACAAGAAGTGCGTATCTTGCCGAAGTTAGAATAGTCATTCAAACATTATAACGGTCATTTGAAAGAGACGATGTTGGCCATATGTTCATTTGCCTAGACCCTATGTGATGTTATTAGGATTGCTGCCTCGGAAAATTGTTCCGGGGATTTTTATGTACAAAGGTATTCATTATTTTGTATACGCTATTTATTATTCTATAGAAAAGAGGGATCTTATCTATAAGATTTATTAACAAAATACTAAACATTATATTTTTTCCAAATTATTGACCGACCTATTTATATATTATAGTTAAGATGGTAAAATCGCTTAGAGGAGGTGACACGTTGTGAGGGGATAATTCATATTTAATATGACATCGATTCCACTTCAATACCGGTTGGGAACATTATCTATTATTAAAGAAATGATTAGCGAAGGTTCCCGTGATTACTATAAAAAGTATTTGAGCAAAACAATCGAAGGGGCTATATCTGGGAATATAAAGGCCATGTCGTGCCATGTATTTTCCTCGCCTTGATTACCGTTATATCTGAACATAGTGGAATAGATCTAGTTTTAAAAGATGATTCTCTTTTGTGAAGGGTTGGATGTGTTTTATCGAGGATATTGAAAATAAACATTCCGTATATTCACATCCCTTTTGCTTGAGACATTTTCATCACATTCACTTCTAATAATTTAAAATTAATTGTTCGTTTGCTAACACTACCTCATTAGACCATGAATAAAGTTTGCCATAGGGAATCGTGTTGGTTTTCCATTCATTGAATAATAAATAAACACCCCGTAATTTGACATCATATCGATTATACAAGTCAAGACGTTTCCAAAGGTTGAGTCGATTTCTGTTTATACATGCCGGATCTACTCTATTTTTGAAAGTTTATATTATGGATGGTCATGAATCACCGCTTTCAAATAATATACATAAAATAAAGAAACGAATAAAGGATGTGTCAGCATGTCCAAAAAAACTTACTATTTCGTTACTGGCAATACAGCTGGAGGATTTGTTAATTATTTATCTTCTAACCTCAACAATATTGATCAAATTATTATTGTGAAGCATCCGTCGGCAACGTTAAAAGCAAACATTATCAATCGATTGATACAAACATTTCAAACAACCTACGATTTGGAAATACTTTGTAGTACATTGGGTAACGATTATGTAGACGGTGTGATTATACGGGATAAACAGACCGCTGTTGTAACGGATCGACTCGCCGCGGCGGATATGCCAGGCGCTATTGTAATTGATTTAGAATGGTTTTTACAGGAGGAGAAAAAGCCTTTATCGGAAAATTTTATTGCGATTAACCAATCTGTTCAAAAAGCGTACGATCAATTTGAAATGGGATTGAATATCCATGACGATTTGGAACAAATATATATCCATCAGATGGATTTTTCCCGAGCCGACGAACTGGCCGATGATCTTATTGAAAAGTTATTGATAGGTGTTCCTAGAAAGGAGCGAACGCCGCATGTTTTTCGGCGACTGTTCGGAACGAATACACTCGATGGAGCGGTGAATTTTGTCTCCCATCTCATCACTCCATTAACGTATCGATATTATTTGAAAGGTCGTGCGGGAACAGGAAAGTCCGTTTTTATGAAAAAAGTGGCCGAAGCTTGTATGAATCATGGGTTAGACATTGAACTGTATCATTGTAGTTTTGATCCAAACAGCGTTGACATGGTACTTGTCCGGGATTTAGACTTTTGTATTTTTGACAGCACAGCGCCGCACGAAAAAAACCCAGACCGACGCGATGATGTCGTTATCGATTTATATGAAGAAGCCGTTGCGCCGGGAACCGATGAAACATATGCCGATGAAATTCAGCGGACAACATCAGCATACAAAGCCCATATGACAAAAGGTATGAAATACTTAAAAGATGCAGGGCGTTTGCTAAGGGGAATCGAACGTAACTATAAATATATAGACCGTGATGTTGAACGAATGAAGGATTTCATATTGCAGCACGTGTAGCGATAGGCATTGATGAAAGGTGTTGACTGAACATCAGCTTGTCAACGGCATATTTTTTAATTACTAAATTGTAAGAAACATCATATTATAACGAAAATATTCTCTTGCATTATTTTTGCGTTTGTTGTAAAATTAATTCACAGAAAATTAAGAGAGAGAGGTGGGGGAGGTGGAAAGATTGGTATCGGTTAAAACGCTGAAGCCTTACTATATTAAGACGACAGACCAAACGATACGCGTAATTTTAGCTTATCAGTATTTTTCGATGTGTATCAACAATCAAGTTTACCATTTTGTACCGATTGAAGCGAAGGAGATACACATTAACCGCAAAACGAGAAAAATAGAAAATGTTGCGGCGCGGTTTGCATTTCAAAAAGGTAAAGATGTCGTCTATATGACGATGACTGAACTCATTTCCCTCCCTGAATTTTTAAACCATCTTAATACGATTTGTGAACCGTACTATAAAACAAGAGAAACGAATGCCGAAGATGATACCGATGTATCTGAAATCATTGATGAATTGGAATATTTGAATGTGAAACGATTGATCGATAAAGCATTGGATGAGCGGGATCGTGAAGCATTTGAAAAGCTGGTCAAATGGCTTTGAATAAGGAAGCATGGTGAGGATGCTTCTTTTTTTATTTTGGATAAAAAGAGGTTTAATAATGTTCAAAATGGGTATTTATAATTACAATAACCGTTTTATCGCGACCCGTTTATGGGTTTTAGAGGAGGTGGTGAGGGATGGTTTCTGTCAAAGTGTTGAAACCGTATTACTTGAAAATCGATAAAAATTTCGTGCATGTTATTTTGGATTACCAATACTTTACAGTGGAAATCGGTAGCGAAGTGTATCAATTCATCCCTGTCGAAGCTAAGCAAATAAAAATTGACCGGCGGACGCAAAAGATTAAGAACACATATGATATCCTTGCTTTTCAAAAGGGAAGATGCATTAAATACATTCCCATATCAGAGCTAGTCGCTGTTCCCGAATTTTTAATTCAACTCTACACGATTACAAGTGCGTACTATCTATCTGACAACGCGGAAACAGACGTTGATACCGATCTCTTAATTGCAGAACTCGAACGGTTGAATGTGATGCGTTTAATCGACAAATCACTAGATGAACAGGATGAAGAAACGTTTTATAAACTTTTACAAATGCTTTAAATGATCGAAGACATCCCGCCTTGGATGAATTCATCTGGCAAATGATGGGGGGGCTTTAGTATAAAAGGCTTGCTCCCATAAGTCGATATAACCGACTTTGGGAGCTCTCCTATCTATTTTAATTCATCTAGTATGCTTGTCACCTTTTCAACGGTGTAGCTGCTTCCACCTTTATCTTCGGTATGTTCGATCATCATGGCGATCAAAATATCTTTATCTTCGGTTGGATAGCCGACAAACCAGCCGTTTTCCTGACCCGATTCGTCATCGTTCGAGAGCTTGAGTTCGGCTGTTCCTGTTTTTCCAGATACGGGAACGTCCGCTTGATTGCCTGCTTTGGCGGTGCCCTCGGTGACGACTTTACGCAGGTCATCTTGCAAACGTTTGGCCTCATCAGATGTGATGAGGTCACTTTTCCAGGCTTGATTAGTTTCTTCATTTTTAAGTAATGTAGGTTGAAGCATCGTACCGTCGTTTAAAAATGGTGTATAAGCTAGCGCCAGGTGAAGGGCACTGATTTGCAACTCGCCTTGACCATAACCTGTATTAGCTCGCAATATTTCATCGTCCAATGTACCGTCATTAGAGATGGTTGATGTTTCAATTGGATAGGCAAAAGGGAGTTCTTCCCCAAACCCAAATTGTTCAAGTCCACTAACCATTGCCTCTCCACCCATATCTACGGCCTGCATGGCGAAATAGATATTGTCCGAGAGCCGCAAAGCATCGGTTAAATCAACGGGCTTGTTCGTTTCCGAGACACGGCGTACTTTATAGTCCCCCCAGCCCTCACCATTACTCCAAGTTTTTCCTTTAATTTCTATTCCTTCATCGGGATCAAGGTTTCCGTTTGCCATACCGATCGCAGCGACAATCGGTTTAAATGTAGAACCAGGGGAAAAAGTAGCGCTGAAACGGTTGATTAGCGGTGTTTGTGGATCCTTCTCCATTTCTTGTAAACGCGCGTTGGAAATCCCATAAGCCATTTCATTTGGATCGAATGCTGGACTACTCACAAGCGCAAGTGTTTCTCCTGTTTTTGGATTGATGCTCGCAGCTGTACCGGCATCGCCGTCATAGCTAGCATATATTTCTTCCTGGACATCGGCGTCGATCGTGAGGACGATATTTTCGCCGTCCTCTACAGGTTTTTCGGCAAGAACAGCTTGTTCTTCGCCTTCTTTTTCGACGGTTATCTTGTAGCCCGGTTCGCCTCTAAGTTCTTCCTCATATAATTGTTCCAAGCCCCGCTTGCCAATCACATCGTTCGCCGTATATGCGCCGTCGTCGTGTTCTTTCAAATCTTCCGCCGAAACGGGACCTACATAGCCGACGAGGTGAGCGGCTGCCTTACCAAGTGGGTAAACGCGTCCGGTTGTTTCGTTCCGCATAACGCCATCAATTTGCATAATCGCTTCAAGATTTTCAGCATCGACTGGAACTTTTTTGATGGGAACAAATAAATCCGGTTCAACCCAGTCCTCATCGAGTTTTTTTTGAATACTGTCTGGATCGAGATCTAAATAACCCGCAAGCTGTTCGATTGCTTGCTCAGGGTTATTGCCAAGTTCTTCAGGAATAATACCGATTTCATACACTGTATCATTAATCGCCAACGGCATTCGATTGCGATCGAGAATTTCTCCACGGCGCGCTTCCGTTGTTTCCAAGTGGATTTCGCCACCGTCCTTTAGCTCGGGGAAAATAAAACCAGGGTCCCATTGAATGAACCAATCTTTTTCCTCTTCTTCCCCTTCTTGAACAATGGTAGCTTCATAGTCGAAATCGATTTCACCTGCAATGGTATCCATGTCAACCGAAAACGGAATGGTAGCTGTACCATTTTCATAGGCTTCGTTTAGTTCGTCGTCGTCCAATTTTTTAAAATTGATTTTTAAGTTTGAGACGTTTAAGTCGTCGTATATTTTTTGATAACGATCGATAAATTCTTCTGTTGGATATGCATCCGTGGAATCTGTTGCAAGCATGTCATACATGGCCTTAAAATCTTCGTCTTGCCAAAGATCAATATATGCATCAAAGCGTTCATTCGGTGTGATGCCATCATCTTTTGAGCATGCCGCTAAAAACATAATGAGTAACAGAGCGGAAAATATGATCCCTTTTCTCATAAAAAATCCCCTCAATTCATTATAGGCTTATTTTTATATTAACACAGCGATATTAATCAGCCTCCATATGTTCGCTAATGTCATTGTGGATCCGGTTGAACTCATCATCTGCTACGACGTAATACCAAATTGATCCGATATATTGACCGTTTCCCTTAATTTCGATCGTTTTGACGTTTTTTCTTGTTCCGCGATAACTGGAAAATAGGGATTGTAGCCGGTCTTTATCCATGTCGGTTTCGACATTGCTGCCGATGATCCCGAGAATATCTTTGATCTTTGTCATGCTGGAAAAACTGGCGGCTTCATCTATAGCTGCTTTTATAACATCGCGCTGGCGCTCATTACGTCCCATATCCCCACGGGGATCTTTTTTGCGCATGCGGATGAATTCCAAAGCTTGTTTTCCGTTCAGATGGATCGGTCCTTCGGGAAAATGCTCACCGTTTTGGGAAAACGCCATGTCGTTCTGGACGGTCACACCACCAAGCGCATCGATTCCTTGTTCGAATCCTTGCATATTGATTTTAGCATAAAAATGAATGGGAAGATCGAATGCCTCTTCAACCGTCTGAATGGATAATGGTACATCGCCAAAAGCATAAGCGTGATTGATTTTGTCCATGCCATGTCCAGGGATGTTGACGTAAGTATCCCGCGGAATGCTCATCATAATCATAGAGTCGGTTTTCGGATTGAGCGACATGAGAATCATCGTATCAGATCGCCCTTTGTCTCCAGCGCGCTCGTCTACACCCAAAAGCAGAATATTGATGGATTGATTGGCCTGAAACCGCGCTTCTAATTCTTTCTGCCGTTCGGGATCATCATCGCGTGCCAACGGATTATGCATCGTTTCCATCGTGTCGCTGATTTTATCCCACATATAGTATACGTAGCCGCCAATGAGCAGGATGAGAACAGCTAAACATCCCGCAATCCAATACGGCCATTTACGTTTTTTCTTATGTTGCCGTTTGTCCATTCTTGTTTCCATATGAATTCTCCTCATATTTGATCAATTACACTTTATTCTTAGTCTATTCTGATTTGGCGTTTTCACCCATATTTTCAATTGCCATTGTCTTAAAAGGGTAATGTTTATTTCGTCCTATGCCTAACATACTTTCCTATTAGTATATAGAAATTTGGTTAGATATTAAACCGGTTTTTGTCTTGTTTTGAAAAGAATTCAATGTACTGGAAAAATATGGTATAACCGAATTCATAACAAAGCGAAACGTTTTTCAATTACGATTTGGAACAACCCGCTTGTACGTAAAATAGAACCTTCAACTATTTTATGGTATAATCTCAATGAAAGAAGGTGTATGGCCGTGATCGGGGAAAGAATTAGGCAATTGCGCCAAGAAAGAAAGATGTCTATCTCTGAGCTGGCTGAAAAAGCGGGAGTTGCTAAATCGTATTTAAGTTCCATTGAACGCAACTTGCAAACCAATCCGTCAATCCTTTTCATAGAAAAAATCAGCCATGTACTAGGCGTAACGGTGAACGATCTTATTCAAGAAGATGCTCCGGAAGCCATTGCTAGTCTAGATCGAGAATGGTTGGAGATCGTTCAGGAGGCAATGGAATTAGGCGTCTCTAAAGCGCAATTTAGAGAGTATCTCGAATTTACGAAATGGCGCAAACAGCGACAGTGTAACGTGTCCTCGAATGAGAAATGTTGATATAATATTTCAATGCCCACTTAATACGAATAACGTGGAAAACTGGTGAATCTATGCGCAATTATGCTTACTGGTGTTTGCCCGTTATCTGGATGAGTGTCATCTATTATTTCTCCGCTCAGCCGTATGAAAGACAAGATATTAGACCGTTTTAGCTCAGTCGACCGATCTTTCGTTTTTAGAGCCGCTTTTCGGATGGGTTGGTTTTTTCGTATCATCATTCGGTAGTGAGTGTAGATCGGCTCGGAATAGAAGGGTTTATAGAGTTTTTTATTCGCAAAGGGGCGCATGTCGTTGTCTTTTTCATCCTCATGTGTTGCTTTTTGCTTGCCATGCATAAATCAACCACTTTATCTTTTAAAGGTATGATCATCGTAGCATTTTTATTGACGGTAGCATATGCTGGAATAGAAGAGTAGCACCAAAGTTTCACGACAAACCGTACACCGTATGTAGGTGATGTTGTCATTGATGCGTTCGGAGCTTTTATAGCTGGCGCATTATTCATCATGAGGCGAAAACGTGATGCCCATCGTTACAATAGACGTTGATAACGACACCCTATGACACCATTTTCATATTTTGTATCATCTATAGTAAAACAGTAGACACGTAGCTTATAAAGGCGGGAAGACCAATGAAAGAGCAGGAACGCTACAAACGCATTTTACAGAAAGTTATCGACAAAACAGAAAACGACAACATTCAATCGGCGGAAGAATTGATCCAAACGTTGATTGACGAATTGTCACGAGGAATAAACTTGCCGGAACCTGTCAATCGATCCGGCCGCAATACTTTGTAAAATAGACGATACAACGAGTCAAAGAGGTGGCCAAGATGGATAAACAAATACCAATTTTAATCAAAAATGCAACAATCTTCGCTGAAGATCACGTGTTGGAAAATTCCTCCATCCTGCTTAAAGATGGAACAATTGTAGCAATGGATCGCACTCTATCTGCACCTAATGATGCTAAAGTCATTGATGGCAGTGGCCTCAATGTACTACCGGGTTTCATCGATGGGCATATTCACGGGGCTGCAGGCGCAGATGTCATGGATGCAACCGAAGAAGCGCTTGATACGATGGCTTCTGCTTTACCCAAAGAGGGAACGACGAGCTTTTTAGCTACAACGATAACACAATCGCCTGAGAATATTGAGCGTGCGCTAAAAAATGCGGCGGACTATACGAATAAACCGGGACAGGCTGAGGTAATCGGTGTCCATTTAGAAGGCCCGTTTATTGAAGAAAGTAAAAAGGGAGCTCAGCCGGCTGAATACATTTTGGAACCGGACATCGACCAGTTTGAAAAATGGCAAGAACTAGCAAACAATCGGATCAAAACGATTACAATGGCTCCGGAACACGATCAAAACGGAACCTTTATTAACGCACTCGCCCAATCCGGGGTCAATGTATCGGCTGGCCATACGATCGCCGGTTTAGCCGACTTGACGAAAGCCGTATCTCAAGGGCTGCGACAGTTGACCCACTTATGCAATGCGATGCCAGGCATTCACCATCGGGAAATCGGTGCAGTCGGAGCGGCATTTCGTTTAGAACAATTGCGCGCTGAATTGATTGCCGATGGTATTCATGTGGTTCCGGAAATGCTGCAGCTGATCTACGATAATATCGGAAGCGAGCGGCTCATTCTTATCACCGATGCTATGCGGGCTAAAGGTTTAGAACCGGGAGATTATGAACTCGGTGGCCAGCCTGTTAAAGTGACCGAAGATAAAGCAACGCTGGAGAATGGTTCTTTAGCCGGAAGCATTTTAAAAATGCATGATGGCGCCCGGAACATGCTCAAACTAAACGGCGTTACGTTAAAAGATATTGTACAAATGGCTTCGGTTAATCCGGCTAAGCAAATCGGTGTGTATAATCAAAAAGGCAGCCTCGCTATTGGTAAAGACGCCGATGTAGTGCTTGTCGATGACAATTTGAATATCAGCTATACTATTTGTGGTGGCATCATTGCCTATAAGGAGGAATAAACGATGGAACTCATTCAGGTAAAAGATTACGAGGAAATGAGCGATAAAGCAGCAGAAATGATGGCAGAAAAATTGAACAGCCTGGATGCACCCGTTCTCGGGCTTGCGACCGGATCCACACCGGAAGGATTGTATGCGCGCTTAATAAACATGAATAAGCAGAAAAAAATATCTTTCCAGAATGCGACAACATTCAATTTGGATGAGTATGTTGGTCTTGCTCAAGACGATCCAAACAGCTATCACTACTACATGTGGGAGAAATTGTTCAAACATATTGACATTCCTAAGGAAAACACGCATCTACCCAATGGTGCCAGCGATGATTTAGAACAAGAATGCCGCGACTATGAGCAATTAATCAAAGAAGTCGGTCCCATTGATATTCAGCTTTTAGGTATCGGTGAAAACGGTCATATTGGCTTTAACGAGCCGGGGACATCTTTTACAAGCCGAACTGCTATCGTCGATCTGGTCGAATCGACGATCCAAGCGAATGCACGCTTTTTCGATTCGATGGACGATGTGCCGACACGCTCGATTACGATGGGCATTGAAACGATCATGGAGGCGAAGGAAATTCTTCTTCTAGCTTCTGGTACGAAAAAGGCTGATGCCATCGCCCAAATGGTAAATGGCGATGTGACGGAAAGCTTGCCGGCATCTGTTTTGCAAAAACACGATCGTGTCACGGTTATTGCCGATGAAGCTGCGATGTCGAAAGTTTAAAACAGCTGATATACCCCGACTTTCAAGGGGTATATCAGCTTTTTGTTCCATCACTATCTCGGCCCTGCGGAGGTAACATCCGTTTCCATATAGGTTTTATCCTTCTCGGTAATTGTCACCTGATCGTTAGTTAAATCAATGATCCAGTCGCGAAATGTTTGTTCCTGACCTATTTCGACATAGACTAGAAAATCGACCCGATCCGAATAATCAATGGATTCCAATACATATTTTGACTGGCGCAGAGCGTTTTCCAGTTTGCCGAGCAGACTGTAATCAACGGTGACGGTGAATCCTTGCATCAATTGGCGTTTGACCACACCGGTTCGCTGGATGGCAAGCGATGTTGTGCTACTGTAGGCGCGGATTAAGCCACCGGCTCCAAGTTTAATACCGCCAAAATAGCGCGTGATAACGACAGCTGTATCTTTTAACTGTTTCTTTTTCAAAACCTCGAGGATGGGAATGCCGGCTGTGCCGCTTGGTTCACCATCATCATTAGCTTTCTGGATTTCATCGTTGTCGCCGATGATATAAGCGGAGCAGTTGTGGGTGGCATCATGATGTTTTTTCTTAATGCTTTGGATGAAGCTTTGCGCATCTTCTTCGGTTTCTACGCGCTTCACATAGCCGATGAAGCGGGATTTATTAATCGTCTGTTCGTCTGAACCTGTTTTTTTAACTGTGTAATAATTGGCTAACATTTTGCGCTGACCCTCCTGAGGATACATATATGTAACTCATTATGTTGAATGATTTGAAATATGGAAAATGACCATCTAAGATCAATGGTAAATTCCGTATCATTATATCATAGGTTGGTGATATATGAGATGAGTTTATGGACGAAAGAATATGTACTGGATGAGATCATCGATGAGATGGTTAATGCCGTGGAAACGAGCAAAGATGAAATATTTCGGATCAGCGAAGAAGCGCGAAACGAATACACTCAGCTGGAGAAGGAATTGAAACAGACGAAAGATAACGTCGCCTGGCATATTAAAGAAAGCGATGCTCTAGAGCGCAAAGTTCAATTATCCAAACAGCGCCTGTCCGAAGTGAGTAAACATTTTGATCGGTATTCTGAGGATGAAATTCGCGAAGTTTATGAAAAGACACATACAATGCAAACTCAATTGGCCATGTTACGGCAAAGGGAAAAAGCGTTGCGGGAAAAACGAGACCATTTAGAGCGGCGGCTGCTCTCATTAGATCGGACGATTGAGCGAGCGGAACGCTTGACGAGTAAAGTATCGGTCATCCTCAAATATTTAAACGATGATTTCCAGCAGATTAATGAAATGATTGAAGAGGCTAAGGAAAAACAAGAATTCGGCTTAAAAATCATTGAGGCTCAAGAAGAAGAACGTCTGAAATTATCACGTGAAATACACGACGGCCCGGCTCAAATGCTTGCTAATATTCTGTTGCGTTCGGAATTGGTTGATCGGACATTTCGCAGCGGGGATGTGGATGGCGCCATTGCAGAAATTAAAAGCGTCCGTAAAATGATTCGTTCATCGCTGTATGAAGTGCGCCGCATTATCTATGATTTGCGCCCAATGGCACTCGATGACCTCGGCCTTATTCCAACGATAAAAAAGTATGTAGCAACCGTTGCCGAATACAACGAAATCGATATCGAATTTTCACCGTTAGGCAATGAAAATCGACTCAAGCAAAAGTATGAAGTTGCCTTGTTTCGCATGATGCAGGAAGCTTTGCAAAATGCCATTAAACATGCGGAAGCGAGTTTCATCAAAGTGAAGCTGGAGATAACAAATACCAATGCGATACTAGTCGTTAAAGATGACGGTAAAGGCTTTGATGCGTCGGTGAAAAAGGATAAATCATTCGGACTCATCGGCATGAAGGAGCGTGTGGAAATGCTGGAAGGCACATTGACGGTTAATACCGCTCCTGGTCAAGGGACGACGATTATCATAAAAATCCCGTTGTAGCGTGAAATCGATTGAAAGTTTACCATAAATGCTATAAAATTTATCACAAGTCGTCTTTATAATTTATGAGAGAAAGAAAACATACATTGTAATAGGGGATATGCATTTCAACAGATTGATGATGTGGGAGGAAGCAGGGAATGAGCACTCAGACGAGCATTGCTTTAATCGATGATCATAAACTTTTTCGCGAAGGTGTTAAACGCATATTAGAGTTTGAACCTGAATTTAAGATTGTAGGTGAAGGAGACGATGGTTCAGCTGCCCGTCGAATTGCAAAAAAGTATAAGCCAGATGTTGTTTTGATGGACATCAACATGCCAAACGTCAACGGTGTGCAGGCGACAGCTGACCTTGTTCGCAATTTCCCCGCGACGAAAGTAATCATTCTATCGATTCATGATGATGAAAATTATGTTACTCATGCTTTAAAAACCGGTGCCCAAGGGTATTTATTGAAAGAAATGGATGCCGATGCGTTGATAGAAGCAATCAAAGTAGTCGATGACGGCGGTAGTTACCTTCATCCAAAAGTGACGCATAACCTTGTTCAAGAATATCGTCGGCTCGCCCAATTCAACTCATCCATCCATGCTGAAGAAGATATGGCATTGAGCAATCCGTTGCGCATATTGACAAAGCGGGAATGCGAAGTCTTGCAACTGTTGGCTGAAGGAAAAAGTAATCGCGGTGTGTCAGAGGCGTTATATATTAGCGAAAAGACCGTTAAAAATCATGTATCGAGTATTCTGCAAAAGATGAATGTCACCGATCGGACTCAAGCGGTCGTCCAAGCGATCCGCAAAGGCTGGGTTGATGTCATTTAAGTAGACTCTGATGCCTTATGGTATCAGAGTTTTGTCCGTCCATTTTGCGCGTTTTCTCTATTATTCACATTACCTCCTATATCTATTAATATAACACTTACCTTCCCACTTCAGAGTCACCCTAGATTCATATTTTGTTACTAGCTAATATGCGTTATAATAACCATAAGTGCATCATGCTGGTGATGAAAACTTAACGATTTGTACAAAGGAGAAGGTTTTATATGAAAACAGCCGTTGTCACAGACAGCACAGCGTATCTCCCACAAGCAATAAGAGACCAATATAACATTTACATGATACCGCTTAGCGTTGTATTCGGTGACACGTCGTACCGAGAAGAAATCGATATAACGACTGAAGCGTTTTATGAAAAAGTACGTGAATCAGACGTTTTACCGAAAACATCTCAGCCAGCGATCGGCGATATACAAGCATTATATGCAAAATTGGCTGAAGATTATGACGCTATTATTTCTATTCATTTATCGAGCGGGATTAGCGGGACATATCAGGCGGCAGCAAGCGCGGGGGAGATGGTTGACGGAATCGATGTGTATCCGTACGATTCAGAAATGAGTTGTATGGCTCAAGGTTCTTATTGTATCGAAGCTGCGAAACGAGCAAAATCAGGCCAAACGCCGGAAGCGATTATCGAGCATCTTGATGCAATGAAACAAACGATGCGCGCTTATTTTATGGTCGATGATTTAAGTCATTTACAACGTAGCGGTCGTTTGAACAATGCACAAGCGATACTCGGTAGTTTGTTACAAGTGAAGCCTATTTTGCATTTTGTAGACAAAGTGATTGTGCCGTTTGAAAAGGTTCGAACGCGAAAAAAAGCGCTTAAACGTATTATGGACATGGTTGAAGAAGATTTGGCTCAAGGCAAAACTCTCAAAGTGATTTTTATTCATGCCAATCGTGAACAAGGAGCGATCGATTTACAAAATAATTTAAAAGCAAAATATCCTGATGTCGAGACGATGATCAGTTACTTTGGTCCGGTTATTGGAACGCATTTAGGCGAAGGGGCGATTGGAGTATGCTGGTTTGAGAAATAAAATCAGCTTATTACCGCCGATTTTGCTTTTTGTCTTTAGACATTACCTACGATTTCACCCGAAGTTGTGCATCTCTCCTGCTTTTCATTGTGCAACTTCGGCTTGTTTTTAAAACATCCCGTTCGCTTAAAAAGTTAAGTCAGTTCGCCGGTGTCGTGCAGCTTGTGACATTTTATCTTCAAGGTGTGTTCATGCCGCATGAAGCTGTGCGATTAGTACAAAAGGAGTGTGTTAAAATGGGCGAGCATCTTAATCTGCACAAGTCGATGGACACAATGGTTCGACGTTTTTCTGGAAAGCTTCTTCTACGACAGGAAATTCCCCTCGATGATAATCATTTCAAATGGCTTCTTGCCTCCTCGTATTTTACACCTGTACCAGCTATTCAACGAAAACTTTTCTTTTATCAATGTAGGCGATGCGGCAATGCGAAACGGTCACTAATCGGTATGATGCCGTGTGCGGTATGTCATAAAACGCATCCGTATTGCCGAAAGTGCATCGAAATGGGACGTGTGACAACGTGTGAACCGCTATATCAATGGACGGGTCCTGATGCGTCGTGGCCGGCATATGATGATGCATTAACATGGCATGGCGAATTGACCGATGCACAAAAGAAAGCGGCTGAACGCGTTGTCAAAGCCATCGAGTCAACAGAGCGCAAACTTCTTATTTGGGCTGTTTGTGGTGCGGGTAAGACGGAAATGCTTTTTCCTGGCATTCATCAAGCTATCCGGACAAAAAAGCGTGTTTGTATTGCCACGCCGCGTGCGGATGTTGTTCGTGAGCTTTTACCGCGACTTCAAGAGGCGTTTTCCACAGTTCCCATCGAGGCTCTTTACGGCGGCAGCAAGGATAAGGAGGCAACAGCGCAGATTATCCTTTCAACAACCCACCAACTACTCCGTTTCCAAGATGCGTTTGATGTGTTGATTATCGATGAAATTGATGCTTTTCCCTATCACGCAGATCCATCGCTTCCCTATGCCGCAAACCGGGCTCGAAAACCATCCGGTACGATCGTTTATTTAACGGCAACACCTCGGAAAAGACAACGGCTTCTCATCGCATTGAATTTACTTCCCCATATGTTTGTCCCGATTCGTTTTCACGGCCATCCCCTTCCTGTACCTCGTTTACAAATGTGTTTCGCATTACAGAAAGGCGAGTTGCCACAGGCGTTTTTAACATGGTGCAAAACGAGAAAAAATCCTCAACGCCAATTACTCATTTTTGTTCCGACGGTCGAGCTTGCTGAATGTTTGGCGAAAAAGCTTGCACTCTTCTTTAAGCAGGAAAATATAATAGACGATCGAGCTGATTTGCAATCGGTACATGCATCCGATCACGCTCGTGAAGAAAAAGTGCACCGCTTCCGGCGTAAAGAGATCTTCATTCTTTTAACAACGACGATATTAGAGCGCGGTGTGACGTTTCCATCGGTGGATGTTGCTGTTTTAGACGCGGGTCATGATGTGTTTGATGAAGCGGCCCTTGTGCAAATAGCTGGTCGAGCTGGAAGAAGTCCAGATGATCCGGACGGGGAGGTGGTGTTTTTTCATGACGGAAAGACAGAATCGATCGTGGATGCTGTACGCTCGATAAAGACGATGAATAAACGGGCCGGTTTTTCCTCATTGTAAAATTTATCATGAATGGAGGAAGGAATGTGCATTGTTTATGGTGTGATACAGCTATCATTCCGCAAATCAACTGGCACAATGTGTTGCTCGACAAACGCCAGCTGCTTTGTACCGAATGTGCGCAGCGGTTAGAAATGCTCGGCGGCAGACGATGTCGAAAATGCAGTCGAACAAGTGAAAAGGACGTTTGTTCAGATTGTCGCGCGTGGAATGCATATTACGATGCGGATGATGTTTTGACGTTCAATTATTCGATTTATACGTACAATGCATTCATGCAAGCGATTCTGAGCAGATGGAAATATCGCGGTGATTATTGCTTAGGAAATATGTTTGCAGAGTGCTTCCGACAACACTTTAACCATGTGTTTTCATTTTTGCCGCGCGATGCTTTAATCGTACCGATCCCATTGAGTCATAAACGTCTACAGGAACGCAAATTCAATCAAGCTTTAATGCTCGCTCGTTTCTTGCCCGGGAGAAAAATGCACGCTTTGACGCGTATTCACGGGGAAAAACAATCGAAAAAAACGCGTAAGGAGCGCTTACTAAGCACTAATCCTTTTCAGCTTCAGCAAGCAGTTCACAAACCGGTCGTCTTAGTGGATGATATATATACGACCGGTACGACAGTGCGACATGCTGCACAACTACTCCGAGCAAGTGGCAGCCCAGATGTATATGCTTATACGCTCATCCGGGGTTAATGGATATGGTATAATAAACAAAAAAGGAGGGAATTCAATGAGCGAATTGGCGAATTGCGTGCGCTGTGGCGACGTTTTTGCCAAACAAACTAGGAATATTTGCCCTGATTGCTATAAGGAAGAGGAAGAGGCGTTCGATAAGGTTTATCGCTTTTTGCGCGACAGAAAAAACAGAGAGGCGACGCTCGATGAAATCAATCGTGCCACCGGTGTGGAAAAAGATTTAATCATTAAATTTATAAAAGAACGTCGGTTGCGAACATCCGACTTTCCGAAATTGGCGTATCCATGCGAGCGGTGCGGTGTCGATATTGTTTCCGGAAGGATTTGCAGCCAATGCTCTGAGGAAATTTTAGATGAATGGGAGCATTTGGAAAAACAAGAGCAACGAGAGAAAGAACGAAAAGAGCGGCAAAAAATTTACTATACGCTCGATAAACATAGAAAATAATCGTTATTTTGCTCTTTAAATAACGAATCGTTATGCCGATACATATAATAGTTAAACCATTCTTGTGCGGTAGGTAAAAGAGGTGATGGTATGAAAATACATGGGTTAAAGCAAACGAATTTCAACCCTTATGCAAATCAATTGCGCAATCAATCAGCTGTTCAAAAAGGGATGTCTGGAAAAGATCGATTGGAGATATCCGAACAAGCGAAACAAATGCAAGAAAGTGATAAACCTGAGGCCGAACGAAAAGCTTATGTACAGAATATAAAACATGCAGTAGAATCCGGCAAATATCAAATCAACGTTGAAAAGACAGCCGAAAAAATGCTGGCGTTCTGGTCGAACCGATCATAAAGGAGGACTTAATGCGTGTCCGTTACAGAAGTCGTTCGTTTAATGGATCGATTGATCGAACTGTATCAAACCCTTTTAGAAGGCGCCATGCAGAAAACAGAAATATTAAAGGAAGGATCGATTGACAAGTTACAAACATTACTCGTACAGGAGCGAAAAACGGTTCAGGCATTGGAACAAGCAGAAAAAAAACGACAACATGCTGTTAAAAAATGGTTTTCATACCGAAATATTCCGGTGCATCCGACAGTTACGGCGATGCTTGAACATATCACAGACGAAACGGAAAAAAATGATCTGGAAGCTAAGGCCATCGCCTTGATCGAGGTGATCACTCGGTTGAAAAAACAAGAGCATCTCAATCAAGAACTGCTCCGGCAGTCGATGCAGTTTGTGCAAATGTCGCTTGATATGATACAGCCGACGCTGGAGCATATGAATTATGGCCAACGTGCACAAAAAATGCCTGAACGCTCCATGTTCGATTCCAAAGCGTAGCAGACGCAGTATGAGGAGGCGAGAAAGACATGAGTACATTTCATGGATTAGAAATGGCTAAACAAGCTTTGTTTGCACAGCAGTCGGCGCTTTATACAACGGGCCACAACATTTCCAATGCGAACACAGAAGGATATACACGTCAGCGCGTGAACTTTGAGACGATGCCGGCTTATCCATCGGCTTCACGCAACCGACCGGAAATGCCAGGTCAATTTGGAACGGGAGTTGATATTGCTGCAGTCGATCGCCTTCGCGATAAATTTCTTGATATGCAATATCGCACCGAAAACAGTAAGGCGGGATTTTGGGAGGCAAAGGCAGCGGCACTCGATCGCCTTGAACGATTGATGAACGAGCCGTCTGAAAGCGGATTGTCCCAATCGATGAAACAATTCTGGCAATCTTTGCAAGATCTGTCGACCAATCCGGATAATTCGGGCGCAAAATCCGTTGTTGCTCAAAGAGGACAAGCCTTGGCGGATGCGTTTAATTACACCGCAGACTCACTCGAATCGATTCGAGATGATTTAAAAGCGGAAATCAATCATCATGCCGACAAAGTTAATTCGCTCGTGCGCTCGATCAATCGTATTAATGAACAAATCAAACAGATTGAACCCCACGGGTATATACCGAATGACTTATATGATGACCGCGATCGGATGATCGATGAATTGTCGGAGATTGTAAATATTCGTGTGGATCATGTTAAAAGTGGAGACAGCTCTCCAGATCATGCGGATGGATTGGTGACCATCACCCTCGCTGACGAACATGGTAAACCGATCGATGGTGCGACTTTAGTGGATGCTGAAGGACATATTCAAGAAATCGATGTTGATTTTTCAACTGCTCATGGCGCATATGAAGTTGTCACCGGAGTGCGGGTTGGCGAGGATACGTTCGAGATGAGTCAAGGCTCGTTGAAAGGAAATATTGAAGCGTATGGCTATTTACAAGATGGCCAAGTGACCGGCATTTATACAAACATGCTTAATGATTTGGACCAAATGACCACAGCGTTTACAGAAGCGTTTAATCGGGTTTATCTAGGAGAGGATGAGGGAGCAAACCGTGTTCCTTTTTTTGAAATAGGTGATGCAAATAGACCAGCTGCAACCGTTCGAGTTCATGCAACCATTATAGACGCCCCTGAAACGATTATCGCCAGCCAAGACGGGTATGGCGATCTCGCTTCGCGTTTGGCTGATGTCTTTGATGAAGAGCTTGCCGATTTAGATGACACTTCCACCCATAAATTTTTTGAATCATTAATCGGTCGCCTAGGCGTCGATGCGCAAGAAGCCAATACGATGAAAAACAATACCGACGTGCTTCGTTCGCAAGTGGATGAGCAACGGATGTCGGTCAGTTCCGTCTCACTCGATGAGGAAATGACTAACATGATCAAGTTCCAGCATGCCTATAGTGCAGCGGCGCGAAGTATGACAGCCATTGATGAAATGATTGATCGACTGATTAACAATATGGGACTTGTAGGGAGGTAATGGTGGCAATGCGAGTGACCCAAGGAATGCTATCGAATAATCTGCTGCACAACTTATCCAAGAGTTATGCCAATTTAGATCAATACTTAAACCAAGTATCGACTGGAAAGAAAATCAATCGTCCGTCTGATGATCCGGTCATTGCCATGAAAGGAATTAGCTACCGGCGACAAGTGACAGAAGTGGAACAATTTCAGCGCAATATCAACGAAGTCCACAACTGGATGGACAACTCAGATGCAGCGTTAGACAAGGCGACTAAAGCGTTGCAAAAATTGCGCGAACTCGCTGTTCAAGCTAGCAATGATACATATACTGGTGAAGAACGGGAGAACATCCAGAAAGAAGCTCAGCAGTTGAAAGATCATTTGGTCGATATCGCGAACACAAAAGTCAATGATAAATATGTTTTTAATGGAACAGCAACAGATCACCGTCCGTTTGATGATGAAGGAAATCGAACAAGCGCGTTTAATACGGATGATGTCATGATTGAAGTAGCCAAAGGGACGGAATTAAAAGTAAACGTCACGCCTGATGATGTGTTTAGCGAGGCGTTTTTTGATCGGATCGATGAAATGATCGACGTTTTAGGAAGCGATGACCAAGAGGCTATTGAGGCAAGCATTGATCAATTGGATGCCAATATCAATAGCACCATCAACGCCAGAGCTGATCTCGGCGCTCGGATGAACCGAATAGAATTGATTGAAAACCGCCTAAGCACACAGGAAATCGTTGCTAAAGAAACGATGTCTAATAACGAAGATATTGATTATGCAAAAGCCATTACGAATTTGATAACGCAGGAAAGTCTCCATCGCGCAGCTCTTGCGGCGGGAGCACGGATCGTTCAGCCGACATTGGTCGATTTTCTGCGTTAACAACGCCCGGTCATGAAATAGGTGTCCGGGGTTTTTCCTTAAGTGAGGGGATTTATCATGAAGTTACCGCAGATACGCATGACTTCGCAAATGGCGCAAATTCATATCCAACAAATGCTAGGTGTGCAGGAAATCCGACAGCCGAAAGCGGACATGTCAATTCAACAGCCTCAAGCGGATGTCTTGATTAAGATGACACCGGCTAAATTGCATATTGATCAAACGAAGGCTTGGGAAGATATGAACTTGATGTCCATTTCAAGACGGATTGAAAAATTTGCACAAGAAGGTTATCAGGCTTCTTTGGAAGGTACTAAACGGCGCGCCGAGCAGGGCAGGGAGTTGATGGAAATTGAACATGCGGGAAAGCCGCTTGTGCAACAAGCTAAGGAAAATGCTTTCGATGATATGAAACGCTTGGGGGTCCAGTTCATCCCTTCGCGTTTTGCCGTTGATATAACGTATATTCCTGCAGAAGTGAAGATTGATGTTAAACCAAATAAACCGATTATTAAAGCGAATCCGCAACAAGTAAAACATCGGTATCACAAAGGCAACGTATTCGTTGATATGCAACAATATGCTCAACTGGATATTGATGTTGTGCATTTATTTTCCGAATCCGTCTAAAAGGAGTGCAGATTCGTGCAATTGAAAACGAAGTATTTAGGGACGGTTGAAGTGGATCCATCCGATTGTATCCATTTTCCGGCTGGTTTGCCTGGCTTTGGTGATGAAACCGAATTTGTCCTACTCGATCTGCCGGGAAACCCTATTTTTCAAATATTCCAATCGACTAAGACAACGGCCATTGCGTTTGTAGTGACGAACCCGCATTATTTTTACCAAGACTATACGTTTACATTGGAAGATCATATTGTAAAAAGTCTTGCCATTGAGCATGAACGTGATGTCGTCGTTCTATCGATCGTTACATTGAAAGACCCTTTTGAAAAAAGTACGCTAAATTTGCAGGCGCCTGTGATCATTAATTCGCGCACGAAGATGGGAAGACAGTACATACTGAACGATGATGCATTTCCGATCAGAGCTCCTATTGCCACAGTCGCAACCCAGAGCGAGAAAGGGGAAGCATAATGCTTGTTTTGACAAGGAAGTGTCACGAAGGAATCCAAATCGGTGAAAATATTGAAATTAAAGTGCTGGCAATCGAAGGAGAACAAATAAAGATCGGGATCGATGCGCCGGAGGATGTCGATATTCATCGGAAAGAAGTTTATGAGACTATTCAAAAGCAAAACAATGAAGCGTTACAACTATCTGCGAATCTGATTCATTCATTGAAAAATAACAATGTGTAATTTTTATAAAACCTTGATAAATACAAACTGTATGCCGATATAAAAAGAAAAAGCAAGGATGAGGAGTTGCGGGTGATGCGGATAGAACAACTCATAAACGATTCTCATCAAAAAGTAATAAAACAGCACACAAGTACAAATTCGCAGCAAGAACGAAAAGGCATGGAAAAAACAGACAATGAACCAGTTCAGGAAGCGTTCGTTTCGACAGACAAAGACAAAGTTGAAACGGTCGTTTCTAAACTAAACGAGTTTCTCGAACCGTTATGGACACATTTGCAGTTTGTACTTCATGAAGATTTAGACAAATATTACGTTAAAGTCATTGATTTGGAAACCGATGAAGTCATCAGAGAGATTCCGCCGGAAAAAATGCTCGACATGTATGCGGCTATGGCTGAATACATGGGTCTTTTAATCGACGAAAAAATTTGAAGGAAGTGAAGGCGTATGCGAATTGGTGGTTTGGCCACAGGTATCGATGTTGATCAGCTTGTGGATAAACTAATGGAAGCTGAACGAATCCCGCTCAACAAAATGCATCAGGATCAAACGTTATTGACGTGGAAGCGGGATGCATTTCGCGATATCAATAAATCGTTGTTGGAATTGGATCAAATGATTCTCGATATGAAGTTAAGTAAAACTTACAATGCGAAGGAGGTTACTTCGTCTAACGAAAATGCCGTAACCGCTACAGCAAGTTCCAGTACACCGAATGGAACCTATGATATTGAAGTGGAGCAATTGGCAACATCGGCAATTAATGTAAGCGGCGAATTATCGTTCGATCCAAATGCAAAGCTTGCAGATGTGTTAAATCAAGGTGAAATAGAGTTTAACAAAGAATATGCGTTTTACACGTATGATGAAGATGGTGAAAAACAAACGCATACGTTTTCTATTAGCGAGGATGATACATTAAACGATGTGTTAAAACGGATTACAAAAGATGACAATAACGTTCGTGCATTTTATGATCCACAGACAAACAAAGTCATTATGGAAGCGACGCGAACCGGTCATTACCCACCTAAAGAGGCCGATGGAGCTGAAATCGACGTTGCGGGTAATCCGTTTTTTACCGATGTTTTAAATTTTGATGTATCGAAAGAAATAGCTGGGACAGACGCTAAATTTAAATACAACGGCATAGAGATGACATCCAAAACAAACACCTATGAACTTAACGGTGTGACGTTTCAACT
The DNA here is from genome assembly GCA_035301265.1 of Bacillota bacterium. Taxonomy (GTDB): domain Bacteria; phylum Bacillota; class Bacilli; order Bacillales; family Amphibacillaceae; genus DATGUP01. The sequence continues at coordinate 225,416 of DATGUP010000008.1, forward strand.
TAATGGCGAAGGAACGGCTCATTTGACGGTCGCAAATGATGTTGACGCTTCTTTTGATAAAATGATGGAATTTATTGATAAATACAATGAAGTGGTCGACAAATTGAACGAATCGCAGCAGGAGGAAAAATATCGAGATTATCCGCCACTGACTGAAGAGCAGAAAAAAGAAATGTCTGAGAGGGAAATTGAACTTTGGGAAGAGAAAGCAAAAAGCGGTATTTTGCGCGGCGAATCCATTTTGTCGAACGGTTTATATGCGATGCGAAACGCTTGGTATTCCACTGTTGAAACCGGTGACGAATACACTTCGCTCACCCAGATAGGATTAACAACCTCTGAAAATTATTTGGACGGGGGGAAACTTGTCTTTCAAGATGGCGGTGAAGCAAAGTTAAAAGAGGCATTACGTGAAAATCCAGAATCGGTTTATAAACTTTTTTCCAACAGTGATGAAGGATCAGCACGAGGATTGATCAACCGTCTAGAAGATGCTGTTGAATCGACAATGCAGCAAATCGAACGACGGGCTGGAAAGAGTACGGATACGCTGGAAAACTACACGCTAGGCCGTCGGATGAAAGATTTAAACGATCGTATATCCACTTTCGAAGAAAGGCTTATTCAAGTGGAAACGCGTTACTGGAATCAATTTACAGCAATGGAAACAGCTGTTCAACGGATGAATGAACAATCGATGTTTTTGCTGGAACAGTTTGGGGACGGCATGTAGAAAATGATCATTAAGGAGTGGGCGAATCGATGAAGCGAAATAATCCTTATCAAACTTATCAAAACAATGCAGTCAATACAGCATCCGGTGGCGAATTGACATTAATGCTTTATAATGGTTGTATAAAATTTATTCGGCGTGCCATTCAAAATATGAACGATGAACAATACGAAGCAAAAAACAAAAACATTCAAAAAGCACAAGATATTATTCAAGAACTCATGTTGACTCTCGATTCCAAAGTCACGATTTCCCGGGAAATGATGTCCCTATATGAATATATGAACCATCGTCTTATAGAAGCTAATGTAAAAAATGACGCCAGAGCCTTGGAGGAAGTGTTACAGTTTGCAACAGAATTTCGCGACACATGGAAACAGGTTTTACTAAAAGCTCGGCAAAATCAATACACACAAGGTGCACAAGTATAATGAATCGTTTAACAGCGCTTTTAGAAGTGACAAAACAATTGGAACAAGTACTCGATCAGCCCGTCAATCCTCAAAATCGAGAATCCATTATCAGCGCGATTAACACTCTTGTTGAAAAGCGGAGTGCTTGTATTAAAAAACTTGTTCCTCCTTATACTGAAGATGAAAAACAATTAGGTCGTGACATTGTTCAAAGAAACGAATGGATTCAAGCGCGGATGAACACGATTTTTGATGAGTTGAAGCAGGAAATGAAACAAATAAACAAACAAAAGTCGTCAAAGCAATCTTATACAAACCCTTATAAACATGTGCAAACGATGGACGGGATGTTTGTTGATCGTAAAAAATAGTTCCCTCTCATTAACGGGACTATTTTTTAGTATTCCTTTCACGCAATCGTATTTTGTAAATCCAGTAAAACGTCTTGTTTCGACATAATTCGTTAATAGTTTGGGTAGGCATTAACCCAAAAATCATAGTATAATATATATAGAAGAAGGAAAGGAGGACACTTTTGTGAGGTATAGCATCCGCGGTGAGAATATTGAGGTGACCGATGCGATACGCAATTACGTGGAAAAGAAGATCGACAAGCTGAAGAAGTACTTTGATACTCCTCCGGCATCTGATGTCCATGTCAATTTAAGCGTCTACGATGATGAACAGCGCATTGAAGTGACGATTCCGATGACAAGCCTTCTTTTGCGAGCAGAGGAAAAACATGCCGATTTATACGCAGCCATCGACCTTGTTGTGGATAAGCTGGAGCGGCAAATCCGAAAATACAAAACAAAAGTAAACCGCAAATTTAAACAAAAAGGCGCGCCTAAACGCATATTTGCGGAATTAGAAAACAACACGTTTCATGAGGAAGACGATGATGCAGATGAAATTGAAATTGTTCGAACAAAGCGTTTTGATCTAAAGCCGATGGATTCTGAAGAAGCAGTGTTGCAAATGGATATGCTCGGCCATTCGTTTTTTGTCTTTACTAATGCGGAATCCGGTTTGACAAATGTCGTTTACCGCCGCAAAGACGGCAAATATGGATTGATTGAGCCAAATACGTGAGTGATGAAGGTGATTCCATTTATTTGGAGTCACCTTTTTCAATGCTTCCCTTGAGTTGTTTTAGAGAAGTTGTCATCATTGCTGGACTAGTGTTATGATTATAGATGTATTTACTGGTTGTTGGGCATGCCATTTTTTAACAATATAGAGGTGCAAGCATAATGGTTGGATTGTTGAAAAAAATATTCGGCGACGGGAATCAAAGACAGTTGAAACGACTGCAAAAAACCGTCGATCGAATTGAAGCATTGGAACCGGAATACGAACGATTGTCTGATGCGGATTTAAAACAAAAAACAGAAGAATTTAAAAAACGCTATGCAAATGGTGAAAGTCTGGACGAGATGCTTGTTGAAGCGTACGCAACCGTCCGCGAAGCATCGAAGCGTGTATTGAATATGCGTCCGTTTCCCGTCCAGCTTCTTGGAGCTGTAGCTCTTCATCAAGGCAATATTGCAGAAATGAAAACAGGTGAGGGAAAAACGCTCGCTTCAACGATGCCTGCTTATTTGAATGCTCTGGGCGGGCAAGGTGTGCATATTATTACGGTAAACGAATATCTCGCCGACAGAGACGCACGGGAAATGGGTGAGCTGTTTGAATTTCTCGGTTTGACGGTTGGTTTGAATATAAATAGTTTATCCAAGGAAGAAAAAAAAGAAGCATACCAATGTGATATTACGTATGGTACAAACAATGAATTCGGCTTTGACTATTTACGCGACAACATGGTGCTTTATAAGGAACAAATGGTGCAGCGGCCGCTTAATTTTGCTATCATTGACGAAGTAGATTCGATTTTGATTGATGAAGCGCGAACACCGCTCATCATATCCGGATCAGCAAAGAAATCGGCGTCGTTGTATCAGCAAGCCAACGCTTTTGTGAAAACATTGAATAAGTCAACGGACTACACATACGATGAAAAAACAAAAGGAGTTCAACTCACTGAAGAAGGGATTAACAAAGCCGAACGTTATTTTTCCATTGACAATTTATTCGACCTGAATCATGTGACATTAACACACCACATTAACCAAGCATTAAAAGCGCACGTATCCATGCAACGTGATACGGATTACGTCGTACAAGATGGAGAGGTCGTCATTGTCGACCAATTTACCGGCCGTCTTATGAAAGGGCGCCGTTATAGCGATGGTTTACATCAAGCCATCGAAGCGAAAGAAGGATTGCAAATTCAAAATGAAAGCATGACACTAGCTTCGATCACGTTCCAAAACTTTTTCCGGATGTATAATAAGCTAGCCGGCATGACAGGAACAGCGAAAACTGAGGAAGAGGAATTTCGCAACATTTACAACATGGAAGTCATTGCGATTCCGACAAATAAACCCGTCATCCGTAAGGACCGACCGGATATGATATACAAAACAATGGAAGGTAAATTCCGCGCTGTTGTCAACGATATTAAAGAACGTCATAAGCGTGGTCAGCCGGTTTTGGTAGGAACTGTCGCTGTAGAAACGTCAGAAATGCTCTCTAAAATGTTAAAAAAAGCTGGTGTCCGGCATAATGTGTTAAATGCTAAAAACCACTATCGCGAGGCAGAGATCATTGAAAAAGCTGGACAACGAGGCGCTGTGACAATCGCCACGAACATGGCCGGACGCGGGACAGATATTAAGCTCGGCGAAGGTGTAAAGGAACTGGGAGGTCTAGCTGTCATCGGCACCGAACGGCATGAGTCCCGTCGGATCGATAATCAATTGCGCGGACGCTCGGGACGTCAAGGGGATCCGGGTGAGTCACAGTTTTATTTGTCGATGGAAGATGAATTGATGCGCCGTTTCGGATCGGATAATTTGTCGTCGATGATGGAACGGCTCGGGATGGATGATTCCCAACCTTTAGAAAGCAAAATGGTATCGCGAGCAGTTGAATCAGCGCAAAAACGGGTCGAAGGAAACAACTTTGATGCGCGAAAAACTCTTTTAGCTTATGATGATGTGTTAAGAGAGCAGCGCGAGATCATCTATAAACAACGTTATGATGTTCTCAATGCTGAAGGGGATCTCAGGGAAATCATTGAAAATATGATCGAATCATCACTCAAGCGGGTGATCAATACGCATACCCAGAGCGATGATGATGAAGAATGGAACTTAGAGGCGATTATCGAATACATCCATGGCACATTGCTTGATGTGGAAGATATATCGATAGATGATATTAAAGGTAAGGAACCAGAGGAAATATTCGATCTAGTTATGGAAAAGGTTCGAGCCCGCTACGATGAAAAAGCCGAGGAACTGTCGCCTGAGCAGATGAGCGAATTTGAGAAAGTGATTGTCCTGCGCACGGTTGATACGAAATGGATGGATCACATCGACCAAATGGATCAACTGCGTCAAGGTATTCATTTGCGGGCATACGGACAAAATGATCCGTTACAAGAATATCAGATGGAAGGCTTTGCAATGTTTGAGGAAATGGTTGAAAACATCGAAGACGAAGTGGCTAAATATATTATGAAAGCAGAGATTCGTGACAACCTTGAGCGCCAAGCGGTCGCTAAGAATATGCAGGCTGTCTCAGGTGGTCAAGAAGCAAAACAGAAAAAACGCAAACCTTACGTCAAAAGAGAACGCATCGGCAGAAATGAGCCTTGCCCGTGTGGAAGTGGCAAAAAGTACAAACATTGCCACGGTGCCTAACACGGGTTTAACCGAATGAGCAATAAGAAAAAAATTAATATGAGGTGAACTACATGGAACTTACGGAAATTCGCCATGAACTCGATCAAATGACGAAAATTATTACAAAATTTAGGGGGTCTCTTTGACCTCGCTGCTAAAAAGAAACGTATCGAAGAATTGGAGCTGAACATGACGGCACCAGGATTTTGGGATGATCCAAACAATGCGCAGAAGGTGATTGATGAAGTTAATGATCTCAAAGCGACGGTCAATGGCTTTGAAGCATTGCACGAACGTTTGGAAAATCTCGAAGTTTCCTACGAGCTTGTGAAAGAAGAAAATGATGAAGAATTGTATAGCGAACTGGAAGAAGAGCTCACAACATTAGCCAACGACATCGACCAGTTTGAAGTGCAAATGATGCTTAATGAACCGTACGATGCCAACAATGCACTTTTGGAATTACACCCAGGTGCCGGTGGGACAGAGTCACAGGATTGGGCGAGCATTCTGTTGCGCATGTATCAACGCTGGGCAGAACGAAAAGGTTTTACGATCGAAACCCTCGATTATTTACCCGGCGATGAAGCAGGTGTGAAAAGTGTAACGCTCTTAATCAAAGGCCATAATGCTTACGGTCTTTTAAAAGCAGAAAAAGGAATACACCGTCTCGTTCGCATTTCTCCATTTGATTCATCCGGGAGGCGCCACACGTCATTTGTATCCTGTGATGTACTTCCAGAGATATCCGATGATGTTGATATCGAGGTTAAGCCCGAGGATGTACGAGTTGATACGTATCGGGCGAGTGGTGCAGGTGGACAGCATGTTAACAAAACCGATTCAGCAGTGCGCATGACGCATATACCAACCAACATCATTGTGACATGCCAGTCTGAACGCTCGCAGCTTAAAAACCGAGAAATCGCGATGAAAATGCTTAAGGCAAAGCTGTATCAGCGAGAAATGGAGCGAAAGGAACAAGAACTAGCCGAATTGCGTGGTGAGCAGGCGGAAATCGGCTGGGGGAACCAAATCCGCTCTTATGTATTTCATCCATATACAATGGTAAAAGACCATCGTACGAATGTGGAAGTCGGTAATGCTCAAAGCGTCATTGATGGTGATCTGGATCGATTTATCGAAGCTTACTTACGCTCGCAAATCGATTGATTTTCTGTGATTTATGTCACAGATACAGGCTAGGAGATAAGTTTCATTAATTTGACACAAATTACCAAAACCCTTTACCACACGCGGTTTGTCGCTTTTATAGCATCATGAAAATGAGTGGGTAAGGGTTTTAAAACGTATAGAATAGGTTATACTAGATGTGACACGATATTACACTAGTAAGGGGGATTTTTAGTATGAAGAAGTGGCTCTTAACGGCTCTTTTCGGTGTCGTTCTCACGCTCGGCGCCTGTGGTGGCGGGGGCGATGATGCAGCGGATAATGGAGATAACGGCGATGCAGGTGCTACGGATAATGCAGCTGCAGAAGAAGTATACAAAGACAATTGCGCAAGCTGTCATGGTGCTGATTTGTCCGGTGGAGCAGGTCCTGACCTGACAAGCGTTGGCGCCGATTATTCTAAAGATGAAATCGTCGATATCATTCAAAATGGTAAAGGGCAAATGCCAGCTCAAAACTTATCGGATGATGATGCTGATTTAATTGCTGGCTGGCTCGCTGAGAAGCAATAAATGTTTAAAAAAGCTTGATCCTTATCAATAACGGGATCAAGCTTTATTACATAACTTCAAATGCAAATTCGTCGCTCGTCTATTGGCGAGTTTTTTTATTTGTATTACTATATCCGATGAAGACTGAATAGTCAAAAATCCGTATGGTATTGAAACATAAATGTAATGATTTTATGTCTAAAAATTATGTTGAAAGATGTTATAATGTATAAGAATTACTCTTTAGGTCCGTTTTGTAACGAATTTTAACGGTTATTTTGTCAGAATCGACACTATGAAACAATAGCTAAAACTGATAAAGGTGATACGATCATGATTTTAATGAAAGATGTATATAAAACATATCCAAACGGTGTGACCGCTTTGAGTAATATAAATGTTGACATACAACAAGGTGAGTTCGTTTACATAGTTGGCCCAAGCGGGGCAGGGAAATCCACTTTAATAAAATTGATTTACCGCGAAGAGAAACCTACAAATGGAACGATTGTTATCAATGAAAAAGATCTAGCTAATTTGAAAGAAAAACACATTCCTTTTTTGCGTCGGGATATCGGTGTTGTTTTCCAAGATTTCAAGCTTCTTTCCAAACTATCGGTCTATGAAAATGTTGCCTTTGCGTTAGAAGTGCTTGAAGAATCGCCGCGCAATATTCGCAACCGCGTTACGGAAGTGCTTGAGCTAGTCGGTTTAAAGAATAAAGCACGCTCGATACCGGATGAGCTTTCCGGTGGAGAGCAGCAACGCGTTTCCATAGCACGGGCGATCGTTAATCATCCAAGAATCGTCATTGCAGACGAACCAACGGGAAACTTGGATCCAGACACGTCCTGGGGCATCATGCGCACGTTGGAAACTATTAACGACAGGGGTACAACCGTTATTATGGCAACGCATAGTAAAGAAATAGTCAACACGATAAAAAAGCGCGTTATAGCGATTGCTGATGGAAAGATTGTACGCGATGAATCCCGGGGTGAATACGGCTATGAAATTTAGAACGATGCGCAGACATATTCGAGAAGGGAGTAAAAATATTTTACGCAATGGTTGGATGTCCATTGCTTCTATTGGGGCGGTAACGACGACATTAATTCTCGTCGGTGCCTTTCTCATACTCATACTCAATTTGAACCAAGTAGCGGATAACCTCGAAAAAGATGTGGAAATAAATGCATTGATTGAACCTACGGCAGATGCTAGCGAGATTAAAACGTTAGGTAGAGAAATTGAACAGTTAGCCAATGTTGCAAATATCACCTTTTCCTCTAAAGATGAGGAACTAGAAAAATTGATCGATAGTATGGGAGAAAAAGGGGAGTCTTGGGAATTGTTTGAGCAGGACAACCCTTTGAATCATACATACATCATCAAGCCGAAAGATCCCGATCGAACGCCGGAGTTAGCTAAAAAAATCGCCGCCTTTGATTATGTCGAGGAAGTCAATTACGGTGAAGAAGTTGTAGAAAAACTGCTTCGCTTTAATTTTTACGCCCGAAGCATCGGTCTTGTTTTGATTGTCGGTCTCGTTTTAACCGCCATATTCCTCATCTCCAACACGATTAAATTAACGATCATGGCACGGAGCGAGGAGATTGGCATTATGAAATTGGTCGGGGCAACGAATGGGTTTATTCGGTGGCCGTTTTTCATTGAAGGGATGTTGCTCGGGATGCTTGGATCGATTGTTCCGATCACTGCCATTTTAGGTGGTTATTATTATATTGAACAAGCTATCGGCGAGCAAACGTCGTATAGTTTTATTGACGTTTTACCGTATAATCCATTTGCATGGCTACTCTCGCTGTTTATTCTAATTATCGGTGCCTTTATCGGCATATGGGGAAGCGTGATGAGTGTCCGCAAGTTCTTAAAAGTATAAACAAAGTTGAAATGGGAGGAGAAACAGACGTGAAAAAAACATGGATCTTTGCCGTTATGGCTGTTCTATTTACAAGTACAAGCTTTGCCCCATGGCAAGATGTTAAGGCAGAATCGGTTGATGATCTCGATAAAAAAATCGCCGATTTGAAGGAAGAACAAAATGAATTAAAAAACAAAGAAGACAAAGTGACCGAGAAGAAAAATAAAACTGAAGAGAAAATAAACAAAAACTTAAATGAACAAGATAAAGTTGAATCAGAGATTAATAAAATTGACAAGGAGCTGGAAAAAACACAGACCGCAATCAGTGAAAAGGAAGAGGATATCAATGCAACGAATGCAAAAATTCATGAGCTAGAAGGTCATATTCATAAATTGCAACAGGAAATCGAACAATTAAAAGCCGAAATTAACGATTTACAAGAACGAATCCAAGAGCGCGATGCATTGCTAAAGGACAGGCTTCGTTCCATCCAAAAATCCGGCGGTTCAATCAAATACCTCGAAGTGTTGTTTGGGTCTCAAAGCTTTGGTGATTTTATCAGCCGGATAACCGGCGTAAACACAATTATGGATCAAGATAAGTCGATTATGGAGAAGCAGAAAGCTGACAAAAAGAAATTGGAAAATAAGAAAGCATCGGTTGCTGAGAAAAAAACAGAAGTAGAAAACAACAAAAAGGAAGTAGAAGCTAAAAAAGCTGATTTAGAAAGTCAGAAGCAAGAACTCAAATCACTTGAAAGCCAGCTCGAAGACCAAGTAGCGGAGAAAGAACAACTTCTAGGAGAGTTAGAGGAAGAGCAAGAGGCGCTTGAAGATCATAAAATGAGTTTGGAAGAAGAACAACGAGTGTTAAAAGAGCAGGCGTCTATTATAGAACAGGCGAAGAAAGAGGCGGCAAAAAAGAAAAAGAATAAACAAACGCAACGACCTAAAGGAAAGAAACAATTCAGCTCTAATCCCGGCGGTTCATCCAATGGCGGGGGAAGTGGAGACTCTGGAGAAGTAAATGATAACGACAGTGCCATTTTTAATTGGCCGACAAATGGAGAGATTTCATCTGGATATGGTTACAGAGACTTAGACGGCGGAGATAAGCACTACGGAATAGATATTGCCGCACCAGGAGGCACACCAGTATATGCAGCGGCTTCGGGTGTTGTCACTATAGCCAAATATTCGAGCTCATATGGAAACGTTGTTTTCATATACCATCCGCAGTATGATAAAACAACGGTATACGCCCATATGTCTAATTATTCCGTGAGCCCTGGATCGAACGTTAGTGACGGGCAGCAAATCGGTGCGGTCGGTAATACAGGACATTCATACGGAAATCATTTGCATTTTGAAGTCCATAACGGAGAATGGAAACAACATAATGGAATTGATCCAATGCCATATCTTCCATAATTAAAAAAAGGCATCGCACATTTATGTGTGATGCCTTTATCTATATTGTCAATTTGATTTCTAAAACGGATATTTTGCCGTATAATGAATAAGAGACTGCTTTGTGTTAAGAGCCGAACTCGGCATTAGCTACATAGGGTGTTAATAAAGCGGGGTGATGAGATGAAATTAAGAAAGCTTCATATCGCCATGCTACTGGCCGCGGCATTAGTGGTCGGTTGTCTTGGTGGTTTGGTCGGTCTCAAGTTAGGACAGGCTATCGATGATTCTAAGTCCGATGAGAAAAATGCAGACGTTCCTTTGCAGCAGAATCTGTTGGAGCCTAAGCAAATGAATAAAATCTCCCAAACGTACGGGTTGATTAAAGAAAATTACTTAGAGGATGTGGATGATGAAGAATTAATCGAAGGGGCTATCCAAGGCATGCTGCAAACGTTGGAGGATCCGTTTAGCTCATATATGGATGCGGAAACGATGGAGCAATTCAACGAGCAGATCGAGTCTTCTTTTGAGGGGATAGGCGCTGAAGTGAGTATGGTCAATGGAGTCGTGACGATTGTATCCCCCATTAAAGACTCGCCGGCAGAAGAAGCCGGATTACGACCAAATGATCAAATATTAAGTGTTGATAATGAAAGCGTCGCAGGTCTGGATTTACAAGAAGCTGTCGATAAAATCCGCGGAAAGCGGGGTTCAGAAGTAGATTTAGAGATCAAGCGCCCCGGTGTATCCGAGCCGTTTACCGTGACATTGGTACGCGAGGAAATTCCTGTGGAAACCGTTTATGCCGATGTACATGCGGATGGGAAACGAAAAACAGGTATTCTGGAAATAACGTCCTTTTCTGAGCAAACCGCTGAGGAATTTTCTAAACAGCTAGAGAAACTGGAAAAGAAAGGAATCGATGGCCTTATCATTGATGTTCGTGGAAATCCCGGCGGTGTCTTAGAGACGGTTGAAGATGTGCTTAAACAATTCATCCCGAAAGACATGCCATATATCCAGATTGCAAATAAGCAAGGTCATAAAACACCTTATTATTCCGATTTGCAAGAGAAAAAAGATTACCCGATTAGTGTTTTGATCGATGAAGGAAGTGCGTCGGCCTCGGAAATTTTAGCCGTGGCAATGAAAGAGGCTGGCTATGATGTCGTCGGACGGACGAGTTTTGGTAAAGGAACGGTGCAGCAAGCGATACCGATTGACGAGGATGGTAGTTCCATCAAGATGACCTTTTATAAATGGCTTTCGCCTAAAGGCAATTGGATTAATGAAAAAGGCGTAGAACCGACGATCGAAGTTGATCAGCCGGAGTATTATTATACGACGCCGGCCGATATTGAGGAACCATTGGTTTATGACGATACAGGTGATCGAGTAAAAAACATTCAAGTGATGCTCGATGGACTCGGATACGATACCGAAAGGACCGATGGCTATTTTAACCGCGCGACCGAAGAAGCGGTTAAAGCGTTCCAATCCGAGCATGATCTGGAAGTAACAGGAGAAGTCGATGCTAAAACAGCCGGTTTAATCGAGTCAAAAGTGATTGAAAAAGTTCGCAACGGGGATGATGACCGGCAAATGGAAAAAGCGTTGGAAGCATTGTACCATTAGTCAGACAAGAGATCCGCGGATAAATCGGCCGCGGATCGATTTATATGAAGCGAATCGGTTTAGCGACTAAAAGAAGGAGATATTCGACAAATGTCGTATATATTTATTTGATAGCTATGTTAAGAAGGTGATCATGATGCTTGAGACTTGGGGAGTTGAACTCGCACGCGGAATCGGGATGTTTTTTCTGAATCCGCTCGTATATTGGGCGTTTATACTCGTTATCCTTGTCGGCTATAAGCGAATTCACGCCGAGCGGTTGAATTTTGGCGTTAAGTTATACGGTTTGTTTGCCGAGTGGAAGCGGACGTGGCTCCCTGCCTTTATCGCTAGTTTGTTAATTTCGATTGTAACACTAGGTATCGGCATCGTTTTGACATATGAAACGATTATCGTTATGAGCATGGTCACGATACTGTTCAGTTTACCACTTCGTTTCTCTTTGCTTTCGCCGAGCTATACGCTTGGCTCCACATATATATTATTGTTATTTATGCCTTACCTTTTAGAGATGCAATCTATAATCGCTACTGATTTATTTGCACAAATCAATTTTACGGGTTTAGCCATTTTGATGGGAATGCTTCTCCTCGTCGAGGCCGTTTTGCTGAAGCGCATAAAAAGCAAGGAAACGTTTCCTGGGTTAGAATTAAGCAAGCGGGGCGGTTGGTCGGGTCAACACATTTTACAAAAAATGACCGTCATTCCTTTTTTTACGCTCGTTCCTAGTGGTTCGATCGGTTCATTTCTTGATTTTTGGCCGTTGGTTTCGCTCGGCGGAGAAACATATAGTATTGTTCTTGTGCCATTTATACTCGGGTTTAGGCATACGGTTAGAGGAGCAAACCCTGAAAAAGTCGCGCATAAGTTAGCTCGATCGGTCGCCTTGCTCGCTTTTATCGTCATGTTTGTAGCGGTTGGTAGCATCTATGTCGCGTGGCTATCTATGGCGGCCATCATCATAGGTATTCTAGGCCGCGAATACATTAATTTGCGCCACCGTTTAAAAGATAGTAATAAACGCGGGTATTTCAACAAAACGCCGAACGGCTTGCGAGTGTTGGCAATCATCCCCGGTACTCCCGCTGACCGGCTCGGCATCGTCGCTGGAGAAACGGTTAAAAAAGTAAACGGCAAAGCGGTGACAGAGGTCGACGAATTTTATGAAGCGTTGCAAGATAGCGGGCCATTTTTCAAATTGGATATTATCGACGAAGCAGGGGAAACACGTTTCGTTCAGAGTGCATTTTACGAACATGATCATTACGAATTGGGTATCGTTTTCGTTAGAGAGCGATACGACGTGGCAAAATAATTCATCGACTAGATAGGAGATAGGGATGTGTCTCCTGCTTTTTTATGTGTTGATGACTGTATAGAGAGTCGATTTCGCTTTTCTGCAAGGTGTCGTTAATTTGTGTATGTGGCTATGCGTGGTGTTCGAATATCTGTTCTGTTTATGCTATACTAAAACTATCCGTTTTGAATCGGCCGTAGCGTTTAAACCGGTTTTCTTGTCTTTCGAATAACTCACTGTGATAAACTATTCGAAAGAGATAGGAGTTGGTATGAGTGGAAAATCGATTCGAACTTGTGTCAGACTTTAAACCGCAAGGAGATCAACCACAAGCGATTGAAGAATTAGTCAAAAAAATTCGCGCCGGCCAGCAACACCAAACATTGCTCGGTGCCACTGGAACGGGGAAAACATTTACGATTTCTAATGTGATTCAAGAGATCAACCGCCCGACGCTTGTCATTGCTCATAATAAAACATTGGCTGGGCAGTTGTATAGCGAATTCAAGGAGTTCTTCCCTAACAATGCGGTGGAATATTTTGTGAGCTATTATGACTACTACCAACCCGAAGCTTACGTGCCATCGACTGATACGTATATTGAAAAGGATGCAAGCATCAATGATGAAATCGATAAATTGCGACACTCGGCTACGTCTTCTTTGTTTGAACGCCGGGATGTTTTAATTGTTGCGAGTGTCTCATGCATCTACGGTTTAGGTTCGCCGGAGGAATACCGCAGTCAAGTCGTCTCGCTCAGATTAGGTATGGAAAAAGACCGGGATCAATTGCTCCGTGAACTTGTTGATATTCAGTATGCCCGCAACGATATTGATTTTAAGCGCGGGACTTTTCGTGTGCGCGGCGATTCTGTAGAAATCATTCCGGCATCGCGCGAAGAACATTGTATTCGAATTGAATTTTTTGGCGATGAAATTGATCGCATTCGCGAGGTGGATGCTTTAACAGGGGAGATTATTGGTGATCGGGAACACGTGGCTATTTTTCCGGCATCACACTTTGTCACCCGTGAAGAAAAACTGAAGCGAGCGATCAACAACATTGAAAAAGAATTGGAAGAACGATTGCAGGAGCTACGGGATGAAAATAAATTATTGGAAGCTCAACGCTTGGAACAGCGAACGCGCTACGATATTGAAATGATGAATGAAATGGGCTTTTGTTCAGGAATTGAAAATTACTCACGGCATTTAACCTTCCGTGAGCCAGGTTCTACACCGTATACGTTGCTTGACTTTTTTCCCGATGATTTTCTTGTTGTTATTGACGAATCGCATGTGACGCTACCGCAAATCAGGGGTATGTACAACGGTGACCGCGCGCGTAAACAGGTGCTTGTCGATCATGGCTTCCGTCTCCCGTCGGCATTGGACAACCGTCCGCTTAAATTTGAAGAATTTGAACAAAAAACGCACCAGCTCGTCTATATTTCTGCAACACCTGGCCCGTATGAAGAAAAACATTCACCGGATATGACCGAACAGATTATCCGACCGACTGGATTGCTTGATCCTCAAGTACACGTTCATCCAATTGATGGCCAGATCGACCATTTAATTGGCGAAATCAATCAACGGATCGAACGTGACGAACGTGTCCTTGTTACGACATTGACAAAAGAGATGGCTGAAGATTTGACAGACTATTTAAAGGAAGTCGGCATTAAAGTCGCTTATCTGCATTCAGAGATTAAAACATTGGAGCGGATTGAGATCATCCGCGATTTACGAATCGGTACTTATGATGTTCTCATTGGCGTCAACTTACTCCGCGAAGGTTTGGACATTCCGGAAGTATCGCTCGTCGCCATTCTCGATGCGGATAAAGAAGGATTTCTCCGGTCAGAGCGTTCGTTAATTCAGACGATGGGCCGAGCTGCTCGAAATGAAAACGGAACTGTCATTATGTACGCGGATACGATTACCGATTCGATGCGAGCGGCTATCGATGAGACGGAACGCCGTCGTCAAAAACAAATAGCTTTTAATAAAAAGCATAATATTACGCCGAAGACAATTAAGAAAGAAGTTCGTGATGTGATCCGCGCTACTATCGTTGCAGAAGATGCGGAAGAAGCATATGGGGATGCGGTGCAAAACGTGCAAACATTGTCGAAAAAAGAACGCACTCAAGCGATTGAAAACATTGAACGAGAGATGAAAAAGGCAGCCAAGGCGCTGGACTTCGAGAGGGCTGCAGAGCTTCGCGACATCATGCTTGAGCTACAAGCAGAAGCTTAATTGAGATACAGATGCGGAAGGATGGCGTTATCCTATGTCAAGTAAATCCATTACGATTCAAGGAGCTCGAGTACACAATCTACAAAATATTGATGTAACCATCCCGAAAAACAACCTTGTCGTCATGACAGGGTTGTCCGGATCGGGAAAATCATCACTTGCCTTCGATACGATTTATGCAGAAGGACAGCGACGCTACGTCGAATCGCTTTCGGCATATGCGCGTCAATTTCTCGGCCAGATGGATAAACCCGACGTCGATGCGATTGAAGGATTGTCACCAGCCATATCGATTGATCAAAAGACAACGAGTCAAAATCCGCGCTCAACCGTCGGGACGGTTACGGAAATTTACGATTACTTACGCCTTTTATACGCACGCATTGGGCGTCCGACGTGTCCGAAACACGGCGTTGAAATTACATCCCAAACCGTCCAGCAAATGGTCGATCGCATTTTAGAATACCCGGAGCGAACGAAAATCCAAATTCTCGCCCCTGTTGTTTCCGGCCGTAAAGGCGAACACGTGAAAACGTTGGAAAAATTGAAACGAGAAGGTTATGTCCGCATACGAGTCGATAAAGAAATGCGTGAAGTGACAGAAGAGATTAAGCTGGACAAAAATAAAAAACATTCGATTGAAGTCGTTGTTGACCGGATTATTGTGAAGAAAGGTGTCGCTGGTCGCCTAAGCGATTCGATTGAAACGGCACTGGAGCTCGGCGAAGGAAAAGTGATCGTTGACATTATAGATGGCGAGGAACTGTTGTTTAACGAGCATCACGCTTGTCCGATTTGCGGATTTTCCATCGGCGAATTGGAACCGCGTATGTTTTCATTTAACAGTCCGTATGGGGCTTGTCCGACGTGCGATGGCATAGGAAAAAACTTGGAGGTTGATATCGATCTTGTCATTCCCGATTGGAATAAAACGTTAAAAGAACATGCCATCGCTGCTTGGGAGCCGATCAGCTCGCAATATTACCCCCAATTGCTTCAAAGTGTCTGTCAACATTATGGAATTGATATGAATACACCTGTCAAAGATTTGCCTAAGGAACAATTAGATAAAATTTTATACGGAAGTGGCGAGGAAAAAATTCGTTTCCGCTATGTGAATGATTTTGGTAAGGTTCATGACAACATGATTCATTTTGAAGGCGTTATGAACAATATTGCACGCCGGTATCGGGAGACGTCTTCTGATTTTACCCGGGAACATCTCGGAAAATTTATGGCTCAGAAAAATTGTCCGGCATGTCACGGCCATCGACTTAAAGAAGAAGCGCTCGCTGTTCGAATCAATGGTAAGCACATTAGTGCGGTTACCGATTTATCGATTAAAGAGGCGCAAACATTTTTTAAGCAATTGAAGTTAACGGAAAAAGAAGCGCAAATCGCTCAGATGATTTTAAAGGAAATTTACGATCGTCTTGAATTTTTGCATAACGTCGGTCTTGATTATTTGACTTTGTCGCGTTCGGCAGGTACTCTTTCCGGCGGGGAAGCGCAGCGGATTCGCTTAGCGACACAGATCGGTTCCGCCTTGACAGGTGTGTTGTATGTCCTAGATGAGCCGTCGATAGGGTTGCATCAACGGGATAATGAACGCTTGATTCATACGTTAAAAAGCATGCGTGATTTAGGAAATACGTTGATTGTCGTTGAACATGATGAAGATACGATGCGCGCAGCTGATTGGCTCGTCGATATCGGACCAGGTGCGGGGGATCATGGCGGACATATTGTCGCAAGCGGTCCACCAAAAGACGTCATGCAAGATAAACACTCGCTTACTGGGCAATATTTAGCAGGCAAAAGATTTATTCCGCTTCCGGCTAAACGACGTAAACCCGACAACCGGTATATTGAAATAAAAGGAGCAGCGGAAAACAACTTGAAGCATGTCGACGTTAAGTTTCCGATTGGTCTCTTGAATGTAGTTACCGGTGTATCTGGTTCAGGAAAGAGTACACTCGTCAATGATATTTTGCACAAAGCGCTCGCTAAAGAGTTGCATCGCAGTAAAGAGAAACCGGGTAAATACGATAAGATCAAGGGAGTCGAGCATATTGAAAAAGTGATTGATATCGATCAGTCTCCGATCGGCCGGACACCTCGCTCCAATCCAGCCACATATACGAGCTTGTTTGATGATATTCGTGAAGTGTTTGCTCAGACAAACGAAGCAAAAGTACGCGGGTATAAAAAAGGACGCTTCAGTTTCAATGTGAAAGGTGGCCGTTGTGAAGCATGTCGCGGCGATGGAATTATTAAAATTGAAATGCATTTTTTACCGGACGTTTATGTACCGTGTGAAGTATGCCACGGCAAGCGGTATAATCGAGAAACATTAGAGGTCAAATATAAAGGTAAAAACATTGCCGATGTGTTGGAAATGCGCGTGGAAGAAGCATTGGACTTTTTTGGCAATATCCCGAAAATCAAGCGAAAATTGCAGACGATTGCCGATGTTGGTCTGGGATATATTAAACTCGGCCAGCCTGCGACGACATTGTCAGGAGGGGAAGCGCAACGTGTTAAGCTTGCGAGTGAATTGCGCAAGCGGTCAAATGGTAAATCACTCTATATTTTAGATGAGCCGACAACAGGTTTGCACACCGATGATATCAAGCGGTTAATGGATGTTTTACAACGGATTGTTGACAATGGTGATACGGTTGTCATTATCGAACATAATCTCGATGTGATTAAAACCGCTGATCACATTATTGACCTCGGCCCTGAGGGTGGTGACGGCGGCGGTGAAATCATCGCTACAGGAACACCTGAAGCTATTGCGGCTAAGGCGCATTCGTATACGGGACGTTATTTACAGCCGGTGCTCGAACGCGATCGGAAGCGGACAGAGGAAGCTCTTGCAAGGAAGGAAGAAGCAAGCGCCAGATAGTATACAGCTATGAGCAAGCAGCCTACTACCATGGGGCGGCTTGCTTATTTATCATAGGCCGGTAGTTCTCTAGGCTGACTCGTTTTCGTCTTGCTAAGAAAATAAGTACATTATTTTTGACGGTTTTTCGTCATTTCGGTAAGGTAAAAAGAGAAGAAAACAGGGAGGAATGACGAATGGAGCCCATCGATATGCATCGGGTACAGGAAATATTAGACACTTTCGTCAATAAAGATGTGTATATACATATTGAGACGACAAATGGTGCTTATGCCAGTCATTTTGATCATCGAGCATACAATGTCGGTGCATACGTCCGCAATGCTAAAGTTAGGTTTTCGCGTGCTAAGCTTGTCGGAAATGGCAACGTGTACCGGGCAGGACTGAAAATGGCTGATGGTTGGATTTATGCCGAAGGGCTGACGGATTGGACGATGCATGACGATACAAAACTGCTTTTGGCCGGTCATGATCGTGAAGGACGGCTTATGGTTTCCTTGCAGATTGGCACAACGCCATTCGATCATTAACATTTTTGGATCTGAATAATTAGAATAGAAAGGTGAGAGGCATGGAAAAACACGTTGTTATCATCTATCCGCATCCTGATGATGAGTCGTTCGGTGCAGCTGGTACGATTACTCAATTCCGTCGACAGGGGATTCCGGTGACGTACTTATGCGGAACACTTGGGGAAATGGGCCGAAATATGGGTCATCCGCCGTTTGCCAACCGGGAAACTTTGCCGGAGATCCGTAAAAAGGAACTGCGCAAAGCTTGCGAAATACTCGATATTGATTTGCGGCTTCTTGGCTACCGAGATAAAACGATTGAATTTGAAGATCGCCGGGAGGTAGCCCTTCGCTTAAAGGAACACCTCGATGCGATCCAGCCGACGCTTGTGATTACGCATTATCCAGACTATGCCGTTCATCCTGATCATAACGCATACGGTGCTGCAGCGATTGAAGCTGTCGGTATGATGGCGCCGGATACGCGTCCGGAAGTTTGGGCGCAAGCGATTGCCAACAATCATGTAGATGTGCTCGGAAAACCGGATATCGTCAATGATATTGAAGATGTGCTCGATACGAAGGTGAAAGCCATTTTAGCACATCGATCGCAGGCGAGTGGTATACTCGATTTGTACCATAGCGAAGACGGGATGCCTGTTGATGTCAAGGAAGAGACAAAGCGCAATCTTGGTCAAGAGAGCTTTTACATTTGGCGGTATGAAAATTAACGGTAAGAACCGTATGAAGGGACTGTTTGAATGGTTAAACGTCTTTATCGTTCCGAATCGGATCGGATGGTGGCCGGAGTGCTCGGTGGATTGGCCACGTATTTCAACATCGATTCGACAATCGTGCGCTTGTTGTTTATAGTCGGTTTATTCATGAGCGTATTCGCATTAACTTTGTTTTATCTAGCAGCGGTTATTATTATTCCAAATGAAGGAGACATACATTAAATGGTCGGCCGTTGGCTCATGTCACTTGTACTGAATGCGATCGCATTGATTGTTACAGCACAGTTATTTGCAGGATTTCACCTTGAAGGATTTCAGTGGGCTTTGTTGGCTAGCGCGATTCTAGCCGTATTGAATACGATTGTTAAGCCGATTCTTTTATTTTTGACTTTACCGATTACGTTTGTCACGCTCGGATTATTTTTATTCGTCATTAATGCGGTAACACTATGGATGACCCAAGCATTGATGGGGGATGTCTTTACCATCGATTCTTTTGGAACGGCGATCATGGCAGCGATCATCATTTCCATTTTAAATGCTTTATTGCAAAAGCTTATGAAAGATATCGTTCGCTAAAAGCCGTAATTGCTGTGAAAGTCTTGCAGATAAGCGTATTTAAATATGCTACAATAAGGCGTAACTGAACAAAATCAGGCCGATCGATATGTTAAAGGGGAATCGGGTCATGGGAAAAGTGCGTACACAAGATTTGCTTGATAATTTTAATTTAAAGCTAGTTGCCGGAAAAGATGGAGTGCATCGGGAAATTATCACGAGCGATCTTCACCGTCCAGGAATGGAAATGACCGGTTATTTCAAATTTTATCCGCGTGAGCGTCTACAGCTGATCGGTCGAACGGAAATGGCCTATTTTCTCGCTTTGTCTGCCGAAGAAAAAAAAGACCGGGCCGAGCGTCTTTGCACGGATATTACACCAGGTATTGTCATCTCCCGAGGGATGGAAATTCCCGATGAATTGCTCGATGCTGCCAACCGTTCAGGTGTGCCGATTTTACGATCACCGCGAAAAACAACCCGGGTGATCAGCAGGCTGACGAATTATTTAGAAATGAAATTCGCTCCGTTTACCGCTGTCCACGGTGTGCTTGTTGATGTTTATGGTGTTGGGGTCTTGATCATTGGTGAGAGCGGCGTCGGCAAAAGTGAAACGGCACTTGAACTTGTTAAACGCGGTCATCGTCTCGTAGCTGATGACAGTGTGGAAATTCGCCAGGAAGATTATGATACGTTAATCGGCAATGCTCCGAATTTAATCAAACATTTACTGGAAATACGCGGTCTTGGCATCATCAATGTTATGACATTGTTTGGTGCAGGGGCTGTTAGAAATTATAAAAAGATTTCCCTTATTATTAACCTTGAGTTATGGGATGAAACAAAACAGTATGATCGCCTCGGGTTAGAGGATGAAACCATGCAGATCATGGATGTCAAATTGCCAAAAGCAACGATCCCGGTTCGTCCAGGACGGAACCTTGCCATCATCATCGAAGTAGCGGCGATGAATTTCCGTCTGAAACGAATGGGTGTCAACGCCGCTGAAGATTTATCCGAACGTTTGGCGACAATGATTGAACATGATCGAGAAGAAATGGATTAGGGGTGGTTTTTTTGACGTGTGATGCACCGACTTTGGATCGCGTTTTTATACAATTCGGGTCGCTGTCGATTTATTGGTACGGTGTTATTATCGCTGCGGGTGCATTGATCGGTTTGTTTTTAGCGACGCGGGAAGCGGATCGGCTCGGATTAGACAAAGATTTAATGATTGATTTGCTGATGTTTTCGATTCCGATTGCGATTTTGTTTGCCCGTATATATTACGTCATCTTTGAATGGGAGCAATATGCTAGTGGACCGTGGTGGAAACCATTGGCGATTTGGGAAGGCGGAATTGCGATCCACGGTGCATTGATTGGAGCTGTGCTTACAGCGATTGTTTTTGCCCGTGTCAAAAAAGTCTCTTTCTGGCAAATTGCTGATATTGCTGCACCGAGCCTTATCTTAGGTCAGGCGATCGGCCGTTGGGGTAATTTCATGAATCAGGAAGCTCACGGCGGAGTCATGTCTGAAGCGGCTTATCAAAACCTTCATCAATACTTGCCCGATTTCATCATGAATCAAATGTGTATTGACGGGCTATATTATTACCCAACGTTTTTGTATGAATCGATTTGGAACTTATTAGTATTTGTCTTTCTTCTTGTTTTGCGACGTAAAAATCCGTTACGCGGAGAGTTGTTTTTAAGCTATCTCATTGGTTATTCGATCGGGCGTTTCTTTATTGAAGGGATGCGGACGGATAGTTTATATTTGTTTGATTTGCCAATACGCCAAGCACAATTGTTGTCAGTCGTGCTTATTATCGGTGCCATTTTCTTGATTCGATATCGTCGTAAATCCGGCATTGCCAATAAACATTATGACGGTCAAAAAGTTGTGTAGTCCAGGGGAGCAGAAAGAGGGATGTTTGTTGAAGGGTATTGCATATCGGGGCTTGCAGCAAGGATTAAACGTCACATGGACTTTAGGTAAGGTTATTTTTCCGATTACACTGCTTGTAACCATTTTACAATATACGCCCGTATTGCCGTGGATTATGGAAAAAGTATCGCCCTTAATGGGGTTTATCGGTTTGCCGGGTGAGGCGGCTGTTCCACTCGTATTAGGAAATGCATTGAATTTATATGCCGGGATTGGTGCGATTATTTCCTTTGACTTTACAGTAAAAGAAGTTTTTATCATGGCAATCATGCTGTCGTTTTGCCATAATTTATTCATCGAATCGACCGTGGCAGCCAAAGTCGGCGTGAGCTGGTGGTTGATTTCCGGCATTCGCATGGCATTAGCGCTTACATCCGCTGTGATCATTCATTTGGTTTGGAGCGGCGGAGACGTTCCGGCACAATACGGGCTTATTTCCACATCGGAGGAAGAGTTGAACGGATGGGTTGAAATCGCGCTTCAGGCGATGCAGACGGCTGTTATCGCGGTCATTCAATTGGCATTGATCGTGATTGCGCTGATGATCGTCATGCAATTTTTACGGGAAAAAGGATGGCTCGACCGTTTTTCCAACATGGTCGCCCCGTTTATGCGGTTTCTTGGCATGGACAAAAATGCATCGACAACGCTTGTTGCCGGTTTAACAATCGGCTTGGCATACGGGGCAGGCTTGATGATTCAGGCGGTCAAAGAAGATGGCGTGTCAAAGCGGGACATGTATTTAGCTTTGATTTTTCTTGTCTCCTGTCATGCTGTCGTTGAAGATACGCTTGTTTTTCTTCCCTTAGGGATTTCCGTTTGGCCGCTATTAGTCATCCGCTTGGTGACAGCCATTCTTCTAACAATGGTTGTGGCGTTCGTTTGGCGCCGAAAAGAAACTAAAAAAAGAAAGGATACAGCAAATGTCCATACATACCGTACTTTTTGACCTTGATGGAACACTCATCGATACGAATGAACTGATCATCGCTTCATTTCAGCATACGTTTGAGCGTTATGGTCAATCATTTTCACGCGATGAAATCATTGCCTTTAACGGCCCGCCGTTAACCGAGACGTTTAAGCGAATTGATCCGGAACGAGCAGAAGAAATGATTGCCACATATCGAGAGCATAACGTGTTAAATCACGATCAATATGTTACTGCTTTTCCACATGTTAAAAAGACACTTCGCCGACTGCAAGCGGAAAAGATTCCTTTAGGTATTGTTACAACCAAACTGCGGAAAATGGTTGATAGGGGTCTGAAGGCAACAGGTTTGGACGGTTTTTTTAAAACAATTATCACTCTAGATGATGTAGAACATACTAAACCTGATCCTGAACCTGTGCTAAAAGCGATCTCGGCATTGGATGCGGATCCGCCGACGACTTTAATGATCGGTGACAATTACCATGACATTGAGGCGGGAAGACGAGCAGGTGTGCAGACAGCTGGTGTGGCATGGTCGTTGAAAGGTGAAGACGTTTTACGAACGTATGAGCCGACCTATATGCTTCAAGACATGGCTGATTTGTTGGATATTGTAGGGCTAAATGTGTCTTGATCAATCCGACTGTTCTGATACCGTTCATTGGGAGGGTGTGCGATGCGCCGAACCGAACGATTTCATGTAGACAAGGCAAACTCATTATGGCAAGTTTATCGTACTGTTTCGTTCTGGAAAGTCGTTAAAAACTTTATCATTATCCAGATTGGCCGCTATATGCCATTTTTGCCAGTAAAGAACTGGCTGTATCGAACATTTTTGCGCATGAAGGTGGGCAAGCAAACCGCTTTTGCACTGATGGTCATGCCCGATATTATGTTTCCAGAAAAAATTTCTGTCGGCCATAATACGATCATCGGTTATAATACGACCATTTTAGCTCATGAATATTTAATCAAAGAATATCGGATCGGTTCTGTTACAATCGGCAATAATGTGATGATCGGCGCTAATTCAACGATTTTACCTGGTGTATCTATCGGTGATGGGGCAGTCGTTTCGGCGGGGACGTTAGTGCATAAAAATGTACCTCCCGGTGTGTTTGTTGGCGGGAATCCAATGAAAGTGATCTATACGACAGAAGCGAAGCAAAAACGGGAACTAGACAGGGCGACAACAAAGTTCGAATAACGGTATAGGACAAGGCATATGTTGGCTACAAAGAATAGCAATCAGTCAGGACGGTGAATGCAATGGATGTTCCAAGTGGAATCATCCCGGCGATTCGCAGGATGAAAGATTTCGAAAAAGCATTGGCAACAAACCATGAAACGCTCGTTTTTTTAGAAACAAGACTTTCCCAGCTCAAAAGCATCGTCGATTATACGAAGCGAGCCAATAAAAAGGTGCTCATCCACTTTGACTTAATTCAAGGATTGAAGGCAGATGAATACGGGATGGAGTTTTTAATCCGTGACATCAAGCCTGACGGTATTCTGTCAACCCGGGGCAATGTCATTCGTCTTGCTAAAAAGCATCAACTGCTCGCCATCCAGCGCATGTTTTTATTGGACAGCCAAGCATTGGAACAAAATTTAAAATTCGTTTATCGTTTTCAACCCGATTGTATTGAAGTTTTGCCGGGTGTGATACCGACGGTTATCTCGCAGATTCAAAAAGATACGGATATCCCGATTATCGCTGGCGGCTTGGTGAGAGAAAAAGAAGAAGCAACGTCGGCATTACAAGCCGGTGCTGTTGCTGTTTCAACCTCAAACAGCGAATTATGGTAGTCGGAAAACAAGGAAAAATTTATTGGAGGGTTAAATATGGAAACGTATATATTGGCACTTGATCAAGGGACGACGAGTTCCCGCGCGATTCTTTTCAATCACGATGGTGAAATCGTAGAAACAGCCCAACGAGAATTTGAACAATTTTTCCCTGAACCTGGCTGGGTTGAACACGATGCCAACGAAATTTGGACCTCGATTTTGTCCTGTATTTCGGATTGTTTGCGCAAAAGCGATGTTAACCCGGAACAAATTGCCGCAATCGGGATTACGAATCAGCGAGAGACGACAGTTGTCTGGGATAAACAGACAGGTAAACCGATCTATAAAGCGATTGTCTGGCAGTCGCGGCAGACGGCGGATATTTGCGATCAGCTGCGTGAAGAAGGATACACTGACATATTCCGTGATAAAACAGGTCTTCTCATCGATCCGTATTTTGCTGGAACAAAGGTGAAATGGATTTTGGACCATGTCGATGGCGCCAGAGAGAAGGCGGAGAACGGCGAGCTAATGTTTGGAACGATCGACACATGGCTTGTGTATAAACTGACCGGTGGCAAAAAGCATGTGACAGATTATTCCAATGCCTCTCGAACATTAATGTACAATATTTATGATTTGCAGTGGGACGATGAATTGCTCGATATTCTTGATGTGCCAAAATCGATGCTTCCAGAGGTGCGCGAGTCATCGGAAGTCTATGGAACAACTGTTGATTATCATTTCTTCGGCCATGAAGTCCCCATTGCTGGGATCGCTGGAGATCAGCAGGCTGCTCTGTTTGGACAGGCGTGTTTTGAAAAAGGCATGGCTAAAAACACATACGGCACTGGCTGTTTCATGTTGATGAATACGGGCGAAGAAGGTGTGAAATCTGAACACGGCCTTTTGACAACGCTGGCGTGGGGAATCGATGGGAAGGTTCAGTACGCTTTGGAAGGAAGCATTTTCGTAGCTGGCTCTGCCATCCAATGGCTTCGCGACGGGTTGGAACTGATCAAATCTGCTCCGGAAAGCGAATCTTTTGCAACATCTGTCAAGTCAACGGACGGTGTATACGTCGTTCCAGCATTCGTCGGTTTGGGGACACCGTATTGGGATAGCGATGTGCGCGGAGCTGTTTTTGGTTTGACACGGGGAACAGAAAAAGCCCATTTCGTTCGTGCGACATTGGAGTCTTTGGCTTATCAGACTCGAGATGTCGTCGATGCGATGATAGCTGATTCAGGCATTGACTTGAAGAAGTTAAGAGTTGATGGTGGCGCGGTGAAAAATAATTTTCTCATGCAATTTCAAAGCGATATGCTCGGTGTAGAAGTCGAACGTCCGGTTATTAACGAAACGACTGCGCTTGGAGCTGCGTATTTAGCAGGACTAGCTGTCGGTTTTTGGGATAGTAAGGACGAAATTGCTAAACAATGGCAAGTGGATCGAACGTTTTCGAGCCAATTGTCAGCAGCGGAACGACAAGCGCATTATGAAGGTTGGAAAAAAGCGGTTAAAGCGGCGCAAGCGTTCAAATAATGCAAAATGCTTTTCTGAATAAATAGTCTATGTTACAGTAAAATTAAGTTAATATGCTCGGATGGAGACAAGGAGAAACCACAGACAACCAAGCGATGCGGCTTGGTTCGTTTTGTGGTTTTTTGTTTTTTCTCCATCCGTTTCCTTTGTAAAGACTGCATGTATTCTTTATACATGGAATAGCTCTTAAAAGGGCAATGATATTGATAGTTCATTTATACAGTGGGGAGTTGATAGTGATGACAGTACTTTCCAGTTACCAACGACAGGATATTTTTCAAGAGCTAACGGCAAAAGAGTTAGATGTGCTCGTAATAGGCGGCGGCATTACAGGAGCAGGCATTGCTCTTGATGCCGTGACACGCGGTATGAAGGTCGGACTTGTAGAAATGCAAGATTTTGCAGCCGGTACATCGAGCCGTTCGACTAAACTCGTTCACGGTGGCTTACGTTATTTGAAACAGTTGGAAGTAAAAATGGTCGCCGATGTCGGTAAAGAACGGGCGATCGTTTATGAAAATGGTCCGCACGTGACGAGTCCGGAATGGATGATGCTTCCCTTCCATAAAGGTGGCACATTTGGCCCGTTTACAACCAATGTCGGTCTTATGGTTTATGATTTTTTAGCAGGGGTTAAAAAATCCGAACGACGGCAGATGCTCACGCCACAGGAAGCACTACAAAAAGAGCCGCTCATAAAGCGAGAAAATCTCAAAGGAGCAGGCTACTATGTCGAATACAAAACAGACGATGCACGCCTGACGATCGAAGTGATGAAAAAAGCGGTGCAAAAAGGGGCTCATGCTATCAACTATGCTAAGGTGACCGATTTTATTTATCATGATTCGGGAAAAATAGCCGGTGCGGTCGTCACAGATCAAATCAACGGGACGTCTTACAAACTTTATGCTAAAAAAATCATCAACGCCGGAGGGCCGTGGGTTGATGAATTACGGGAAATCGACGGTTCTAAGCAAGGAAAAGCATTGCATTTGACGAAAGGAGTCCACCTTGTCTTTTCCCAAGCGCGCTTTCCTTTAAAACAGGCTATCTATTTCGATGCGCCAGACGGCCGGATGATTTTTGCTATACCGCGGGGTGAGAAAACATATGCAGGCACGACAGATACCGACTATAACGGTGACATTGCTCATCCGACGGTAACCGTGGCAGACAGAGACTACCTGCTCGAGGCGATCAATGCCATGTTTCCATCCTTAAATCTCACCGCCGATGATGTTGAATCGAGTTGGGCAGGATTGCGACCGTTAATTGCCGAGGAAGGAAAAAGCCCGGATGAGATATCGCGCAAGGATGAAATTTTCATTTCGGATTCGGGATTGATTTCTATGGCGGGTGGAAAATTAACCGGCTATCGTAAAATGGCCGAAGAAGCCGTCGATACGGTTGTCGACCAATTGAAAAAAGAAGAAGGCATTTTGTATTCGGACTCAGAAACGACCCACTTGCCGATCTCAGGCGGTGAAGTTGGCGGTTCGAAGGGCTTTCAACAATTCAAAAATAGGAAGGTGGAAGAAGCAACAGCATTTGGGCTGGAAAAAGAAACAGCTGAAAAGCTTGTGCAGACGTATGGCGCCAATGTGGATGTCGTTTTCGATATCTACCGACGAAAAAAGGAAGATGCCTCGAACGAGTCAATCGATCCAGTTGTTTTAGCCCAACTTCTCTATGCAATGGAATATGAATTAACATATAAGCCGGTCGATTTCTTTATCCGACGCACAGGTGCGCTATTTTTTGACATTGATTGGGTGGAAAAACATAAACAACCGGTTCTGGATTATATGGCCAAAAAACTTGATTGGAGCAAAGAACAAAAAACAACCTATATGAATGAATTGGAACAATTGCTCAAAGAGGCGGTCAACCCGGAAATGGCCTGATTTTTGTTATAATCCCGGCTACTTGCCTTATGAAAGAAAAGGCGGGGCCGGGATGTTTTCTTTCTATAGGCCTGTATAATTTGCCACGTAAATATGATATACTTTGGTCGATATGAGTTTGATTATAGGGGGATGGGGATGCAAGAGACGAACCAACAATCTGGAAATCGACTGAAAAATGTTATCCCTTTTATACCCGAGGGCGACTTTTATTTTTCCCGAGGTGTGAAAGCTTTTCAGAAGCGAAAGTTTGCTAGAGCGATCAAATGGTTACAACGAGCGATAGAACGGGAACCGAATAATCCGCTTTATCCATGCCAAATGTCGATCGTTTATACCGAAATCGGCGCTTATCATACGGCAAATCAAATTTTAACTAACGTTAAGCAGTCCAATGGGGAAACGTATATGGACTGCTATTATTTACTCGCTAATAACTATGCGCATTTAGGATTGTTGGATGATGCGCGGAAACACGCCGAGTTCTATTTGCAAAAAGATCCAAACGGTGACTTCCGTGAAGAGGCAGAGCAGCTGTTATTGCTTCTTGAATCGTTCATGGATGAAGACGATGCCGGTGGCGGCGAAACGGATGAATTCTTGATGATGCGCGAGGCTGCTTTATACTATATGGATTATCGGCAATGGAGCAAAGCGTTGCCGCTATTGCGAAAAATGATGGCGCGATTTCCGGATCATGTCCTGATTAGACATTATTATGCACTAGCATTGTTCTTTTTTGGCCAACGGCAAGATGCTGTACAAATGGAAAAAGAAATGTTAGCCCAGCATCCCGAATCAATGCACAGTCACGCTAACTTAGCTATATTTTATTATCAACAAGGAAATTCAGAATACAAACAGCATATTCAGGCACTACTAAATATATATCCCATCCATGTGGAACAAAAGTTGTTTATTGCTGGTTCATTCATTGCAACCGGCTATTATAAAGAGGCGTATAATCGTTTCAGCATGTTAAAAAAAACCGATAAAGTTAACTACATGTCCTATTATTTATGGTATAGCTTTGCTTTATATCACACAGGGCGTCGGGAAAAAGCGTTATCTATTTGGAAGGAAGGTTGCAAAAGACACCCGCATTTGTCTCAGAAAAAAGGGCCGTGGCACCATTCATAAGCAGAATGGTAGACGAATGCCCGTTTGTCCTATACGATGAGGGTGGCTTGATAAACACGAGTAAAGGGGCTGAACGTTATGTCCGAAGAAAAGATGTATGATGTAGTCATAGCTGGGGCTGGACCTGCTGGTATGACTGCAGCTGTTTATGCATCACGTGCCAATCTTGACACGTTATTGATTGAACGAGGCATCCCGGGCGGCCAAATGGCCAACACGGAAGATGTGGAAAATTACCCGGGTTTTGACCATATTCTCGGCCCAGACTTGTCGAATAAAATGTTCGAACACGCAAAAAAATTCGGGGCCGAATATGTTTACGGCGATATTAAAGATGTACAGGACCATGGAGATTATAAAACCGTTGTCACCGGCAACAAAGAATACAAAACACGTACACTTATTATTGCAACAGGGGCAGAGCATAAAAAACTCGGCATCCCTGGTGAAGATGAGTTGGCGGGAAGCGGCGTTTCCTACTGCGCTGTTTGCGATGGTGCCTTTTTCAAAGATCGACATCTCATCGTTGTCGGTGGCGGTGATTCGGCTGTTGAAGAAGGTATTTATTTAACTAAGTTTGCTAAAAAAGTCACCATCGTACACCGCCGCGATGAATTGCGGGCACAAAAAATTATTCAAGAACGTGCCTTTAATAACGACAAAATTGATTTCATTTGGGATACCGTTGCTGAAAAAATCAACGCAACCGATGGAAAAGTAAGCAGCGTTAGCCTGAAAAACAAAAAGACTGGCGAGCGTTATGATCACCCGATCGACGGTGTTTTCATTTACATTGGTCTCGTTCCATTGAGCGAACCATTCAAAAATCTTGGCATTTTAAATAGCGAAGGTTATATCCCGACAAATGAAAACATGGAAACAAAAATCCCTGGCATTTATGCCGCAGGGGATATACGCGAAAAAGAGCTTCGTCAAATTGTAACGGCAACGAGTGACGGAAGTATTGCCGCTGAAAGGGCTCAAGCCTATATTGAAGAGTTGAAGGAAAAAGCCAAATCAACGACGTCTTAAATGTATTACAAAAGCGTTATTTTAAAGTTATTTCTTTTTAACGTCTTTGTAATACAGGCGAAACAAACATGGGGTACACTGTTTATAACAAATTGACCCCCTTTTAATAAATAGATCAATGAGCACACAGGTGTATGATGCACCTGTGTATTTTTTTGACGTGCGTATTTTATCACAGTAGCTGTGTCGAGTCGTTTGGGATTGTGGAAAAGTTCATTAACACCAGTATCAAAATCGCTAAGCTAAAGGTGCAAAAGCTTGGAGCCTGACGTTTATATCCGGATTGTTGGCGATAAGCAAGATTTTTTAATATAATAGAAATAATAATGGTGCGAATGCTTGTGATACTTGTTGATAACGAAGGTGATCATGCATGCAACGTGTGACGAACTGCATATTAGTCGTTGAAGATCGCATATTATTAATCAAAAAGCCAAAACGCGGGTGGTATGCAATTCCTGGAGGGAAAATGGAACGAGGTGAAACGGTTAAAGAAGCTGTCGTTCGAGAGTTTTGGGAGGAAACAGGTCTTCGAATCGAAACGTGTGCTTTAAAAGGTGTGTTTACTTTTGTTGTTTCGGATAAAATGCAGTCAGAACAAGAGTGGATGATGTTCACATTCGTTTCCAATACTTACAACGGAGTGTTAGCCGAACATTGTAACGAAGGGGAGCTTGAATGGGTTCCCGTTGATGCGATCAAAACTTTACCAATGGCAGAGGGCGATAGGAAAATTTTTGAACACGTTTTAACGACAGATACGATGCTGTTTGGATCTTTTTATTATACAGTCGATTATGAGCTACAGGGTATGCGGCTTGATCCATCAAGACAATAAGGAGAGATATGCGCATGACCGAAACAGAACAAGAAACGAAACTTGTTGTCATCACAGGCATGTCTGGTGCAGGCAAAACGGTGGCGATCCAAAGCTTTGAAGATTTAGGCTATTATTGTGTTGATAATTTACCGCCGACGCTTTTACCCAAATTTCTCGAACTGATGCGCGATGCAACGAATAACATTCAAAAAGTAGCGCTCGTCATGGATTTGCGGGGACGTGAATTTTTTGATTCGCTGTTCGATGCGCTAGATATATTGAGCGACGAAGACTGGCTTGACGAGCATATTTTATTTCTCGATGCGAAGGATGAGGCGCTTGTCAATCGTTATAAAGAAACGCGCCGCTCTCATCCGCTCGCAGTTGACGATTTGCCGCTTAACGGTATTCAGCAGGAGCGTAAAATACTCGATGTGCTCAGGGGAAGAGCCCAGCGAATTATTGATACTACAACATTGAAGCCAAAAGAGCTGCGAGAGAAAATTTTGCAAGCTTATATGGAAAAAGAGCAGGAAATCTTTTCAGTCCACATGGTATCGTTCGGCTTTAAATACGGGATTCCGATCGATGCAGACCTCGTCTTCGATGTCCGTTTCTTGCCGAATCCACATTATGTGTCCCACATGCAGCCGTTAACCGGTTTGCACCCTGATGTTGCTTCGTATGTATTCAAATGGACGGATACGCAAAAATTTAATGAAAAAGTACTCGATTTAATGCAATTCATGCTCCCGCAATACAAACGCGAGGGAAAGTCACAGCTTGTCGTCGCCATTGGCTGTACAGGTGGACAGCACCGATCTGTAGCATTGGCTGAACACTTTGCGAAGCAATTATCGGCAAACTACATTACCCATATTACACACCGTGATATCGATAAAAGGAAGGGAAAGTAATATGAAAACAGCCAAAAAGGCGCGCGTTGTCGTCATTGGTGGTGGAACGGGGATGCCCGTTTTACTCCGCGGATTAAAAGATTGGCCGATCGAATTAACAGCGCTTGTGACAGTTGCCGATGACGGGGGAAGTACCGGCCGGCTGCGACATGATATGGCTATCCCTGCTCCGGGCGATATTCGCAATGTGATCGCCGCTCTATCGGATGCTGAGCCGATGCTTTTAGATCTCTTTCAACACCGATTTTCCGCTGGCAACGGTTTAAGCGGCCATTCATTAGGCAATTTACTGTTGGCAGCGATGACGTCGGTGACCGGCGATTTTTACACTGGTATTAAAGAAATATCGCGCGTTTTGAATGTAAAAGGAAACATTTATCCGATATCTAACGAAAATATGGTTCTTCATGCCAAAATGACCGATGGAACAATTGTCTCAGGTGAGTCGAACATTCCGCTCGCCAATAAAACGATTGAACGGGTGTATCTGAGCCCTAAATCGGTAAAACCGTTGCCGAATGCGGTTTGTGCTATTGAACAAGCGGATTTAGTTGTCATAGCACCGGGAAGTTTGTATACAAGTATATTGCCCAATTTGATCATTCCGACGATCGATACCGCTTTTCAGAATACAAAAGGAAAAGTGGTATATGTTTGCAATGTGATGACCCAAGCTGGTGAAACGACGGGTTATACTGCATCTGATCATGTCAAGGCGATTAATGATCATATTGGAAAAGGCTGCATCGACGCCATCATCGTGCACAATCAACCGATTGAAAAATCTGTCCGCGCTATCTATGCCGGGGAAAATGCTGAACCAGTCATTTACGATGCAGAGCGTCTTTTGGAAATGGATTTGCAAATTATCGAAGGTGATATAATCGACCATTCCCGTTCCACATTACGGCATGACACACAAAAAGTTGCTAAGTTGCTGTATTCCTTGATCGACGATACAGGCTCGATCAAGAATTAAAAAGGGAGCTGGTTGCATGTCGTTTGCATCAGAAATAAAAAAAGAATTGACAGGAATATCGCTTGATGATTGTTGTATGCGTTCTGAACTGGCTGCACTGGTTCGAATGAACGGTGTTGTCTCTCTGGCCAATCAATCATATGTGCTTGATGTCCAGACAGAAAATGCCGCCATTGCTCGGCGAATCTATACATTGATCAAATCGTTGTATGCTATTCAGGTTGAGTTACTGGTAAGAAAAAAGATGAAACTGAAAAAAAACAATGTGTATATCGTCCGCATAAAAGAAGGAGCGGAAACAATGTTAACCCATTTGGACATTATGCAAGCACCGCATACATTTGTCCGCTCGATTTCCGAACGGTTTTGGCAAAAAACGTGCTGTAAAAAATCATATTTGCGAGGGGCGTTTTTGGCCGGCGGTTCGATTAATAATCCAGAAACATCGTCGTATCATTTGGAAATCGCCAATGACTACGAAACACACAATAATGCTCTGTGCGATCTTTTAAACGATTTTAATCTACATGCGCGCAAGCTCGAGCGCAAAAACGGGTACATCACCTATATAAAAGAAGCGGAAAAAATCACTGAGTTTTTAAATATTATCGGCGCGCATAATGCTTTGTTTAAATTTGAAGATGTCCGCATCGTCAGGGATATGCGCAATTCTGTCAACCGTCTAGTGAATTGTGAAACAGCTAACTTAAACAAAACGATCGGAGCGGCCTTTCGGCAAATTGAAAATATTCGCCTTATTGATCGCACAGTTGGTTTGGATGCACTTCCCGATAAGTTACGGGAGATTGCTATCCTTCGTATTGAACACCAAGACGTCTCGCTCAAAGAACTAGGCGAATTGGTTTCGAGCGGTAAAATATCCAAATCCGGTGTGAACCATCGCTTGAAAAAAATCGATGCCTTTGCTGAGAAAATAAAACAAGGAAAGGCTGTTGAAAAATAATTCAAATGGTTCCTTTTGCATAGATTTCATGGTATAATACCGTTAATTTAACAAAACTTAAAATGTAAATAACAGGAAATTGACAGCTGTTGACATGCAATATGTCCGCTGTCAATCCAAACAATATGGTAACGCTTTCAATTAGGGAGGATGAAGGACATGATTGAAAAATCGGTGGAAGTCAAACTTGAATCCGGACTACAAGCGAGGGCAGCCGCACAATTCGTGCAAGAAGCGAATCGCTATTCGGCCCACTTGTATTTGGAAAAGGAAGGCAAACGCGTGAATGCAAAAAGCATCATGGGACTCATGAGCCTTGCTGTGACAAAAGGAGAAACGATTACATTAATGGCTGATGGTGCCGATGAAGAGGTGGCAATGAGTCAT
This sequence comes from Bacillota bacterium, assembly GCA_035301265.1. Classification (GTDB taxonomy): domain Bacteria; phylum Bacillota; class Bacilli; order Bacillales; family Amphibacillaceae; genus DATGUP01. The sequence continues at coordinate 259,570 of DATGUP010000008.1, forward strand.
CTTATATCGTTTGTTTCCAATGCGACGTCGCCATAAGAAAAGGGTCTGTCTTTTTAAAACAAGACAGACCCGTTATGCTTTTGCTGTTATTCAGGTTTTCGTTCAAGAATGCTGTCGATTAATCCGTATTCAACGGCTTCTTGTGCGGTCATGAAGTTATCACGGTCCGTGTCGCGTTCAATGACTTCAAGCGGTTGGCCCGTTTGTTCGGAAAGAATCTTGTTCATTTTCTCTTTCATTCGAATGATGCGTCGAGCATGAATTTCGATATCGGTCGCCTGTCCTTGTGTTCCGCCAAGAGGCTGATGGATCATGACTTCACTGTTAGGCAGGCAATAGCGTTTGCCCTTCGCACCGGCAGAGAGCAGGAAAGCGCCCATCGATGCCGCCATGCCCGTGCAAATCGTTGAGACATCGGGTTTAACGAATTGCATTGTATCGAAAATAGCCATGCCCGCTGTAATCGATCCACCCGGTGAGTTGATGTAGAGAGAGATATCTTTATCGGGGTCTTCTGCTTCCAGAAATAAAAGTTGTGCTACAATAGAATTGGCTACATTATCGTCGATAGCACTTCCAAGCATGATGATCCGATCTTTCAGCAAGCGTGAGTAAATATCGTACGCGCGCTCTCCACGATTTGTTTGTTCGACGACTGTTGGTATTAAATGCATGTAAACATCCTCCTTGTCTCATTTGCGTTTCCATCCATATTGGATATATTGTCATCATAACGCTTTGGTCAGTAAAGGTCAAACAAAAACGTTCAGCGAATAATCCGGATTTTTCCCTTTCCAGTTTTCCCGATAATGAACAGGTTAAAACCATCTTTTCAATAGTTTCGCCGATTCACCGTTGTTTCGCACTGAAAGATATTGATGCTTCATTTACATCTTCTAGATATGGTCGCAATGATAGTAGATTCTGACTGGAATCGTGTTGATAACTCGATATCAACAAAGTGCGTGTTATGTTTCCATTTGTGATTTTTACAAATCCATGTGATTTTATGCTTTATGATTTATCGAAAAAATATGAATAGAAGATTTTCATTTGTAGGGCTTGTCTCTTCTCTGTAATGGCGTTATAATAACATATGTGTCCAAAGTTACATTGAAATGCGCCCGTAGCTCAGCTGGATAGAGCAATGGTTTCCGGGACCATGTGTCGGGGGTTCGAATCCTCCCGGGCGCGCTTAAGTGTAGCTATGGTAAAGATTAATCACAGCCTCATTCAGGGATAAAAATCCTCCTCCCGCTGTTTGTGCAAGCGAGAGGAGGATTTTTATAACCGCACGCAAGGGAAATCTGAACATATGAAGACAAACAGCGCCGAGTTCGACTCATCTTCATTACGTTTGTGCATTCAAGCGACCGAAAGGGGAGGTTAGATTTTAAGTGAATATTGAAACCAAAATTTCGGACGTATATATGGAAAAGCTTATATTTTATGTTTGCAGGCAAGGCGCTTTTCAATTTGCTATAAAAAACACTTGAGAGGGTTCGATTGCCTCTCAAGCATTTTTAGGAAAAACGTATTTATTTGAGTGCTTTTCATGTCTATTCCGAAACTTTGATGTCGTGCATCTCATGTTCGTGCAATCCGCCGTCATCTTCAACGTGGATTTGCACTGTATATGTTCCCGCTTCTGCAAACGCATGGGTCCCGGTGTATTCGCCTTCGTCTATTTCCTCGGCGTCGACCCATTCATGATCGTCTGACTCATCTTGCCATATTTCATAGCGGACGGAAGCCCCTTCATAAGGCTCACTATCCATCTGCAATTGTACGGTTAACAAAGCCTCTTCCCCAGCGGTAATTTGTCGAGGTTCGGTGAAGTCAATGGACAATCCTTCAGTCTGTTCTTGAGAATCTGTTTTGGCGTCTTCTTCATCGTAATCACCGCCTTCACCAATCATAATGGATTTGAGCGGCATCGTGTGCAAGCCTTTGGCATCTGTATGGGCGTAGATGTCAAAAACCCCATCACGATCAAAGGACACGTCTGCCGTGTAGGTTCCATCTTCATTGTTCTCAGCTTCGATACGCGTGCTGTTTTCTTCATCGCCTTTTTCCCAGTATTCGAATTCGACTTCGGCATCGGTCACTTTTTCATCGCCATACGTTACGATGGCTTTTAATTCCACTGTTTCCTCGAGATCGGCGGATTCGGGGAGTTGAAAGTCGACATCAAGCGATGCCAGTTCGTCAGAATCATCTGGTGCATCATTATTTCCACTGCAGGCGGAAAGGATTCCTAGCAGTAAAACAACGAGCATCATTCTGATTTTTTTCATGTTGCATTCTCCTCCAATTGTTTAAAGAACTTTTTTCAAATCGGCAATGATATCATCAATGGCATCGGCATCTGTACCATTGTAAAATTTAATGACTTTACCTTCTGGATTGACGAGATAGAAGCGAGTGCCGTGTGTTACTTGATCGCTGTCCTCTGGTGCTTCTTCAAGCAGTGATTGGAATGACTTGATCGATAATTCTTTAATCGTTTGAAAATCATAGCCAGTCAAAAACGTCCAATTGTCCAAGTCAGCATCATAGTCTTTAGCATATTCTTTCAACACGTCCGGTGTATCGCGCTCTGGATCAACACTAAAGGATACAAGCTGAGCATCGAGATTTTCTTCTTCCATTTTATCTTGCAGTTTGGACATGTTGGTCGTCATCGGCAGGCAAACGGTTGTGCAGTTAGTGAAGATAAAATCCGCCACCCACCATTCGCCTTTTAAATCATCTAAGCTGAGGGTTTCATTGTCTTGTGTTGTAAATTCAAAATCCTGCACTTTCTTCGACATATTTGAGTCAATATCTTCTCCACCACAACTCGCTAAAATGCTGAGAAGCGCTGCAAGTCCGATAATGGATATATACTTTTTCATAACACCCATCCTTTCTAAAAGATCAATCATACGATGAGCAACCGTTCTCCTCATGCGCTATGGGCAAATACAGCTCACGTCGTTTAGTGTCAAAACATCAACGCCCCAAATAGAACAATGATTGACGCTTGCAGAAGCGGCAAGTCGAATATCAATGTTTTGGCTTGATTGTCAATGCAAGCTTGTTGCGTGCGGAAATATTCAAATTTTACTATTTTAATGTATAGCTGACTTAACTTTATTTTAGCGTTCAACCGACATATTTGCTATCTTTTTAAATTATAACATGGTCAAATCTAGTATAGCAGTAAGGTTTCCTGTTGGATATGAAAAATGTGTGAACATTATGAATGAAATGTGAGTTTGTTATACCATTTGCGAATTGAATCGGCCATTTCATGAAACCTTATCAAAGGTGTGCTAAAATAGTATGGATTCTCTATGCTTAAAGGAGGAATCTATGCTTTGGGATGGATTTATGTTTTATTCGCCGCTATTGTGGAAGTATTTTGGGTCATCGGTTTAAAATATTCTGAAACGTTGTGGGAATGGGCTGGAACCGCCATTGTCATTGTGCTTAGTTTTTACTTTGTCATAAAAGCGTGCGAAAGGCTGCCATCCGGAACTGTTTACGCTGTTTTTACCGGCTCAGGCGCAGCAGCGATTGTATTAATTGATTTTATCGTGTTTGGCGCTGATTTCTCGCTAGCAAAAGTATTCTTTATCGCACTCATTATTTTCGGTGTCATCGGTATTAAAATAACGACAGATGATGCAAAAGAAAAACGGGATACTGTCGAACAAGGAGGAAAGTAATTTGGCTTGGATTTTTTTAGTCATTGCGAGTTTTGGAGAAATTTTTGGCGTCATGAGCATTAATCTTTATATCCAGAAGAAGAACTTGGCGCGGCTTTTTTTAGTTGTTTTGTCTTTTGCAGGTGGCTTTTTCTTCCTATCGCTTGCCATGCGAGATATTCCCCTCGGCACGGCATATGCGATATGGACAGGACTCGGTGCGGCTGGAGCGGTCCTGATGGGAATTTTGTTTTTCAAGGAATCCACCGATTGGAAACGAATTGCCTTCTTACTATGTATCATCGCCGGTGCAGTTGGATTAAAGGCAATTGAGTAAATATAAAATCGGTTTATATATTTTTTAAGAAAAAGTCAAACCCAAGCACGGTAGCCATTCCGAAAATAAGCACCCATACGATGCTTACGCCTATCCAAAGGCTCATAGAACGTCTTTCTGCTCCCAATACCATACCGATGAACGCGGCGATGTGCGTGCCGATCAAAATGGGACCTAGGAAAGCCAGACCGGGGAGTCCGTATTTATTCCAAAGGGCAACAGCACGCCGGCTTTGTTTAGAAGCTTTGTTTCCTTTCTTTTCCCGGCGCCTAATATACCAGACTTTTATTCGGTCAAAACCAAAAATCAGCGCCAATACGGTCATCATATTACCTAAAATGGCTATGATCATAACCCAAAATGGTGACAATCCCCACACAATGCCTAGTGGAACAACAACAGCCACTTCCAACCAAGGAACAGCCGCCCCTAAAAACACGAATAAGTATTTATAAAGCATTGCGCACCTCTTATATCATCGATCAATACTTTTATGGTGAATTTTTCTCTCAAGAATACATGATATCGTTTTGAGAAGGAAAAGGGAAGTTTTGTAGATCGTTCAGATGAATATGGAAAATGGAAAAAGCGTGCCATGATTGCAAAGGTCAGGCGCGTTTTGGTAATTTCAATGTGTTTAGGGAGTTTTCTGATTTCATTGATTATTCAACTATAGCAAAAAATATCGTCAAATGGGACTTGAAATAAAAAAGGCAATAATATATAATTAAAAAATAATTATTGAAAATAGCTTATGATAAGCTGTTCTGTTTGCTCTCTCCGGCTTACATTGCTGGATTGTCTTTTAAACATTATAGACAGAAAATTAAATCGACTTTTCGTTTGTCATGTTGAACGGTTGCTAATGGATGTGAATTCGTTGTCGAGTAAAGAGCGAGAGGAGCGATACGGTGTCATCGCCTATTTTAGACGTTCAAGGGTTGCAGACATCATTTTTCACCGATGATGGTGAAGTTCCTGCCGTCGATAATGTAAATGTTTCCATTGACTCCGGGGAAATTTTAGGTGTGGTTGGTGAATCCGGATGTGGAAAAAGTGTGACGTCATTGTCTATCATGAACCTTGTTCCTCATCCAGGAAAAATCAAAAGCGGCAGTATTCGATTTAAAGGCGAGGAATTAGTTGGAGCTTCGGATAAACGAATGCGGCAAATTCGCGGTAATGAAATCGCGATGATTTTTCAGGAACCGATGACATCGCTAAATCCGGTTTTTACCATTGGTGATCAAATGATGGAAGCGATTCGCTTGCATCAAAACATTTCCAAAAAAGAAGCCGCAGAGTTGTCAACTGATATGTTAAAAAAGGTCGGTTTGCCACGTGCTAACGAGCTTTTGCAAGAATACCCTCATCAGCTTTCCGGAGGCATGCGTCAAAGGGTAATGATAGCTATGGCAATGGTTTGCGAACCGGATTTACTCATCGCCGATGAACCGACAACGGCGCTTGATGTCACGATTCAAGCACAGATTTTGGATCTGATGAGACGGCTCAATGAAGATTTTCACACAGCCATTCTCTTAATTACCCACGATCTTGGCGTTGTAGCGGAAGTATGCAGCCGCGTTGTTGTTATGTATGCCGGGAAAGTTGTAGAAGAAGGCAGTGTGCGTTCGATTTTCAAAAATCCGCAGCATCCATATACAAAAGGCCTCATCCAATCCATTCCTAGTATACACGTTAAGAAAAAACGGCTTTATTCTATTCCGGGCAACGTGCCAAGACCGGGAATCGTTAAACAGGGATGCGAATTTGCGCCGCGATGTCCTTATGCGTTTGACCGGTGTCTAGCGGAAACCCCTAAACTACTGGAAACAGAAAATGGACACCGCGTACGCTGTTTTCTTCATGATCCAAGCAAGGAGGAGATTCATGTATGAGTGAGACACTACTGGAGGCTCATAACTTAAAAAAATATTTTCCAATAACAGGCGGTATATTTGGGCGAAAAATAGGGGCGGTTAAAGCAGTTGATGGTGTCTCGCTCACATTGCAAAAAGGAGAAACGCTCGGTTTAGTCGGAGAATCTGGCTGTGGCAAATCGACAACAGGACGGATGCTTTTGCGGCTGATTGAACCGACTGAAGGATATGTAACTTTTGCAGGCCGTAATATCAACAAGCTATCTAAACGAGAAATGCGCTTGATCCGCAAAGATATGCAAATGGTTTTCCAAGATCCGTATGCCTCGCTTAACCCGAGGCATACGGTTGGAAAAATCATTGAAGAACCATTAAAAGTACACGGAATGACAGATGCCAAAAAACGAAAGCAAAAAGTGCATGAATTATTGGAGAGAGTTGGCTTAAGCAGCTATCACGAAAGGCGTTATCCGCACCAGTTCAGCGGTGGGCAAAGGCAGCGCATCGGTATTGCACGTGCACTGGCGGTAGAACCGAAACTTATCGTTGCTGATGAGCCAGTATCGGCACTTGATGTTTCAATTCAATCGCAAGTGCTAAATTTGTTGAAGGATTTGCAAAACGAGTTTGCTTTAACATATGTTTTCATCGCCCATGATCTCAGTGTTGTCCGCCATATTAGCGACAGGGTCGGCGTCATGTATCTCGGACATCTCGTTGAACTTTCCGACAGCCTAAATATTTATGAAAATCCGAAACATCCGTATACCCAAGCTTTACTGTCGGCAGTTCCTGTTCCTGATCCGGATTATGAAACAAACCGAACGATTCTTGAAGGCGACGTGCCAAATCCCGCAGATCCACCGGGCGGTTGTCCGTTTCATACGAGGTGTCCCGTGGCGATGGATATTTGTAAAACCGTTCGTCCTGAATTCCAAGCTGACGAAGACAATCATTATGTTGCTTGCCATTTATATGCTTAAAAGGGACAACCTTTTTGGCATGTGGTAAGTTCACATAAAAAAATTTAAATGATGGAGGGGGAAAATGAAAAAAACACTTGTATTCATGTTTACATTGATCGCCATGGTATCGCTTGTTCTTGTAGGCTGCTCATCAGATGCTGGCGGTGATGATAAAAGCGGCGGTACTGATGGCGGTGATAGCGATGCACAGGATACGCTAATCTATGGACGTGGTGCGGATGCGACTCGTCTCGATCCTGCCACTGTCACAGATGGTGAGTCATTGAAAGTAACCCAACAAGTAATGGAAACATTGATTAAATTCAAGCCTGGAACAACAGAACTGGAACCAGGACTTGCGACCGATTGGGAGCAAAAAGATGATGGGAAAACGTATGTATTCGAGTTGCGCGAAGGTGTCAAATTTCATGACGGGACAGACTTTAATGCCGACGCTGTTGTGTATAATTTTGAGCGTTGGCAAAATGGCAGCGATGAGGATAACTTCGCCTATTACCCGTCCATGTTCGGTGGCTTTGGTGATGAAAGTGTGATTGAAAGCGTTGAAGCGGTTGATGAGTATACCGTTGAATTCCATTTAAGAGATTCCTTCGCACCGTTTTTGAAAAACTTAGCCATGACACCCTTTGCCATTGCCAGCCCTGAAGCGTTGGAAGAAGGAGCAGACGAATTTGAAAAGCATCCTGTTGGGACAGGACCATTTGAGTTTGCCGAATGGGATAAAGATAATAAAATTGTCCTGACAAAGAACGAAGACTATTGGGATGAAGGAAAACCTAAGCTAGAGCGCGTTATATTCCGTGTTATCGATGATAATTCAGCCCGACTGAATGCTCTTAAAAGTGGTGAGATCGACTTAATGGATGGAACTAATCCGTCTGATGTTGAATCCATTGAAGAAGACGACGATTTGGAAATTTATAATCGCCCGCCCTTAAGCATGGCCTATTTTGGCTTTAATGTAGAAGAAGAACCGTTTGATAATAAAGATGTACGCGTAGCTTTGAATCATGCCGTTGATAAAGAGTCGCTAATTAATGCTTTTTATGCTGGACAGGGAGAGCCGGCAAAAAATCCGATGCCGCCGACGGTTGATGGTTATAATGACGAGATCGAAGCGTATGAATATGACCCGGAAAAAGCAAAAGAATTATTAGCTGATGCCGGTTATCCGGATGGATTTGAAATGGATTTATGGACGATGTCTAACCCGAGGCCGTATTTGCCAGAGCCTGGAAAAATCGCCGAGAATATTCAATCTACTTTTGGTGAAGTAGGTGTCGATGTCAATATCCAAACATACGAATGGTCTACCTATATTGAAAAAGTGACCGATGGGGAGGCTCCTGCTTTCTTGATGGGTTGGACTGGAGATAACGGAGACGCAGATAATTTCATTTACACGCTTCTGGATGAAGATGCGATCGGCAGCAACAATATGTCGCGCTACGCTAATCCAGATGTGCACGAATTGTTAAAAGATGCACAAACAGAGCCCGACGATGAGGTGCGGATGGAACTGTATAAGAAAGCACAAGAGATCATTCATGAGGAAGCGCCGTGGATTCCGATTATTTATTCTGAGGAACCGTTGGCTGGAACGGCGAATTTACAGGATTATGTACCAAATCCAACGGGAAGCGAACCGTTCGATGAAGTAAGCTTTAAGTAAACTGTACAGGGGAGGCGCTTGTTGCTTCCCCGTTTTCCCATCCCCGATAAGAAAGGGAGTGAGCCAGCATGATGTCTTATACCATTCGCCGGTTGTTCATGCTCATTCCGGTTTTGTTTGGTGTATCGATTATCGTCTTTTCGATTGTACGAGCGATACCGGGAGATCCGGCACGCACAATTTTAGGTACGAAAGCGTCTCCAGAGGCAATTGAAAATTTGCGAGAAAGCTTAGGGTTAGATAAGCCATTTTTCGTTCAATACGGCACCTACATAAAAGATTTATTTGCCGGTGATCTCGGGACTTCCATCCGAACGAATACACCGATCAACGAGGAGATTTGGCAAGCTCTTTTCGCGACCGCTGAATTAACGGTCGTCGCGATGATTTTTGCGATTGTAATCGGGTTAAATGTCGGTGTTTTGAGCGCGTGGTTTCGCAATTCATGGTTTGATTATATCGTGATGGTTTTAGCATTGATTGGTATATCGATGCCTGTGTTTTGGCTCGGACTGGTGCTTCAATATCAATTTGCTGTAGATTTGGACTTGTTGCCAACAACAGGACGAGAAAATGTGCGCAACCCCGTTACGGCGATCACTCATTTTTTCTTAATCGATACGATCATCCAAGGGGATGTCAGTCAGTTTATAGCAGTTGTAAAGCATCTCATCTTGCCGGCTGCCGCGTTAGGGACGATTCCGCTGGCGATTATTGCTAGAATGACACGCTCTAGTATGCTCGATGTATTGAATTCTGATTATATTAGAACGGCACGGGCTAAAGGGCAAAAAATGTTCTGGGTAGTTTACAAACACGCTTTAAAAAACGCATTTATTCCGGTTTTAACGATTATTGGAGTACAGTCTGGACTGCTTTTAGGCGGTGCTATTTTAACGGAAACGATTTTTGGCTGGCCGGGAATCGGCACTTATATATATGAAGCGATTCAGGCGAGGGATTACCCGGTAGTACAGTCCGGTATTTTAATCATTGCAACTATTTTTGTTTTGATTAACTTGGTGGTTGATTTGTTGTATGCCGTATTCGATCCAAGAATTAAGTACCATTAGAGGAGGCTAAGGATGAAGCAGTTGAAAACCGAACCCGGAAATCAGCCCGTTTCAATCGAAGAAATGGATGACGTTGCTTCTCCTATTCATGATGTGTGGAGGGTTTTTCGCAAAAATAAAATGGCCATCGTCGGGGCAGGCATTATTATAATATTTATTTTAGTGGCTATATTTGCCGGATGGTTGGCTCCGGAAGGGATTGATGAACAAAAAACGGATCAACCGGATGCATTGTTACACGAACCGTCCGCGGCTTATTGGTTTGGGACAGATGAATTTGGGCGTGACATATTGAGTCGGGTGATGTATGGCGCGCGTCTATCGTTATGGGTTGGCTTCATATCTGTCATCGGCGCGATTACGGTAGGTGTCTTCTTAGGGGTTATCGCTGGATTTTATGGGCGTTGGCTCGATATATTAATTTCGCGGATATTCGATGTGATGTTGGCTTTTCCAAGTATTTTATTAGCCATTGCTATTGTTGCCATGTTGGGCCCATCGTTAAGAAACGCGTTGATAGCGATCGCTTTAGTAAATGTACCGATTTTTGGCAGACTGATCCGTTCAAAAGTGCTCAGTTTAAAAGAGGAGGATTATATCGAGGCGGCGCGATCGATTGGTATGAGTGATTTACGCATTTTATTTCACCACATTTTACCAAACAGCCTCTCGCCCATTATCGTGCAAGGGACGTTGAGTATTGCAACAGCCATTTTGGACGCAGCGGCACTCGGCTTTCTCGGTCTCGGCGCCCAACCTCCCGAACCTGAATGGGGACGTATGCTCGCTGATTCTAGAAGTTTGATTCAGCGGGGTGCACCATGGACAGTGATGGCACCGGGTGTTTGTATCATGTTAACGGTATTAGGATTCAATTTGCTTGGGGATGGTTTACGTGATGCGTTGGATCCGAAAATGAAAATGTAAGCTTTTAAGCAGCTTCTATAAGCGTTTCTAACGACAACCGATGAGCAAGCCGCAAATAAGTAACAAACTGAAAAGCCAATGATGCCAAGCGGCCCATTTCATACTGCTTTTTTCCTCGGCACGCGTTGCTTTTCGCCGCAATGACCAAAGCAGTCGCACAGCAGCTGGTGAAGCAAGAAGTGTAACGAGAGACATCCGCGGTAAAGCGTTGATGACTAGCAAAATGATGATCGCAACATAGGCTAGTATGAGCAGGGCGGTCAAGAGTTGCACAGCCTTTTGTCGTCCGAGTCGGATCGCTATTGTATGACGGAATCCATGATCTTTATCAATATCGCGAATGTTATTAGTGAGAATCATGCTCGAAATAAGCAGTGCAAAAGGAGAGAAGATAGCTAAGATCGTGCCGTTTAATAGTTGACCTTGAACGACAAAAGCAACCGTTCCCGGGACAAAGCCGAGAAAGATAGCTGCCACCCCTTCGCCGAGACCAATTGCGGAAAGAGAGTTTGTTTTTCCTGCTGAATATTTATATCCTGCTATAATTCCAATCGCTCCGACAAGAATAATCCATACGCTGCTGTGCATAGCTAGCCACAAACCAAGTATGGCTGCCATCCCAAGCATACTCAACGCTATGTAAGGTGTCTTATGGTGAAAAGGGCCGTGACGGGATGTTGCTTGATGTTCAAGTATCCATTTATCCTGGTCTTGTCCGTACAAAAAATCAAAAAAGTCGTTAAATATGTTGGTTGCAGATTGTACAAGCACAGCGGCTATTAGCATAACAGTGAATACATCATAACGCACAGTGCCGTACTGGGCTGCCAAAATTGTGCCAACGATAACTGGATTAATCGTTCCTGTCAATGTCATCGGTCGGATGAGGTGTAACCATGAATAACGATAACGATATTTGTCGTGTGTCAAATCCGCG
>DATGUP010000009.1:0-45859 GCA_035301265.1 Bacillota bacterium
ATAGTACAAAATTAAGATATGTATCCTTGGAATTCGGTTAGCATCACGTCTCAACAAAATGTTCCCCTAATTAATCAAACTTCACAGCCATCCTATTATCCTTAACCCTTAATCCTTATCCCTTATATGTACTTTTAAAATAAACATTTTTCTCTACCCACCCCTCAACACCACATTCCACCGCCCGCTATTAAAATAAAGTTTTGGCTCATACTTTTATCTCACGCATTTTCCCAATCCTTGATTTCATGGGCTTTGTAAGTCCTTGTCGGGCTTAAGACAAATCTTTATTATAAAAATAGAGCTAAGGCTGGAGGAGAAAACAGACAAATGTTTATTTTAACAGCTAAGACTCTATTTTAAATGTACATTTCCGCTCCAGACATGTCACACTCTCAACATGCATCGTTTGCGGGAACATGTCGACTGGCTGAACTTCTTGTGTTGCATAGCCGCCGTCTTCTAAAATGCGCAAATCTCGCGCCAATGTGGACGGGTTGCACGACACATAGACGATCCGCCTCGGCTGCATATCGATCATGGCCTCTAGAAGAGCTTCATCACAACCTTTGCGCGGCGGATCCACGACGATCACATCCGGTTTTAAACCTTGCGCGCGCCACCATGGCATCACTTTTTCCGCCTGGCCGGTGACAAATTCCGCGTTCGTAATGCCGTTCAGCTTAGCATTTTTTTTCGCATCGCTGACCGCTTCAGGAACGACTTCTACACCGTATACCTTTTTAGCTTTTTGTGCCATGAACAAAGAAATCGTGCCAATCCCGCAATAAGCATCAATCACGACATCATCGCTGTCTATCGCTGCGTATTCGAGCGCCTTGTCATACAGCTTTTTCGTCTGCGGTGGGTTAACTTGATAAAAAGATTGAGCCGAAATGGCAAAGCGAATGTCACCGATCGTATCATATATGTACTTCTCACCCCAGAGCAGCCTCGTCTTTTTTCCTAAAATAACGTTCGTTCGTTTGTTGTTAATATTGTGCATGATCGATTTGATATTCGGATACGTCTCGGTCAGTTCTTTGATGAGTGTATCTTGGTGCGGAAATGTTTTCGTCCGAGTGATCAGGACAATCATCGTTTCTTTCGTTTCCCTGCCGGTGCGTACCATAATGTGCCGCAGGACACCGCGGTCTGTTTTTTTATCGTATGCCGTGATGCCGAGTTTGTTGGCTATACGGCGCACCGCTTCGACTATAAGATCATTGCTGTCATCCTGGACAACACATGTATCCATATCGGGAATTATATCGTGAGTGCGCGGGCGGTAAAACCCAGTAATGAGCTCACCGTCTTTTTCCCCGACAGGAATAGCAATTTTGTTGCGATAGCGCCATGGATCTTTCATACCGATTGGAGGATGAACAGGGACATCGTTGAGGTGGGCGATTTTTCGCAGGACGTTTTTTACTTGGTTGTGTTTCATTTCCAGTTGCATATGATAGCTCATATGCTGAATCTGGCAGCCGCCGCATTTATAAAACACATCACAAGGGGGATCTACCCGGTCGGGACTAGCCTTTTTGATCTCGAGCAATTGACCAAAACCAAATTTTTTGTTCACCTTGACAACTTTGACGGATGCTTCCTCCCCGGGAAGGGCGTATGGAACAAATAGAGGATAACCGTTGATTTTACCGACACCGTGACCTTCGTGCGTTAAATCTTCAAAACGGAGTGTGATCGTTTCATTCTTTTCCACTGGAGCAACTCGTTTTGCCATGAAAAATCTTCCTTTTGCGTTCATGTTGTCAAGCTTATCTTATCATAACAGCAGAAGAATCATCATATGAAAGAGGTTCGGGATAGGCCTGGTTGGGCGAACTGCTCATTCGCAAGATAAAAGCAGTTACGCACGTAAACAAATGAAAATGCGCAGAGTTGCACGAACGGCGAGACCTACATACTTATAAAGAAAAACCGTTCGTCTATATTCCTTGGCATAAAAAGTTGAGCCATAATCAACGATCTTTGTTCTTATCCCAAAATGCTTTGGGAACAAAGAATTCGATATGTCGCGGTAAGTTCACAAATTCACCCGGCAATACCCCGCCGTACTCTCCATCAACATTCAGCAGCATTTTTTCCTCAGTATCCACTTTTATATGTTTAGCTTGTACATAAATGACGTTTTCATCGTGTAAATGAGTGCCACGAAGTGCTTGTGTGGCCAACCGGATAAATTCAGCTAAGTTCGTCTCCCGTAAAATAATCAAATCGAAATAACCGTCATCCAGCTTGGCATCCGGAGCTAATTTTTCAAAACCGCCGACAGAATTTGTATTAGCAATTAAAAATAGCATTATATTCTCATCAATCACTATGCCGTCGTACTCGATACGCGTACGTATGGGACGTAATTTAGGTAGCATCTCAATCCCTTTAACATAATAAGCTAAATGGCCGAGCATCGTTTTCAACTTGATTGGAACATCATACGTCAACTCAGTCAATTTCCCCCCGCCGGCAATATTGATGAAATAACAATCGTTGGCACGGCCAACATCAAGAAGCATTGAATGATCGGCAAGTATAACATCGACCGCCTGCTGAATGTCGCGCGGGATGCTGAGGGCCCTTGCAAAATCATTCGTTGTTCCAGCCGGGATGATGCCGAGTTTTGGCCGGTACGCTTGTTCCGCGATGCCCTGAATAACTTCGTTGATCGTGCCATCACCCCCCGCAACAACGACGATTTCAAACTCGCGTTGGACCGCTGTCTTCGCTGCCTCAATCGCATCCCCTTCTCCCGTTGTAGCGTGCGCTGAAGTCTCGTAACCAGCGATTTCAAAACGTTCTAAAACAGTTGGTAATTCTTTCTTGATCAATTCTTTTCCAGAGGTTGGATTGTAAATAATTCGCGCTCTTTTCAATCTGATTCCACCCACTTTCAAAAATAAAAGAAAGCTTTTTATGGAGTTCGATCGGCTTCATTCTTACTGTAAATAAGAGGCTGCTGTCGAGTCGGACAGCAACCTGTTGTTAAAGATTACCGTTTATCAATTTCCTGTCGCAAAATTTGATTAACCATCTGTGGGTTTGCTTGCCCCCTTGTCGCCTTCATCACTTGGCCGACAAGAAAGCCAAGCGCCCGGTCCTTTCCGTTTTTATAGTCGGTGACCGATTGTTCGTTTTCATCGAGTACTTTAGTGATGATTTCGGTCAGCTGGCCTTCATCGGAAATTTGTATAAGCCCTTTGTCCTTGACAATTTTTTCCGGATCGCCGCCTTTTTCCACAAGTTCTGCGAAGACCTTTTTGGCGATTTTCGAAGAAATGGTGCCGTCGTCGATCAACTTGATCATCTTAGCGAGCGCTTCTGGTGTAATTGCCAATTCATCCAATTCTTTCAAATGCTTGTTCATATAAGCGGATACTTCGTCCATCAGCCAGTTGGATACTTTTTTCATATCAGCACCATGCGCAACAGCCGCCTCGAAAAAGTCAGACATGGCTTTGGAGCTCGTTAAAACGTCGGCATCGTATTCAGGAAGTCCCCACTCTTCGATGTATCGTTTTTTTCGGGCATCGGGAAGTTCAGGGATTTCGCTTTTGATCCGTTCTTTCCACGCCTCGTCGATATATAGGGGGACAAGATCTGGTTCTGGGAAATATCGGTAGTCATCGGCTTCTTCTTTCACACGCATGAGAACGGTTTGTTTTGTTTTTTCATCAAAGCGGCGGGTTTCCGGTAAAATTTCTCCGCCCGACAGCAACACCTGTTTCTGACGTTTTTCTTCGTATTCCAAACCTTTTTGCACAAACGCGAATGAATTCAAGTTTTTCAGCTCGGTTTTAGTGCCGAATGCTTCTTGACCAATCGGCCGAACGGATAAGTTTGCATCACAGCGTAAAGACCCTTCCTGCATTTTACAGTCCGACACACCAGTATATTGAATAATGTTTTTCAACTTATCGAGATAAGCATAGGCTTCTTCAGGTGAGCGTATATCCGGTTCGGAGACAATTTCAATAAGCGGGGCGCCTTGCCGGTTATAATCAACTAATGAATAACCATCATCGCCGTGCATCAGTTTGCCCGCGTCCTCTTCCAAATGCAGGCGGGTAATGCCAATCCGCTTCGTTTTTCCGTTTACTTCAATTTCAATCCAACCGTTTTTACCGATCGGTTTATCATGCTGGGAAATTTGATATGCTTTCGGATTATCCGGATAAAAATAGTTCTTTCGGTCAAATTTCGTTTCTGTGGCTATTTCACAGTTTAGAGCCATCGCAGCTTTCATAGCGAAATTAACCGCTTCTTCGTTTAAAACAGGCAGTGTTCCTGGATAGCCGAGATCGATCGGATTTACATTCGTATTGGGTTCAGCTCCAAAATAGTTTGGACCTGGGCTAAAAATTTTCGAATTTGTTTTTAATTCAACATGAACTTCCAAACCGATAATCGTTTCAAAATTCATTACGCTTCACCTCCCAAGTTGGGTCGCTTTGTATGGTGATCCGTCGCCTGTTCATAAGCGTGAGCTGCACGCAAAACATTCGTTTCATCAAAATGTTTACCAATAATTTGCAAACCAATCGGCAATCCATCATTCGAAAAACCGCACGGAACCGAAATGGCAGGTATTCCAGCCAAATTGACGGGTGTTGTTAGCATATCACTTGCATACATTGTTGCTGGATCAGCGATTTTTTCACCGATTTTAAATGCTGGAACGGGAGCGGTCGGTCCTATGATGACATCATAATCGGCAAAAATCGTATCAAAGTCTTGTTTGATCAACGTCCGAACTTGTTGAGCTTTTTTAAAGTAAGCATCATACTGACCTGAGCTCAAGGCGAATGTACCGAAAATAATCCGGCGCTTCACTTCTTCGCCAAACCCTTCTGAACGAGATTTTTTAAACATGTCGATCATATCGGTTGTATTTTCTGCACGGACGCCAAAACGAACACCATCAAAACGGGCAAGGCTCGCTGACGCCTCAGACGATGAAAGCAAATAATAGGCAGCAACGGCATATTTTGAATGAGGTAGAGATACTTCTTCCCATGTGGCACCGAGCGATTCGTAGACGTGTAAAGCATTGGTAACGGCCTCTTTTACTTCTGAAGAAATGCCTTCACCTAAATATTCTTTCGGAACGGCAATTTTTAAGCCTTTGACATCGCCGGTGAGCTGCTCGGAGTACGCAGGAACGTTGCGATCGGCGCTCGTTGCATCCATTCGATCCTGCCCCGCAATCACTTCCAGCACACGCGCGCTATCTTCTACCGTTTGGGTAATCGGCCCGATTTGATCGAGCGATGAAGCAAATGCAGTGAGTCCAAATCGGGACACTCGTCCATATGTCGGCTTCATGCCGACGACTCCACAAAACGAAGCCGGTTGGCGAATCGATCCGCCTGTGTCAGAACCTAAGGCGAACAATACTTCGCCTGCGGCTACAGCTGCAGCCGAACCACCGCTTGACCCACCAGGCACGTAATCGGTGTTCCATGGATTATAAGTTGGTTTGAAACTGGAATTCTCATTCGATGAGCCCATCGCAAATTCGTCCATATTTAATTTGCCAACGGTAATCGCTTTTTGGGCGTTTAACTTCTCTATGACCGTGGCGTTATACAAAGGGTCATCAAAATTTCTGAGAAATTGGCTCCCACACGTCAAAGGCATGCCTTTAATGGCAATATTATCTTTAATCCCAACTGGAATGCCAAATAGCTTCTCTTTTCCTGTATAGCCTGTATCATCCAATTCTTTTGCCTGGGTGCGCGCTTCTTGTTCATTCAATGTTAAAAAAGCTTGAACTTTATCATCGACTTCCTTGATCCGCTGAAAAGATTCATCGACAAGATCTGATGCGGACACATCTTTCCGCTCGAGCTTCGATTCAATCTCCTTGATACTATAGTCAAACAACGCCATACTGCTTCCTCCCTACTCCAAAATTGACGGAACCCTAAACTGTCCATCTTGCTTATCGGGTGCGTTTGTTAAGGCCGCCTCCCGACTGCTCCAAGTTTTCGGCTCATCCTGACGCATGACATTTTTCATATCTAAAACGTATGTCGTCGGTTCCACACCATCCGTATCCAACTCGGCCAATTGTTGAGCATAGCCGACCATTGTATCTAATTCTTTTGCAAACTTTTCCGCCTCTTTATCCGTTATCGCTAACCTTGCTATATGGGCTATACGCTTTACCTCTTCCTTTGTTAAAGCGACCATATCCCAGCACCTCCAACATCAAGTCATTTCTATATAAATTTTTCTGTCAATAATTCTCACAACACTTTTGATAATAGCAGAATTGACCACGCATAGGCAACTTATGCATGGTGAAGAACCTTTTCTTCGATAGCCCTATTGATCAAAAAACCTCTTTCCTATTCGGAAAGAGGCGTTATCTTTTCAGCGTATTTATTCCTTGATCTTTGTCAATACATCAGCAAATTCGGCTTCGATTTGTGCTGATGGTTTTTCCATAAGACTGATGATAACGGTTACAATCGTGTTGAAAAGAAAGCCTGGTAAAATTTCGTATAAGTCAAATAATCCACCTTCTAAAAAACCACCCCAAACAATCACGGTCAACGCACCGACAATAATTCCTGCCAATGCCCCGTTTCGCGTCATCCGCTGCCAAAATAAAGAAAGGAGGATAATCGGACCAAATGCAGCTCCAAATCCCGCCCATGCATAACTTACAAGCTCTAGTACCGAGCTTTCCGGATTCATGGCAATCAAAGCTGCAATAAGTGCAATCACTAACGTCGCCATTCGACCGACCCAAACAAGTTCTTTATCGGTAGCATTTCGGCGAAAAATCGCCTTATAGAAATCTTCTGCAACCGCTGATGAAGAGACAAGCAGCTGTGAGTCGATCGTACTCATAATCGCCGAAAGGATTGCCGCTAATAAAATTCCTGCAACAATTGGATGAAATAAAATTTGCGTAAAGGCGATAAAAATCTTTTCCGGATCGCCTAACATGTGCACGCCATTTTCCGTCACAACTTCGATTCCGTAAGCACTGAGAATCGATACATCCTGGCTATTGATAAAAGCTAAACCCATAAACCCTGTGAAAATCGCTCCGTACAGGCCGAGAATCATCCACGTCGTACCGATAAATTTCGCTATAGGAACATCATTTTTCGAGCGCAAAGCCATAAAACGAACAATAATATGCGGCTGTCCAAAATAACCAAGTCCCCACGCGAGCGATGAGATTATCGCCATTACACCGACACCTGTCACCATGTCCAAATTGTCCGGCCTAATTTCTCCGACAGCTTGCACTGCTTCCTGAATACCCCCGATTTCTGTGACGGCTACAATAGGCACAACGATAAGAGCCAAAAACATAAGACTTCCTTGGACAAAATCCGTCCAAGCGACAGCTAAAAAACCACCGAGAAATGTATACGATACAACGACAATCGTCCCAATCCAGAGAGCGGTTTGATATGACAAGCCGAATGATGCTTCGAACAGCTTCGCACCTGCAACCATGCCCGATGATGTATAAAAGGTAAAAAATAATAGAATAACGAGTGCGGAAATCACGCGAAGGAGATACGGATCCTTAAAACGATTGCCTAAAAAATCAGGAACCGTAATCGAATTGTCGGAAACTTCCGTATAAACTCGTAAACGTTTAGCGATAAATTGCCAATTTAAATATGCTCCGATCGACAAACCAATCGCCATCCATGCTTCGCCAAAACCCGTTGCATAAATCGCTCCGGGCAACCCAAGTAAGAGCCAGCCGCTCATATCCGAGGCGCCAGCGCTAAGTGCAGCGACTCCTGGTCGAAGTTTACGGCCACCGAGCACATAGTCCGACAAATCATTCGTTCGGTAATACATAAATATACCGATCCCAAGCATGCCAATAAGATAAATAATAAACGTCACTAAAGTTGCCGTATCCATATTAACGCCTCCTCTCCACGATCCATGTTAGAACGGACAATACAATCACAAGCGGCATCGGAACGAACAACCAAACCCACGTTAACGCAGGGATCGAATATTCCATAATTTTCCTCCTCTCTAAAGGTTTATATTTATTAAATTATATTTTACAGCCCTGGTCAACATGTCTATGTTAAGTTTAATCAGCAAAAAAAACCTGAAATAGTGAACTTACTATTTCAGGTAAAAACATCATATAATAATAGGGTAAAAAATGGATCGTGATCCTTTACCGTTTAGAGGAAAATGTACACCTCTAAACAGTAACTTTTGTTCCTATTATAGGTGGTTCTCTTTCAACTGTTTGATCGGTGTAATGATCAGATGCCATTGCAAAAACAACAGTCAAAAGAGAGCCAAGCATTATAGTTGCTACAAACTTTTTCATTTATATCCCCCCCTTTTCATAATATACTCATCTATAAGTCAATCTTGTTGTTAGCATATTAAACATCCACTAACTCGTTATAGTTGATGTTGGCCAGCCGGTAATAGTTAGCGGCCTCTTTGTATCTACCCTGTTTTTCGAAATGGTTGGCCATTAAGTTTGTGTAGATGACTAAATTGGCATAGTCCTTATTCTTCTTCAAATACGGGATGAATTCTTCAATAAGGAGTGCTTCAAAGTTTTCATCATCTCCTTTTAAAGCAAAATCATACGTATAAGTGACGTAATAAAAATATTTATGTTCCTCATTTTGATGTTTGGCTTCGAGCAATTCGGTGCTTTTTTCAACCATTTTCTCAGCCTTTTCGTATTCTTCTAAATGGTAGTATTCCTTAATCAACGATGTCGTGGCGGCAATTTTTTCAATTAACTTCACATCGTTGTCGTTGGCTACCTCTTCGTAATAGTGAATCGCTTCCCGTGGCTCTCCCTTAGTCGAGTGAAGGTAACCGAGGTTTTGATTAGCGAGCTGGATGATCGCTTTATTTTGTGTGATTTTGCCTAAATGCTTGGCTAGATTTTGGTTTTTAATAGATTTATCATACATTTTAATCCGACGATATGAAATACCGAGTACGATATGACATTGAGCACATCGTGTAAAATGATAATGCCTTTGGTAGATGTCTAATGCCGTATTTGCATAATCGATAGATTCCAATGTGTTCCGCAGTTTACTATGAGTGATCGCAATGGTATATTTTAAATCAGCAATTTCTTCTTCTGACATGTCCAACTGATTTAACTTCTCCTCAGCCATTTTATACAACCTGAGAGCCTGATTAAATTCAGCACTACCTAGTGAATAGTAATTCCCCTTGAATTTATACCAATAATATTGATGTAGCGTATCAAACCTGTTGGACATCACGTCCAGTTTATTAATCTGTTTAAATGCTTTAACATATTGTTCTAATATTATGTAATAGCGAACCTTATGTATTTCAAACATGATTACCTCGTCGGTATAGTTCGAATCGATTATCTGTTGTAATTTATTATAGAGAGCAATAATATTTTCCTTGTCTGTCCCTTCAAACAGCATTCCGTACCACGTTTGCAATGTTTCATCGATCGTCTCATCATTTCTCTTGTCCAACTGTATGCCGAGCCGAGTGCAGAGCATATTAATCACTTCTGAGCTTGCTGTTGCATGTTCATTTTCGATCTTTGACAAATACGACATGGAAGCAATACCTTCAGCCAACTCTTCTTGGGTCATTCCTTTGTTAATACGAGTCATCTTGATTAAGGCACCGATTTCCATTTCCATCCACACTTTCCAAAGTCATTTTTATGACTTTTGCTTTAATTATATAATAACATATTTTCCGAAGATTCATATTGGGAAAGTTAGTAGGTCTAAACCCAGTTTTATCCCTTAAAAACTTTCCTACTTTCCTAGAATCATGAAAATCTATGTAAAAAACCTCTCAATATTAGGACAAAAGTCCTTTTGAGAGGTTTTTCTGTCGATTGTTGTATATAATTTTATAACATTTCTGATGTTGTTTTCGGCTGCATATGCTGGATCAGATAGTCTGGCCCACCTGCTTTAGAGTCCGTACCTGACATGTTAAATCCACCAAACGGATGATAGCCAACAATGGATCCTGTACAACCGCGGTTGAAGTACAAGTTCCCGACATGGAAATCTTCACGCGCTTTTTCAATATGTGTCCGGTTGTTCGTAATAACTGAACCAGTTAGACCGTATTCCGTATTGTTGGCAATCTCAATCGCATGATCAAAATCTTTCGCTGGCGTCAATGCGACAACGGGGCCAAAGATTTCTTCCTGCATGATACGCGCTTCTGGATCAGCGTCAGCAAACACAGTTGGGTTGATGAACCAGCCTGTTGAATCATCGCCGGTGCCACCGATGAGCAGCTCTGCTTCTTGTTTACCGATTTCAATATAATTCATGATTTTATCATACGCCGCCTGATCGATGACAGGTCCCATGTAGAAATTGGACGGATCGGACGGATTTCCTACCGTGACATCCCGTGTCAATTCCACAACACGGTTTTTAACTTGCTCATACACATCCTCGTGAATGACAGCACGCGAACAGGCAGAACATTTTTGACCAGAAAAGCCAAAAGCCGACTGGACAATCGATTGGGCGGCCAATTCCAAATCAGCCTCTTTGTCAACAACTATCGTATCTTTGCCACCCATTTCGATAATAGCGCGTTTCAGCCAAATCTGACCGGGTTGCACTTTAGCCGAACGTTCAAAGATCCGCGTGCCCACATCACGCGAACCGGTAAAGCTCACAAAACGCGTACGCGGATGTTCTACAAGATAGTCGCCCACCTCGCTTCCGGAGCCAGGGATGTAGTTGATGACGCCGGCAGGAAGACCTGCTTCTTCCAATACTTCGATCAGTTTATACGCAATAACAGGTGTAGGACTAGCTGGTTTCAACAACACTGTGTTTCCCGTAACCATCGCCGCAACCGTTGTACCGGTCATAATGGCGAACAGGAAATTCCATGGCGAGATAACGACACCGACACCGAGCGGGATGTAATGATACTGGTTATGCTCAATCGGGCGGCTGTTGACTTTTGCTCCATCCTTTAACCTCAGCATCTCACGTCCGTAATACTCCATGAAATCGATACCTTCTGCCACATCGGCATCGGCTTCTTTCCACGGTTTTCCACCTTCTTTAATTAAACGAGCGGTAAATTCATGCTTGCGACGTCTGACAATCGCAGCGGCTCGAAACAAAATACCTGCCCGAAATTCCGGATCCGATTTGCGCCACCAGGCAAAATTTTTATCAGCGTTTTGCATAGCCTTTTCGGCTAATTCTTTGTCAGCCTTGGACACATAGCCAACAACTTCCTCTTTATTTGCTGGATTAACTGAAACGATCTTCTCTTCGGTCATGATACGCTCGCCACCGATAATAAGCGGGTATTCCTTTCCCATATCTGCTTCGACTTCTTTAATCGCCTGGAGAAGCGCATTTCGATTTTTTTCTTCCCCAAAATCGGTAAACGGTTCATGGGTATATGGTACAACCATAACGATTCCTCCTCCTGAAATGTTTGCCACCTCAGATGATGGCGTTTTCATAACTCAAATAAAATAAGAGGTGGTGCGTTTCCACCTCTTATTTTAACCGATATAACCCCCTGGTTCAAATCCATCATTACTGATGGAGGATATGCACTTTTGCTTCGTCTTCCCCCGCTTCCCGATATATAAGGCTTTCCAACGTATCTGCGGATGAAATTTTGATTTCTAAGTCATAATGATTCGGCAACATTTCCTGAACGAGTCCATACGTATATTGGGTAAACCCAATCACTTCCCCTTTACTATAAAACTCAAGGGGAATGTCAATCGATAGTCTATTTAATTCACCGTCAACATAAAACCCATCTCCAACATAGCCGACATAATCTGGAAAAAATTGCGCCACTTCCTCACCAAAGTTGTTTATGAGCTGGTAATCCTCAAAATATTGTTCCTCAGCTTCTTCTGACGGAAAAAGCACGTGTTTTTCATCGATCGACTCCCATTTATCAATCTTCATATCACCGCCTTGTACATATGTCCGCGCGACGAAACTCCCTGGAACAGGTGAAGATTGCTCTTCCTCACGATACAGCTCAATCAGAATGGGGACATTTTCTACGCCTTCGATCTGTCTTATGCGTTCCAAAATTTCTTGAGCCGCTTTTTTTCCCTTTTTTAACATCTCACTTTTGGAAATATCTTCGTAATAATCGGGGCCACCTTCCTCTGTCTGATAGCGGTAGACTGATTTTAACGCAATCCCAAGCGATACACCGGCAAGTTCTACCGTATCGTCATCTTTTTTCTCTAAAAAATTTTGTTCCAATATATGAGATAAAAAGCGCGGGTTTTCCTTGAAAAATTTCTTTTTCTCTTTTTCACTCGTATCCTCATCAAATTCTTTTTCTTCCGGATTGAGATCATCAATCCAGTCCAAAACAAGGTCTCGTGTCAAATATTGGCCTTCTTCGAAATAATATTTCTTCGGATCGAAATATTCTTTGGAATGCCGTCTGAGACTTTCTTCCATTTCGTCAATATCGACTCGGTTGGAGACTTGTTGGGTAATGACTCCCCGGGCTTCGCTTGGTCTGTAAGGAAGAATGGTTCGGTAATTATCTTTTGACAACTGGTGGTCGGTAGCAATCGAAGGTTGTTGTTCTTCTTTCGTTTTTGTCTCTTCCTCTTTCACAACTTCATCTTTATCCAAATCAAGCGTTGCACACCCTGCCAACAACAAAATGAGGATTACAAACATCGTTAATCTTCTCATTAATTACCGCTCCTTATTGGTTCAAAACATCCGTCAACTTGTTTTCATCCCAAATGGGAACACCGAGTTCTATAGCTTTATCGTATTTTGAGCCCGCATCTTTACCAGCAACGAGAATATCGGTGTTTTTACTGACACTGCTTGTGACCGATCCCCCTAATGCTTCTATTTTTTCTTTTGCTTCCTTCCGAGTTAAGCTTTCCAATTTCCCAGTCAATACAACAGTTTTTCCAGCAAAAACAGAATCGATATGTTCTTCTGCCAATACCGGCCCTTTATAAGTCATATTAACATTTAACTTGCGCAAATCATCGAGCAGTTGAGATACCGCCTCACGTTCAAAATAATGGACAATCGAGTCGGCCATTTTATCGCCGATTTCATCGATTTTAATCAACTCATCATACGTTGCTCGCTGCAGTTTTTCCATCGTGCCAAAATGGGCGGCTAATATTTGCGCCGCTTTAGAACCAATAAAACGAATGCCAAGCCCAAAGATAAGCTTCTCTAATGAATTGTCCTTGGAAGCATCAATCGCATTCAACAAATTCGTCGCTGATTTTTCACCTATGCGTTCAAGCTGCAACAACTCTTCCTTTTTTAAGCGGTAAATATCAGCAATTGTATGGACAAGTCCTGCTCGAAATAGCTGACCGATAACTTTCTCACCGAGACCATCAATATTCATCGCATCGCGTGAGACAAAATGAATCAAACCTTCCTGAAGTTGCGCCGGACAATCCGGATTGATACAGCGAAGTGCCACTTCTTCTTCCAGATGAACGAGTTCACTGCCGCATGCCGGGCATTCATCAGGCATCGCGAATGGTTTTTCTTCTCCAGTTCGCTTTTCAGCAACAACTCGAATAATTTCAGGGATAATATCGCCTGCTTTTTGAATCACGACGGTATCCCCGATACGAATGTCTTTTTCACGAATCAAATCGGCATTGTGCAGCGATGCACGCTGAACCGTTGTCCCAGCCACTTTGACCGGTTTAAGAATTGCTGTGGGCGTGATGACACCTGTTCTGCCGACGCTTAGTTCAATATCGATCAGTTTTGTAATAGCGTCCTCAGCCGGAAATTTATAAGCGATTGCCCAGCGCGGACTATTCGCTCGAAAGCCAAGCGTCTCCTGAAGGTGTAAATCATCCACTTTAACGACAATACCGTCAATTTCATAATCCAAATGAGGGCGTTCAGTCGTCCAATAATTGACGTAATCGATGACATCATCAATCGTCGCACATGTTCGCCATTCAGGGTTGGTTTTCAAGCCAAGCGCCTGTAAGTAACGCAGACGTTCACTATGCGAATCAAAAGATTTTGCCTCCCAACGGCCAACACCGTATAGAAAAATATCGAGATGACGCTTAGCGGCAATTTTAGGATCGAGCTGTCGAAGTGAACCGGCCGCTGCGTTGCGCGGATTGGCAAAAAGCTCTTCACCGTTTGCTTCTCGTTCCCGGTTTAATGCTAAAAACGACTTTTGTGGCATAAATGCCTCCCCGCGCACTTCAATCGTTTCAGTTTCGCTAATCGTAAGCGGGATGCTGCGAATCGTTTTTAAATTACTCGTAATATCTTCACCAGTTGTGCCATCACCGCGCGTGGCTCCTTGGACAAACCGCCCGTTCTCATAGGTGAGTGACACCGCAAGGCCATCGATTTTCAACTCGCAAACGTAGGAAATATCATCTCCTGCTATTTGCCGAACACGCCGATCAAAATCGCGGAGTTCTGCTTCATTGAATGCGTTACTCAAACTAAGCATCGGAACCGTGTGCCTAACTTTTTCGAAAGCATCGAGCGGCTCGCCACCGACTCGCTGTGTTGGCGAATCCGGGGTGATAAGTTCGGGAAATTTCGTTTCAAGATCGATGAGTTCCCGCATCTTCCGGTCATATTCGGCATCGGGAACCGTCGGTCGATCGAGAACATAATATTCGTAACCATACTGATGCAATAGTTTTCGCAATTCATCTATTCTTTTGGCCGCTTCCTTTTTTTCCATCTGCTTGACACCTCTTTATCGTTTCGTTATCGGAGCAAATTTAGCTAATACACGCTTGATACCAATAGGTGCCGGAAACGCGATGTCGAGCTCGAGTGAATCACCTTCACCTTGCACGTTAACTACCGTTCCCGTTCCCCATTTTTTATGATCCGCTTTATCACCAGGATGCCACGATTCTTTTTCCGCTCCTGTTCGATTAATCTTGGCTGCCCGGCGTTTTTTACCGGCCGATTTACCATTCGGACTTCCCAACATCGATGCCTGGACGTGTTCAGCACCTTCAAGTAAATCTTCTGGAATTTCATGAATAAAACGGCTCACAGGATTCATGTTCGTTCGACCATACAACGTACGCATTCTGGCATTAGTAAGGTACAGCTCTTTTTCAGCACGGGTCATGCCAACATAAGCTAGACGCCGCTCTTCTTCCAACTCATCATCATCCATCATGGAGCGACTGTGCGGAAAAACATTTTCTTCCATACCGATCAAGAAGACGACTGGAAATTCCAACCCCTTGGCTGCGTGTAATGTCATCAAAGTGATTTTGTCCTCGGAGTCATCTTCCATCTGATCAATATCAGCAATAAGGGCTAGGTCAGTTAAAAAAGCAATAAGGGTTTGATCATCGCTCGTCTTTTCAAATTCTTGAGTCACTGTCTTAAACTCTTCTAAGTTTTCCAACCGGCTCTGCGCTTCGATCGATCGCTCATTTTTCAACATTTTTTCATAGCCTGTCCGCTCCAAAACTTCGGCAACCATTTCGGTTGCTGTCAGAAATTCCTGCTGCTTAGCAAATGTATGGATAAGCGTGGCAAAATCGGCTAAAGCGTTCGCTGCTCGTTTTGTCACACCGGTAAAATCCACTTCTTTCACCGCTTGATAAAAAGATATATCATGTTCGGAGGCGTAAGCACGTAGCCGATCGATGGATGTTTTGCCGATGCCGCGCTTAGGCACGTTCACAACCCGTTCAAAACTGATGTCATCATCCGGATTGGCAATCAAGCGCAAATAAGCGATCAAATCTTTAATTTCCTTACGCTCGTAAAACTTTTGTCCGCCGACGATTTGATAGCTCATATTCGCCTTCGTCAAAGTGGCTTCCAATGCACGCGATTGAGCATTTGTCCGATATAAAACAGCTATATCGCGCAAACGGTAATTGCCTTTTTGAGTCCGTTCGCGAATTTTCTCGGCAACATACAGCGCTTCATCTTGTTCGGTTTCCGCTTGGTAATAATGAATGCGCTGGCCATCTGGATTGTTCGTCCAAAGTTTTTTCGGCTTTCGGCTAGTATTGTTAGCAATCACGTGATTCGCTGCGGCTAAAATCGATTTTGTCGAACGGTAATTTTGCTCAAGCATCACGACTTTAGCAGCTGGATAGTCCTTTTCGAACGATAAAATATTACTGATATCCGCACCGCGCCACCGATAAATCGATTGATCCGAATCCCCTACGACACATAAGTTTTGGAAACGCGCGGCCAGTTGTTTAACCAGATGGTACTGCGCGCGGTTTGTATCTTGATACTCGTCAACATGAATGTATTGAAAACGCCGTTGATAATATTTCAGCACTTCCGGCACACGTTGAAATAAGTGGATGGTCTGCATGATAAGATCATCGAAATCGAGCGACTGATTTTTCATAAGTATTTTTTGATATGCTCTATACACGTGCGCAACTTGACGTTCGTAAAAATTAGCGGCCTGCTCACTATAAACCTCGGGTGTTTTCAGTTCATTTTTAGCTGCACTTATTCGACCTAACATCGCTCGAGGATCAAATTTCTTCGCATCAATATTCAAATCTTTCAAGACTTGCTTGATGACTGATAGCTGGTCACTTGTATCCAAAATAGTGAAGTTTCGATTGTAGCCAATGCGGTCGATATCCTGTCGTAAAATCCGCACACACATAGCGTGAAATGTAGATACCCACATCTCTTCGCTTTCCGGACCGACGAGGGCTGCGACACGCTCTTTCATTTCCCTTGCTGCTTTATTGGTAAAAGTAATCGCTAAAACATTTCGGGGTGCGACGCTTTTTTCCTCAAGCAGATAGGCGATCCGGTGTGTTAGCACCCGCGTTTTGCCACTTCCTGCTCCTGCGATGATCAACAATGGGCCTTCAGTCTGTTGAACGGCTTCTTGTTGTTTATTGTTCAACCCTTTCAATAAGTCATGTGTTATTGAACTCATCTTTTTATCACCTCTTATCTTTGACGGCATTTACCGTCTTGAGAGCATTCTGGAAATCGGTATAAAGGCTATTGCCGACGACGATGATGTCAGCTATTTCACCCATTTGCACAGCTTGTTCAGGCGTTTGAATGCCACCGCCGTAAAACAGCAATGTTTGCTTCAGCTCGTTTTTCACCTTTGTCACAAGCTCAGGATCGCCATATGTCCCGCTGTATTCTAAGTAAAATATTGGCAGTTGGAACAGGCGCTCAGCCATCAGCGCATAAGCGATGACATCATCATAACTAGGACGGCGACAGTTCGTTTGTTTAAACGCCTTGGCCTCTTCATTCATAATACAATAACCTTCAGCAAACAAATCATAACCAGCCATGATCTGTTGATATTCCTTCACCGCTTGATGCTGGATATCCATCATCCACTTTTTCTCCGTACTGTTTAAAACCATGGGAATAAAGTAATAGTCAAAGCCTGGCGTGATTGACTCCATATTAGACACCTCGAGAATACAAGGAACAGCAAAACGGCGGATTCGCGATAACAAATCGAGCACTCCATCGAGTGTGATATTATCTGTACCGCCGACAATAACCGCATCGGTTCCCGATTCACACACTTTTTCCAGTTGTTCATCACCGATTGTCTTTGCCGGATCAAGCTTGAATACGTGTTTCCACTCATTCATTTGTTTATACAACAGAATGTTCCCCCATTGCAATTGTCCATTGCTTTATTATAGCAAAAATAAACGCACCAATTGAAGGATATAGCCAATATCCAAAGTAAAAATAAGGACCAGCCGTTTCAAGCCTCGGTCCTTATGTTGCTTATTATATACACTTCTTATCGTTTTTCTTTCGCCAATCGTTCTAACACCAACTGATATCCACCGCTGCCGTAATTTATACAACGCCGAACGCGGGAAATGGTGGCGGTCGATGCATTCGTTTTTTCGGCAATAGCACTGTATGTATCACCGTTAGCGAGCATTTTAGCTACTTGTAAGCGTTGCGATAGCGAATGAATTTCGTTCATTGTCGCAATGTCGTCAAAAAATCGATAACATTCTTCTCGCGTTTCCAGTGACAACATCGCATCGAACAACTCGTCCAACTCTTGTCCGCGCAACTTATCGATTTGCATCAAAACCCCTCCTGATTTTTCATCAATCGGATATGGTGACAGACTGCTTCATTCCCGGTTCAGTCGGCACAACATTGACCCACGTTTTCCCTGGAACAAAGCCGACTGGCTCACCATTTTCCATAGGGATAATCCGGCCGTCTTTATTTTGCCACTGGACGTGTCGGGCCTTTCCTCGTTGGATCAAAAAACCGTCCCCACCTGATTCCAAGTCGATTTCGCGGCGACCTGCATCATCAATCGTTTGATGGGGGGTTTCGACGATCAATATATTATCCACTTGCACCGGTTCGTTCGTTTGTCGCTCAACCGTTTTTTCCCGGTTGCTATATCTCGTATAAACGCCGTCGTGTTCATCGTAGGCAAATTCAACCATATTCGCTGGGCTTTCCGAATAGATGACTTCCACATGACCAGCGTCATCGCCTGGAATATCAACCCGTTCAGCATCGGTTAAAAATGGCAGCGGCTCATAGTTCATTTCTATAGAATAACCGTTTTGCTCGGCCACATCGTAAACTTCCGCAAATTGTAAGTAAGAGTTGTGCGGTGCTGCTCGAAAATCAACGCGTTTAAACAAGCGACCATCATTATCATAAACGGAACCATTTAAATGCTCAATCCCCCAAGTAGCAATCATATCATCAATAAAGTCCGCCGCACCATGATATACATATAATGCGCCGTACCCGTCCGCCAAATTAGCATAATATTCCCGCGCACTGCGGACGGGGCCAACTACATCGGGTTGTTCGCTTTGAAACAGCGCCAGAAAACGGGTGATGCTCCCTTCAGCTAAAATCTCAAAAACAATATCGGCCTTGGACAGACCTGACTGCGGTCTCGCTTCTTGATGGTTATTTACCATCACACCGACGATACGATTGTCGGCCGCCCTATCGGTACCGATTCCTGTCAAAGGATAGATTTCGGGTTCTTTTGATTTTTTCGGCTGTAATTGTTGTTCCTCCGCGTCATTGTTGCTTTGTTCATCCGTCTTATCGTTGGTACATGCAGCAAGCAAAATCAATACCAAAACGACAAAATACAACCGCCGTTGTCGCATATTTCCACACCTTTTTATCAACGTTTGTGTCTTATTATACGCTATCGCATGATTGCAGGAAAGAGCACCTCTCGTTTTTTAACGTCGATGATACCTTGTTGCGTAATGCGAATGTATGGCAAATGGGTTGCCGACAAAAACAAAATGCTGTATACCGGATCATCAAATCGGTAGCCATATGCTTTCAAGAGCTCGCGCAACGTTTTTTCTTTATCGATTAATGTGTGCATATCGCCTGCAAACATCGCACCGCCAAGTTCAAGCGGCAATTCGAAAACAGTCTCTCCCTGATGCGCCGCCACAATACCTCCACCGAGTGCTTTCATGCGTTGCCATGCAATGAGCATGTCGGATTTGCTTTTACCGAGTAAAACGTGATCTCCCGTCGTCGAATACGAACTGACGATAGCGCCTAATTCCTTTGTGAATCCCTTAATCGTTGTATTAACGCGCCACTGGCCGTTTTTATCCATCAAGACGAGAAAGGCATCGTCCGTATTTGTCGGCAACGTATCTAAAGTAATATCCGTTTCGATCGCATAAGGACGGATGATGACGTCATTCACCATCTCAAGGCCAATCGGGATGGAAAATTGCAGATCGCCTTTATCAAGATCCCAATCGAGTTCAAGCGGCCCTAATCCATATCGATTCCAATCCATTTTCGTTCGAACCGACTGGTTTTGGTGATCCTTCAGCACCCACTTCCCTTTTGCCAAAACGCTGACAGGATGGGGGTTGTTTTTTGCCTCAAGTATGTTGATATGAGCATAGCGACCGGGGGCTATACATCCGAGTTGTTCCTGTAGCCCAAAATGTTTAGCCGCATTGATGGTCGCCATTTGATAAGCATCTTCAAGAGGGACGCCTTTTTCCAACGCTATATCGATACAGATATTCATCAATCCGTGTTTATAAAATGCCGGGGTGGAGCCGTCTGTTGTCATCGTCATGTTTTCAAATGTTGAACAACCTGCTGCTAAAATGTCTTCCAATAGCTTAGGCAAATCCGGTCTGATGGACGAGTACCTTAAACCGACCTGGTAGCCGAGCTGCAGTCTTTTGATAACGTCTTCTCCACTAATCGATTCATGATCGGCATTGACACCAAGTAGTTTCATTTTTGTAAGCGTTTTCTCAGAAGCTCCAGGTAAATGACCTTCGACAGGTTTTCCGTATCGTTTCGATTCCTGCAACCAGTAAAGCAGACGGTCATCGCCGTCAAGCAAACTCGGCCAACCTGTCAACTCTCCACCTTGGGCAACGGCTGGATGAACAAGCCATTCTAATACTTCTTCCGTATTGAAGTAAGCCTCTTCATCGGCCAGTGCTGTCTGGGAATCAAAACGCGCCCACCAGTACATGGATACCGGCAACCGGTTAAACGCATCGAGCAAAGCAAACGCTTTCTCCTTTTCTAATAAAAAAAGCCACATGATGTTATCGTTGATTAATGTTGTCGTTCCGTATTTTGCTGCATGAAGTGCTAATTCTTGTGGATTATACAACTGAAACGGGTGGGTATGTGGTTCAATATAACCCGGAACAAGATACCGACCAGAACAATCAACAATTTCCGCTTCCGCTTTGTTTTCCGGCATTTTTGCACCTACATATACGATGCGATCATGGTAAATCCATATATGTGCCTGTAGCCATTGCTTTGTATAGGAATTTAAGTACGTGGCATTTTTTAAAATCAAGGTTGGAGAAAGACGTCCATCCATGATAGCCACGTGCTTACGCATTTCGCGGTTTCTCCAGTAATACCTGTTTTCCAACATATCCAACTCTCCAATAAATCTGTTTAATTTTATAATATCACAGGATATGCTTCGATACAGTAAAGTATTGCAAAATGAAAGTGACTTTTTTGTGACGATTGACTAATAAAAAAGACGCACCGTTTAAACAGTGCATCTTTTCATCCATTTACAAAGTTATTTCGTATACATTTATTACATTAAACCGATGCGCGAAAAAATATGGTCGACATTTTTTAAGTGGTACGTATAATCAAAACAAGCGGCGATTTCTTCTTTTGAAAGTCTATTTGTCACCGCTTCATCGGCTTCGATAAGCTCTTTAAAATGAGTGCCGGTTTCCCACGCCTGCATCGCTTTTGGCTGAACGATATCATACGCGTCCTCCCGCGTCATACCTTTATCAATCAAAGCGAGCAAAACGCGTTGAGAGAAAATGACACCGTGTGTTCGTTCGATGTTTCGTTGCATATTTTCCGGATATACCAGCAGCTTTTGCACAATATGACTGAACCGGTTCAACATATAATCGAGCCCGATCGTTACATTGGGTAAAATAATGCGCTCAGCCGACGAATGCGAAATATCACGCTCGTGCCAGAGGCTGACATTTTCATACGCCGTTACCATATGCCCCCGTAAAACACGCGCCATCCCAGTCATGTTTTCTGAACCGATTGGATTGCGTTTATGCGGCATGGCGGAAGAACCTTTTTGGCCTTTAGCGAAGAACTCCTCAACTTCACGTGTTTCCGTTTTCTGCAAGCCGCGAATTTCAGTTGCGAATTTCTCAATCGATGTAGCGATTAATGCAAGCGTGGCGATGTAAGCTGCGTGACGATCGCGCTGCAATGTTTGCGTCGATACAGAAGCAGGCGTCAGACCGAGCTGCTTGCAAACATATTCTTCAACGAAAGGATCGATGTTAGCATACGTTCCAACGGCTCCTGAAATTTTGCCAAATTCAATGTCTTTAGCTGCTCGCTCGAATCGTTCGAGATGTCGCTGCATTTCTTCATACCAAAGAGCGAATTTTAACCCAAGCGTTGTTGGTTCGGCATGCACCCCGTGCGTTCGCCCCATCATGACGGTATGTTTATGTTCGATGGCACGCGTTTTTAAAATATCAAGAAAATGATGCAGATCGCGGCGAAGAATTTCGTTTGCTTGTTTCAAAAGATATGATAAAGCCGTATCCACAACATCGGTAGACGTTAAGCCGTAATGCACCCACTTTCGCTCCTCGCCTAACGATTCGGAAACACTACGAGTAAATGCTACCACATCATGGTGTGTTTCTTTTTCAATCTCATGGATGCGGTTAATGCAAAAAGATGCGTTTTGGCGTAACTTTTTGATATCTTCTTTCGGAATGACACCGAGTTCGCCCCACGCCTCGCACACTAAAAGCTCCACTTCCAACCAAGCATTGTACTTATTTTCTTCGGTCCAAATCGCGCCCATTTCTTCTCTCGTATAGCGCTCAATCATGGTGCTCCCTCCTAAAAGCGGTAACGATTTATTCAGTGCTATCGTCTCGATCTACGCCTTCGTTCGACGTTTGTTTAGCCACCGGCTGCATTGCCGAATCCGCAGATGACTGTTTAGATTTTTTCGGATAAAACAACCGCCCTTTGCGCACTTGTTTAACCCAAAAGCCACCGTGAATGTGCTTCGGTTCATAAGCGATAATAAATGCTTTTGGATCAATCGTCTTGATCGTTTCATATAACTGCAGTTCATATTTACGCGGCGTTAAAATTTGCATCGCTAAACGGTCCCCGTCCATGCCATAGGCATACCAGCTTGTGACTCCATATCCTTTTTCTCGAAGTTGGCGGGTGAATTCGATATCCGGATCAGAAGAAATGACGTTGACGGTAATATAACCGAGAGCCAATTTTTCCTCGATTTTGCTGCCGACAATCACACCGATGCCAAAACCAACAGCATAGGCGATGATGTTTTGGATATGATTTAAATTTTCCAAAACAAGGCCAAGTCCTAAAACATAAACAATGATCTCAACGGTACTAACTGCCGCTGCCAAATAGCGTCTGCCTTTTAACGTCAGAATCATGCGTATCGTTGAAAACGTCACATACACAATATTAATGACCAAAATAATGATAACCATTACAAACGCATTGTCAAGCAAAAAAATCTTCCTTCCTTGTCGATCGGTTGTGTGTAAAAGTCGTCTGACACCCTCATCATTACGATCGATGGTCGAAGTAAACAGGCAATGACGCCTATGGTTGATTCGGACCGTATACACGTTTATCCGGCGAAGATTCCTGACCGCGTAAACGCTTCTTCAAGGTGCGTTTCCAATTCTCAGATAAAAGCGGGCACGACGCCAACTCATCAGCTAAGCGCAAATTATCCTTTTCGACGTACATGATTTCATTACAGGCGGCAATTGTCCATTGAGGGTACGGCCGTTCGATCAATTCTAAATCGATTTGCGATATGACATAGCCTTCACGAAGCACACGATAATACCAACCTGTCCTTCCGCTATTTTGAATCCTTAATGCCAGATCAAGCACTTTATATCGACGTGCCGGCCGCCAGCACGGACGCCTTGGCTGTGACACTTGGATGATGGCATCGCCGAATTTGTACGTATCACCAATGCATACGGAAAACTCATCCATTTCTAAAACAGCCATATTTTCTCCCATCCCGCCTACATTCATCGTTACATGCGGCAACTCTTTTTTCCAATATGTATAATGTTTAATCGGATAGGCAAAAAGCGCTTTCTCTGGACCGCCATGATTTTTCTTATCGCCTACTTCATCACCAGAAAGACCGGTTTTTCCGAGCCAGATTTGCCCGTCAATTTCTGATTTGAACATCCCTGTTTCCCATACCCGTTCCATCGGATCCTTTGCGTTCGGATCCCCTACGCGCTTCACTTTACCGGCAAACAATTTATGGACATAGGGTTCACTCATTATGCCACCCTCCATTTATTATGGTATAATGTTAAGATAACTACACTTCTATTGTACTTGAAAACAATGTTTATTTCACTGGGGGAGAATCCATTGACTGCATATCATAAAGCAACATTTGCCGGCGGTTGTTTCTGGTGCATGGTCAAACCGTTCGACCAGTGGGAAGGGGTGCATAAGGTGGTTTCAGGCTACACCGGTGGGCATGTGGAAAATCCGACCTACGAGATGGTCAAAAGCGGCACAACTGGCCATTATGAAGCCGTGGAAATCACCTATGATCCCAACGTCATTTCGTATGAAACGATTTTGAACATCTACTGGCGGCAAATCGATCCGACCGATGATGGCGGACAGTTTCATGACAGAGGAGACGCATACCGCACGGCCATATTTTATCACGACGACGAACAGCGCAAACAAGCTGAAGCTTCAAAACGAAAACTTGAACAAAGCGGTCGGTTTTCAAAACCCATTGTCACAAAAATTTTACCTGCTAGCCGATTTTACCCAGCTGAAGACTATCATCAAGATTTTTATAAGAAAAATGCGAAAGCATATGAAGCAGACCGGGCTAAATCAGGGCGGGACGAATTTATTGCCAAAACATGGGGAACGTCAACGACGCTCTAAAATACACCAAACGAGGCATCTAAAACCCGACATGGGATGCCTCGTCTATCCACTAGCTTAAAAATATAAAGTACAGCACGAACACGATAAACAATGCATACATAACCGGATGAATCTCTTTCGCACGCCCTTTTACGAGCATCGTCAGCGGGTAAAAAATAAAGCCGATGGCAATTCCAGTAGCGATGCTGTAGGAAAGTGGCATCGTTACAATGGTTAAAAAGGCGGGAACGGCGATTTCAAATTTTTCCCACTCAATATGCTTGAACGACGATGACATTAAGACACCAACAATGATGAGAGCTGGGGCGGTGACCTCTGATGTGATAATGTTCAAAAGCGGTGAGAAAAATAGCGAAAGGAGAAAGAATCCCGCTGCCACAACTGCCGTAAACCCTGACCGACCGCCTGCTGCAACCCCTGCTGTTGACTCGATATATGCCGTCGTTGTCGATGTACCGGCAATCGATCCAAAAACAGTTGCTGTTGCATCGGCAAATAAGGCTTTGCCGGCACGCGGCAGCTTATTGTTCTTCATTAAACCCGCTTGATTGGCGACTGCTACAAGCGTACCTGCCGTATCGAAAAAATCTACAAAGAGAAAAGTCAAAATAACGACGAGCATCTCAACGGTAAAAATATTCTCCAAATGCATAAAAGCTTGACCGAATGTCGGGGCAAGGCTCGGGACTTTGCCAACGACATCACCCACACGTGTTGGATGATCAATCAAACCGGCTAGCATTCCAACCACAGCAGTTAAAATCATGCCGTAAAAGATGCCGCCTTTAATACCGAACGTAAGCAAAATAACCGAGATAACGACACCGAAGATCGCTAGCAATACAGACGGTGATGTTAAATCCCCGATGCTGACTAATGTATCGGGATTGCCGACGATGATGCCTGCATTTTGGAAACCGATAAAAGCGATATACAACCCGATCCCCGCACCAACAGCCATCTTTAAATTCGGTGGGATGGCATTGATCACTCTCTCCCGTAAACCTGTCAACGTCAAGCCTATGAAAATAAAACCGGAAACAAAAACACCAGCTAAAGCAGTCTCCCACGGGATGCCGTAGCCGAGGACAACCGTGTAAGCAAAGAAAGCGTTCAATCCCATACCAGGAGCCAAGACAATTGGATATCTAGCGACACATCCCATTATCAACGATCCAATGGCTGCGGCAATCGCCGTAGCGGTAAACACAGCGCCTTGATCCATACGCGTTATGCCATCAGGCAGATCGTCGACACCGACAAGTGCCAATGTGGATGGGTTAACAAACAAGATGTATGCCATAGCTAAAAATGTCGTCAGCCCCGCCATAAACTCCGTCCGGTAATCCGTTCCCAATTCTAGAAAACGAAAATATTTTTTCATTCTGCTTCCTCCCCCTGTTTTTGCTAAAAAATAAAAAAGACTGCCCAGGGCAGTCTCTTTAAGCAAGAAATAGCATATACAGGGGTAGATTCGCGATCATCCCTATTGCTATCACTTGCGTAGTCGGACCATTTACGGTGGTCCGGTAGAAACTTTTGGGCCATATCCCCGAAATTATACGCAATGAATATTCTGTTTTTCTTTATTTTTAATGTCATCTTACTATGAAAAAATAGGTATGTCAATGCATAAACGAACGATGTTTTATATTTTTGTTTAAATGTTCGTTTTTCACTCCCACTCAATCGTTGCTGGCGGTTTGCTTGTAACATCGTACACAACGCGGTTAACATGCTTGACATCATTGACAATACGGGTCGAAATGTGATCCAATACATCCCACGGAATGCGCGCCCATTCGGAAGTCGTTCCATCGACTGATGTCACCGCACGAATACCGATGGTATAGTCATATGTTCGAGCATCTCCCGTTACTCCGACACTGCGAATGTTCGGCAAAACAGTAAAATATTGCCAAATGTCGCGCTCGAGTCCAGCTTTAGCAATTTCTTCACGCAGAATAGCATCGGATTCCCGAACAATTTCCAGTTTTTCTTCGGTTACTTCTCCGAGCACGCGAATAGCAAGCCCTGGACCCGGAAATGGTTGACGCCAAACGATGGAATCAGGGATGCCAAGTTGGGTACCGACTTTGCGCACCTCATCTTTGAACAAGGTTTTAAGCGGTTCGATTAATTCCAATGCCATATCTTCCGGCAAGCCGCCGACATTATGATGCGATTTTATCGTTTGTGCTGTCTCCGTGCCGCTTTCGATCACATCGGTATAAAGTGTCCCTTGGGCTAAAAAATCAATGCCTTCAAGTTTAGCCGCCTCATCGTCGAACACAGCGATAAATTCATTTCCTATGATCTTCCGTTTTTCTTCGGGATCGACAACCCCTTTCAGCTTGGATAAAAAGCGATGCTTAGCGTCGATTTTAATGATGTTCATTTGAAAATCATCGGCAAACGTCTTCATGACCTCGTCTGCTTCATTTTTCCGAAGCAATCCATGATCGACGAAAATACATGTTAGTTGATCTCCGATTGCTTTATGAATCAATGCGGCGACAACCGAAGAATCAACACCACCGCTCAAGGCACAAAGAACTTTTCGCTCACCGACTATCGACCGTATATTATCGACTTCAGCAGCGATAAAGTTTTCAATTGTCCAATCGCCTTGACATTCGCAAATATCAAAGACAAACCGTTTTAAAATGTCGCTGCCGTATTCCGAATAAATTTCCGGATGGAACTGAACACCATACAGCGCCTTATCCGGTTGGCTTATCGCAGCAATCGGAACCGAAGCGCTCGTTGCATCAACCTGAAACGTCTCCGGTGCCTCGATCACGTGGCCTCCATGGCCAATCCAGACCGTTTGCTCTGCTGGTGTGTTTTTAAACAGACGGGCATCGTTGTTTACGGTCAGACGCGACTTTTCATACTTTCGATCAGCCGCCTTTTCAACGTATCCACCATACTGCTGAGCGATAAGCTGCATCCCATAACCAATGCCTAACACGGGAAGACCTAGATTGAAAATGTCCGGATCATAGCGGTGGCAATCGGCATCATCGATATTATGCAAACCTCCGGAAAGGATAATTCCTTTCGGATTCATGGCTTGAATTTTTTTCGCAGTTAATTTGTATGTGTGTAGCTCACTGTAGACACCGAATTCTCGAATTTTACGTGTGAGCAATTGATTGTACGGACTTCCAAAATCCAAAATAAGGATGAATTCATTATGTTTCATAGTTTTTGCTCCTTATTGATGTATAATGTGAGGCAAATGAATGATGAAGTGTAGCAAACTTTGCCTAGTTGCCTAGTTCTTACTGCAAAACGGCTATTACTAGAATAGCGAACAGATGCAGTTGAATCAACTCTAAAAGAACAATTTAGGATTATTCTTGCAGCCAAACACGTTAACTGCTGATCAAATGTTTATCATAACATCGGCTGGTTCTTCATGATAAATACAACGATTTTCTATTTGATTTGCTTCATCAATGGCTTATGCTCACCCGCTATACAACATACGCTCAATGGAGCGGTATACCAAAATGGCTATACGGCGGTGGACCCTGCAATATTACCAAACAACCGTCTTTTCATCCGTTTTCAACAACTTCTGTAAAGTAAGGGTTTCCTTGCATACCGACCCACACATTTGATTGTTCCATTTGATAAGCCAACTGCAATAAACGATGTTCGGCTCCTTTTTCGGCCATCACTTGAACACCAAGCGGCAATCCTTCATTTGTTATGTGTACAGGTACGGACATCGCCGGTTGACCGGTTAAATTAGCCAGCTGGGTAAATGGTGTATACGTTAGACTCGGCAAAAACATATCGTAAACAAGCGCTTGTTGTTTCTTTGCATCTAATTCAGCTACCTGTTTACGTAATTCAGCTTGCTTTCGTTCAGAATAAGTGAGCTCACCTACTTTTGGCGCCGCAAACGCTGTTGTCGGCGTTATATAAAAATCATATGTATCATGCAGCTCAGCCATTTGCGCCGCCGCTACATCCCATGCGGCGAGACTTGCGGAAAATTCAGCAGCCGATACGGATTTACCTGCCTCATTTAGCACCCACGTTTCTATTTCCATATCATCGGCTGTCACGGGACGTCCCATTGCTCGTTCTATCTCAGCCATGACATGCGCCACTTCTCCGCTGTTCATGAGAAAATAGTTGCGCATTAACTGAACACCGTCGACCCCATTTGCTGTTTCTTCTACGGCGTGTCCTTGTCGTTCAAGCCAGGTGATTACTTTTTCCACAGCTTGCCGTGCTTCATCAGAAACGGGTGTCCCTACCGGCGATTCTTTTGTAAAGGCGATTCGCAACGGTTCTTGCCAATCCTTCTGCATAACGTCCTTGTATTTTCCG
This sequence comes from Bacillota bacterium, assembly GCA_035301265.1. Classification (GTDB taxonomy): domain Bacteria; phylum Bacillota; class Bacilli; order Bacillales; family Amphibacillaceae; genus DATGUP01. The sequence continues at coordinate 28,878 of DATGUP010000009.1, forward strand.
GGAAACAACGGCGTTTGAAATGCTGCTTCAGGCTGCACAACTTGCAAAAGATCAAGCATGGCAGCGCTGTCGCGAACAGTGCGACTCAATACAAAATCAATCGATGCTCCTTGCCACTGGCGACCAGCCCCTGGTCCAACAGGCGTTCTTCCACGCGTCGGTTTCAAACCAAATAATCCGCAAAAAGATGCTGGAATGCGGATTGACCCCCCACCATCGCTTGCTCCTGCCACTGGCACAACACCGGAGGCAACCGCAGCTGCCGAACCACCGCTCGATCCGCCAGGAGAATATTGGCTATGCCAAGGATTGCGTGTCGGTCCGTCGGTTTGAGGTTCAGTAATATTTTTCAAAGCGAGTTCCGGGACATTGGTATGACCTAAAAATATACATCCTGCTTGACGCAAGCGCCTAACAAAATGGGAATCGGTATCTGCTACGACCGATTGTAAAAGCCGAGAGCCTGCTGTCAACGGTTCGCCTTTAATGGCCTGAGAAATATTTTTCAATAAGAACGGTACGCCAAAAAAGGGCTCCGAACCGTTTTCAGCCTTTTCGACTTCCTCCAGCGCTCGCTTTTGTCGATTATGTACGACAGCATTCAGTTCTGGATTCACCTTTTCGAGCTGTTGGAGACTGAGCGTCACCAATTCTTTCGGTGTGACTTCTTTATTTTTGATTAAACCGGCCATGTCAGTTGCATCCAAGGAAAGATAAGTTTGTAAATCCATAAGCTCCCCCCCTTGCCCTGATTATAACATTAAAAAAGATCGAAACATTACTCCTTTTTTCTGTCTTCCTTCTTCCACGGCGGATCACCGTAGTCATGCAACCATGTGTTCACTTTATAGACCATATACGGAAGCAAAAAAGACAACACCGTACAAAATAAAATCATCTTATCTGATAATGTGTCTAGCAAACGATCCCACATATTTCAGCCCTCTCTTTTTCCATTTACTTCACACTGCGCCTGCGGACTGACTTAATCGCCCCTCGTCTTAGCCCGATCGGACGTTCCAATCCCTTTTATAGTGACGTGAGCCGATGTATCGACATTCACTTTGGAAAAATAATGTTTACCTTGCTCCCAATCGTCCTTCACTTTATTCCATAAATCATAATGCTTTTGCCTTAGCACTTTGTTAATGCCGAGCACATCCGCATTCAAATCATTTTGCAGTTTGTCTATTGTTCGATTAACGAGCTGTTCAATGCGCGCTTCAATTCTTTTCTCTATTTTCTTTAGATACGTTTCTGATAAAAGGCTTTCGCTTCCAAACATCTCGGCAATGGAACCTTCCACGGTTATATCCAAACCGACTTTCATGTTGTCCGGATCTTGATGGTTGACTGTTATCGCATTTTGAGTTGTATCCACCTTAAATACCATAAGGCGATCATTGATTTTAAATTCAATCATGCCACCGTAATGTTTTTGTGTCGCTAAGTTAAGCCCCTTTGTCTCCTGTGCATCTAACATTCCGACGAGCTGATTTTTCTTCCCATTGAACACAGCAGCTCCCTTAACACCGATCTGCTTCTCGCCTACTGGTTTAACTCTCGGCAACGCATAGCTATCTCGATCGAGCAAATAACCGTGGACCGCTCCGACATCGACAGTGCGGTTAATGTCCAAATCCTCACTGCTATTTTTTAGTACAGAGTCGATGAACATAGCCGGTAAGTCTTCCAGACTGGGCTGAACATCGATCACATTTTTCGCCTTCCCATCGGCGATCATAACGCTGACACCGCGTCGGATTTGTTGATCGCGTATCAATATATCCATCACACTAGAAAACAAATCCGCTTCTTTTGCTACTTGTTCAGATACAACTAAAACTTTTAAGTGATCGAAAAAAGGCGGACGGCTTATTCTTGTTTCCAGCTCCTTCGTTATCATCTGCATACTATCGCCAGTTACTGTGACATTGCTGAACGGCTCTTCATCTTCACTCTCAGTATCTGTCGACATCATAATCCCCGATGGTACAACAAATTGATAAGTCAATGCTAAATGAGTATTTCCTTTGGTTTGTTTGTCGGCAAGATCAATGGCTTCACCGACGATAAAGCCGCGCTCTTCAATATTCTTTTCATCCCAACAAGCAGAAAGAAAGGTTAATATAACCAACATCACACCAACAGACAGCTCGCGCTTACCCATTGCCTTTCACCTCTCGAATTTTTGCCATAACGGTCAAAACAAACATCACCAATATCGTATACGAAATAACTGTATAACTCATCACCATTTCGAAAACAGATATTTCCGGCAATTCCTGAGGAAGCATTGCAATAAAGTAAACGACCGGCGCCAAAACAAAAATAACTTTTAATTTCGAAGTATTCGTAAAAACAGATGTCAAAGCGAAAACCGAAACATCGAATGTGAGCGATGTTGTATTGAAAATAGCCATAATCCAAATAACGAAAAAAACAGATTCAAACCGTTCAAAAAACTCGCCAGGAATTTCAACACTTTTAGCTAATTCAATGGTCGGATAAAGCAGATTAGCAGTAGAAGAATTTCCGTACACAGCGATACAAAACACAAAAAGCAACACGTAAATAACGATTGAAATAATCGTCCCTATCACAGCCAGTTTAGGTGTTTGTTTAGGCTCTTCAACGTAGGCAAGATAAAACCATAAAATACCAAATCCTATGTATGATCTAATACTCGAGCCAGCCCCCTTTATAAATCCTGTAAAACTCGTCTTAAACAAAGGTTGCAGGTGGCTTATGGAAAAGAAGTTTAAATTGAATACAAAAACAACTAAAACGATTAATGTTATAATCGGAAAAAAAAGCATATTCAAACGGAATAGGCCAACCCGTGTGCCACTAACGGCATAGATTACGACAAGAAAAAACGTCAGAGCGATGATTTCGATCGGCGTCTCCGGGAGTAAATATTCCTTGGACATGTTGGCGATTTCGCGAATTTGAATCGATGTAAGAGGAATAAAAATCCCCGCCCAAACCAATGTCATGATAACAGCTACCGGTTTAGATACGATGAGTGCAGCATATTCTATAAACTGTTGTCCGGGAAAGCGCGCAACAAAACGGGTGATAAACCATATTACAAAAAGGATGAGCACGCCGATACCGACGATCGGGAGCCAACCATCCCCTGCCTTTGTGTCCGCCGCCAAATCCTTTGGCATGGAAAGAACGCCGACGCCAATCATCACCGAAGGGATCGCGATCATAATTTCCCGTTGCGTAATGGTTTTATCACTATGTGTAAATTTTTTCACACCCTATGCCCCTCCTTGATCAGCCGATTTTTCATCCTCTGTTTGCATATATTTCGGTCGCCTGTTGATTAACGGGATGGGAACGCGCAGTATGAGATCGTTAAAGTCTTGGAAAAACATCGGAGCAAACGGGCTTGAATAAGCTACGCCAATACTTGTCAAATTGACCACATGAATGTTGATCATTATATAGCAAAGAATAATACCATAAATACCAAACAAGGCCGCGGCAAACATCATGATGTATACGAGAATGCGAAGTGCAATGGAAAAACTATAAGACGGGATTGAAAATGACGCAATCGCATTCAACGCTACAACAACGACCATAATCGGACTAACAATCCCCGCTTGCACCGCCGCTTCTCCAATCACAATACCTCCAACAATACCGATCGTCTGACCGATCGTTGTAGGTAGCCTTGCCCCTGCTTCGCGCAGCATCTCCATGGTCGACACCATGAGCAGCGCTTCAATAAATGCTGGAAAAGGCACTCCCTCGCGTGTAGCCGCGATCGAAAAAGCGAGTTTGGACGGGATCATGCCTTGATGAAAGGAAACGAGTGCCACGTATAACGCAGGTAAAAACACTGCTATAAACGCGGCAATATAGCGTAAAACTCGGATTAACGAACCGATCGTCCAACGTTCATAATAATCTTCCGGTGACTGCAAGGCATTGCCTAATGTCGCCGGTGCAATCAATACAAACGGTGTTCCATCCAAAATAAGGACAACTTTTCCTTCCATCAATGCCGCCGATGCTTTATCCGGTCGTTCTGTATTGATCACTTGCGGAAATAAAGATAAAAAACTATCCTCAATCCATTGTTCAACAAACCCCGACTCTGGCGCATCATCCATATCGATCGACTCAAGCCGGCGATTGATTTCTTTGAATAGATCGGGGTGGACGATACCATCGACATACGCCACGACGAGATTCTTTTTTGAACGTCGACCGATTTGGTATGTCTTATAACGTAAATTCGGGTCGCGGATATAACGCCGCAATCGAGCTAGATTCGTATGTAAGTCCTCGATAAATGAATCGCGCGGACCACGGATCACCGTTTCCGAATCCGGTTCTTCTATCGAGCGGATCTCCCATAGCTGGGCATCGATGGCAAGCGCGGTAGAGAATCCGTCCAAATAAAAAATCGCATGTCCATAAAGCAGACTGTTGGACACATCATCCCATGTACTTACTTTTTCGATACCTGTTACCGACATCATTTCCCGGTGAATCATTTCCATTAATGCATTCGTTTCATCCGGTAATGATCCCTTATTTGCTAACAATTGAATATTTTTGATGACATTGTCCTGCACCAGTTTTTCATTCGTTAATCCATCCATATAAGCGATTGCACACTGCCTGCTCGTTCCGTATATCGTAAATTCCCGAACCACTAAATCTTCTGGATCTTCAAGTAACCTTCGCAAGTTGCTAAGATTGTGGGGCAGTTTTTTAGACAATACAGCCGGAATATTTTCTTGGCGCTTAGCTTGTTTTTTGTTCCGTTTGAAAAATGATTTGATATCCATAAACGCTCCACCAATATGACTTGACGTGTTTCCCTTGTTTTTCCCATTACGAATGATTTTATACAAACTGAACGGATGTATAGCATCAAGCGGTGAAGACAAACTATACTCACGGACTGATTAAGAGGGGGTTACAGTGGAAAAATTGGCGAAAAAGTAGGGGTTCAGATGAACAAAAAAAGCAAGGCGTTAGAAGTCCTTATGTGGAGTATCGCATTGCCGGGATTTGGACAGTTATTAAACCGCAAGTGGATAAAAGGGATTATTTTAATTATTTTAGAATTTGTAATCAATGTACTTGGCAATTTCAATTGGATCATCATTTTGAGTTACCACGGAAAAATTCAAGAGGCAATTGCAGAAACCAATTATTTATGGCTAATGTTTTATCCTTGTTTATACTTTTTTGCCATATGGGATGCGTACAAAGATGCCGGTGGTGGGCGTAAGCCGTTTGCGTTTCTACCCTTTGTCTTTTCCGCTTATATGACAACGATCGGTTTAATTTTTTCCGCAGATTTTAAGCTATTCGGCGTCTTCATTGGGCCAATATGGCTGCCTATTTTAAGCTTGCCGGTCGGCCTTGCACTCGGCGCGGGGATTCGATGGTTGTTGCTGAAAAAATATAAAAAAAATAAGCCGTTATGAATTAAAAAGCACATACAATTTCATAAACGGCTTGTTTAGCTTAGATTACCGGCTATTCGTGATATATTTACACCGGCCTTACGGTCATTTCATTGACATTCACATGCGTCGGTTGGGTGAGCGCATAAACGACCGCTCGTGCAATGTCAGTTGCCTCTAGCTTTTTGCGTCCGCCCGCCCATGTGCTACCGCTACCGCTCAAAGGTGTGGCAACCATACCGGGGGAAATGTTTGTTACTCGAACTCCCGTTCTAGCCAATTCTTTTTCCAAGCCCATAGAAATAGCACGCACGGCATATTTAGTCGCACTGTAGACGGTACTTGTTTTTGTCACTTCAAATCCAGAAACAGAAGCTATGTTAATAATATGACCTGATTGCCGCTTAAGCATCGTAGGTAATACAGCATTAATTCCGTAAAGAACCCCTTTAATATTGACATCAATCATTGTCTCCCACTCATCAACTTGGCCTGATCGGACGGTTCCTGCAAGCATTTGACCAGCGTTATTGATAAGTATATCGACATGGCCAAAAGCATCAGCTGCTTTTTTCACCAGTGCCTCCACATCGTCTTTAACGGCAACATCAGCTTGAAACGCGAGTGCTTTTCCTTTATCTTGGTCGTTAATCGCCTTTGCTTGCGCTTGCAATTTTTCAAGCCGGCGAGCAGCTAAAACGACATTCACCCCTTCTCCAGCTAATTCTTTTGCAATAGCAGCGCCAATGCCACTGCTTGCCCCGGTTACAATCGCTGTTTTCCCCTGTAATACTCCCATACGTATGCCTCCTCAAAGCATGATTTCCTTTATCCAAGAGAATACCCATTCCAGTGAAGAATAGCAAATGAAATAGAATAGGCCCACAACGATCAGTTGTGGGCCTAATCATTTACATGTGCGTCTTACATCATGCCGCCGCCAGGCATACCGCCGCCCATGTCACCGGCAGAATTGCCTTCATTTTCTTCAGGTTGTTCAGCGACGATGGCTTCAGTTGTTAAGAACATCGCTGCAATTGAAGCTGCGTTTTGCAATGCAGAACGCGTCACTTTCGTCGGATCGACGATTCCTTCATCAATCATGTTCACCCATCTATCTGAAGCCGCATCGTATCCAATGCCGACTTCTTCACCTTTCAGACGTTCTACTATAATAGAACCTTCCAGCCCAGCGTTGTGTGCAATTTGCCGAACCGGTTCCTCTAGTGCGCGAAGCACGATATTAGCACCGGTAGCTTCATCGCCTTCAAGAGATAGGTTGGCGATTTTATCGTACACATTGATCAACGCTGTTCCACCGCCGGATACAATGCCTTCCTCAACTGCTGCACGCGTCGAGTTCAAAGCGTCTTCCATGCGGTGTTTACGCTCTTTCAATTCTGTTTCTGTAGCAGCACCAACTTTGATAACCGCTACGCCGCCTGCCAATTTAGCAAGACGTTCTTGCAGTTTTTCTCTATCAAAATCGGATGTTGTTTCTTCGATCTGTGTGCGAATTTGAGAAACGCGAGAAGAAATAGCTTTTGGATCACCCGAGCCTTCAACGATCGTTGTGTCATCTTTTGTTACAACGACCTTGGAAGCACGGCCGAGTTGATTGATCGAGGCGTTTTTCAGTTCGAGCCCTTTATCCTCAGAAATAACTTCGCCGCCAGTCAGAATAGCAATATCTTCAAGCATTGCCTTGCGACGGTCGCCAAAGCCTGGTGCTTTAACAGCGACAGCATTGAATGTGCCGCGCAATTTGTTTACGACAAGCGTAGCAAGCGCTTCGCCTTCAACATCTTCAGCGATGATTAAGATCGGCTTACTTTGCTGGACAACTTGCTCAAGAAGCGGCAACACTTCTTGGATATTGCTAATTTTCTTATCGGTAATCAAAATGTATGGATCTTCGAGCTCTGCTTCCATTGCGTCTTGGTCCGTGACCATGTACGGGGAAGCATAACCGCGATCAAATTGCATACCTTCGACGACTTCTAATTCCGTGCTGAAGCCTTTGGATTCCTCAACGGTAATGACACCGTCGTTACCAACACGTTCCATAGCTTCGGCAATCATTTTGCCTACTTCTTCGTCGTTTGCGGAAATGGACGCTACTTGAGCAATGGATTCTTTACCTTCAATAGACTTGGAAATCGTTTTGAGTTCGTCCACGGCTGTTTCAACAGCTTTTTCAATTCCACGGCGAATGCCAACTGGATTTGCGCCGGATGTGACGTTTTTCAATCCTTCCTTAATCATGGATTGTGCAAGAACGGTAGCAGTTGTTGTACCGTCACCAGCAACATCGTTTGTTTTCGATGCTACTTCAGAAACAAGCTGTGCTCCCATATTCTCAAAATGGTCCTCAAGCTCGATTTCTTTTGCAATTGTAACACCGTCATTGGTAATGACTGGTGAACCGAACTTTTTACCAAGGACAACGTTGCGCCCTTTTGGTCCCAACGTTACTTTAACTGCATCTGCTAATGTATTGACACCATTTAGCATAGCACGGCGTGCGTCCTCTTGGAATTTAAGTTCTTTTGCCATAACGTAAAATGCCCTCCTTGATATTGATTCAGTTGGATGTATTTCTATTATCTATCTACGCGTATCATTTTAGCCAATAACGGCCAAAATGTCACTTTCACGCAAAATTAAGTATTCCTTACCTTGATACTCGACTTCTGTTCCGGCAAATTTGGAGAAAATAATTTGGTCCCCTTCAGCTACTTCAGGTTTAATCGTTTCACCATTTTCAGTGACTCGTCCAGAACCGACTGCAACAACTTTACCTTCTTGAGGTTTTTCTTTAGCCGAATCTGGAAGAACAATGCCGCTTTCGGTTTTTTCTTCTTGTTCAACGAGTTCGATCACAACACGATCGCCTAGTGGTTTAATCATGTCGTAAACCTCCTTGATTCCTCTTTTTTCGTTTGTTAGCACTCTTAAAGGCCGAGTGCTAATTCCCATTTATATAATAAATAATCTCCGAAAAAATTGCAAGCCTTGTGGTATTATTTTTATTTACTTTTTGTTGATTTGCTTTAAGCGACCGTTTCTATTATAACAGAAAGAGCGATTATGCTAAAATACGCTTTAGGGGTAACAACATTTCTATATTCGTTTGACCTAACAATCATAAATTATAACTATACGATGAATACAAGGAGTCGTTAAAACAGTGAAACTACGCTATTGGCTTGTCATTTTAACATATGTCGTCATGCAGTTTTCAAGTCTCATTTTTGCACCGCTTCTTTTCTATACTCTACCTATCACTGAAGTACAAGCGATTAACTACGGCACGATCACCGCCTTTATCACTGGCCTTATCGTCGTACTATGGATTATGCAACCGGAGATGAAGCGGCCGCCAAAAGAGAATGCGGCAAATGGACCGGAAATGTTCGCCTGGTCACTAGCCGGTGTGTTCATGGCCTACTTAGCTAATTCGGTTGCAGCATCCATTGAAATGAGTGTACTTGGCATAGAACCCGGATCGGAAAATACGGAAATCATTATGAATATCATCGAAGCATCGCCATTATTCGTTATTATTCCCGCTCTTATCGCACCGATATTAGAGGAAATTGTTTTTCGTAAAATTATTTTCGGCACGTTGTATAAACGAACCAATTTTTTCATTGCTGCCATTCTTTCCGCCATCATTTTTGGACTGATTCACGGTGAACCGGAACATATTCTCGTTTATACTTCCATGGGATTTGTATTTGCTTTCCTCTACGTAAAAACGAAACGAATTATTGTCCCGATCATCGTTCATATGCTGTTGAATTCCCTCACTATTATTTTGCAGTACGCATTGGATCTTGATAAATTAGAGCAGAAGTTGCATGAGCTAGAAACGATGCAAACGATTATTGGAGGATAAAAGATGACGCTATCGCCTAAAACAAATGCTATCATCTACTTCGCCATGGGGATATTTTTTATGTTTATTGCTGTTGGCGTTCCGGGTGATACGTTTAATACGACGACGATCATCTTAGCCATCATTGCCACGTTGGATTTTGGCGTAGGGATTCGGTTTTTACGCCTGCATTTGCAACTTAAAAAAGAAAATGGTAAACAATAGTCTATAAGTGCCACACCCCAAAAGTTGAAACCGAAACTTTTGGGGTGATGTTTTACCATGCAACGGCCGGATGATACTTAGGATTCGGTTTTTTCCAATGGATAATGTTTTAAAAAGTAAACGAGAGCCTGTAATTCAATCGACAAATCAATATGGTGCACACGTACATGTCTAGGAACGGTAATGCGCGCCGGCGTAAAATTAAGAATACCTTCGATTCCGTGCTCAACAAGTCTCTCGGTAATCGCATCCGCTTCTGTTGCTGGAACGGTTAAAATAGCGACGCGAACATCATTGAGCTTTTCTTCTAAATCGTCAATATGATAAATCGGTGTCCCCCCGATATCAGTGCCAATCTTTTCAGGATCGGTATCAAATGCCATGACAATTTTCGTATTGTTGTTTTTTAAAAAATTATAGTGAAGAAAAGCTGTTCCCAAATTACCTACACCGATTAAAGCCACTTCAGTCAATTCGTCCTGATCCAATGTTTTCCGGAAAAAACCGAGCAAATAGTCCACATTATATCCATAGCCTTTTTTCCCAAGAGCACCAAAATAGGAGAAATCTCGCCGTATCGTAGCTGAATCGACTTTTACCGCTTCGCTCAATTCTTTGGATGATACACGCGATTTCCCTTGGTGCTGTAGATTGTTTAAAAAACGGTAATAAAGCGGCAGTCGTTTTGCCGTCGCTTGTGGTATTTTAGCCATCACCAATCCCCCTTCTTATAATGACCGGATTTGCCACCTTTTTTCTCGAGGAGATATGTCTTGCCGATCACAATCCCTCTATCGATCGCTTTAGTCATATCGTAAATCGTCAAAGCGGCGGCTGATGCTGCAGTCAGCGCTTCCATTTCCACGCCCGTCGCCCCTTTTGTTTTCACAAACGCCTCAATTGTCAGTTCATATGTATCATGCGTGATGTTCCATGCAAATGAAATATCGACCCCATTTAACGGAAGCGGATGACACATCGGGATCCAATCCGCTGTTTTCTTAGCAGCCATAATGCCCGCTACTTGAGCAACAGCAAGCACATCTCCTTTTTTAATTTCTTTTCGTGTGATTTTTTCATAGATGTCTTTTGTAACATAGACACTAGAACGAGCCCGAGCGATGCGCTCTGATGCTTCTTTGTCACTTATATCGACCATGCGCGCCCGGCCCTGTTCATTAAAATGCGTGAAATCTGTCATACTATCATCTCCAAATGAGTAGTTCACCTCTAGTTTAGCAAAAAAATAGCTAAAAGTCGTGAGTTGTTTCACAATGCTATTGCTTGCCGCATTTCGAATGCGATACACTAAAGACATATGAGGTGAAGCGTATGATGATCATGCAATTAAACGGCATCAGCAAATCGTTTGCTGGCGATAGGATATTGAACAATATAAAACTGGATATAAAAGATCAAGACCGGATCGCTATTGTCGGCCGAAACGGATCCGGAAAATCGACCTTACTGAAAATCATGGCCGGTGAACTTTCTTACGATAGCGGTGAACTCATTAAACCAAAAAACCTTTCGATCGGTTACTTATCCCAGCATAACGGATTGGAATCCAACCTTTCGATCTGGGAAGAAATGATGGAAGTATTTGCCGATTTGACCGAGATGGAACGCTCATTGCGACTTATGGAAGAAAAAATGGCCGATGCCGCCACTCTTTCCTCAGCCGCCTATAAAAAACTTCTACACGATTACGATCGACTCCAACAAGCATTTGAAAGAAACGGCGGTTATCATTATGAGGCTGATATTAAAGCCGTTTTGTCCGGTCTGAACTTTGATAACTACGCTGATGATACACCGATTCGCGAACTAAGCGGTGGACAAAAGACCCGCTTAGCACTCGGAAAACTGTTGCTGCAAAAGCCAGATTTACTCATTCTTGATGAACCGACAAACCATTTGGACATCGATACGCTCAGTTGGTTGGAGTCCTATCTCGCAAACTATCCCGGTGCACTCGTCATTGTATCACATGATCGGTATTTTCTTGATAAAACCGTTTCAATTGTTTATGAAATTTCCCGGTGCAAAGGAAAAAAATACTACGGTGACTATACAGCGTTTCTGGAACAAAAAGCATTGGATTATGAACGCGAGTTAAAAGCATACGAAAAACAGCAATCCGAAATGAAGAGGATGGAAGATTTTATTCAAAAAAATATCGCCCGCGCTGCTACTACAAAGCGAGCTCAAAGCCGGCGCAAGCAATTGGCAAAAATGGAGCGATTAGAAAAGCCATTAGGAGAAGAAGCGACTGCCACATTCGCTTTTCAAATGAACAAGCAGAGCGGCAATGATGTGTTGAAACTGGAAAATGTAGCCTTTCAATACGATCAAACAAGCGATATGTTATTCAAAAATATCAATCTACACATTCATCGTGGTGAGCGGATTGCGCTGATCGGCCCAAACGGCGTTGGCAAAACAACGCTATTAAAAGTGATTCTCGGAAAGCTACAGCCTACAAAAGGACATATCCAATACGGAACAAACGTGCAAATCGGCTATTATGACCAAGAACAGAAGAACCTTATATCAACTAAAACCGTCTTACACGAGTTATGGGATGATTATCCTACGATTAACGAAAAAGAGATTCGCACCGTTTTAGGCCAATTTTTATTTTCCGGCACTGACGTTTTAAAACATGTCCACGATTTAAGTGGCGGTGAGAAAGCACGTCTCGCTTTGGCCAAGTTAATGATGCAAAAAGCTAACTTGCTCATACTTGATGAGCCAACGAACCACTTAGACCTTGCTAGTAAGGAAGTGTTGGAGGCAGCTCTTATCAACTTTCCGGGAACTATCATCTTTGTCTCCCATGACCGTTATTTCATCAATAAAATTGCCGATCGCGTTGTGGAGATACAGCCTGGCGGAGCAGCAGTCTATCTCGGTAATTACGATTACGTCATGGAAAAGAAACAAGAAGAAGCCGAGTTAAAACAACTCGATCAAACTGAAGAAAAACCAATGATCCAAACGGATGATAACCGACGTCGTTTTGAGGAAGAAAAAAGACAGCAAAGCAAAGAACGCAAGCGAAAGCGTCGTATCAAAAATCTTGAGGAAACGATCGAAAAATTGGAGTTAGAACGTGCCCAACTTGAAGAAAAAATGGCCGAACCAGCTGTTTACCAAGACTATAAAAAAGCATGGGAATATACCGCGGAGACAAATAAAATCAAACAAAAAATCGAACAATTAATGGAGGAATGGTTAGCCCTGGCTGATGAGTGACGAGCCAGGGCTGTTTTTATGAGTGGATTTGGTGTTATCCATGCAATTGGTGCTGATTAAAATCATCCCTAAAGATATCCACAAATAAAATCCTTTTCTGCAGGGGATGTACACATTTATACACATAATCCACAGAACAAACGGAGGTTATCCACAGATTTTACCCACAATGAGAAGCTTGCCATTAAGGCTTTCGCTTGAAATAATCCACAAGACTGTGGATCATTGTGGACAACTCACGATAATAGAAGAGACGGATGAGCATTTAAATCCCACCCTGACCGCTTGCCTTGTTCAAAGGCAACTGTACCAGCCGCGGCAATCATGGCGGCATTATCGGTACAAAGATCAAGCGGCGGGATTAACAGCGAAATCCCCGTCCCTTGGAAAATGGTTTGCATCCGTTTACGAAGTCCTTTGTTCGCAGCTACACCCCCAGAAACGATTACTTGTTGGACGTTAAATTGTTGCGCTGCTCTAAATGTTTTTTCTGTTAATACATCAACAACACTTGCTTGGAAACTGGCAGCAATATCCGCTTTTTTTAGTTGTTCCCCGCGTTGTTTAGCATTGTGAATCGTATTGATAACCGATGATTTCAGCCCGCTGAAGCTAAAATCAAAGCTATCTGCTTCAAGCCACGCACGCGGAAAATCAATCGTTTCCTCACCAACAGCAGCCAGCCGGTCTATTTGTGGTCCACCCGGGTATGGTAAATCGAGCACGCGTGCTACTTTATCGTATGCTTCACCTGCCGCATCGTCCCGCGTTTCGCCAATGACCTCGTAGTCACTATGTGATTTCATGACGATAAGTTCGGTATGGCCCCCTGAGACAACCAAAGCCAATAGGGGAAATGCAAATTCCTGTTTCAACCGATTAGCATAAATATGACCAGCAATATGATGGACACCGACAAGCGGTTTTTGCTTAGCAAATGCTAGTCCCTTTGCCGTATTAACACCGACAAGAAGCGCGCCGACTAGACCAGGGCCTTGCGTCACAGCGATCGCATCGATCATTTCCCAGTCAAGTTTAGCTTTTGCAAATGTTTCCTCCAACACTATCGTCATCTGTTCCACATGATGGCGTGAGGCGATTTCTGGAACGACTCCGCCAAAGCGTTTGTGGCTTTCAATTTGCGAAGCCACCACATTCGAGACGATCTCAGTGCCATTTTTGACTATAGCTGCGGCTGTTTCATCACAACTCGTCTCAATTCCGAGAACATATACATCTTTTGTCACGAAAACATCACCCACATAATAATCGCATCTTCTTGATCCGCGTAATAATTTTTTCGAATACCGCCCGGTACCAATCCGAATTTACGATATAAATGCTGTGCGGCGATATTCGATTTTCTCACTTCAAGCGACAAACGCTTGGCTCTTTTTTGTATAGCAAACTGCATGACATAGCGAAAAAGTGTTTCGCCAAACTTTCTTCCCCGATAATCAGGATGAATGGCTATATTCGTTATTTGCGCATCATCCATCACAATCCATACACCGGCATAACCGATTACTTTATGCTTCCACTCTGCCACAAAATAGTAGGCATGCGGGTTATGTGTGATTTCCTGATAAAGGATATCTCGTGTCCAAGGTGTTGAATATGTTGCTGTTTCCACGACCATCACTGGGTCCAAATCGTTTGTTTCCATACTTCTTATTATTAGCTCAACCATTTTCCTGGCATTCCTTCTGTTTTTTAATCCATTTCGCTTCGGCTTCTGCCAGGCGTAAATAACTAGGGGTCAAATGGTGAACCGATTCAGCTTGTTTATGCATTCCCGCCCAAGCTAGGTGAGATGCGTTTGCGATACCAAAGGGTCCGTCAGGAATAACAGCACGACCACCCATCTTTTGCAAAATCGCTGTTTGATACGTTTCTATGTCTGGGCTTAAAAAAAGAATGTCTTCTTGATATGCGGTAAGCTTTGTCAACCATTCATCCATCAATATGTTGATATCCGGCTCTACAGACACCATTCGGTCGTTTTTCCAACGATATAATCCGGTATAAACCATTCCGCGTCGTGCATCAAAAAATGGACATACATAACCATGGAAAAAACGTCCTTGCCATGCTAACACTTCCAAACTCGATACCCCGATAATCGGAATGTCCAATGCCCAGGCCATTGATTTAGCTGTGGATAAACCAATGCGCACTCCTGTATACGATCCCGGCCCTTTCGCTACAATGATTTTTTCCAATTCGTCAGGAGTGAGTTGAATTTCTTCCATCAGCTGGTTAATGGCTGGCATAAGCCGCTCGGAATGATTTTTGGCAATATTGGTTGTTAAATGCGCAATCAGCCGATCACCTTCTAAAAGTGCAACGCCTAGAGATTGATTAGATGTATCAATTGCCAATACATACATACTTCCAGCTCCTAACCTTAATGTTCAGGTCAATAAATTGGCTACAACCTGTTCAAAATGAGTTCCCTTGGGGGTAAATATGAGATGTCGCCGATGCTCATCGATATATGTCATATGAATATCTAAGTATTCTTCCGGTAAATCATCGGCAATAAAATGAGCCCATTCGACGACTGAAATACCCTCACTATTAAAATATTCAGAAATTCCTATATCTTCATCCGAATCCTCGAGTCGATAAACATCCATATGATAAAGAGGGACTTTTCCTTTATATTCCTTGATAATCGTAAACGTCGGACTATTTACCGTCCGTTTAACACCAAGTCCACGTGCAATCCCTTTGACAAATGTCGTCTTTCCTGCCCCAAGATCACCGGCTAATGTAATGACATCGCCAGGTTGGAGCAATCTAGTTAATTTTTCAGCTAAACGAATCGTCTCCTCTTCGGAATGGGTTGTCATTTGTTGCTGCATTATTTCACCTACTTAAAATGCGTATATCCATCTTTATTCAATATTTTCTTCTGCGCATTTTCATATAAATAAACGCGCCCTGTTTCATTTTCACAACGCATAACTCGACCTATTTCAGTAACGGAAGTGTTCGTCGTTTCCGCCGCCGCTTCAATATCTGGCCACTTGTCTGCTGCTACTGTTCCGAGCAATTCAAAATCCTCCCCACCAAACAACTTCCACTTTCGTTGCAGCGCCGATGAAAATTGAGAAAAACTCGGAGATACCGGGATATTATCCGCATATAAACAAATGTCCACCCCGGATGCTTCGACTATTTCTGCTGCTTCATTTGCCAAACCGTCGCTAACATCATTTAGAGCTATGCGATCTAAATGGGACAACGCCCTTGCGAAATCCACCCTTGGCGTTGGCATCCGGTGCCTATGTATATAATAAGACTTATTCTTATAATCTCCGTCATGCGTTAATATATGATACCCAGCCTGCGCATCGCCCAATGTTCCTGTTACAAACACAATATCTCCGTCCCGAGCCATATTTCGGTATCGCGCTTTTTCTTCATCGACAAAGCCAATGACTGTAATCGATAAGGTTAACGACTCTCCGGCAACCATATCACCGCCGATCAAATCCATGTTGTACGTCTGAGCGATGGCATTCATACCTGAAAAAATTTTATGCAAATTTGGCATGGATAACGAGTTAGGAACAACGACAGATGCCAAATAGAAAGCGGGTGAAGCGCCCATCGCCGCTAAATCACTAATATTCGCTGCCAAAGCTCGGTAACCTACTTGAAACAATGTCATCGTATGTTGAGAGAAATGAACGTTTTCCACAAACGTATCGACTGCTGTCACCACATTTTTTGTCATATGTCGGAACACTGCAGCATCATCACCGATCCCCTTAACCAATGTCGGTTGATGCCATGTCTTTGGTTTGATTGATTTAATAAATGAGAATTCATCCATAAAAATACACCAAATTCCTATCTAATGCTATGCCTATAATAGCAAAATGGTTCAAAAAAATAAAAGCTATTAATACAGCGGTCACCGATGTGCCAAATAAAAGATGGAGCATATGTCTAAAAATACCTATAAACATTAAAAAAAACACATGATTTATTCATGTGCTCTACAAAACGTATTTTGTTTATAAATGGCGGTCCGGACGGGACTCGAACCCGCGACCTCCTGCGTGACAGGCAGGCATTCTAACCAACTGAACTACCGGACCATTTTTGGTTGCGGGGGCAAGATTTGAACTTGCGACCTCCGGGTTATGAGCCCGACGAGCTAC
>DATGUP010000010.1:0-87468 GCA_035301265.1 Bacillota bacterium
AGTCGATCTGATCAACGATCGATAACAATCGTTGACGTCTATGATCTCGATTCGCATCAACACGAATCATCGTTCTGGTTGTTTTGTTCAGTTTTCAAGGAGCAAATAGTAGGTCGCTTCCTCAAAATGCGACTTTATTAACATAACATCTTCGCAAACAAATGTCAACACATTACCTTTGTAAAAGGTAAGTGGGCCTGGGCGGATTCGAACCACCGACCTCACGCTTATCAGGCGTGCGCTCTGACCGACTGAGCTACAAGCCCAAAGGTGGAGCGGGTGATGGGAATCGAACCCACGACATCAGCTTGGAAGGCTGAGGTTTTACCACTAAACTACACCCGCATTAATCAATAATATAGATAGATATGTTTGATATAAAAACGACGCCCGCGCATAGGCGAAAATTGTATCGGCTGGTCGGGAAGACAGGATTTGAACCTGCGGCCCCATGGTCCCAAACCATGTGCTCTGCCAAACTGAGCTACTTCCCGATTGTCAATGGCGCGCCCGAGAGGAGTCGAACCCCTAACCTTTTGATCCGTAGTCAAACGCTCTATCCAATTGAGCTACGGGCGCTTAACAATAAAATGGTGCGGCCGAGAGGACTTGAACCTCCACGGGGTCACCCCCACTAGGCCCTCAACCTAGCGCGTCTGCCGATTCCGCCACGACCGCATTATATAATTAATCAATTATTCCGAGTGCGGGTGGAGGGATTTGAACCCCCACGTCCGAAGACACTAGATCCTGGGTCTAGCGCGTCTGCCGATTCCGCCACACCCGCGAAATAGTGAGCCATGCAGGAATCGAACCTGCGACCCTCTGATTAAAAGTCAGATGCTCTACCGACTGAGCTAATGGCTCTTGATGTTAAATTGCTGTTTTCATATCGATGGCTTTATTTTCAAGATGTTTGTCGTGTTGCATGCTAGCTCAGCGATGCCTGTACGCCTTACAGGTTACACTCGGATGTTTGTTTAATGGAGTTTACACCCGCTCTGCCGACTGAGTTAATGACTCTTGATTCACTAGCATGTATCTATTAACTTATTCATAAGCAACATTTCTTTATTTCGTTTCCCATTATATAAGCTAACATATGATTTTATCTTTTCCAATATAGGCAAATAAAAATACTGGGCTACTAGGATTCGAACCTAGGAATGACGGGACCAAAACCCGTTGCCTTACCGCTTGGCTATAGCCCAATAATGGCGGTCTGGACAGGAATCGAACCTGTGACCTTCTACGCGACAGGCAGTCATTATAAACAAATAAACGACCAGACCAGCCTATAATTTGCATGAAAGGAATATATGACCCGTACGGGATTCGAACCCGTGTTGCCGCCGTGAAAGGGCGGTGTCTTAACCACTTGACCAACGGGCCATAATTACTGGCGGAGAAGGAGGGATTTGAACCCTCGCGCCGCTAAGAGCGGCCTATGCCCTTAGCAGGGGCACCTCTTCAGCCACTTGAGTACTTCTCCGCATGGCTCCACAGGCAGGATTCGAACCTGCGACCGATCGGTTAACAGCCGATTGCTCTACCGCTGAGCTACTGTGGAATATTTTCAGCAATGCTTTGAATCTGTTTTATTATGCATATCATTGCGACGACGATGAAAATAATACATCAAATTTAATGGCTTGTCAATGGTTTTTTATAATTTTTTCTCTATCGAAGTGCTTAATTAATTTAACACGGAATGGTTTATTCGTCAATGGGTATTATCTAGTTTTATTATAACATGTCGTTTTTTGTATATCATCTAAAAGCAATAATCTGCCATGGCATTGTCCGCATCGGTATCTCTCTATATTGACACGACGCCTGCGTTCATATATATACGCGCAAACTCTACATTGATAGATATATTTGACAGCATTTTTATATGAAGGAAGAGGATTGCAATACCGGGGTGAGCCAGTTGCTTTTAACAGCTCCTTGAAATCGCGATCACCATGTCTGTACCCTTTTCCTTCAATATGAAGATGGTAATGACATAGCTCGTGTTTAATAATGCCGAAAAATTCATTTTCATCTGTTTCAATGGCATATTTCGGGTTGAGCTCGATTGCTTTCTTATCCGGAAGGTATCTCCCTCCTGTCGTACGCAGACGATGGTTGAAATAAACCTCATGCTTAAAAGGTTTGTTGAAATGCTTTCGCGATAATTCATCGACTAAAGTGAATAATTTCTTTTCATTTAAATACTTCATTAATAATAACCTGCCTAAAAACATACATCGTCTATATCTTACATCAATCAGTCATTTTTACAAAGGCCTAATATGAAGAAACATATTATGCATAAATTCAGGTTTACATCGACCCTTATTCTCAATTAGAAAAAATAATTGATAACGATAAGCTATTATTATATGTTTGAAAGTTTTACGTTTAAGCTGGCGTTCCTTCATTTAATAAAACGAACATTAAATGCTTTAAGATTGCATTTTTAACCAATGCCATTTATAGTTTTTAACGAAAATCGATTGATAAATCTAGCAAAACAGGAAAAATTAGTTTTAAACTATAGCAATTTGATAACAAGTATGATATTATAATCATTGTAAAAAATAATCTTGGAGGTGCCTTGTTTATGAGTAACAAAGAACATAAAAAGAAATTAACAACGGCGGCAGGTGCCCCGGTATCCAATTATGAAAATTCGCAAACCGCGGGGCCACGAGGACCGATGCTTCTACAAGATGTTTGGTTCTTGGAAAAGATGGCTCATTTTGACCGTGAGGTTATCCCGGAACGCAGAATGCATGCCAAAGGGTCAGGTGCCTACGGAACATTTACCGTCACCAATGACATTACCCAATATACAAAAGCAAGTATTTTCTCCGAGGTAGGTAAACAGACAGAAATGTTCGCGCGTTTTTCCACAGTGGCTGGAGAACGTGGCGCAGCAGATGCAGAACGTGATATTCGCGGGTTCGCGTTGAAATTTTATACTGATGAAGGCAACTGGGATCTTGTCGGAAATAACACACCTGTGTTCTTCCATAGAGACCCTGTGCTCTTTCCTGATTTGAACCATGCTGTTAAACGCGATCCGCGAACGAATATGCGAAGCGCCAATAACAAATGGGATTTTTGGACATCCATTCCTGAATCTCTACATCAAGTGACCATCCAAATGAGCGATCGCGGTATACCATATTCATACCGTCACATGCACGGATTCAGCAGCCACGCATACAGCATGATCAATGCGAATAATGAGCGCGTCTGGGTAAAATTCCATATGCGCACACAACAGGGCATCAAATGTTTGACCGATGAAGAAGCTGAAGCGATTATCGCTAAAGATCGAGAGAGCCACCAAAGAGATCTATATGAAAATATCGAAAACGGCAACTATCCAAAATGGACTATGTACATCCAAGTTATGACTGAAGAAGAGGCAAACAACATGCCATACAACCCGTTCGACTTGACGAAAGTTTGGTACAAAAAAGATTTCCCGCTAATTGAAGTGGGCGAATTTGAATTAAACCGAAACCCAGACAACTATTTCGCCGAAGTCGAACAGGCCGCTTTTTCACCAGCTAACATTGTACCAGGCATCGGTTTCTCACCCGATAAAATGTTGCAAGGTCGTCTGTTCTCGTATGGAGATACACAGCGCTACCGTTTGGGTGTCAACCACCATCAAATCCCAGTTAACCAACCGAAATGCCCCGTTCATAGTTTCCATCGCGACGGTCAGATGCGTGTCGATGGAAACCAAGGAAGTCGGATTGGTTATGGTCCGAACAGTTTTGGTGAATGGGGAGTGCATCCGGAACATGAAGAACCGCATCTCGCATTGCATGGTGATGCCGGTCGCTGGGATTTCCGAGAAGACGATGACAACTACTATGAACAACCCGGTAAGCTCTTCAATTTAATGAGCGATGATGAAAAAGAACGGTTGTTTGCAAATACGGCTCGTGAATTACAAGAGGCTGAGCGCTTCATCCAAATTCGTCATATCAACAACTGCTACAAAGCTGATCCTGCCTACGGTGAAGGGGTAGCCAAAGCGCTTGGCATTCCAATGAGCGAAGTCGAAGCGGCTAGTGATAAAGAATAAATAATAAATAAACAAATGACGGTGTTCGCGTGTGAACACCGTCATTTGTTTAATCCGTATTGATCATTGACAAAGCAATCCGCCCGCGTTCTTTATCGATTTGCTCCACCCAGACAGTCACGACATCACCAACCGCCACAACATCCAATGGATGTTTGATAAATGTATTCGCCATTTTAGAAATATGAACGAGTCCGTCTTGTTCAACACCAACATCGACAAATACACCAAAATCTACCACATTGCGTACGGTCCCTTGCATTTTCATACCAGGTTGTAAATCATCAAGCGTCGTTATATGTTGTTTAAGTATAGGTTTTGGAAAGTTATCGCGCGGGTCGCGCTCCGGCTGTTCTAACGCGCTTATAATATCAAGCAAAGTCGGCTCGCCAATACCCAATTTTGCGGCAAGCGTTGTTTGATCTAAATTGTGCAGTTTGTCCCGAAGATGATCTGTTCCAATATCTTCCGGTCCACAGCCGAGCATATTCAACATGTTTTTAGTCTGTACGTAGCTTTCCGGGTGGATTGGAGTGCGATCAAGCGGATTGTCTCCGTCAACGATCCGCAAAAAACCAATGGATTGCTCATATGTTTTGGCTCCAAGACGCGGTATTTTCTTCAGCTGTTCACGATTTGAAAACTTCCCGCTCTCATTCCGCTGTTTGACGATGTTAGCTGCCACTGTTTTGCTTAAACCCGACACATATTGCAGCAATGATACCGATGCCGTGTTGACATCGACACCGACTTGGTTAACCGCCGTTTCTACAACAAACTTTAACGACTCATTCAATGCTTTTTGACTAACATCGTGCTGATACTGGCCAACGCCAATCGATTTTGGATCGATTTTGACAAGTTCAGCCAATGGATCTTGAACCCGTCGCGCAATAGATACAGCACTCCGCTCTTCAACCTGCAGATCAGGAAATTCTTCACGCGCCAACGCAGATGCCGAATATACACTTGCCCCTGCTTCATTAACAATCACATACGGAATATCAAGGTTGTTTTTAGTAATGCAATCGGAAATAAACTGTTCCGTCTCACGCGATGCTGTACCATTTCCAATAGCAATAAGTTCAATATGATAACGATTGGTTAGATCGAGAACAACTTCTTCAGCACCGACTGTATCATATTTGGGAGCGGTGGGATACATAACATCAATGGCTTGCACTTTTCCGGTTTCATCGACAACCGCCAGTTTACAACCGGTCCGAAACGCGGGATCCACACCTAATACTGTTTTCCCTTTTAGCGGGGGCTGTAACAATAAATGTTTAAGATTTTTAGAAAAAACGTCTATAGCCTGTGCCTCGGCTTTTTCAGTCAATGCGTTGCGAATGTCTCGTTCAATTGACGGTTGAATCAATCGTTTATAGCTATCGTCAACAGCTGCCTGCAAATTCTCAGCCACACCTGGATTCAGCTGAGTACCAGCCATTACTTTTTGTCGCAAGAATGTTTGAATGCGTTCAACCGGAGCCTCAATTTTCACTTTTAGAACAGCTTCTTTTTCGCCTCGGTTGATGGCCAAAATACGGTGTGACACAAGCGATCGGATGGATTCACTATAGTCGTAATACATTTTGTAAACGCCTTTTTCGTCGGCTTCATGATTCTTTACTTCCGTGTGGATTATACCGCGTTTAAACGTTTCACGGCGGATAAACTCGCGGTTTTGCGGATCATCGGATACCCATTCAGCTATGATGTCTCGTGCACCCGCCAAAACATCATCTATTGTATGAAGGTCGTGTTCTTCTTTCAAGTATGCGGTTGCTTCTTGATCTAAATTGTGGATCGTTTGAAACCACAATGCTTCTGCCAAAGGTTCGAGTCCTTTTTGCCGAGCGATAGTCGCACGTGTGCGGCGCTTTTGTTTATACGGACGGTACAAATCTTCGACACGCTGAAGCTGTGTCGCTTGCATAATCTCGCGTTTGAGCTCCTCCGTTAATTGACCTTGCTCATCGATCAAGCGGGTCACTTCCTGTTTTCGTTCGGCAAGATTAACGGCGTATCGCCATTTATCTTGAATTGTTTTAATCTCAACCTCATCAAGTCCGCCCGTTACTTCCTTCCTATAGCGAGCAATAAAAGGTACGGTATTTCCCGCATCGATAAGCGTGATAACTTTTTTTACAATCGATTGATGAATATTTGTTTCTTCTGCTACCCAACGAAGTGTTGGATTGTCGATTTCCACTGCCACAAAAGTTCCTCCTTTACTACGTATACTCATTTTACTGGAGCGCTGGTTGTTTTTCCACTCGCGACAGATCACCAATAAAATAAAGGAGGAAATGGATTAGCGACAAGCCCCCCGACTTCTACCTGTATTTAATGGCAATAAGCGTTGTATCGTCGTCTCTGTCATCACCGCAAATTTCAGCGAAATGTTCGACGATTAAATCAGTATCACGATGTACATAAAAAGATTCGGAAAGATCTTCATCCGTCACACCGTCGGAAAACAAGATAAACCGCATGCCGGGTTCCAACCGTTGTTGTTCCACTTTAAACGAACGGTGATAACCGGCGAGATAGCCAGCATTCGGGATGTTGCGTTTCTTTTTTTGCTCATGAGCAATGGTTAATATGCTGATATTGCCTATCGAAGAAAAGGTGTACTTTTCCGCGATAAAATCGAATTTTAAAATACCTAGAACGACACCGCGTTTACCGTATAATTGTTGATTGCATTGTTTAACTAAGTCTTTTACCGAAGCGTTCGTGTTTTGTTTGATTACATCGATGACAATGTCTGCCGATTCCTTCGCATATTGCCCGCTTCCTAGTCCGTCAGCCAATGCGCAAATAAACCCTTCCTCTGATTCCTGATAAAAATAGCTGTCTCCACATAAACAGTTTTGGCCTTTAGCCTTTTGATACACAGCAACGTCTACATATGATCCGTTCGTTTTCAATCGAATACCTCCGAACGATCCGATTGAATCAGTGCTCGTAATTTTCGCAGTGAACGACGTTGCAACCTGGAAACATGCATTTGCGAGATGCCGAGCCATTCACCCGTTTCTTTTTGACTCATATTGTCAAAATACGTATGCTGGATGATCTGTTGTTCTCGTTCTGATAGGGCAGGGATAATTTTTTCCAAAAGTAGCCTAAAATCGATTATCGTGTAACCTCGTTCATTGCTGCCGACTAGATCAAAAATCGAAACGGTGCGCCCATCCGCATCAGCTTCAATTTTGCGATCGGCGGAAAGGGTTTGATAATTTTGCCCCATTTCCATCGTTTCCAACACGTCTTCTTCTGTTACATGCAAATAATCGGCAATTTCTTGAATCGTTGGCGCTCTATGATTTTGCGCTGTCAACACATCAATCGCCGTTTTAATTTTAGGCCCCATTTCTTTTACTCTTCGCGGGACATGGACACCCCATGTTTTATCACGAATATACCGCTTCATTTCACCGATAATCGTGGGAACAGCAAAGGATTCAAACGGCTTCCCGAATGCTTGATCATACCTTTTCACCGCTTCGAGTAGACCGATCATTCCAACTTGTGTTAAATCCTCATGAATACTAGCATTCTTAGAATATTTGCGCGCGAGAGATTCGATAAGGCCTCTGTAGGCATGGATAATTTTCTCCTGAACAACATCATCGGTGGGATATTTCTGTAAGTGATCAATCCAGCGGTCAATCATCTCTTTTTCACGACTGTTTCGATGAGATTTGGTCACCATTCAGATCCACCTCAGTTTTACGAAGGTACTTGGTCATTAATACAGTCACACCGTATGTGTTATTAATTTCCACATGATCCATTAAAGCGTCGATAATATATAAACCAAAGCCACCTTCGTGTAAGTTTTCTACAGGTTTTGTCCGTTTGTAGGGACCAAAGCTTCTTTTTATTTCCTCCATGTTAAAACTATCACCACGATCGGTAACGATCATCTCTAAACGATCGGCATACACCCCACATTCAATCGTTACTTCGCCATAACCATCGCTAGCATAAGCATGCTGAACCGTGTTTGTCACCGCTTCAGATATCGCGACTTTCAAGTCTTCTATCGCTTCATAATCAAAACCCATTCGATTAGCAATACCAGCGATGCTTAAACGGGCTACACTAACGTATTCCGCTTTGGCAGGAATTTTCATTTCAATCAAGTCAAATGCATTCATTACTCATTTCCACCTTTTATCAGGAGGTTGACATCCATTACTTGATCCAGGCCTGTAATCGTAAATAATCGATAGATGCGTTCTTGCAAGTTAATCAAAGTCATGCGGCTGCCATATGATTTTGTCGCTTTCAATGCGCCAATAAAAACACCAAGACCTGTGCTATCCATATAAGTGACCTTTTGACAATCAACCAATACATGTTGACCCGTCACTTTTACCAAAGGCATGAGGGCATCTTTTAAGTTCGGTGCTGTATATACATCAATCTCTCCTTGTAGACGGATGATTGTCTGTTGATGATCAGTCAACGTATCAAATGTCAAATGCATGTTGAACCTCCTTTATCGACTACAAACATGTACCCCAAACATGTACCCGATTTCCTTAAAGTCTAAACCTTTTGGCGAATGATCATTAATGTGAAATCATCGCGCAACCGAAAGCCTTGCATCCGTTCAAAATGTTTGTAGACATTATCAACCATCTGTTGAGCTGATAAATGAATATATTGTTTAATGACATTTAAAACTTCCGCACGCTCAATAAACCGTTCACCTTTTCGACATTCGGTCACACCATCGGTCAAGAAAACGATCATATCTCCTTTTTGTATCAATTTGACATATTCAGGATAGCTGGTGTCTGGCAAAACACCTAAAACAAGCCCCTCTGTCTTAATGTCTTCGAACGTGTCGTTGTCTGCATTATAGAAAAAGCCTGGTTCATGACCGGCTGATGAATAAAAAAGTTTCTTTTCGGATGGGATATATTGAGCATAAAGCATGGTGATAAACATGCTAGGATCGACATTATGTTCCACTACCCGGTTTAAGTTTTTCAAAATCGTGCTCGGTCGCATCGATTGTTCAGGCAAACTTTCCATGGCGTATTTAATCATTGACATGCATAATGCAGCGGGAATGCCTTTGCCGATGATATCGGCAATAGCGATGCCGAGCGAACCGTCTTCCCCTGTAATAAAATGGTAATAGTCTCCGGTCATTTGATGGGCCGGTACGCTAATCACTCCGATATCTAAACCAGCAATGTTCGGTTTGGTTGTTTCCAATAATGTATTTTGCATGCTCGCAGCGACCGATATTTCCGATTTCAATTCCGACTGTTTCTCCTTTAATGATTGATATTCTTGGTGAGCTAAACCATAAAAGATCATCGTTTCTAATAGAAAGCCCATCGAGCGTTCCATCGCTTTTGATAAACCGGGATACAATTCTTTCAATGCCTGTACATGCAAATGTACGATTTCTTCAGGCAAAATATTGTTTTTGATAAATGATTTGCTGAGTTGTTCCGCCCCGTAAAGCGACTGCTCATCCTGTGTTTCTATATAGCGTTTCAACAACGTTTTATACTGCGCTACATCCATTCTTATCGTGCGCATGGAAAATCACACCTTCAAAACATGATCCGTTCAAACACCAATGCTATCGAAGCCATTTGACCGCCCTTATCTCTGTTCCCTTTCCCATTTCAGACTGAACATCAAATTCATCCATTAACCGCTTGACACCGGGAAGACCTGCACCAAGCCCTCCTGACGTAGAATAACCATCGCCCATAGCTCGACCGATGTCTTGAATGCCAGGGCCGTTGTCAAATGCTGATAGGCTTATTCCCTTTCGTTCAATCGATTCGATGACATTAAAACAAATCGTTCCGGTTTTAGCATATAAAAAAATATTGCGAGCAATTTCGGATGCTGCTGTAGCAATACGAGCTTGATCAACCGTCCCGAAGCCCGTCTGTTTAGCAATGTCGCGGGCGAGTTGGCGTGCAGCCACAATGTCCCATTCTTTATGTATATCGACACAGGGTTGGTTCATACTCATTCCCCCAATTCCTGATGCAGCTTCACAAGGCCTTGTTCCAGATCTAGGGCAGTAGGAACATTTTGCATATGAATACCGAGATCGATTAATGTTATCGCTACTGCCGGCTGGATGCCGGTTAAAACTACTTTTGCCCCCATAAGATCAGACATAGCCACAACATCGCCTAAAACTTTGGCAATGAACGAATCGATCATTTCAACAGACGTCAAGTCAATCACAACCCCTAAAGCTTCTGTTTTGTGAATTTTATTTAATAAATCTTCCTGGAATTGAATGGCCGTGTTGTCATCTAATTCGACTTGAATCGAGACAAGCAAATAGTTGTGAAGCTTTAAAATCGGAATACGCATTTCATTCACTCCTTACCCAATAAATGAATCAAACGCTCAGTGTCCTTTTCTTTTGTGCTGAGATCGGCAATTTGCCTGTTCGTCATACCAAGGGCCGCGCTAAACCCTTTTTGCAGTGAGCTTTTAGTCGGAAATTTGTCAAGATCGATGCCTAGATTCACTATTGTTTGAGCTATTTCTGGACGGATGCCGACGAGAATGCACGTTGCCCCAACGAGTCGTACAGCCTCAGCCGCTTGGATAATATGATGCGCCACCATCGTATCGACAACGGGAACACCGGTTATATCGATCAACACAACTTCTGAATGATGTTTGATCACTCCTTCTAAAAGATTATCGATGATCAATTTGGCCCGTTCGGTATCAACAGTGCCTATTAATGGCATGATGGTAATGTTTTCAATTACTGGTATGAGCGGTGCTGATAATTCTTTGAGCGCAACTTGTTGCAATGAAACGATATGCTCCCAGCTTCCGGAATAGTCGTTGACGAGTTGGCGAATAATCGGCTCAACCCAATGATCAACGCTTTTTAACACATCGGAAAAAAAGACGGAGTCCACTTGATGTGACTGTGAAAGAATATAGTCAATCGTGACCCTTCTGAATATTTGCAAGCCATCTGTTATGTAACTGAGCGGCCATCCGAGGTTAATTAATTTTTCCGAAAATGCTTCAACCATTTTTGTGGAATCCTTATTTTTTATGCTTGTGAAAATCACATTGACGAACTCGCGATTAGTGCGTTCGAATAATTCATGCGATATGTCGGATGCATTGTTTTCCAATTTTAATGTGCCTATCTCATCCATCCACATGTCCACAATCGTATCGCTGTGATCGAGAACAATCTTTTTAAATTTCGTATCCATTTGGTTCCCTCCGCTATGCCATTCCGATTTTTTCCTTTTGCCAGCAATATGTAAGCGCCTTATTTTTCGAAAAATGAAATGATTTTAACATTGTACCGCCAATTGTAACATAAAATGGCATAATAAAAACCCTCTGTCGCATTGAACTAAGAGGGCATCATTCATACATATCTCTTAAGCCGAGGCTTATTTCCACGGCTCGGTCGATTTTTTGCATCATTTCGCTATCAAGTTTAGTGATTTTATCCGTTAAACGTTGCTTATCCAACGTACGAATTTGTTCAAGCAAAATGACCGAATTGCGATCAAATCCGTAACGTTCGGCATCAATTTCCACATGAGTCGGGAGCTTGGCCTTCTGGATTTGGGCTGTAATAGCTGCCACAATAACCGTTGGGCTAAACCGGTTTCCGATATTATTTTGCAGGATCAACACTGGGCGTACGCCCCCCTGCTCTGATCCAACAACAGGGGATAGATCGGCGAAATAGACTTCGCCTCGTTGCACAATCAAGTGGCTACACCCCGATCACTGTGCGCTCTAGAGTGTCTTCTGCCTCCTCTTCAGCTTGGAAAGCTTCAGAAGCAATGCTCAAGTTGATGCGGGCCATTTCTTGATAGCCCCTTTGCATGGATTCGTGGAACTGCCGAATGTGTTCGTTCTTTTTGTATTCCAAATAATTTCGTGTTGCCTGACAAATAAAATCACTCAAATCCTTGTTTTCATGCTTCGCCAGCCCATCTGCTTCATGCAACAAACTTTTGGGCAATTTAACAGATATTTCCTGCAAATGCTCTGACAAAACCATGCACCTCCGCCAACTGTTGAACAATCTGGAGCAAATTTATTTCAATCATACCATTGCTTCATGCGTATTGCAAAGACTTATTGGTGTTTTTTCCTATTTATATTTTTGATACGAGAAATGATCTTTATGAGCTTTCATCAATTGCTCATTTGAAGCAACGATGACGCCGTCTTTTCGCCCGATCATCGATAAAGTTTAGGAACACGGGCTGTGATCATACAAGGAATTTCATAATTAATCGTCTCCAGCCATTCCGCTACTTCATCTATGCCGATCTGTTCGTCTCCTTGTTTCCCGATCAGCGTTACTTTTGTTCCGACCGGATATTCTCTGTCCAAGCGAACCATCAGCTGATCCATGCAAATTCGGCCTGTGATCGGCATGCGTTGTCCATCGATTAGCACGTCCATCCCTTGCAACTTCCGCGCCCATCCATCAGCATAGCCAATCGGTACTGTACCTATCCATTCCGGATGCGGCGTTCGATACGTTGCGCCGTAACTAATCGGTTCGTTTTGGGCCACCTTTTTAACATGAACAAGACGGCTGTGCAATGAAAAAGCAGGTTGTAAAGCAATGGTCTGCTCATTTTTAACAATTGCCGATGGGTAGAGACCATACATACCGATCCCGAAGCGGACGTAATGATACATATGCTCGGGAAAACGCATAGCAGCAGCGCTATTTCCGGTATGAACCGTAACAGGGGCCTCCCACTGTTTTTGAAAAGCAGTCAACAACCGGTTAAATCGCCGCCGTTGCTCGTTGAAATGCGTCAGATCCGCTTCATCAGCTGTAGAAAAATGCGTATAAACACCGGTCAACTTCACCTGAGACAATCCTTTTAAACATTCGAGAAGGGCGTGCAACTCTTCTTCAGTACGGATTCCCACTCTTCCCATACCTGTGTCCCATTTCATGTGCACGTTCAAAGGTTTCTCGAATGTATAGGCGGCCACATCTTGCAGCCATTCTTTTTGAAAACATGTCAATGTCAGATGGTTCGCCGCCGCAATCGGGGTGTCTTCAGGAGCGACCCAGCCGAAAACAAGGATCGGCGCTTTGATGCCGGCCCCCCTTAGTTCCAGTGCTTCTTCGAGTAAAGCGACCGCAAGTGCACTGGCACCGGCTTCCAAGGCTTGCTCAGCAACGCGGACCGCACCATGTCCGTAGGCGTCCGCTTTAACAACTGCCATGATTCGAGTGCGGTTATGAAGCCGCTGTTGCATCGCTTTGATATTATTTGCGATTGCACTAAGATCGATTTCCGCCCATGTCGGTCTGTGACATTTTTTCATCCAAAAGCCCCCGCTCATGCTTGATCCGGCCTTTGTTTGCCGGCACCATTTGTCAATTCTATTATTCCCAATTTCCGCTTTTCATGTCAACCGTTTTCATAGGCAAATTGATAAAAATAAAAGCAGACCCTCTTTTGTTATGAGCCTGCTTACTTAACAAATGTTATTTGATCTCTTTTCCTTGAACCGATTGGGCTACATCAATGAGTTCTTCTTTTGTTAGCTCTTCGCTTGCCAAATAAAAATAAATGCCATCAGCGCTCCATTCAATAGCATTATCGCCTAGTACACCAATCGAATGGCCGAGGTTAACAATATCGCCTTCTACTTCTTTCGGTTCACTCAAAGCCGGAGCAGCTGTTCTTTTTTCTTCGATGAGTGTGAAGTGTTTCTCACCTTCAAATGTCATGATGACGCGCTTACCGTCATCCAGTTCTTTTTCCTTTTTTTCACTTAACTCAGATCCAGCGGTCTCCAACGGAAACAAAACCGAAAAACTATCGGACTGTTCTTCCTCTACATCTTCTGCATAAGCAGTCGCGCTTGTCATGTTATCTTCCAAGGCAAAATCATTTTCCTCAAAGCTTGGATCCAAATCAAAACTTGTAAACGCAACATCGATAACCGCATTCTTATCTTTATCCAATACTTTTACCGCTTCAGGTGTAAAATCTTTTTTATTAAACCGGATTTCCTGATAAGGTAAATTGTTGTTGCTTTGGTAATTCGTTTTCGTTTGAAAAACATAATGCGAATCCGTTGCGTTAAACGACGCCTCGCCATCGGCTACAATATCATTGACAAGCGATTGAAAAAGATATGGTTGACTGCTGTTTTCGGGCCATTCGCTCTGAAATTTGAAACTTTTATCCAATGCTGGAGTGAGAACAAAAACCCCTTCTTCGTTTTTTAAAATGATCTGGCTTTCTTGTTCATCCTGGTCATTGGTCAATTGCACGCGGTAAAAATCCTTTTTCTTATGCCATATATCAATCATAAACGTTTGTTCTTCTTCCCCGGTGTTCATGGCCATTTCAGCGGTTGCCTTATAGCCGCTCATCGACTCTAGATTTTCTTCTAATTTCCCGACGACATCTTCTTGTGATTTTTCCCCACAGGCAGAAAGCAATAAAACAGCGCCGAAAACCGTCGCAATTAAGATATACATGTTTTTTCCCATGGACATATCTCCCTTGTCTCACATTTCCAAAAACAAAAGTGCCAACACCATTGATGCCATTTGCACGCTCCGTTCGTTTGGATTGGGACAAAGGGAACGTTACCACATGCATACACGTTGATCAGCAAGAAAATGTACGAAAAACGTTCGGAATGCCGTCGATTACATCTTGCGGGATTAAATCATAGTGCGAATGATTTCGGGCAACAAGCAAGTCAGCGGACATGCCGTGTAGAAAACAAGCATTGCATAACGCTTGGAAGATACTTTGTTTTTGCATGATCATAGCGAGCATGATACCGGCGAGAACATCACCACTACCACCTTTGGCAAGACCGGGGTTGCCCGTTGTGTTGACAGCCTGCTTTCCAGATGGTTCGGTAACAATTGTATAGCGGCCTTTAAGGACAACATATACTTGATACATCTCCGCAAACATATGTGCATAATAAAATGGTGCAGCGAGTAGTTCCGGAACCGTTATCCCTAACAATCGAGCCATCTCGCCAGGGTGGGGTGTTATGATCGTTGGAGCGTGCCTTTTTTTTATAACTTCAAGATCAGACTGAATATGGTATAAACCATCCGCATCGATAATGAGGGGACACGTCGCTTTACGAACGATGTCCATGACAAACCGTTTCGTTTTTCTATGCCGACCGATGCCAACGCCTACAACTAGTGCATCGTAACGATCTAGGGACAAATCGTTTGCATTCGAAAGATAGCCATTTTGATCGACAAGTGTTGTATACATAGCTTCCTGACATTGCGGTGCTACCCGATCGATGGCCGTTTTGGTTGATCCAGCCGTTATCAATCCCGCTCCTGTCCTTAAAGCTGCTTTAACCGTCATGGCAAGCGCTCCCGGCATGTCGTCACTTCCACCGATAACAAGTCCGCTGCCATGATCTCCTTTATGAGCATCAAGACTTCGTTTAGGCATCGTTTGGCGAAAATCATCGGAGCTGATCACAAACCGGCTGCTGAATTGCTGCCACGCTTTCGGTGGATGCCCAATCGCGACAACATCCCATGTGCCGTAATAACCGGCTGTCTCCGATAAAAACAGACTTAGTTTCGGGGCGCCGATGATGACAGTATAATCAGCCTTGACAGCTATAAAATCATCTATACCTTCATCAGCCGGCAAGCCAGAAGGAATGTCAACGGCAATGATAAACCGGGCGGATGCATTCAATTCGGAAACAACGTCAGCCAGTGGGGCACGCAGTTTGCCTTTTACGCCTATACCAGTGATCGCATCGACAACGATATCCGCTGTTTGTAAAATATCTTCTACATTTGCGATCTGATCGATCATACGAACATGGCCATCACACTTTGTAAACAAATTTTTATGAAATCGTGTGGCATCGGTTAGTTTGGCATCTGAAACGACTTGTATGACTTCAACATTATAAGATTGATTTAAAAGTGTCCGCGCAATCACATATCCATCTCCACCGTTATTTCCACCGCCGACCAAAACAACGATCTGATCATCCTTTTTTGCTTGCTTCTGCACTTTTTCACTGACAGCCCTACCCGCATTTTCCATCAATAAATTTCCATAGCCGATATCATACATCGTATAAGCGTCGATATCGTACATTTCTTTTGCGGTAACAACAAACAACTTGTTCCCTCCTACCCGCACTAGAATATATGAGACAACCTTTATGAATATGTTAAAGAAAACGATTTACAGTTCATTGCCTTCGGTGCGTTCAACAACAACTTGTGCCGCTGCATAGTCGCGGCTATGTGTAATCGATACAAAAATGCGGTTTGCTTCATAGCCGATTGCTTCGATAACTGGAGCGCCGTTATCATTCGTCAATATTTCAATATCTTGAAAACTTAATTGACCAATGCCTGTTCCGACTGCCTTTGCAAACGCTTCTTTAGCAGCAAAACGACCGGCTAAAAATTCGACTTGTCGCGTTTTATTCGGCAGCTGATGAAACATTTCTTTTTCCTTGGCAGTTAGCACACGATCAGCGAGGCGATTATCTTTATCTATACTGTTTTCAATTCGATCCAGTTCAATTAAGTCCATCCCAATACCTTGAATCATTCATGTTCATACCTTTCACATCGGTTTTTTGTATGGATGATTGTATTTTATCACGTTATTTTAGTATCCTAATATTGATACTGACTGAAAAAACAATTTTTCAACCTGGGGGATCGTCATGTTTATTCGCAATGAAAGAAGTATTGGGGAATTTGTTCGATTTTATCCAGTCGTTTCGATTCTTGTGATCATCCATATCGTATTATACACGATCATTGACTTGCTCGCTTTACAAATCGGTGAGCAGATTTATGCATGGGGCATTGGGTTTAACCCACTAATCGCAGAAGGCGAGTACTGGCGGATTATCACACCGATGTTTCTCCATGCGGGTTTCATGCATATGCTATTCAATTCTTTTGCTCTCGTATTGTTCGGACCAGCGCTTGAACAAATGCTCGGTAAATTCAAGTTCATACTCGCCTATCTTTTAGTAGGCGTAGCCGGAAATATCGGCACATTTTTATTGGATCCCAATCGAATGGAACCGTTTCTGTCGACACCTCACGTCGGCGCCTCTGGAGCCATATACGGCCTATTTGGCATATACATTTATATGGCCGTATTCCGCAAGGACTTGATCGATCCAGCCAGCGTCCAAATCGTTATGGTCATCTTTATTATCGGCATGCTCATGACCTTCCTTCGACCGGGGATCAATATTTCCGCACACGTATTTGGGTTTATCGGCGGCTTTGCACTCGGACCGATCATCCTTACCGGAGCGCAGCCTTTTTCTATGTGGCGGAACCGTCGCATGCATAAAGACGATTCTGTCCAATTCGATCCGAACCGCTGGTATAAAAAACAGCGGCGCAAAGAAAACGCCAAAACACTCATCTGGATTCTCCTTGGCATTCTTGTCGTATTCGGTATATTAGGACGGTTGAACATTTTATAAACTGCCCCACCGGTCGCGGTATGAGTACCAATTCCCCAG
This sequence comes from Bacillota bacterium, assembly GCA_035301265.1. Lineage (GTDB taxonomy): Bacteria > Bacillota > Bacilli > Bacillales > Amphibacillaceae > DATGUP01. Next base: position 17,654 of record DATGUP010000010.1, read on the forward strand.
GTTGTTCGCATCGTTTTCAACTAGATCCTTCAGCTGATAATGAGTGCCGATGCCAAGCACGCCAATGATCGATAATTTGACCGTAGCCAGTCGGATTATTTTTTGTAATTTATGTTGCTTTTTTTCGAACGCCTGAATACGCTTATGATACAGGATAACCGTATTTCGACTGAACCCTCGCGTGCGGATCACAAGCTGATGGGCATTGACATAAATCCCTGCGTCTTTATACCTTAAAAATCCAAAAAGAGCACTTGCGATTAACGGGATCAGCGGAATCCAAGCGAATGGTGGAAAAAAATACCATACGGCAAACATAGCTAATAGAAACGGCCACACTGCGCGCCATACATAGAATACACAAGCGCGTCTTGGAAGTGAGGACAATGTATAAGTTGTCACCAATTTATAATCGGGGAGTAACTTTTCCAAAAAAGGTCTTATTTCATCGCGTTTCATGATCGGAAACAATACCGTGGAAAAATCTTCGCTCTTATCCAACGACCCACCGGCAATTTCAGCATACACGGTGGCATAGCCAAGCGGCTGGCGTAAGATGCTCTCTCGAATCCCAACGGCCTGAATCCTCCCCAAAGGAATGGTTAACTGCTTCTTTTCGAGCAACCCGCGTGAAATAAACAACTCATCACCATTTCTTGTAATGGTAAAGTTGCCATATTTAATCATCGTCCCAGCAATACCGACAAGCCATAGAATCAATAAACAAAAGAGAACGAGCCCAATTAATAACAAAACGCTTGTCCCAACCGCCCACCCAACAGCACTTGTAAAAAAACGGTCGAAGAAAGACGCTGGTAAAAATTGTTCGATTTGCGACACAATATATGCGGCAAAGCCGAAAATCACGCCGATGCTCCCCGATGTTGAACCAGCTAAAAACAAACGTTTAAATGATATTTTTTCAGAAGGCCCTGCTGTCACCGCCATTGCCTCTGCCTCGTCAGCCGTTGATATGTTCTCTGGATCGTCCGGTTGTTTCAATACATCCCGTAGCCATTCGCCCTCTGAACGTTTGATCGCTTCTAATGAAGCATCCGCATCTGCGCCGCTTCCAGCTGTTTCGATCTGTACGCTGACTAAGTTGAATAAACGATGAATGACCCCTGCAGATAAATCGATCGACTGGATGCGATTTTTAGAAATATAACGCTTTTTGCGAATAAGAATACCGTACTCTATCCGCAACTCCCCTTCTTCGACACGGTATGTATAGCGAAACCAGGATAAAAAGCTGATGATGATCGTAAACACAAGAAAAATGAGTGCAAATGAAATAAAAAGCCAAAGCCCTTCTTTTAAAGAAAAAAATCCGATACCGAGAAAACCGATGATCGCTTCGCGTACCGATCCGAGCAAATTGAACAGCACAGCAATCGGATGCAGCCGCCTTGCCTCAGACATCATCTTCATCCACCCTTGCCAATGTTGAAATTCGGTCGCGCAGTGCGGATGCGTCCGCCTCTATTAATGCGGGTATTTCGTGAGTTGTTGCCGCTGTGGAAATCGTCACGCTGGCTAGATTGAACTTGCGTAAAATCGGACCCTGCTTCGTGTCAACGTGTTGCACTCGAATCATCGGCACTAATATGCGTGATACCACTAATATTCCGTGCTGAATATAAATTTCCTGTTCAAACACTTCATAGCGCCAGCGTCGCCAACGCCATTTTGGAATGAGAAAAACAAAGACATACGTGGCAACTACAATCGTTCCAAAAGCAATCCATATGATCCAAAGCGGCCATTTCAAAAAGAAGAAGACAACAGCAGCTGCCACAAACACAATCCAAAATATCCCCAAAATCAAGCTCGCCGTAATTTTCCACGCTTTCATCGCCTCTGTTGCGATTCGGTTTGCAGGTTCTTGTCGCACGATCGTCCCTCCGTTCTGTTTCTATATTATCATGTGTCTGACAATTGCACTAGATAAAGCGGCTTTTCTCTAATAAAAAACACCCTAAATAAGCGAACATTTAGGGTAATTGGGAATAATTTTATATTGTAGCTTAACGGTGTCGAGGTGTTGAAAAAACACCTTTCCGGCTGCGACCACCTTGATTTCGTTTGCTATGAAATCGTTTTTTTGTCCGGCGTTTACTATGTGCTTTCTTAACGCTAATAGGGGATATCGATGAAAGACGGACAGGGACATTGCGACGCTCTTTCGTCATCATTTTCAACGCTGCGGCAATCGCCGTGACCGAATCGTAATCTTGTAACAGCTCATTTGCCGTTTCCCGATAAGAATCAAGCTCGTTTTTTTCGATTGTTTTCCGAATTTTTTCCGCCGCTGCTTGTTGCTGCCCGTGCCGCGCTTCTTGATTTGTCGGCGGCAGCATGCGTTTTATTTTACTCCGCGTCGTCTTTTCAATCAATTGTAAATGGACCATTTCCCTCGGAGTGATAAACAAAACCGCCTCGCCCGTCTTCCCAGCCCGTCCAGTACGGCCGATACGGTGCACATAACTTTCTGGATCTTGCGGGATATCAAAGTTATAGACGTGGGTTATCCCAGAAATATCAAGTCCCCGAGCTGCCACATCGGTGGCAACGAGCACATCGATGCGACCGTTTTTAAATTTCTTTAACACCGCCATGCGCTTACCCTGCGTTAAGTCTCCGTGAACGCCCTCGGCGCGGAACCCTCGTGCTTGTAAACCTTCAGCAATCTCATCGACCCGTTTTTTCGTTCGGCTGAACACAATCGCCAAATCCGGGTCATAAATATCCAAATGATTCGTCAGCGTATCAAACTTGTGCTTTTCCGGAATTTCGATAAAATATTGGTCAATATTTTCAACAGTCATTTTCTTTGCTTTGATTTTAATTTCTCGCGGTTGTTTCATAAGATGAGCGGCGATAGCGTGTACTTCTCTAGGCATCGTTGCCGAAAAAAGCAACGTCTGCCTTTGTTCAGGAATGTTTTTTAAAATAGTGCGGATATCGTCAATAAATCCCATGTTCAGCATTTCATCCGCTTCATCCAATACGACAAATCGCACATCTCCGATGCGAATGGTTCGTCTGCGCATATGATCCAACAATCGTCCCGGCGTTGCCACAACGATTGACGGTCTGTTTTTTAACGAACGGATCTGCCTATCCATATGTTGACCACCGTATATCGGCAGCGCCTGCACGCCTTTGATACGACCGAGGCGGTTAATTTCCTCAGCGACCTGAATGGCTAGCTCACGCGTCGGTGTAATTACGAGCCCTTGAATTTTCCGCTCTCTCGGATCAATCCGTTCAATCATAGGAATACCAAAGGCAGCGGTTTTTCCTGTTCCTGTCTGCGCTTGGCCGATCACATCGTCGCCTTTTATTGCAAGCGGGATCGTTTCTGCCTGTATCGGTGTTGCTTCTTCAAATCCCATCTGTTCCAATGCCTTGGTAACTTGGTTTGATAGATTGAGTTCTTGGAATGTTGTCACGTTTTATGTCTACCCCTTTATTGCAAAATAACAATTGCTTTGTCCTTTGTATAGTTCTTTTATCATAACATAATGGACATCCCATCATCTACCTGTACTTTGCATGATTTTTCATTTCTGAAATGGTAAAATGAAAACATTCAATCGTTCACCATGCCTTAAAGGAGGCCTAACATGCGTCTGCCACCATTCAATCCATACCTCGCTGTCGTCATCGGCGTTTTTGCTGTCTCAACATCGGCCGTCCTAGTTAAGCTCGCAGCGGGGGCACCCGCTGCGATAATTGCCAATTACCGGCTATTGTTTGCTGTTTTATTAATGCTGCCATATGTAATGCTGAAAAGGCGGAACGAATTCCAACTGATTCATGGAAAAGACTGGCTCCTATCCATTTTAGCCGGGATATTTTTAGCTTTTCATTTTATTTTATGGTTCGAATCGTTAAATTATACATCAGTGGCGAGCTCAGTTGTTCTCGTCACACTGCAACCGATCTTTGCCTTTTTGGGAACATTTTTCTTTTTTCATGAACGCTTTTCGCCCGGATCCATCATTAGTATGATTATTGCGCTTTTAGGCAGCATTATTATTAGTTGGGGAGACTTGCAAATCAGTGGCATTGCTCTCTTTGGTGACATGCTTGCACTTTTAGGCGCTATTATGATTACGGTGTATTTCCTAATGGGACAGCAAGTCCGCAAACGCCTTTCCTTAATGACTTATACGTTTGTCGTCTATGGAATGAGTTCTATCACGCTTATTCTGTACAACCTGTTTATCGGGCATGCCTTTTTCGGATACCCAGCCGACTATTGGCTCATCTTTTTGGCGCTGGCTATTGTCCCGACATTTCTCGGTCACTCGTTGTTTAACTGGGCGTTGAAATGGCTGAGCACAGCCACCATTTCTATGGGAATTGTGTTTGAACCCGTCGGAGCCTCGCTTTTAGCCTACATCATCTTGGGCGAACAGATCACTTGGTCCCAGTGGCTTGGCGGAACGATTGTTATCTCCGGCTTATTTTTGTTTATTATGAGCACGCGAAAAAAAGCAAACGTCACGATATCGCGCAAAAAGAGTTAGAAATAGCGTTTCACCGCTGCAATGCCCCGCTAGTATTTTTAACATGCCATTGGTTTTACAAGAAATGAATGGATCAGCTCGTTCAATATGTTTTTATCATCCACCCAACAAATCATGTGGCGAGCTTGATCGAAAAACACAATTTCCTTTTGCTTGGATGCGATTTCCTGGTCTAAATAATAAACGGTTTTATAAGGCACCATATGATCTTGCTTGCCTTGGACGATCAACACAGGCGCCTTCACCTCGTTGAGAAATTTACGGCTAAAGCGGATCAGTTTCCAAAACTCCAAATTGGCTTTTATCGGAACTTCTCTCATTTTCTTTTTATAATGCAAGTACAAATGGTTTCGCTTCAAATGGCCTTTCAATGCATCCTTGATCAAAACACCGAAATCGCGACTAAGCTGTCTAGAACAGAGAAATTTTCCAGCCGGAGCTAGAAGAACGAGTTTTGCTATATCATATTTAGCAGCTAGATAAACGGCAATCATTCCTCCCATAGAAAAACCAATACAATACACTTCATCACACGTTTCAGCAAGCTTGTTAAATCGATATTCCGCCGCATGTAGCCAGCTTTGATACGTTGTATTCTCCAGCGATAACTTTTTACCGTGTCCGGGTAATATCGGCACTTTAATATTCCAGTCTGTACATTCTTTTAAATAATCGACCAATGGTTCAAGTTCATACGGTCCACCTGTATACCCATGTATCAGCAAACATCCTGTCATCGTTACATCAGCTCCGCTTTTTATTTTTCACCATTTTCTGCGCTCTTATAATAAGCATCGCTTTCTATTAAAAAGCCGATGACGCTTCATCTATTGTCATCGGTTTCTGTCAGCTGCTTAACATGTTTTAATTTCGAGCTGAATTCCCATAACATAGGGGTGACTTGTTGAAATGTATCAGCCATTTTACCCGCTGTTTTTAACATTTTGTCCCAATCCATTTGTCCGTTTTCATCTTGAAAATATGCAAACAGACTATTTTGTGGTGGAGATGGTATGGCACGGTTTCTGCTGATCGCTTGATACCAATCAGCAGGCTGTTTCGGCTTTCGATAATAGTCAAAAGGCGTTTGTGCCAGTGCAGAGTTCAGGTTCAACGGAAAAGTTCGACACCGCCTAGCGTGCCACTGATAATCATGCATGAAGAATCACCTCTGTGATACGTTTTTCTTTGACATAGTATGCAAACACCCCATATCGTGTGCCAGTCTCTACACCCAATTCATATTTAAGCTATCGGATCGGCATCCTTAAAATCACTTTATCATTGGCAAAAGCAGTCGGAGTAGCGAAAACACCTTACCGATTTATTTTGGGAAAGTTGCAATGCTTGCATAAAATCACCTTTGTTGCCACCTGTTTGTCATTATAATCGATTGTCGGAGTTGAAAGGGGGTGTATATGCTTTCATCTCATCCTCTGTATCACGCCTTGGTATATTCATTCTCCCCATTTCCCTTTTTTAATAAATATAATATCAGAATAAAAAAACCTCTGGCATTTTTCAAGCAAATATTATTTAATGGACATGAGACGATTATTCCATTTTTTATAGGAGGGGCAAAATGCGGAAAATTTTCAGTCTGATCTTTATGTTGGGATTAACTTTAGCACTTACCGCATGCGGTGGTGAAGAAGACACATTGGTTATGGGATTCGTTCCTTCTCAAGACTCCGAAAACATTGCCGATACAATTGAGCCATTGGCAGATCGCTTGTCGGAAGAACTGGATATCAACGTTGAAGGAAAGGTGATGACCAACTACAATTCGCTCGTGGAAGCAATGGGGTCAAATCAAGTTCAAATTGGTTTTATCCCGGCATTCGGTTATGTTCTAGCTAATGAGCAATACGACGTTGAAGTCATTTTAAAATCCATCCGTGATGGTGAAGGATCCTACAAAGCACAATACGTCGTCCGCGCTGACTCAGATATTGACAGTCTCGATGATTTGGAAGGGAAAATATGGACATTCGCTGACAAAGGATCGACTGCAGGTTATTTATTTCCAGCTCAACAGTTAATGAAAAAATATGGATTCGACTCGGCTTCCGACTTGGAAACGGAATTTTTCGGCAACACAACCCAGGCGGGATCCCATGACACAGCTGCCTTAGCCGTCCTTGATGGCGATGCTGATGTCGCCACAACGTTTGATGATGTTCGGGACAATTTAGAGGATGAATATCCCGACATCAAAGACGAACTAAAAGTCATCGATTATACAGAATCCATTCCGAATGATACGATTTCCGTCACGAAAGAACTGGACGATGACTTAGTAGAAAAAATCAAAGAAGCTTTCCTTTCGTTCAATGACGATGATGAAATGATTGACATCATGCACGAAGTATACACGTGGGATGCCATTGAAGAAGCAGACGATTCAGAATACGAAATCGTCAAAGAAACGTATCATGAATTCCGCGACATTATAGAAGAAGAGGAATAATCGCTAGATAACACTTTTGACAACGCTTACGACTTTCGGCTATTTATTATGGTCTTGTGCTGCAACCTACGAATCTATATGGGGGAATACATCGAATATGATTGAATTCAAAAATATTAGTCTTGTCTATCCTAATGGAACGGAAGGATTGAAAAATATTAATGTAACGATTAAGGACGGTGAATTTGTCGTAATCGTCGGCTTATCAGGTGCAGGAAAATCCACTTTCATCCGTAGTATTAATCGTCTCGTTACACCAACATCAGGAGAGTTGTATGTGGATGGAGAAAACATTCTAACCTACCGAAAGAATGACCTGCGTCAACTGCGGACAAAAATCGGTATGATTTTTCAAAACTATAATCTAGTAAACCGTTCGAATGTGTTGAAAAATGTTCTCGCTGGCCGCCTCGGCCATACAAACACGCTCCGCTCGATCTTAAATCTATATCCGAAAGACGACGTAGCGCTTGCTTACGAAAGCCTTGAGCGCGTCAATATTGCCGATAAAATTTACAACAGAGCCGATGAATTGAGCGGAGGTCAGCAGCAACGTGTCAGCATCGCCCGCGCATTGACTCAGAAACCGTCTTATATTCTTGCAGACGAACCAGTTGCATCATTGGATCCGCCGACATCCCATCAAGTCATGACCTATCTGCGAAAAATCAATAAAGAAGATCGAATTACAACACTCGTTAATCTACACTTTATCGATATGGCTATGGAATACGCCGATCGAATTATCGGCATGCGGGCTGGAGAAATCGTATTTGATGGTCCGGTCTCGGAAGTGAGCGAAAAAACATTTGAAGAAATTTATGGTCGCAGTATACGCGAGGACGACTTGCTTGAAGGAGCCGATAAATCATGAGCAAACAGAACAGTCAACCACAAGCTTCAAAGGCACCGTCTATATATCCAGCAAAGCTAAAAACGCAAGTTGCGATGATTTTCTTAGCCATTCTTGCCTTTTATTTATTCAGCATGTTTTGGACACAAAACCAAATGACGGGCGGATTTAACAATGCCCTCAGCAATATGAAACAAGTGGCCGAAAAGTTTTTCCCACCCAACACGTCTGTCGTTTCCAATGTCTGGGGGCCGTTATCCCAAACGATACAGATGGCGGTCATTGCCACAACAGTGGCCGCCGTGCTGACCGTTCCTTTAGCCTTATTGTCGGCGCGAAATATTACGACATCAAAATCCTTGTATCTCTCGGTGCGGACATTTATGAATGTATTGCGAACGATCCCTGATCTCGTCTTAGCGGTTGTATTCGTCGGTCTATTTGGCGTAGGTGTATTTCCGGGCATCTTAGCATTGATCGTTTTTTCTTTAGGTATTCTAGCCAAGCTGATTAGCGAAACGATTGAAGCCGTTGACATGAATCCACTCGAAGCCATGCGGGCATCGGGTGGAAATACGTTGCAAGTCATTTTTTATGGGTTGGTGCCACAAGTGCTCCCACAGTTTACCTCATTTGTCCTCTATGTCTTTGAAATCAATATACGCGCATCTGTAGTGTTAGGACTTGTCGGCGCTGGTGGCATCGGTCTCATCCTCGATCGGGAATTGCAGTTTTATAATTATCCAAATGCGATGGCAATTATCATCGTCATTTTCTTTGTCGTTATCACAATCGAGTATATAAGCAGTAAAATCAGGGAGGCGCTTGTATAATGGCCGAATACAACCTACCACCGAAAACAACAGTTTCATGGCAAAAACGAATAAAAGCAGTATTCATCGCTTTAGCAGTTGTTGCACTTTATCTTTGGACTTTTCTTGGAATTGATATTGAATGGGGGCGGGCTATCGAACGCATCAGCGAAAACTTCGGTGTGGTCATTCCAAAATTGTTTAATCCCGATTGGGCAGTGACTAGGGAAGTAACAGCAAAAATCATGGAGACGATTTTCATAGCTTTTGCCGGAACATTGATGGCTTCAATTCTCGCTGTTCCATTAGGATTTTTAGCCGCTAAAAATATGACTCACCCAGTCATCGCATTGATTGGCAAGTGGCTGCTCTCAGCCAACCGGTCATTTCCTGAACTCATTCTCGCTATCTTGTTTGTCGCTGCGATCGGCCCGAACGCTTTCGCTGGTGTGCTGGCCATTGCCATTCACTCCACCGGTATGCTCGGGAAATTGTATTCCGAAGTATTGGAGTCGATCGATATGCAAGTGGTGGAAGCAATGGAAGCGAATGGAGCTAATAAAATACAAATCCTTTTTCACGGTGTGCTTCCGCAAGTGATCCCTGAATTTCTCTCCTATGCCATTTATCGTTTTGAAATCGATATCCGCGCCTCATCCGTTCTCGGCATTGTAGGGGCTGGTGGCATCGGTACGATGATTATATTTGCTTCCATGAATCGCAATTGGAATGAGATGGGCCTCATTCTTTTAGCCATCATCATTGTCGTAACGATCATTGATACGCTTTCAGCAAAAATCAGACAAAAAATAGTTTAAAAAACGAACGCCATTCGCAAAGATGAAAGGATGGTCATACTTGGAAAAAGATAAAACAACGATCACCATTTTATATACAAGCGATGTACACGGCCATGCCATGCCGATTATATACGGAACGAATGAACCGGCCGATCTAGGCCTTGCTAAATATGCAACTGCCGTAAAAAACACGCGAAAGATGAATGAACATGTCATCGTGCTTGATAACGGCGATCTCATTCAAGGCACTCCTTTGATGACCCATTATGTTAAAGACTATGCCGATCATCGCACCAATCCAATGATCGGCATCATGAACCACATCGGGATTGATGCCGGTGTCATCGGTAATCATGAATTTAATTTTGGTAAAAACATTTTAAAAGATGCCGTCGCTCAATCACATTTTCCCTGGATATCAGCCAATATATTGGATGAGCAAACAAACAGGCCGTATTTCGGCCCGCCTTATCTCATGAAAACATTAAAAAACGGTGTAAAACTGGCTGTTATCGGTGTAACGACTCATTACATTCCTAATTGGGAATCGCCTGCTCACATAGAAGGCATTCGGTTTACGGATGCATGCCAAACCTTGCACACATGGGTCCATTACATTCAAAAAAACGAACAACCGGACATACTCATCGCCGCCTATCACGGTGGCTTGGAGCGCGATGCGAAAACGGGTGCAGCAACAGAAAAACTTACCGGAGAAAATCAAGGCTATCAGATGTGTGCAACAATCCCCGGCATCGACATTCTTCTAACCGGTCATCAGCATCGCGTATTAACCGAAACAATCAACGATGTTCTCGTTATCCAGCCCGGCCATAATGGAAAAATGTACGGAGAAATCACCATTGATCTAAAGAAACGCGGGACTTCATGGACCATTGTGGAAAAAAAAGCCGCAATACATACGCTTGAAGGCGTTGAAGCAGACAATGAAATAATGGCGTACATGCAAGGGTTCGAGGCAAGCACACAAACGTGGCTCGTTCAGCCTATCGGCTACATCGAGGGCGATATGACAATCACCGATCCATTCGCAGCCCGGGTAAAGAAACATCCGTTTATTGAATTGATACAAACTGTGCAAATGGATGCCTCTGGCGCCGACATTTCTGTTACGGCGCTACTCAACAACGATTCAAGAGGTTTTTCGCCTGTTGTCACCATGCGCGATATTGTTGCAAATTACATATATCCGAACACACTCGTCGTCCTTGCTTTAACCGGAAAAGATATCCGCGAAGCACTCGAGAAAAGTGCGGAATACTTTGTGCTTGATAAAAATGGCGAAATCACCGTCAATCCCATCTACGAGACACCTAAACCCCAACATTACAACTATGACATGTGGGAAGGCATTTACTATACGATTGACGTTTCTCGCCCTTTCGGAGCAAGGGTTGAACATATAACATACCATAATCAAGCGCTCGAAGACGATAAAACCTACCACGTTGTTGTAAACAATTACCGGGCATCAGGCGGTGGTGATTACGATATGTTCAAAAACAAACCGGTTATCAAAGAAATTCAAACCGATATGGTCGATTTAATCCGCCATTACTTTGAAAAACATGGAACCGTCCGTGCTGTAACAACGAAAAATTTTACCGTAAAAGCATAAAGAAACTGGGACAAAACCTTCAACATTCAGCTGTAAAAAGCTGGACACTGTGTCTTTATGAGTGATGTTACCCCTCACTTCAGACATGTGCTTTCCGCAGGGGACAACGATCTGCTTCTAGATCGACTCTATACAAATGTCTCCCACTATTCGTTACGAAATAAGGAATGGTCCTGACTGATTCCAACCATTTCTACTTATTTAACCCTTGTTTTGTCCCAGCCTCCTTTCTATCTTTTAATCATCAATCTCAATCACTAGAATGTCGCCTGAATACGGATCGATTTCTATTTCAGCCTCTTCACGACCATTTTCAATGTCAACCTCATAGATCAGCTGGCCGTCCTCTTTCTCGAGTTCGATTTCTATCACAGTCCCTGAGTATTCGCTTAAAGCGATATCAGCCGCTTCAGCGACATCAAGGATTACGTCGTGCTGACTGTACTTCGCTTTTTTATTTGTGGATATTTCTTTCTCCAGGATGTCACCTGGACACATCGATTTCCATTTCGGCCTCTTCACGGCCGTTTTCGATCTCCACTTCATAGATTAACCGACCATCATGATTCCTCCTTTTTATTATTCTGTTATCATCGTACTCCGGACGGATGAAAACAGCGTAAAGAATGGATTAAAATTGACTGAGAATATCCTTAAATTGAACTTGCCATGGGTAATTGCACCGTGAAAGTCGATCCTTTTCCTAACTTACTTTTAACCGTCAATTTCCCGCGGTGAGCCGTTACAATCGTTTTAGCAATCGCCAGACCGAGCCCCGTACCACCGGTATGACGGCTCCCGAGCTTTATCGACTCGATAAAAACGAATCGGCGTTACCTCATCACTCAATCTGAGCCGGCGCAAAACTTCTAGCCCACTCAATTCAGGAAGCATGATATCGAGTAAAACCAAGTCCCACGTTTCATCCCGGATGAAACGCAACGCATCTAGGCCATTATCCGCCACTTTAGTGCGGTAATATTCATATTCGAGTTCGAGTTGCAGCACCCGGCTTAGTTTCTGTTCATCTTCAACAATTAAAATGGCTGGTTGTGCCATGGTCTCCACCTGCTTTATGTAAGTCTTGTTTTGTACTATATCAAATTTCATGTTAGGATTCATGAACAAACGTATTGCATTGTTATCTTCTTTCGTTAGAATAGGAAATATGTTTTGTGCACGTATGAGCTGTTTGCAACAAACGAATGAAGGAGTGTGATTCCATGTTAGCACTAGATCATATCGTCTTGGCAGGAATGGATGCGGAAAAAGCAAGCGCTCGATACGGCGATCAATTTGCCATCAAGGCCGTCAAAGGTGGGCAACACGATCATTGGGGAACGTACAACTACCTCGCTTATTTTTCCAATAACAGCTACCTGGAATGGCTCGGTATTTACAATGAAGATAAACTAAAGAAAGCTGAAAATCCACTCATCCAGCACCTCGACCATTTTTTAGAACAAGGAGGACGAGGACCTTTTCAATTCGCTTTACGAACAAATCAGATGGATAAATATATCACCCATTTTGAAAAAAACAACATCCCGTATAAAGGCCCTTTTCCAGGACGACGGGAAAAGCCAGACGGAACGACATTAAAATGGCGGATGCTATTTCCTGACTATGATTATAAAAAAGAAATGCTTCCATTTTTGATCGAGTGGGATCGGGATGACGATAAACAAATGGTGACCAGTTTGTTAAATCCACAGGCCATTACGAAAGTTAGTTATGGTGGTGCAAGCAAGGACAAGTTCCGAGAAATCTACCACCTTAAACCTAAAAGTTTGTACAATAAGAGGATATACAAAAATCATTTTCCATTGAGCAATTCAAAAATCACATTTACCGATGAAACGATGTTGTCATTTGATTTAATTTAAAGCGTAGCAGAGGTGCCGCAGCCGCACCTCTTTTTTCCTTGACATTCAAATGAATGTTTGAATATACTATAATCAAATAATGATTTGAATGGAGTATTCTTATGAATTATGATGTTTGTGACGTGACATGTATCCATACTGATAAAGTCAATCGAGTCCGTAAACAGCTGACAGAGCAGCCGATTGCTGACATGGCGAAGTTGTACAAGCTTTTAGGTGAAAAAAACCGGCTGCACATCGCCTGTTCTCTCCTTCTGGAAGAGGAACTTTGCGTTTGCGACATTGCCAATATTATCGGAGCAACAACAGCGAGTGCCTCTCACCATTTGCGTCAGTTACACAAAGCGGGCTTAGTAACATATAGAAAAGCAGGACGACGCGTTTATTATTCGTTGAAGGATGAATATATAAAAACGTTGCTTCAGCGAACTTTCACTCAAATCAAGGAGCATTCCGCTCATGCCGTCTAACCAGCTGCAAACTTATCGTTTAGAAAGGCTTTCCTGCAGCAACTGCGCCAAGACGTTTGAAAATAACGTTAAACGAATAAATGGTGTAACATATGCTGAAGTGAACTTTGCCGCGGCTAAAATCACTGTCGGCGGAACGGCATCTATACAAGACATTGAAAAAGCCGGAGCATTTGCTAACATTAAAGTCATTCCGAATGAAAAGCATGGAGTCGAAAAAAAGAACCCGTTCTGGATCCGCCATGGTCGTCTTGTTTTAGCAAGCTTGTTAACTGTGCTTGGCATTACTGCTTCATTCGTGCTGGAAACGGACCATTACATCACAACACTTCTTCTTGCACTGGCTATTCTTGTCGGCGGTATAACTTTATTCAAAGCAGGACTGAATAATCTCATTCATCTCCGCTTTGATATGAAAACATTGATGACTGTTGCAGTGATCGGTGCGGCACTTATCGGTGAATGGAAAGAAGCAGCCGTTGTTGTTATCTTGTTTGCTATCAGTGAGGCACTCGAGGACTTTTCCATGGATAAAGCACGGCGATCGATTCGTTCGTTAATAGCCATTGCGCCCGATGAAGCCTTGATCCGTCGCAACGGCAAGGAAATAACAGTGCCCGTAAAAGATATTGACATCGGCGATATCATGCTTGTCAAACCAGGTGACAAAATCGCCATGGACGGAATGATAAAGGCAGGCCAATCCGCCATTAACCAAGCGCCCATTACCGGTGAGTCCATACCTGTGGACAAAACACCAGGCCAAAATGTTTTCGCCGGAACGATCAACCAGGATGGGTATTTGGAAGTGGAGGTAACGAAAAAGGCCGAAAATACGACAATTGCCAAAATTATTCACCTTGTTGAAGAAGCTCAAGCAGAGCGTGCGCCATCTCAAGTATTTATCGATCGATTCGCTGCTTGGTACACCCCGGTTATCATTGGTATCGCCTTTTTGGTGGCCATTGGTCCACCATTGTTTGGCGCGGCATGGCCGACATGGATCTATCAAGGACTTGCCATCTTAGTCGTCGGCTGTCCTTGTGCTCTCGTCATTTCCACGCCGGTTGCGATTGTCACCGCAATCGGTAAAGCCGCCCGCAGCGGTATACTCATTAAAGGCGGCGCCCATTTGGAACAAATCGGCGCGATAAATGCTGTTGCCTTTGACAAAACCGGAACATTGACCGAAGGCCGTCCGATTGTCACTGACATGACATTCTTTACCGACTATCGGGAAAAAGCGTTAGGCTATTTGTATGCTCTGGAAAAACAATCGAACCATCCGTTGGCAAAGGCGATCGTGCAAGATATCGAACAACATAGACCTATTGACACAAATGACATTCATATCACAGATTTTACAACCATCCAGGGAAAAGGGATCACAGGACGGGTAAATGGAAAAATGATCTATGCCGGATCACCACAACTTTTCGCGGAAATCCAGTCTGATCAAAAAGGCGTCGATGACTTCATCCGTACACACCAGAATGATGGGAAAACGATTGTTTTATGCGGTACCGACAAATCAATTTTTTTAGCAGCTGCTCTTCGCGATGAACCGAGGCAAGAAAGCAAAAACGCAATCAAACAATTGCATCAGTTGGAAATAAAGCATACATTCATGCTGACCGGCGATCACCCAAAAACAGCCCATGCCTTAGGTAAGGAACTCGGCCTAACAGACATTCAAGCCAGATTATTGCCGGAAGATAAACTTCATTTCATTAAACAATACGAAAAAATGCACCAAACAATCGCCATGGTTGGCGACGGAATAAACGATACACCGGCGCTTGCCGCAGCCACAGTCGGCATTGCCATGGGTACAGCAGGGACAGATAGCGCATTGGAGACAGCCGATATCGCCTTCATGGATGACGATTTAAGGAAGTTACCGTTGACGGTGCGGCTCAGTCAAAAGACACTCGCTATCATCAAACAAAACATCGCGTTTGCCATCGGCATTAAAGTGTTCGCACTCCTTCTAGTCATTCCCGGTTGGTTAACACTGTGGATTGCCATTTTTTCCGACATGGGAGCGACTCTGCTTGTCACATTGAACGCACTGCGATTAATGAAAAAACATTGATAAAAAAGCGCCTGTCCCTCAATTTGGCAACAGGCGCTCATTTTGTCTTCAACCAAGCTGCTCGTGCAAAAACTCTGTAACCGACTCTGGTGTTTTTGTGTAAGCACTGTGCTGATGTGCCTTTTTCTCGCCGTTCTGAAAAATCAAGATGCTCGGAATTCCCATCACATCGTATTTTTCGGCCAACCCTTTCACTTCATCGCTGTTGACTTCATACCAGTCATAGTTATTAAATTCTTCCATCACGCCATCGATGAACATATCCATCCGTTTGCAATCTGGACACCAGTCAGCAAAAAACTTAACAATCACCGGTTTATCTGAAGCAATGACGTCGTTAAACTCTTCTTCAGTCTTAATAGGCTTCATGCGCATACACTCCTTTTATTATGCTGTTTTTATTGTAGCGATTTTTTCCTGGCTTGTCGCATACTTTGCTTATCAGCCTGTGTATTCCACTTTGCCAAGAATAGTAGCGACGATTAATCCAGAAGCAAATGTCGCAATCGAAAGCAGCATAAAAGACGTATCTTTCGGCCACCCAGGAAAGACAATCGCGAGTGAACCGAGAACAAAACCGATGACACATGCGTATGTTGCTTTTTCAAAACGCTGCAAAAAAAACTGGATGATCCGGCTCATGACAATGATGCCAATAACAATGCCTGCTCCGGTCACAACCATGACATCGAGTTGCAATGTACTAATGGCATTAATGATCGTCGCGTACGAGCCGATAACGAGAAGAATCATCGAGCCGCTGATACCGGGTAAAATCATCGCTGCGCTAGCAATAAATCCTGAGAAAAACAAAAATAGATAGATGGCAAGTGTCCGGCTCTCAATCAAATTCCCTTCAGTAGTGTCAAAAAATACAATCGAACTAATCAAAAGCGCCCCGATGATCAATATCATAAAATGCGGCCATTTAAACGTTCGCTTAACATCAGCTTGATGAAATAAATACGGCAATACACCGAGAATCAATCCTAAAAAGAAAAATTTTAACGGCCCGGGATAATGCATAAGCAGCCAGTCAATTAGTTTACTTAACGCCAACACAGCCACGGCAACTCCCAGACCTAACGGAACTAAAAAACCTAAATGCTTCTTCCATTCCCTACTCAAAAAGCCATTGATGGCGACGATTAGCTGGTCATAAATCCCGAGTAAAAGGGCAATCGTCCCCCCGCTTACACCCGGAATGACATCACTCGCCCCCATCAACATGCCGCGGTATATATTTTTCCATTCCATATTCTGCTCCCCTTTTTCTCAACCGAAAACTGTCGTTAATTCATTCATCTATAACGTTATCATACCAAAAAACTTTTGTACTTTATATCAAACATACTTATGATGGATACAATCCCTATCCTTCTAAAAACTCCAATTCCGGCATCCGTTGTGCCATATGACTTTTAATTTCCTCGTAGTGCGCAGCTGCATCCGAAAGATCGTCATCGGTCAATTGATACAACGGAATAATTTGCTAACCCCATACGTCACATACGTTGGCATGAATTGCGGTGAAGTGACTTCAACCGTCTTCACATAGCCATTGGTCGTTTTCAGAATCGTAAATTTAAAAATGCCCCCTGTTTGTTTATACAAACCTTCTTGCCCGGAGAAGAAATTGCCTAATGAATAAATGACAAGCGTTCGGTTGCCATTTTCACCTTCAACCCAATCGACCGGTTGCAGCACATGCAGACAAACCTGTCTGTCTTCACCATGACGAATGACCCCCTTTTTATAATCGTCAGACTTTATACCCTTTTAGACGGAGTTTCTTGAATAGAAGTTTCATGGATTGATCTTCCGGTTCTAGAAATATTTGCCAAAATAGATTCAGCCGACTTCGGGTGGAAGCAAAAAATAGAGTTTGTTTAATTTTATAATATATTATATAATTTTAATTAATTTATATTGAAAAATTGCCATAAAATACAATTAGCTCATAGTTGCAGTGTCGGGATGAGGGGCAAAATGAACGGTGCCCAAAGGTATGAAAAAGTCTATAGCATTAACAAGAGTAATAAACTTAGAATACAAGCATCGCTATTGTCATCACCGCAGTTAAATTGATGATCCAGCATCAATGGCTAATGGAATACGAAGAAATTTAGCCATACCAATGATGACATAAAGGAAATACACTGAAATAAAACGTATCCCGTTAATGTAAATGAATCTGAAATGGAGGAATATGCATGACAGAATCAGCTATGGAATTAATGAACGTTAAAAAAACAATCGGCAGCAAAGACATCATCAAAGGCCTCACATTCACCATCAACAAAGGAGAAGTGTTTGGCTTAATCGGGCCGAATGGTGCTGGTAAAACGACAACGATTCGCATGATGGTCGGCCTGATGCGATTGAGCGCCGGAGATGTGCGCATTTTAGGCAAAAGCATTAAAAGCGATTTTAAAGAAGCTGTTCGGCAAGTCGGAGTGATTGTCGAAAATCCAGAACTCTATCCGTTCATGAGCGGCTGGCAGAATTTAAAACATTTTGCCCGTATGATTCCCGGTATTACAGACGAGCGCATCCATGAAGTTGTCAAGCTATTAGGCATGGAAAAACCGATTAAGGAAAAGGTCGGTAAGTATTCACTCGGCATGCGGCAGCGTCTCGGGATTGCCCAGGCCCTGTTACACGCACCGTCTGTCCTCATTTTAGACGAGCCGACAAATGGACTGGACCCTGCCGGAATTCGAGAAATCCGCACATATATCAGACGGCTGGCCGAAAAAGAGGACGTTGCAGTAATTATTTCCAGTCACCTGCTGTCAGAAATTGAACTCATGTGTGATCGCATCGGCATCATTAAAAACGGAGAACTCATTGCTACCGAATTTGTCCGCGGAGCAGAGGAACAAGAAAATGTGCAGCAAGTCGTATTGGAGGTCACACCGGCCTGTCAAGCCATAGAACTCTTAAACGAAAAACTCGCTATCGAAGCTAGCGCAAAAGATGGTGCACTATCCTTCCAATGTGAAAAGGAACGCATACCGACAATCATTCAAACGTTGGTTCAACACGATATGGCCGTCTACCAAGTCGGGCTGTCCAATGACACGCTGGAGGATAAATTCTTTGATTTGATTGGGGAGAACACGATTGAATAGATTTTTCAAACTCGTATTCAATGAAGAAATGAAAATATATATTCGTAAATCAACATGGGTGATGTATGCGATTTTAGCGGCGATTATTATCGGCAGCGGACTCATCTCATACTTCTTCGGTGATTTGGGCGAAGAATATACAGGAGATGACTGGCGTGAGGTGCTGGAGGAAGAAAATGAGGAATACATGCAAGATAATGAAGAATGGATACAGGAAATGGATGACGATAATGGTTTTGTCGTGGAAATGAATAACAGTTATATTGCCAAAAATAACTACTACTTGGAAAATGACATCCAGCCCAAACCTTATGACGCCTGGGAATACGTCCTTGAAAATGTCTTCTTGCTATCAGTTGTCAGTCTCTTCACGATCATTGTGGCTGCCGGCATCGTCGCGCATGAATTCCGATGGGGGACCATCAAGCTGCTCTTAACTCGGCCCATCTCCCGGGCGCAAATCCTCTTATCCAAGTATGTCTCCGTCCTTATCTTTGCATTGTTTACATTGCTATTTGTGGTACTTTTTTCTTGGATCGTCGGCGCCATTCTCTTCGGTATCAATGGTATTAATCCATCCATCGTCATCGAACAAAATGATGAGTTTGCACAAGTATCCATTTTGAGTGAAATCATGTCCGGTTACGGTTACAAACTGATCAATCTCATTATGATGGCTACCTTTGCATTCATGATTTCATCCATCTTCCGCAACAGCACACTAGCCATTGGAACAGCTATTTTTCTTATGTTTGCCGGAAATTCGATCGTCGGATTTTTTTCCGATCATGACTGGGCTAAATACATTCTATTTGCTAATACAGATCTTAAGCAATACGCAAATGATGGTTCTCCCATAATCGAAGGTATGACGCTCGGGTTTTCGATAACTATGTTAGTTGTCTATTATGCTATTTTCCTCGTTCTTTCATGGGTTGTGTTTACAAGAAGGGATGTGGCCGGTCAATAAAACCGATAATCCCATAATTATTTTCATATGCTATAATGATATGGAATGACACTAGATATATAAGCGAATGAAAAGCACCAAGCTGAGGTGTTCATATGAAGCGTTATTTATCACTTGTTTTTCTCGTTTTAAGCATTGTTATTATCATCTTCGGCTTGCGCATCGACTTCCGCTACAACGGGGTTGTTGCCTGGGGACTGACGCTCATATGTCTGAGTTGCGCTGCATACTTTACCAAATATATACCGAATGAAAAACAAAAAAGATCATGAAAGGCCGTGCTCCTAAAGGACCGGCCCTTTTTCATGATCATAAACACGAGTGACGGGCGTTTTGCTGGCGTCACCTATCCTGCTTCCTACGTTGTTCCTCCTCGTCCTTTTTAAACTGTAAAATCCGCGCCTCAATCTGATCACGCACACGCCGGAAGACGCGCCATTTGTCACTTTCCGTTCCATCAGCCTTAGCTGGATCGTCAAATCCCCAGTGTTCTTTTTTGACATGCGGCGGTGTCATCGGGCAATTGTCCCGCGCATCACCGCATAATGTGACAACGAATGCCGCATGCTGCCATATGTCCGGATCAATGACAGTGGATTTTTGTTCTGAAATATCCACACCGGCTTCTTCCATCACTTTCACTGCCATCGGGTTTAAACCGTGTGCTTCCACACCGGCACTTCTGACATCCCACTTTTCAAGATATTTTTTGCCAAAGCCTTCTGCCATTTGGCTTCGGCATGAATTGCCTGTACATAGAAAATATAAGATGGGTTTCTTTGTCATATCGATCCTCCTTAAAACACAACTAATGTTAAATATAGCCCGGCAAGCGTAATAAACAAAGTCGGAATTGTCAGGATCATACCGACTTTAAAATAGTAGCCCCAGGAAATACGTATCCCTTTTGTTCGCAAAACATGCAACCACAAAAGTGTTGCGAGCGATCCGATCGGGGTAATTTTCGGCCCTAAGTCACTGCCGATCACATTCGCATAGATCAATCCTTCTTTCATGAGTCCTGTCGCATGCGTATCCGCAATGGCCAGGGCGTCAATCATAACGGTCGGCATATTGTTCATGATCGATGATAAAATAGCAGCGATAAAGCCCATGGCAACCGTTCCGGCAAATAACCCCTGTTCAGCCGCTACATCAATCACTCCCGCAAGCATATCGGTCAAGCCGACATTGCGCAGCCCATAAACGACGACATACATGCCGATGGAGAAAAACACGATATCCCACGGCGCGCCCTTGATAACCTTGCCAGTTGCAACAGCCTCACTTTTTTGCGACAACAGAAGAAACACAACCGCCACGGCTCCGGCAATCAATGATACCGGAATCGCCACAAATTCACTGATCAAATAGCCCACAAGCAAGACAGCCAAAACAGCCCAAGCGATGCGGAATAATTTTTCATTTTTGATAGCACTTTTCGGCTGTTTTAAATGGGCTACATCGTAATCGTTCGGGATATCCTTCCTGAAAAATAAATACAGGACGCTAATACTTGCGACTAAAGAAAACAAATTCGGAATGACCATTCGTGCGGCATATTCTAGAAAGCCGATCCCAAAAAAGTCAGCTGATACGATATTAACCAAGTTGCTTACGATAAACGGAAGGGATGTCGTATCGGCGATAAATCCGCTCGCCATAGTAAACGGCAAAATAAACGCATCTTTGAATTTGAGCGCTCGAACCATAGCAAGCACGATCGGTGTCAAAATCAGCGCTGCCCCGTCGTTGGCAAACAGTGCCGCAACAAGCGCGCCTAAAACGGATATGTAGATAAACATTTTCAGACCATTTCCGCCAGCCATCCGCGCCATATGCAGAGCTGCCCATTCAAAAAAGCCGATTTCATCGAGAATGAGCGAAATCATAATGATCGCTACAAACGCAAGTGTCGCATTCCAGACAATCCCTGTGACGTCAACGACATCAGTAAACGACACAACCCCGGCTGCCAGTGCTAGAATCGCCCCGCCAATGGCCGTGTAACCAATTCCCAGATTTTTCGGCTGCCAAATGATCAAAATAAGTGTCATAAGAAAAATCGTCACAGCTAAAACAGTTGATGCATCCAAATGAAGTCCCCCAAATTGAACATGTCAGACTTTCTTAAGATCTTTACACTTTCAAGGTTCGCACAATCGGCCTGTCAGCACCCTCGTGCGTTTTCCATTTTTTCAAGCAATAGCGTTTGCGCAGGGATATAATCCAGCACCTCCTGCACGAGCGGATAGCAATCGGATTGTTTATTTATTTCATAATAAACCCACTGGCCCCGCCGTTCTTCGGCAACCAGTTTGGCATCCCGAAGCTTTCGCAAATGTTGGCTTATGGCAGGCTGCGACATGTCAAACGCCTCGGTCAATTCGCAGACACAGCATTGTTTCGTCTCGAGCAATTTCATGATCGCCAGCCGCGTTCGGTCGCCGAACAATTTGAAAACCAAAACGACTTCTTCGATATCCAAATCAACCTTCGGCATAGTATCCACCCTTTTTATATCATTTTATAATTAAATGCTTATATCATGATAAAATGTAACATTAAAAAATGCAACTATGCTACTCGGGAGGTGTGGCATCATACTTTTCCTTCAATGAGTCAGGCGCCGCCTTGACCATCAGCTGCAACAGAATAACAGCAATGGTTACATCATCAACTATCCCTAATCCCACAATAAAATCGGGAATCAGATCAAATGGAAATATAGCATAGCCAATGATTAAAACGACAAACACAACTTTTTTAAAAATCCCGATTTCTTGAGAAAGGAAAAAATCTTTCATAAATGGAATGGATTTATGCAGTTTAAACAAAAACCAAATCCGTATCAAAAATCGTTTCATGTTCATAATCATTCCCTTTGTCCATCTTTTGACTATGTATCGTGCGAACACGAACAGGACGATCCTTGTCATACCTTTTGCTGAATGCGTGATGTAGTTGTTGCTTCAACAGTACTTGTCATTGTGACCATGTTATTAAATGCACTTACGTTGTTTTTATGTCGGGATAGAAGCGCATTGTATAACAATCAGACGCGATTGTTGCACAAAGAGGATAGCAAGTATGAATCATCAAGCCCTTGCTATCCTGCTAATGCTTTTGAATCATTATTCAAGATCCTTTAACTTTCTTTCCGCACTATTCTCCAGTTACGGATAAATCCTGTCATCACCTTTCGTATTCGCCTTGCACATGAAAAATGAACACGGATTTGCTTGGTCCACACGATGACAATTTTGACACAATTGGCCGCATCAAAATACTTTCCCTTTTGAAACATAACAAGACCACATGCCCGAGCCAATGGTAAGCTATCAGCCGCTGTTTAGGCGTAATGGCAAGCTCATCTCTAAAGACACAAAAACCTATTTAAGCTGCCTTCTTCCGCAAGTCTTCGTATACGAAATGTCTTAATCCATCTTCGCCCGCTTGGCCGCTTTTTCTCGCTCGCTTTTATTCAATAATTTTTTACGAAGGCGGATGGATTTCGGCGTGACCTCACAATACTCGTCATCATTAATATATTGAAGCGCCTCCTCCAGCGACATGTGATGCGTTTTCTTCATCGTAGCGGTCTGATCCTTGTGAGCAGAGCGAATATTCGTCAAATGTTTTTCCTTTGTAATGTTGACCGTTAGATCATTTTCACGGTTATGTTCGCCAACGATCATCCCGGCATAGACTTCCGTGCCCGGTTCGACAAATATGATGCCGCGATCTTCTACTTGCATGATGCCATAGGTGGTCACTTGCCCGTTTTCCTGACTGACCAGAACCCCTTCACGTCGACCACCAACGTGTCCATCAACCACTGGTTCATACGCTTCAAACGTATGATTGATAACCCCGTAACCATGTGTTTGTGCCATAAATTCAGTTGTATAGCCGATCAATCCCCGAGATGGGACTTTAAACTCTAAACGAACTTGCCCGTTTCCATGATTAACCATATCGAGCATTTCACCTTTACGCTGGCCGAGTGATTCCATAACGGGCCCAGTATATTCTTCAGGAACATCGATTTGCACACGTTCGACTGGCTCACACATTACGCCATCGATCGTTTTTAAAATGACCCTTGGTTTGGAAAGCTGCAGTTCATAACCTTCCCGGCGCATGTTTTCGACCAAAATCGATAAATGCAATTCACCGCGACCAGAAACGTTCCAAGCATCTGGCGAATCCGTCGGTTCAACACGCAAACTGACATCTGTTTCCAGCTCTGTCATCAGGCGCTCTTCGATTTGCCGCGATGTCAGATATTTCCCTTCTCGACCCGCAAACGGACTGTTGTTCACATGAAAAGTCATCTGCAATGTCGGTTCATCAATCCTAAGCAGTGGCAACGGCTCGGGATGGTCTTCCGGACAAATTGTTTCGCCGACATTGATGTCATCCAGCCCGGACAAGGCTACAACATCCCCGGCATGTGCCTCTTGGATTTCAACTCGCTTCAAACCGATAAACCCGAACAATTTAGTGATCCGGAATGATTTAGTCGACCCGTCCTTTTTCATAACGATAACCTGCTGGCCGACGCTGATTTTCCCGCGAAACACACGACCGATTCCAACACGACCGACATATTTGTTATAATCGAGGAGCGTAACCTGAAATTGCAGCGGTTCATCTTTTGTATCAAGCGGAGCGGGAATATGCTCCATTATTGCTGTAAAAACAGGATCCATCGTTTTTTCCTGTTCATCTGGTTCAACGCCGGATGTTCCGTTCATAGCCGATGTATATACAACAGGAAAGTCTAGCTGCTCATCATCGGCTCCGAGATCGATGAATAAATCAAACACCTCATCAACAACTTCCAAAGGCCGGGCATTTGCCCGATCGATTTTATTAATGATGACAACCGGTGTCAACTTCTCCTCCAACGCCTTTTGCAATACGAATCGCGTCTGTGGCATCGCCCCTTCATAAGCATCCACAACTAAAAGAACACCATCCACCATTTTCATAATTCGTTCAACCTCGCCGCCAAAATCAGCATGGCCCGGTGTATCTAAAATATTGATTGTCGTATCTTGATAACGAAGCGCTGTATTTTTAGCCAAAATGGTTATGCCACGTTCGCGCTCTAAATCGTGTGAATCCATCGCTCGCTCATCGATCTGTTCATGAGACCGAAATGTCCCTGAGTATTTCAAAAGCTGATCGACAAGCGTTGTTTTGCCGTGATCAACGTGAGCGATAATGGCAATATTCCGAATGTCTCTTCGTTGCATGAAATAAGCACCTCTATCAATCATTAATGATCATTATTAATAGCAAACATCTAGTTATGAACATTGGCAGTCGCGATAGGAAACTCAAGTGTAAATTTAGCTCCGCCGTGTTTTGAATCGCCAACCGTAATCTTCCCGCCCGATTGTTCGATAATAGCACGTGCAATTGCTAATCCTAAACCGGTCTCACCGCTTTTTCCTTTAACAAAACGATGAAATATGTGCGGTATCAGTTCTTCAGGTATACCTTCCCCATCATCTTCAATCGTTATCATCATCCGCTCCGCGTCGTTTGTTACCGTCAGATCGACGCGCGTTTTGGCATGGCGTATTCCATTAAAAACAAGATTTAACAGTGCACGCAAAAACTTTTCCTCATCAACGACAAGCGGTACATCTTGCTGAATATCTCGATAAAACGCAATACCCGTTTCATTCATCAACGGAACGCAACGTGCGGATACTTGATCGATTACCGCTGATATTTGCACTTTTTCAGCTTCATAAATCTCTTGCTCGCTATCGAGTTTGGCAAGCAAAATCATTTCATTAATGATTTTTTTTAACCGTTTGACTTCACTCACCATGACTTCAAGCCCTTTTTCCTCTTCCTTCGCATCAAAAATCTGGTCTCTAATCCCTTCAGCGTAGCCTTGAATCGTCATCAGCGGTGTTTTTAGTTCATGGCTTGCATTTTGGAAAAAAGCTTGTTGCGCGTTCATATACCGTTCGAGTGCATCGGCCATCTCGTAAACACTTTTTTCAACTTCCTTGATTTCCCCCGTCGCCTTGATCGGTTCTATGTCATCGAATTGGCGCTGTTCAATTTTTTTCAATTGCCGCCGCAATCGCGTGAGCGGTGTCACAAGTTTATTTGTCATAAAATAGCTAAGACCGATGGCTACAAGTGAACCGATGATAAACACGACAACAAGGCGCATGATAAAGCTTTGTTGTACGATTTGCAAATCGGTCAGCGGCGTGAGCAAAATCAACTCGAGACCTGTCTCAGGTGGATAAACCAAAATCCTTGATGTCACGTACTTATCACTTCGGTATTCCCATAGCTCTTCACTATCATCAGAAAGGTCATTGTTCCACATAAAACCGCGTACGATGTCCTTTGGCATCGAAGAATAGAGCACCCGGTCTTTATTGCGATCGTATAAAAACAACTGTAAATCCTGTTCTTCCAAAAATGCGCTCACTTCACCAACATTTTGTGTCCCGTATTGTTCGTTCAAAATGTTTACAAGGATTTCCCCTTTTTGTTTCAGCTGTCGCTGTTCATCCTCAATCAACATATTTAAAATCAACGAATAGATAACATAACCTGTAACAGCCATAATGACGACAAGCAACGTCGTAAACGCTGCATTCAACTGATATTGCAGTTTCATAATCAGCCCTCATCATGCCGCAAACGGTAGCCGAAGCCCCATACGGTCTCTAGCGGAATATTGGCTATTTTTTTGCGGAGGCGTTTAACTAAATCATCAACAGCGCGATCGCTGCCAAAATAATCAGGGCCCCAAACACGATCCAACAGTTCTTCACGAGAAAACGCTCGGTTCGGATTTTCAGCAAACAGCAACAAAATATCGTATTCCTTCATCGTGATGTTAACCTCACGGTGATGCCAAAACACACGACGGTCATTTTTATCGATTTCTAAATCGCCGCATTTGACTTTCACACGAGTTTGTTCGTTCGCTTCTGATGACGGCTGTACTCGTTTAAACAACCGCTTCACTCGAGCTACTAACTCCCTTGGGCTGAATGGTTTTGTTAAATAGTCATCTCCACCCAATTCCAGACCGAGGATTCTATCGATTTCTTCGTCTTTAGCCGAGATAATAATAATTGGCACATCGCTTTTTTTGCGGATTTGTTTGCAAAATTCATAGCCGTCCATACCGGGAAGCATAATATCGAGAATCCACATATCTGGAGGATTATTTTCCCATAGTTTCCACCCTCGCTCTGCCGAGTCTAATCGCGTTACAGTGAATCCTTCTTTCCGTAAATAGGCAGAGACAATATTTTGGATGTTGGCATCATCCTCGACGATCGCTATGTGCTGATTCATCAATCAAGCCTCCCTGCTTGTTTCTTCTTATATTTTTACATAAAATAAGGTATATGAACACTAAAAAGCTGTGTTCATCGCTTTGAATACACACTTTTTCCACATTTGTCCTGCAATCATACCAAAAGAACAGTATAGAATAGATATGTAATGATTATGATGGTAAGGGTGATCAATTATGGAACATAATGGTGACAATCGGCATACAGACAAATGGCATGAACAACAGCCGACCTACCAATCCGATACGACGTACAGGCAAAGACTCAACGCTCCACCAACGCAATCACCCAAACCGCCGAAAACCAAAAAATCGGGAATCAGCGCATTGGCTGGCGCCGTTATTGGCGGAATTATTTCGGCTGCTATTGTCGTTTTCTTATTCACAAATCACATCATCCCGATCGATTCATCGCACGAAGGCGAGCCTGCGGTTCCCGCCGGAAAAAACAGTACGTCCGATGGTGTTGTTGAAACAATTTCTGAAGATGCTGATGTAGCAGATGGAATCGATGAAGCGACTGAAGCTGTAGTTGGCGTCGTCAAACTCCAGCAGCAAAGTATTTGGACATCTGGCGAAGAAGTCGGCACCGGCTCAGGCATTATCTATAAAAAAGAAGATGGAAAAGCTTTCGTCGTTACGAACCAACACGTCGTTGAAGATGCGCAAGAAGTTGAAGTTGTTCTCGATGAAGAAGAACGCGTGAAGGCTAATGTTTTAGGAACCGATGAATTAACCGACCTTGCTGTATTGCAAATCGATGGCAAACACGTCTCAACCGTCGCCCAGCTTGGCTCTTCTGCAGATTTAAAAGCCGGGGAAACAGTCATTGCCATCGGCAATCCGCTAGGCATGGATTTTGCCAACACATTAACAAAGGGCATCATCAGTGGACTCAATCGCTCCATAAGCATCGACACAACTGGAAACGGACAGCCAGATTGGGTGACAGAAGTCATTCAAACCGATGCGGCCATCAATCCGGGAAATAGTGGTGGAGCACTCGTCAATACGGATGGAGAGGTTATTGGCATCAACTCGATGAAAATCGCTAGACAAGAAGTCGAAGGAATTGGATTTGCGATTCCGATCGACTCTGCCCTACCGATCATGGAACAATTGGAAGTTGATGGTAAAGTTGCACGCCCGTTTATCGGTGTCACAATGGCACCGATCAATCAGGTCCCTGCTCAATACCGAAACCAAGTGCAGCTGCCTGATGATGTCGAAGGAAACGTTGTCATCGCCCAGGTAGAAACGGGCTCTCCGGCAGATGAAGCTGGGTTACAACAATTCGATATTATTACAAAAATAGACGGTGAGAATATTACATCGATCCTTGACTTACGCAAATACCTCTATTCAGAAACCGAGGTCGGCGATACACTAGAAATGGAAATATATCGAAATGGTCAAGCACAAACAGTGACGCTCGAATTAGCGCAACGTCAAGAATAATACGATTGACCGAAAATCCGGACACTTATTGATAAGTGATCCGGTTTTTTCATCACAAAAAAGAATCTTTTAAAAAATGGAACTCCTGAAAAAATAATACAAAATTATGCTATAATCGGATATATGGTTTTACGAAAGGGGGAAGGATTGATAATGGAATGTCCAAATTGCCAACAAGAAACAGCAGCAGGGAAGTTTTGCATGCACTGCGGTACCCCGCTTGTTGAGACTTATGCGGCTGCAGCTGAAACAAACACAAGCGATACATCTGGACAATCGCACGACAAACAAAAACTAACAAGCGATGTTATTGAAAACATGAAAACAACTGGCGTCCAGTTTAGCCATTTTTTCACCAACCTTGTCAAACGCCCGAACGCCGCCAAAAATGTCGATGCCCAAGATATGGTTTCAGGTATTATTTCCGTCACTCTTTTCTCGGTCATCTTTGCTATCGGATATTTTTTGCTTCTAAAAAGCTTTATCAAAACGATGAATGACATTGGTTCAATGGCCGGCGGCTTTTTCGGTGGGATGTTTGGTGAAATGATCAACGCGGATGTTTCTGTTTCCTTTCTCGATGGTTTCCTTTGGCCCTTTGTGAAAATGATTATGATGATCGCCATCGTCGTTGGACTAACATTTGCAGTGCTTAAAATAGCCAACAGCGCGTATACAGTCCAAACAACGATAGCCAAATATGGTGCCTATTTAATCCCCTTTGGGCTTTTATTAGCAGCCGGTATCCTGCTATCATTGATGGGACTTGGCGCTGTTGGTGTTGTAGCCATTATCGTCAGTTTGTTCGGCACTCTTTTCTTTATCCCTATGTTTGTGACGATGGAAAATAAACTATCGGGTATCGATCATATCTATTTACTTGTGCTGTTACATATCGTTAATTGTTTCGTCTTTGCGTTTGTTCTACGGTCGTTATTTGCACCATTTATGCGAGGTCTTAACGATATGCTTTTTTAACGTGTGACAAGCAAAAGCTTGCCGAGTGGCAAGCTTTTTTCAACATTCGTCGTTTCATCAAGTGCATATGTCTTTTTAAAATACCTACCTTGACTCATATCTTATGCTGATAAGAATGCGGAATAACCCCACCTTGCATCTAATCTGCTTCATAACGTTTATGCTTTACTCCGGTAAATTTTCCTTCTTGATCGGCTGCCAGAAAACCTTCCTGATCCTCAACACTGCCGATGTTTTCATCGCTATTGGGAAACATCTCATCATAACTTTCATGATCACCGTAAAAGTCAGAAGGCGTTTCACTTGTACCGTAACGGCTAACATCTTGCCACGCATCTTCGGCATCATAACCTGTTTGTATCTCTTTTGTCACTTCATCCGGATTGATGTTAGGACTGAAAACACTTTCCTCCACCGGACGGTCTCGTTCAAAGACTTGATCGTCAGCATGATCGATGCAACGGTCGGTTGTCGGAATGGCGATGAGCCGCGCAAAAGGAATATCCCTACCGCACTCGGTACAAATGCCGTATGTTCCCTCTTCGATTGCATGCAGCGCTTCATTGATTTGTTCTAATTCATTCTCCGCATGTTCATTCAAAGCGGTATCTTTACTTCGCTCATATAACTCTGTGCCATGATCACCTGGATGATTATCGTAATGAGATAACTCCCCCATAGACTCCTGACTAAATGCATATGTCATGCCGAAATGATCTTGCACTCGCGCGATCAATTCAGCTTGTCGCTTTAATAACGCATTTTTACACTGCTCGATTTCTGCTTTCGTAATCAAATAATCAGCCTCCGAAAAATCGATTGCTAAATATACTATGACCAACAACAAAAAAATGATTCTTAATTAAGTTTGCCAAAGCGTGTCAACTTGGGGAATGTTATCCTTTAAACATTTTAAGCATCGTTACAGAGGCTGCCTGCATTGGAATGACAAACATTTGCGAAAAATGCGTATCAGAAAGTCGGTCGGGATTTATTGTGCTTTATCTCGTTTTTCAATTTCTTTTTGCACTACAAAAGCTAAATCAACATTCTCAAAAACGTGTAGCGCATTGAGCAAAGTCGCATCCGAAATATGCTCTGATTCGTCTGGCGAAACAGTTTGTGCCACCGCTTCGACCAATAAATTATTTTTTCCTTGTCCAGGATAAGCTTTTTCATATAACATCACCGGGTCGAGTCCATGATTGACACACCATTGCGCATAGATGAGGATCATCATTTTTTCTTCGGTTTGGTAGTTTGCGTTTATTTTTTCACGATTCACCACAAATCACCTATTTTTTTGTATTCAATAAAACGCAAACACTCAAACATTGCAAATAAAAAAGCCTATCCCACAAATGGAATAAGCTTTTTTATAATGATTATTGACGAACAACATTCGCTGCTTGAGGGCCGCGGTTACCTTCGACAATTTCAAATGTAACCTCTTCGCCTTCTTCAAGCGTCTTAAAACCTTCAGCTTGAATCGCTGAGAAGTGGACGAACACATCGTCACCATCGGTCCGTTCAATAAACCCGTATCCTTTTTCGGGGTTGAACCATTTTACTTTACCTAGCATACATACGACCTCCTTATCGAAAAGCTTGCCAAGTAAAATTGAACTGCATACTCTAGCATCACTTTTGATAAAAGAGATCGTAAAGTATGACATTCGTTTCAATTTTCGTTGACTTACACAACTTTACTCCTTATCAAACAAAAATGCAAGTGATTTATATGATATTTTACAGCTGTATAAATTTGTCATTATGGAATCATTCAATGTTGTTGAATCAATCTCACTTGCACTTAGCTATAAGATAAGACAGGCATACAGTAAACCGAAAAGATGTTTAGAACTCTGTTAACGCGGCTATTTGACCCTCAATATTTCCTGGCGCTTGACTTTCCCCAAATGATACTATTTATTTGTTAAGATATCTATGTTAAAATAAAGTGATGCAAACGATGCAAACCTTGAAAATCAATCGTTATCAGTGAGTGGGCCATTTTCTGTTAGTGAATTAGCTCATCGTTAATCGCACTCATTAAACATACCAAGAGCTGTATTTGATTGCATACGCATCAGCCATTCAAGGATATACTAGAAAGATTTGGACATACTGAAATACAAACACTCGAAACCGTCGCAGCAAAAGATACAAACAGAAAAGGTCCCAAAGCTGATAAACGTTGATATGTCAAGGTTTATAACAAATACAAATGCAAGATGAAACACCATGCATTTATATCTTGCAAATATAAATGATTGGGTGGTATAACAATATGGAACAAAAAGCAGATTATCAAGTATTATTGTATTACAAATATGTGCCAATTGAAGATCCTGAGGAATATGCTGCCGAACACCTCGAGTTTTGTAAAAGTCTCGGACTAAAAGGACGCATCCTCGTTGCAAAAGAAGGGATTAACGGGACAGTGTCCGGACCGCGTGAGCAAACGCAAAAATATATGGATACGATGCATCAAGATCCGCGCTTTCACGACATGGTTTTCAAAGTTGATGCTCATGATGGTCATGCCTTTAAAAAAATGCATGTGCGACACCGTCCCGAGCTCGTCACATTGCGCTTGGAAGAAGACATCGATCCAAACGAATTAACCGGTGAATATTTAGAGCCAAAAGAATTTTATGAAGCCATACAGGATGAGGATACCGTCGTTCTCGATGCTCGCAATGACTATGAATATGATCTCGGGCATTTTCGCGGAGCCATTCGTCCGGATATAAGGACATTTCGCGAGTTGCCAGGATGGGTTCGAGAAAACAAACACCTTTTAGAAGGCAAAAAACGCATCGTAGCGTATTGTACAGGCGGTATTCGTTGTGAAAAATTTACCGGCTGGTTAATTAGAGAAGGATTCGAAAATGTCGGACAGCTAAAAGGAGGCATCCTCACTTACGGGAAAGACCCGGACGTGCAAGGTGAATTGTGGGATGGGAAATGCTACGTCTTTGACGAACGGATTTCTGTGCCGATCAATCGGAAAGAACACGTCGTTGTCGGCAGAGACTATTTTGACGGGAAGCCATGTGAACGCTACGTCAACTGTGCCAACCCGGACTGTAACAAGCAAATTCTCTGCTCCGAAGAAAACGAATATAAATATATGCGTAGCTGCAGTCACGAATGCCGTGTAAGCCCGAATAACCTTTATGTCAAAGAGCACGGATTGACAAAAAACGAGATCCAAAAACGACTCGATGCCATTGCCGAAGAAGACGGAATCAAGCAAGAAGCATAAATCATGAAAAAAAGACGTCCACTTCAAGGGCGTCTTTTTCTGTATGTTCCGGTTTGATTGGAAAAGACGAAATTTTTTGATGATATGATGCTTTTTTTGTTATGATGGGAAAAAAGGAGCTGATGGCTATTCATATTTATGATTTTTCTCCTCAAACAATGGATGGTAAGCGAAAATCCTTAGCTGATTACAAAGGAAAAGTCATGCTGATCGTCAATACAGCGAGTAAATGCGGATTTACTCCGCAGTTTGACGGATTGCAAAAGTTATATGATACATACAAACAGCAAGGATTGATCGTGCTTGGCTTTCCGTGCAACCAGTTTGCCAGACAAGATCCAGGTACAAATAAAGATATCGAACAATTTTGCCGGAAAAATTATGGCGTTACCTTTCCCATGTTCAGCAAAGTGGACGTCAAAGGTGCCCATGCTGATCCCCTCTTCGTCTACTTGACACAGGAGGCAAAAGGCATGTTGACGAAAGACATCAAATGGAATTTTACAAAGTTTTTGATCGCTAGAAACGGTGACGTTGTGGACCGGTTCGCCCCGCAGACGAAGCCGGAAAACTTAAAGGATGCGATCGAAAGGACACTAGCAACATCGTAATTTTTCCATGCGTGATTTTACACTGATTATGTTTTAAAAAAACGCGAAAACACGGTTCACAGAAAAGAATACATCCGAAAAACCGCTGATGAAACGCGTCCCACAGATGCCTTCAAGCTGATAGGCGCCTGAATGCAATAAAGCCATATTTTGATAACCAATGATATTTAATCGCTCGATCATTGGCTGCCAGATCATCATCCAGATCCGCAACAAACGAGCCAAATTGATAGAGATTATAGGTAATTTAATGGAGAGTGATCTAAAATGGAACCTAAATGGCTTGAATGGGCAAAACAATTACAATCCATCGCACAGGCAGGCTTAACTTATTCAAAAGATAAGTATGACATTGAAAGGTTTGAAATGATAAGAGATATTAGTGTTGACATGCTATCTCAACAAACAAAAATAAATAAAACTGTTATAAAAGAATTATTTGCCAATGAGACAGGCTACGCCACTCCTAAGGTTGATGTAAGAGCAGTTGTTTTCAAAGATAATAAAATTTTAATGGTTAAAGAAGAAGATGATGATGTTTGGGCTTTGCCAGGAGGATGGGCTGATATTGGTCTGTCGCCAAGCGAAGTTGCAGTAAAAGAAGTGCAAGAAGAGTCGGGATTTAAAGTAAAGGCGACAAAATTAATCGGTGTATTTGATAAAAAGTTTCATTCGCACCCACCTTCTGCCTATCACGTTTATAAATTATTTATTCAATGTGAAATCATTGGAGGAAAACCAGAAACAGGTTTAGAAACAAGTGCAGTTAATTTCTTTGCTGCAAAAGAATTGCCGCCCTTATCAGTAGCAAGAAATACTGAATCACAAATACGATGGGCTTTTGATCATTTACACAACCCAAAACAAGCTGTATACCTTGATTAAATCCTTAGGTTTCGGAATCGTTTTTACCAGCGGGTAACGTATTCCAGCTCTTTAACAGCTTGTTAAGTATAGTTATTAACTACACTAGGTGCGACTGCCCGCCACACAAAAATGCGAGCACCTTCATGGTGCCCGCAGCTAACATTTTCCGCCTTGTATAAGTATAGCGATGGGACTCCCCTCGACTCCCGTGTTGTCTAATATGCCTTGGCCCAGTATACCATTTCTTTGGCCTTCTTGCCGCAACAGACGCATGTATCCGCCACCTTTTCCTGCTCAAACGGAATGCAGCGGGATGTGGCGGATGTTGCTTCCTTAATCTTTTCTTCACAGGCTGTATCGCCGCACCACATCGCCTTAATGAAGCCAGGAGTTTCGTCAAGATTCCGGGCAAATTCGTCCATGTCCACGGCAGTTGTCGTTGTTTCTTCGCGATGGGCAAGAGCTTTATCGTACAGGTTTTGCTGGATCTCTTCAAGCAATGCAGGCAGACGGTTATCCAGCTCATTCCGGGGGACAAATGTCTTCTCACCTGTATCGCGCCGCACGAGAACAACCTGATTTTTCTCAATATCTTTCGGACCGATTTCGATACGGACTGGGATTCCTTTCATTTCGTATTCATTAAACTTCCAGCCTGGCATTTTGTCGCTTGCATCAATGTCAACACGGACAAGGTCCTGCAGCTGATCTCGCAAGGCATACGCTTGATCAAGCACACCTTCTTTATGCTGGGCAACAGGGACGATCATTGCTTGTGTCGGCGCAATTCTTGGCGGAATCACTAGCCCGCGATTGTCGCCATGCACCATGATCAAGCCGCCAATAATCCGCGTGGACATGCCCCAGGACGTTTGGTGCACAGGCTTTTGCTCACCGTTTTCATCGAGAAAACGAATGTCAAACGCCTCGGCAAAACCTGTGCCGAAATAGTGCGATGTGCCTGATTGCAACGCTTTTCCATCATGCATTAAACTTTCAATCGTCAACGTATATTCAGCGCCAGCAAATTTCTCTTTCTCGGTTTTCCGTCCTTTGACAACCGGGATGGCTAAATAGTTTTCGCAAACATCGGCGTAAATATCAAGCATCTGTCTTGTTTCTTGCTCTGCTTCTTCACCTGTTGCGTGGCACGTATGACCTTCTTGCCATAAAAATTCGAGTGAGCGCAGAAATGGCCGCGTTGTTTTTTCCCAGCGAACAACGTTGCTCCATTGGTTGTACAGTTTTGGCAGATCGCGATAAGAGTTGATCGTTTTCGCATAATATTCGCCGAAGAGAACTTCAGAGGTTGGGCGTACACAAACACGCTCGTTCAGTTCTTCCTCTCCACCGTGTGTCACCCAGGCAACTTCCGGCGCAAATCCTTCAATATGGTCTTTTTCCTTCTGCAGCAGGCTTTCCGGGATGAAGAGCGGAAACGATACGTTAGAATGGCCGGTTTCTTTAAATTTCCGATCCAGTTCATTGCGAATATTTTCCCAAATCGCGAATCCGTACGGCTTGATGATCATCGTTCCGCGAACAGGTCCGTAATCAACGAGCTCGGCTTGTTTAACGACATCGGTATACCATTGGGCAAAATCGTCTTCCATGGCCGTTACTTTTTCCACAAACTGCTTATCTTTTTGACCCATCATCATCACCTCATTTTTATTCATATCGTTTTCGGACATAAAAAAATCCTCCATCCGCGAAGGGACCGAGGTTTGGTGGTACCACCCTTGTTTGCTGCTTTTTGAAAAAACAGCACACTTCTTTAGATAACGGCAAACACCGCGCGCACCAGAAAAATACTTTCCCGGCTTGCGAACTCCAAGGCAGGTTCCAACAGGGGTCTTTGGAAACTCACAGCATCCGTTTCCTCTCTGGAAAAGACCGCACCGCTGTACTAGTCCTTTTCATCGTTTCGTATATGTTTATGTACAATATATAAGGAGACATTAGTAAAGTCAAGGTTTCTGATAGAATGCATTTTTGAAGTAGGTTATTTAAAAAAGCTTGTAGATGAAGAAATTAATCTACAAGCTTTGGTATATGCTACCATTACACGACTTTTCCGCCGAGGGTATTTTCAAAATGTGCAAGTGCAAAATCATGTCCAGCGGCATTAAAGCTCGCCACGCCGTCTTTATGGACGACAATGTCAAACCCTTTGTTATATGCATCGACAGCTGTGTGCAAAATACAAATGTCGGTGCAAACGCCGACTAAATGCACTTCCGTGATTCCGCGCTCGCGCAGTTTTATTTCCAGATCGGTCCCGGCAAACGCACTGTAACGCGTTTTATCAAAATAATATACGTTGTCTTTATGTTTATTTTCTTCGTAAACATCCGCCAGCTTGCCGTATAAATCCCGTCCCGGCGTGCCGATAATATTATGCGGCGGAAACAATTGGGATTCAGGATGGTGCTCATCCCCATCCTCATGTGCATCAATACCAAAGGCGACGAAGTCTCCCGCTTCGATAAATTCTCTTGTAATTGCGACAATGCTTTCCTCAAGCGCCTGTCCGGGCGCTCCGCATGTCAGCTTCCCGTCCTCTGCGACAAAATCGTATGTGTAGTCAATGTTCAAAAGCGCACGCTTCCCCATCATGAGATCCTCCCTTTTCTTAGGTTTCTCCTCGTCTATTCCGTTCGGCGAGCGGATCAAATCCGTCACCAACCATCTTAAACGCATCTTTTCCTTCGTTCAGCTCTGATACGAAAACATGCCAGTTGGCCGCATTAACCGCGACTAAAAACAACCTGTTCAACACATCCGGGTCATTCAAATGCATGATTTTCTTCTGTATGTCTTCCGGAATTTGGCCAAAACGCATTTGCACAAGTCCGAGCAAATCCTCTTTTTCCGCTTGGGTTATCGTCTCATACCGGTTGTTATGCTCATGATCAAAACTCACAAAACATCCTCCTTAATGATCGTTCATCCCTCCCCCTTATTAGCATTCTCTTTTGACAAAGGTTATAAACCTTTGATAACCATGATCAGTCCGTTTCCACTTTAATTGTATGAGCATCGCCATATTTTCTTTCTGCAGCGTGATAGGTCGGGCCGACTTTGTCCGTGTAAGTAAAGCCGTGTTCGATCGCTGTTGTTACAAACGCCTTGGCCATTCGGACTGCTTCTGGGGCTGTTTTTCCTTTGGCCATATAGGCAGCAATAGCAGCAGAATATGTGCAGCCGGCTCCGCTCGTATTGACTGTATCAATGCGCGGGGCTGCAAAAGTTGTAACTGTTTGGCCATCATAAAGGACATCCACCGCAGGCCCTGTCAATCTTCCACCTTTTACCAATACATAATCTGGTCCCAACTGATGCAAATCAACTGCTGCTTGACGTAAATCCGCAACTGTTTTTAAGTCACGATCGCCTAAAAGAACCGATGCTTCCGGCATATTCGGCGTGATGACCGTCGCTAATGGCAAAAGCTTCTCTTGTAAAACGGTGACGGCGTCATCGCTAAGAAGTTTTGAATCCAATTTTCCGACCATCACCGGATCAACAACGATGCCATTAATACTAGATGCAGCAATCATATCCGCTGTTTTTTCAATGATTTCTTTGGAAAACAGCATACCCGTTTTGAGCGCGTCTGTGCCAACTTGATTCATGGCAGTAGCAAATTGCGCTTCGATCGCTTCCCATGTTTGTAAATGGACATTTTTCCCCGTCTCCGGATGTCTGCCGACAATAGCAGTCACAACGCTCATACCGTATACATCCAGTTCTTGGAACGTTTTTAAATCGGCTTGAATACCGGCGCTGCCTCCTGCTGCTGATCCTGCTATCGTGAGTACACGTGCTGGTTTCATTGCCTTGAACACACTCCTTTTCCTAAAAGATGATTGCGAGTACAAAGCTTGCGATCATGACAAGTTGAATCATCACCTTAGCAAATGCTCCTCCCAAAAATCCAATCAGCGAACCGATTGCAGCGCGAACAGCTTCCTGAGCTGTCCGTTTTTGCATCATTTCCACTGCCAGAACCGTTACAAAAGGAACGATGAAAATACCGAATGGTGGATAGATAAAAGAACCGGCGATGACCGCTACTCCGGCGAGCCGCTCTCCCCATTTGCTCCCACCGAATTTTTTAACAAAGTAACTGTTGGCTAAGATGTCTGCAGCAATTAGAACCATGGTCAATAATGCTGCGATCATCCAAAAGCCTACATGCAGATGGTCTGCTGCGATGGCAAACTCATAAAGCAAAAAGCCGACCCACAACACGAGCGGCGATGGAATCAGCGGATAAATAATCCCGACAAAGCTCAGCACAAACATCACGATAATGAGTATCCAAACAACAACCGTCATAACATCCACCTATCTCGTTTCCTGCTCGCATGAAACAACAAGTCGTCAAACGGTCCGTCGTCTACTCGCCTGGAAATCGAATTCCTCGTTTATGCCGAGCTTTCTCCGACCATTTGGCTACTTGCCGGCTTCGTTCCATCCAAGCCGCATAACTTGCTGTGTCGTTTTCCTCCACCATGCGGACAAAAGCTTGCAATTCATAAACCATATCTAATGCATCTTGTTTCTGCTGCAAATGTTTCTGATCGTTCGTTTTCCGATCATATAATGTCAATGTAGTAATCGGGGCGATATGGTCGACCGTCAATGTGCCCGCTTCACCGTGGATTTCCGACGGGATTGTCGCTTGAGCAATTTTTGAACATAAAATCGTTACATAAAACCTCTGGTAAGTGAGGACAAGCGTGCCACTTCCATCAACTCCATTATCGAGTAACACGGGAAAATAATCGATGTCCAGTGGCTCTCCGAACAAATCAATCGCCATACTAAGCGGATAAACGCCCAAATCCATTAAAGCTCCCCCGGCATAATCCTTTGTAAACACGTTAGGTACGCGTCCGTCTTTAAAGGCATCATAGCGCGATGAATATTGCACATATTGTAAAAGTACACTCCGGATTTGTCCGATTTCTGCGAGTGCCTCGCGCAAACGGGTGTAGTTCGGGGAATACAAATGTCTAAAGCCTTCAAATACGAACACGTGATGCTTTTGTGCTGCATCTTTAACGCGTTGCCACTGTTTTTCTGTATATACAAGCGGTTTTTCACAAAAAACATGCTTTCCTTTTTCAATAGCTTTTAATATTTGCTCGACATGCATGCTGTTTGGCGATGCGATGTAAACAAAATCCACCGGTGTCTCCAGCAACCGATCGATGTCGTTAAACCACGTTTCAGCGCCATTTTCTTCGGCAAAACGTTTCGCTTTTTCTTCTGAACGTGAATAAACAGCATAAGGATTAGCCGCATTTGTTTTTTTAGCGGCGGCAATAAACGATGTTGTAATCCAACTTGTACCAATCGTTGCGAATTTCAAGATTTCTGCTTCCTTTCTTTTGTGTCGTATTTGCTTATTTGTAATGCGACCAGATTTACATTTGAGACTGATCATAGGTGCGATTTCTTTGTATTATAGCGTTTCCTTCACGGTCGTTCAAACGGTTTAATCAATCCGTATATCGCTTCTGTATACGGAAGTTTCAATCCCTTTTCCTCCGCTAGGCGTAGCGCGCCACCATGCAAATGTTCTACCTCAAGCATCAAGCCTTTCCGCCGGTCTTGATGCATCGATGAAGTCGCATCTTTTCCCAAACCTAAAAGCCGATCTTTAGCTACTTGTACATCCGCCTCTTCAAGTGGTACATCATAAGCATTAGCCAATTGCTGCATTTCTTTTAGCAGTTGTTCGGCTATCTCAAACGTTGGTGTATACTCGCGGACAGGACCGATGGGAAGATTGGTTGCTGTTGTAATCCCCGCGAAAGCATTAATGAACATATATTTCTTCCACATCTCCGAAACAACTGCATCGCTGTGAACCGCATCCATGTTCGCCGTTTCAGAAAGCGATTCCAAACGTTTGCATACTGATTCTTGTCCCGGTGCCAAGGCTCCGAAAGTCAACACATGAAAATGACCTGAATGGACAACCCAACCATGGTCATCAAGCGTTGCCATAATATGCGCCAAACCGCCGAGCACTTTTTCCCTTCCTAACTCACGTTGCAATAGCGGAATATGTTCCATACCATTCAAAACCGGTAAAAAATAAGCGCCCGTTTCCGCCAATTTCCGTAAGTTCGGCAGTGCTTCTGATAAATGATACCCTTTCACACTGACAAACACAAGATCGACATCATCAATGTCATCCGCACGCTGGGCGATATCAGGCTGTTCCATCACCGTCTCACCCATCGTGCTGTTGACTCGAATACCGTTTTTGCGGATTTGTGCGGCTCTTTTATCACGAACAAGAAATGTCACCTCAGCGCCCGCCTCAGCCCAGCGTGCCCCAAAATAAGCGCCTAATGCACCTGCACCAAGCACGACGATATGCAATGCAATCCCCTCCTATAAACAGAAGACAACGTTCTAATCCCATATTACCGCTCGTGATTAACGATAGCAAGACGAAACAACCTTACATTATATTGAAAAAATTTTTATATGTTGACCGTGCTGTAAAATAATGGAAAACCTTTCCAACAAAACAGATTTTGCGTATATGTAAGCAAACGTGACGATGTTTTAGCAAATTTTTGTATACAGGTGTCTAATACGTTATATATATCCTCACGCTTGTAAATTGCCAATTATTTAAATTTATCGCGTTTGCAGGCATTTTTAAAGATCGCTAGTATGATAGTATGACTTACCGGGAAACGAAATCATAAAAACGATCGTTTCCAACAGTCATGCTCGTTAATACAATAGGGAGGGCTTTTTTTAAACAATGAATGTGAGGACGTTTTTGTTCGCTTGTATATTGGTTGTTCCCCTAGCCATTCTCACTGCTTGCGGATCGGATGATGGAGCAAGCGGTGATGGGAACATTAGCACATTGGAAGAGCTACAGAATGAAGGAAAAGTCGTCGTCGGTTTTGCTAATGAAAAACCATACGGATACAAAAATGACGACGGCGAATTGACCGGTGCATCGGTCGAAACGGCCAAAGCAGTGTTTGCCGAGTTAGGGATTGAAGAAATGGAAGGGAAACTCGCGGACTACGAACAGCTTGTACCCGGTTTGCAAGCCGGCAAATTTGACGCTATTACATCCGGCATGGCGATTACACCAGATCGTTGTGAGAATGCGGCGTTTGCAGAACCCGATATGAAATATGGTGAAGGGCTCATTGTACAGAAAGGAAATCCGCTGGACTTGCACAGTTATGAAGACATTGCGAATAACCCAGATGCAACCGTGTCGATTATGTCTGGCGCAACAGAAAACGACTTCGTAAAAAGCGAAGGCGTCTCCGATGATCAAATTCAGCGGGCCGATGATATCCCCGCTACTATTGCCGCCGTTGAATCCGGGCGAGCCGATGCGACAACTGGAACGGAAATGACTTTAATCATGGCCTTGGAGTCAGCCGACAGCGATAGCCTGGAATTTGTGGAAGACTTTGAACAACCTGATGTTGACGGTGTGCCAAGTTATGGTGCCGTTGCTTTCCATCCGGATAATGCAGAATTGCTCGATGCTTTCAATGAGAAACTCGCGGAATTAAAAGAGAGCGGTAAAATTCAAGAAATCCTCGAAGACAACTATTTTGATCCCGAGCGGAACTATCCAGAAGATGAAGTCACCGCAGAAATGGTATGCAATGGTGAAGAAAAAGACGTGTTAAATTAACAGAACACCTTCAAGCATCCGTAAGATCTCGTTCTCTCGTCTCGGAAGAGTTCGATCCTGTATTGATTCCATTGTTTTTAAATGGATCCTTAGACATGCACGGAAACCTGCTATTAAACCGCAACGAACCTTGTTAGGAGTGATATCGATTAATGCGTTAGCAGAAGTTTTCCCTGTTCTGATGAAAGGACTTTATGTCACTGTAACTGTTCTAATTGCCTCCGCTATTTTCAGCTATGCCATGGCGTTTATTGCTGGATTGTGCCGTCTATCCAATAACATCATTGTGCGAGGATTTACCGCCTTTTATGTGGAAATATTTCGCGGAACATCGCTGATTGTTCAATTATTTTGGCTTTACTACGCCATGCCGATTTTGTTTGATATTGATTTGGGAAGTGATTTTTTAGTCGGTGTGCTCGCCATCGCATTAAACTACGGGGCTTACATGTCAGAAATCGTCCGCAGTTCTATATTAGCCGTTGCCAAAGGGCAGAGAGAAGCAGCTACAGCGCTGAACATGTCGCGCTTTCAACGCATGCGCCTTGTTATTTTCCCACAAGCTGTTCGCATGATGCTTCCGGAATTCGGGAATTATCTGATCCAAATGTTGAAAGCGACATCACTTGTATCATTGATCGGCATGACCGATATTTTATACCACGGGAATATACTGCGCAGCAACGATATCGCCATGTCACCCACTATCTATTTCCTAGTGCTCGTATTCTATTTTATCATGGCACTCCCGCTCATTTGGCTGACGCGCCAAATGGAGAAAGCTTCGAAGAAAGGGGTGGCGAGTCAATGAATTGGAATTGGGATGTATTCGCAGAGTCGTTTCCGATTATTATAAAAGGGTTGCATATAACAATCGCCTTGACATTCTCAAGCTTTCTGTTCGCT
Organism: Bacillota bacterium; assembly: GCA_035301265.1. Lineage (GTDB taxonomy): Bacteria > Bacillota > Bacilli > Bacillales > Amphibacillaceae > DATGUP01. The sequence goes on from DATGUP010000010.1 coordinate 60,471, forward strand.
CTTGTGTTTGGTTTTGTATGGATCTTTTTAAGGCGCATTCCGTTTAAACTCATCAACTGGCTCGTCACATGGACCATGGAGTTTATTCGCTCCACTCCACCGCTTGTCCAGTTGTTTTTTATCTACTTTGCCTTGCCGATGATTCCCGGTATCCATTTAGCTCTATCGCCTTTTATGAGCGGCGTGCTTGGCTTGGGCATCCATTTCAGCACGTATATCGGGGAAGTTTATCGATCCGGCATTGAAAGTGTGGAAAAAGGCCAATGGGAAGCGGCAAGGGCATTAAATTTTCCCACGCGAAAAAAGTGGACGAAAATTATTTTGCCACAAGCTTTACCACCAACGATTCCGATGCTTGGCAACTACTTGATTATTTTATTTAAGGAGGTACCGCTTGCCTCTACGATTGGTGTTATGGGCATCTTGACCCTAGCCAAAAACTACGGTGCACAAACGTGGAACTATCTCGAACCTTTAACTATTGTAGCTCTTCTCTTTTTACTCCTTAGCTACCCGTCCGCACTTCTTGTGAATTGGCTAGAACAGAAAATGAACCGGCATTTTACGAAAAATGATCAATCGATTCAAGAAGAGAAAGGAGCTGTTTCTTAATGGCGAAAGCGATTGCGGAGTTACACCAAGCTGAAAAAACAGAAACGGCAACAAAGCCGATCGTCACTTATAGTAATGTGTATAAATCATTCGGCGACGTCGATGTACTCAAAGGCATCAACTTGGATATTTATCCAGGGGAAAAAGTCGCCATTATCGGTCCGAGTGGCTCGGGGAAAACGACGATCATCCGCATGTTGATGACGCTTGAACAACCGACATCAGGTAATATTATCGTCGATGGAAATAATTTATGGAAAATGGAAAAGAAAGGTAAGCTGATCCCTGCCAATGAAAGGCATTTGCGCCGAATTCGTGGCAATATTGGCATGGTATTTCAACATTTCCATTTGTTTCCGCACATGTCGATTTTAGAAAACTGTATGGCTGCACCAATCCATGTTCAGAAAGTAGACAAAAACGAAGCGCGTCAACGCTCAATCACCATGCTGGAAAAAGTCGGTCTCGGCGACAAATTGGATAATTATCCGAGCCAACTATCCGGTGGGCAAAAACAGCGAGTCGCTATGGCACGTGCCCTTGTCATGCGCCCGAAAGTGATGCTGTTTGATGAAGTCACCTCAGCACTCGACCCGGAATTAGTCGGTGAAGTGCTCGAAGTGATCCGCGATATTGCCAAAGAAGGAGACATGGCGATGATCCTTGTCACACATGAAATGGAATTTGCCGTCGATATCGCTGATAAAGTTCTGTTTCTTGATGAAGGGGTCATTGCTGAACAAGGACCGCCGAGCGAAGTCATCGAAAATCCAAACAACGAACGTCTGCAAAGCTTTTTACACCGTTTCCTCGGATGAACATGACAAGCAAGGGGGCCATCCCTCCAAAGGGACTGGACCCCACATACCACAACCGATAGCCGCATTTTAGTTATCCCGACTTTGTTTCTTCATCGACCGGATCTTCACCGATTATACGCACCTCCCGTTCTAAAGTGACACCAAATTTTTCTTTGACGGTTTTTTGGACAAATTGAATCAAACGAATGTACTCTTGAGCAGTGGCATGATCTTTATTGACGATAAAACCGGCATGTTTTAAGGATACTTGCGCTCCACCGATTTGTTTACCTTGCAACCCGCTATCTTGAATCAGTTTTCCAGCAAAATAGCCGGGCGGTCGCTTGAACACACTGCCGCATGAAGGATATTCGAGCGGTTGTTTAGATTCTCGTTTATATGTCAAATCATCCATCAAAGCTTTAATATCGGCATAGTTCCCTGTTTGTAAGGCAAAGGTTGCTTCAAGGACGATGTAGCCTTTATCAGGTATATTGCTTGTGCGATAGGACAAATCAAGGTCCGCTGCTGCTAATGTTAAAATCCGCCCGTTGCGATCCACCACTTTCGCACTTACTAATACGTCCTTGATCTCACCCCCATAGGCTCCAGCGTTCATATATAATGCTCCGCCGACTGATCCAGGAATACCACAGGCAAATTCCAGCCCAGTTAACGAATGAGCGAGCGCTGCTTGTGATACATCGATAATTCGTGCCCCGCTTCCGGCAACGATCGTTGTTCCATCAACGCGAATATCGCTCAGTTTACCTAAATACAGAACAATGCCGCGTATCCCACCATCTTTGATAATTAAATTGGATCCATTTCCCAATAATGTAAAGGGAATGTTTTCATGACGGGCAAGCTTGACGATGGCTTGCACTTCTTCATATGTTTCAGGTGTAACAAAAAAATCAGCTTCACCACCTAGATGGGTGTACGTATGTTGTTTCAATGGCTTATCTACCATTACATTGGCCTCAGACAAGATGGAGGTTAATTTTTTATAAATATGGCGATTAAAAACCACTTGGATCATTCCTTTTTCTTGGCGAGTTTTTCTCGATTGGTTATTTTGCCTATTCCATTATAGCATGTTATGCAAATACCAGCCGGTCTGTTTGACAAAAGTCAAAATAAAACCGCGTCCATCTCATTTCGGCATCAAATAAGAAAAGGCAACGGCGTACATCGCCCATTGCCTTTTCTTTGCAACAGGATGCTATTTATACCTCTTTACCTTTTATCTTTAGCTCAATCAAGACTGGCTGCAATTTCGTCAACCATTTTTTGAACGGAGATCAATCCTCCACCAGATAAATACCATACATCTGGATCGAGGTAGTAAATATCGTCATTTTTAAATGCGGTCGTGTTTTCGACTAATTCATTTTCAACAATTTTGGCCGCCGAACCTTCATTAATGGCAGCGGTGCGGTCGATGACATAGAGAATATCGGGATTTTGTTCCATCACATATTCAAACGATACGTTCATGCCGTGCGTTGATGCTTCAACCCCTTTATCTACTGCAGGAAGGCCGAAAACATCATGAATGAGGCCAAATCTTGATTTCGGCCCGTAAGCGCTGATCTTATCATCGTTCGCCAAGATGACGAGTGATTCGTCTGCATTTGCTTCAGCTGTTTCCTTTAATGCCGAAATCGATTCATCGATCGCTTCCAACTCGCTTTCGACTTCCCTTTCCTTATCGAAAATCTCCCCGAGCGTTGCCATATTTTCTTTAAACGATTCCATATAGCGTGTCGGCTCCACACCGAGATGGATCGTCGGGGCGATCTCCGCTAGTTGTTCGTAGACGTTCGCCTGTCGTGCGGAAATAATGATCAAGTCTGGGTTGATTTCGGCAATTTTATCGAAGTCCGGTTCCTTTAAGCTACCGACGTTCGCATATTCATCGCTGGCATACTGTTCGAGATAAGATGGGATAAGGTCTTGCGGAACACCAGCGACATCAAGACCTAATTGATCCATGGAATCGAGAATCCCAAAATCAAACACAACGACTGTTTCGGGATTTTTCATTACCTCGGTCGTATCAAGTTCATGTTCGATTGTGATCGTTTCATTTTCTGTATCGGCATCCGCACTTCCTCTATCATTGGAAGCGCTGCATGCTGTGCCAAAAGCTATCCATATGAGCAACATAACAAATATTATTTTTTTATACATAAACAACCAACCCTCTTTTTTTAAAAGTAAACACAAATGCGCTTGTTATCTATATTTTTAATATCGATATCCATATTGTAAATTTCTTTCAACACGCACCGATCAATCACATCGCACGGAGGTCCTTGTTTGACAATTTTCCCGTCCTTCAATGCCACGATATGATCGGAATAACAAGAAGCGAAATTAATGTCGTGAATGACAATAACGACCGTTTTACCCAGCTCATCAACAAGCTTGCGCAACGTTTTCATAATTTGCACGGAATGGCGCATATCCAAGTTATTGAGCGGCTCATCAAGCAGTATGTATTCCGTATCCTGAGCGATGACCATGGCGATATGGGCGCGCTGGCGCTGGCCACCGCTCAATTCATCGATATATTTGTGCTGAATGTCGCACAGCTCCATATAGTCAATCGCTTCGTCGACCTTTTCCCAATCTTCCGGTTTTAACTTTCCTTGCGAGTATGGGAACCGGCCGAATGACACAAGTTCGCGTACAGTCAGTTTTAAATGAATGGCGTTGGACTGTTTCAAAATCGATATCTTTTTAGCCAACTCGTTATTCTTTTTCTTTAAAATATCCTCACCATCGATTGTAATTTCCCCATCATCTCTTGCAATCAGACGACTGATCATCGAAATCAACGTACTTTTTCCGGCACCGTTCGGACCGATGAAGGACGTAATCGTTCCTTTTTCAATGGAAACAGAAACATCCTCGATAACCGGTTGCTGATTATACGTTTTAAACAAATTTTTAATATTTACCATGCCTGATTCTCCTTTAACAAAAGATATATGAAGTAAACACCACCGATAAAATTGATGATGACACTGAGCGTCGTCTGAAATGTAAACACTTTTTCGACGATGAATTGTCCGCCTAATAAAGCGATGATGCTAATGAAAACCGAACCGAAAATGAGATAGAAATGACGGTACGTTTTCAGAAATTCATAAGCAACATTCACGACAAGCAAACCGAGAAATGTGATCGGACCGATAAGCGCTGTAGCAATGGAAATGAGCACAGCGACAATCACTAATAGATGTTTAACCACTTTGTCGTAAGGAACACCTAAATTAATAGCCTGATCTTTACCAAGTGCCAACACATCGAGATATTTATAAAACCGCAAGAAATAAAGCGTAACGAGCACGACAATTCCGGCGGATAAATAGACGAGATCTGTATTGACATTATTCACACTAGCAAACATCCGGTCCTGAGCTACCATGAACTCGTTCGGGTCGATCAGGACTTGCATAAACGATGTCAAACTACCAAAAAAGGTACCTAAAATCATCCCGATCAACAAAAGAAAATAAATATTGTTGTTTTCCCCTTTAAACAGCAGCTGGTAAAGCGCAAGAGAAAAGATCACCATCATACCTATGGAAACTAAGTAATTCAACTGACTGCTCATCATGACGAGCGACCTTGAACCAAAGACAAAAATAATAACCGTTTGAATCAGTAAATAGAGCGAATCCAATCCTAAAACGCTTGGCGTCAATATACGATTGTTCGTAATCGTCATAAAAACTGTTGTTGAAAAAGCAATCGCGCCACCTGTTAAAATGATGGTCACAACTTTGATAACTCGCCTTGGCAAAATGTAGCCGATATTTCCGGATAAATCGTAAAAAATGTACAATACGGCAAGCAGCAGGGCGATAATCGCTAGTACGAATGTTTTTTTCCTATAATCCATATCGCTTTCTCCTCATGAGCAAGTAGATGAAAACCCCGCTGCCGATCACACCAACCGTCAAGCTGATCGGAATTTCATAAGGATAGATGACAACCCTGCCAATGATGTCACACGCCAAAACAAAAAGCGCCCCGAGCAATGCTGTATGTATTAAACTTTTTTGTAAATGATCCCCTTGGTAAATCGTTACGATATTCGGAATAATCAAACCTAAAAACGGAATCACACCAACGGTTAAGACAACTGATGCTGTGATAAGCGCAGCAATGATCAAGCCGAGATTGACAACTTGTCGATAATTTAGTCCAAGGTTTCGGGAAAAATCTTCCCCCATCCCGGCAATCGTAAATTTATTCGCATAGAGGTAAGCAATCACAAGAATTGGGATGCTTACATACAATAACTCATAATTCCCGCTCATGATCATGGAAAAGTCGCCTTGCATCCATGATTCCATATTTTGAATTAAATCATTTTTATACGCAAAAAACGTAGATACCGAGTTGATAATATTCCCGAACATCAAACCGACAAGCGGGATAAAAATCGCATCTTTGAACTGAATTTTTTCCAGAAGCTTCATGAATATGAATGTGCCTAAAAGTGCAAAAATGAATGAAACGAAGATTTTCTGCAATGGGCCGGCCGATGTAAACACCATCATGGAAACAAGCAGACCGAAACGTGCCGAATCCAATGTTCCAGCCGTTGTAGGTGAGACGAATTTGTTCTGGCTGAGCTGCTGCATAATCTGTCCGCAGATGCTCATGCTCATACCGGCAATACATATGCTTACAAGACGTGGGATTCTGCTTGTCAATAATATTTGTACTTGGTCATCCGTCAGCTTGAACAGATCAAACGGGGAAATGTCAGAAACACCTATGAAAATAGATGCGACTGCTAAAATGATTAAAGCTAAAATTAAGTACCGTATTTTCATAGAATGTCCTTCTCCAAGTACTATTGATAATCATTATTACTTGCAAACCAATCTAATTAAGAATGATATTCATTATCAATTAGATTCTAATTAAAGTATAGCACATTAAAAAAACGCCTTCAATGGAATTGGCAAGTTTTTACCAATGTGTACAGAAATAAAGTTTTCCTTAAACAAAGCGATATGATTTCCGCCGAAATAAAAAACTTATTGAGGAGTGCCCTCAATAAGTTTTTTATGATCGTTATTATTCAATTTCGCAGCCTTCATCCGTACAATACGTTGTTGGTGAATGTTTCGGGTTCAATGATTGTAGAGCAGGCTTTTCTCGTTCTTCTTCCCACACTTTCTCAAGCGCTTCTAAAAACACTTCAGTTGGCTGTGCACCCGATACGGCATATTTTTCATTAAAAACGAAAAAAGGTACACCTTGCACACCGATTTCTTGAGCTTGTTTTTCATCGAAACGAACTTGTGCGGCGTAAGCATTCGTTTTCAACAATTCAGCAACATCGTTTTTAGCCAAGCCTACTTCGCCAGCTAAATCGACGAGGACATCATGGTCGCTAATCAATTTGGATTCAGTAAAATAGGCTTTCAAAAGGCGCTCGGTTATTTCGTTTCCTTTGCCTTTTGTTTCGGCATATTGAGCAACGCGATGAGCGTCAAATGTGTTCGTATGCTGCATCGTATCAAAATTGTAAACTAAGCCTGCTTCCGCCGCTTGTTTACCAATTTGTTCATTCGATTGTTTTGCTTTTTCAACATCCGTACCGAATTTCTCTGCCATTAATTCATGAATGCTTTTTCCAGGATTTTTTTCAGCATTCGGATCTAACTCATAACTTCTGTATTCAATCTCAACATCATCTTTGTGTGGGAATTGGTCCAGCGCATGTTCAAGTCTGCGTTTGCCGATATAACAAAACGGACAAACGAAATCGGACCATACTTCAATCTTCATCTTTCAGCACCTCATTTCCGTTGAGGTTATTTTAACATAAACGTTTTTTTATTTGGAAATGTTGTGCCTATAAACAGCTACTACATTTAATCTATTTCATCGTCGACAAAGCGGCCGTAATCAGGGATGGCCATTGTATCGAACTCGTGGACTAATTTTTGAAGCCCTTCCTCCAAATCTTTACCATCCATCATAACGCCGTGTCCAGGAATGGCCATTTTCGGATGGAGGGCGGCCAATTTCTTGACTGAGTTCCACGCAGCATCCCAATCGGTCGTCAAATATCTCGGTGGTCCGTTCACCTCTTCATTCTGCATTAAAACATTATAAAACGAATCTTGTCTTACCGTAATAAAGGCATCACCGGGAAGAAGCGTGCCATCTTTTTCCCTATAAAAGGAAACATGTCCTGGTGAATGCCCTGGCGTATGAATCCATTCCCATTCAGGAAGTTCTGGGACACTACCGTCATCAGGTAATTTTTGAACGGCATCACCTAGATCAATCGGTTCATGCGGGTACATCGGCGAAATTTTTGCCAGCATCCCGCCTTCTACCGTTGAATCAGGAACGGGATAACTTTTTTGACCAGTGAGATAAGGCAACTCGTTTTCATGAGCATATACCGGTACATCCCAATCCTTTAGTAAATCAACTAATCCTCCGACATGATCAAAATGGCCATGCGTCAAAATGATGCACGTCGGTTTAGCATCTTCGCCAAACAATTCGGACGCAACTTCTTTAATTTCTGTTGCCGCTCCCGGAAGACCTGCATCGACAAGCACCCAATCGCCTTCCTGTGGATTACCGATAAAAATCACATTAGCGATCTGATCGGTATAATAGTAAAGGTCCGGTTTTACTTGACGATCGACGCCGCTCATAATCGATGTCATCGGAATAAATGTATTGTCCTTGCTTTCATGCATATTATTATGTGTCATATTGCAGCCTCCTTTTTCATGTAGTATTTGCTGCCTAGCGGAAAAATACACTTTCCGAGCATTTTTATAGGCGAGCGTACAATAAAAAACTGAAGCCGAAAAAGACTTCAGTTTGCTATATCTATTTACTCATCCAGCAACGACTGGCCCATCACTTCAACACGGTTTGTATTTTTTAAATCCACGAGTGTCCGAGCACCGATACCGAACATTGTCATTTTCAATTCTAACTCAATTTGCTCCATCGTCTGCACAACCGCTTCAACCGATTCTGTAGCAGCTTGCAAGAGCTTCCGGGCAAAGCCGATCACATCTGCTCCAATCGTTATTGCCTTTGCCGCATCGAGTCCGGTCTTCATACCGCCGCTTGCCACAAGCGGTACATCTGACAGCCGGCTTCGGACGGAAACGAGGCAATCTTTAGTCGGGATACCCCAATTATTAAAAGCCTCCGCCGCAGCTTTTTTCAGTGGATCTTGAGAGCGGAGTTTTTCCACTTGACTCCACGACGTTCCCCCGGCACCAGCAACATCGATATAGGAGATACCTGCATTATATAATTTTTGCGCGACAGTTCCATCAATTCCAAAACCGACTTCCTTTGCTCCGACTGGCACATCAAGCTTCGTGCAAAGCCGTTCGATCTTCGGTAAAAGATCGGTAAAATTCAAATCACCCTCATCCTGCACCGCTTCCTGCAAACTGTTAAAATGCAAAACAATGGAATCCGCGCCGGTCATTTCAATAATACGCTGGCATTCTTCCGCCCCGTAGCCGTAATTGAGCTGAACAGCACCGAGATTGGCGATCAATGGAACCGATGGCGCATAATCGCGCAGTACGAACGATTCTTTATAAGCATCGCTTTCCAGAAGTGCACGCGTCGAGCCCAACGCCATCACCCAGCCTTTTTCCTCGGCCGCTGTGGCTAAGTTTTGGTTAATTTTCACCGCCAGATCTGACCCACCTGTCATCGAGCTGACAAGAAACGGCGCGCTGATTTGTTTCCCGAGAAATTCAGTCTCCAGCTGAATATCATTAAAATCGATTTCCGGTAGCGCATTATGGATAAAGGAAATCCCTTCTAATCCCGTTGTCTTGTTAACGCCCTCCACATTTTCGTTTAAACAAAGACGAATATGTTCCGTTTTTCTTCTATTAATCTTTTCTGGCATCATTTTCCATCCTTTTTAATTATTTACTCCCAACTCTCCAATATACCCGGCAGTGTTTCCAAGTATAGTTATTGAAAAAATAAACGCCTGCTACAACCATAAACGTGCCAAATATTTGTGTCAATGCGTCTGTAACGACAGCGCTCGATCGTCCAAAGTGGCAAGAGCGCCCCCTCGCATATGTTGTATTACATGATGATCAATAGGAAGCTGTGACGAAAGGCGATCTGCTTCATTTTCTTAAAGATCGGTTTGCCAAATGGCGGCTACCCGACGATATCGTTTTTATGGATCACATCCCGAAAACATCGGTCGGCAAATTTTTTAAAACGAGCTTTAAGAGAACAATTGGAAGAGCATTCATAAAACAAAATACGACAAACTAAACAGATCGTTTTTCCCATCGATGCTTATATTAAAACATGCCGGACAGAAAAAAACCAGATCCCTTTGCTTTAAGAGAGATCTGGTTTTTGTCTTTAACGTCGATTCATCTCATTCGGCTCATGACCTTTCCGCTGATTGCGGTTAATCTTAGCCATTTTCTCCATATCGCTGGCGCTCAGTTCAAAATCAAACACGTTAAAGTTTTCTTCAATCCGTGATGGGGTGACCGATTTGGGAATGACGATATTGCCATATTGCAAATGCCAGCGGAGGATCACTTGTGCAGGTGTCTTACCGTACTTTTCAGCCAGCTCGTTTACCACATCATCCGACAACACCTCACCGCCGGTCATCAATGGGCTGTATGCCTCCAGATAAATATTATGTTTTGCACAAAATTCTTTCAACTCGTTTTGCTGTAAATATGGATGGCATTCCACTTGATTCACAGCTGGCACGACATCACACTCATCCAAGAGACGCTCGAGATGTTCGATGTTGAAATTGCATACACCGATCGCTTTAGCATGCCCATCACGATATATTTTTTCTAAAGCTTTATATGTTTCAACATACATATCATACTTCGGAGTTGGCCAGTGGATTAAATACATATCGACATAATCAAGACCTAAACGTTTTAGACTGGCGGAAAATGCTTTTAACGTATTGTCATAGCCGTGATCACTATTCCACACTTTTGTTGTAATAAATACATCTTCTCTAGGAACACCGCTCTCTTTCAAAGCTCTGCCCACACCGTGCTCATTTTTATAATACATCGCTGTATCGATCGAACGATACCCGACTTCAAGCGCTTTGGCAACCGCCGGTTCAGCTTCTTCATCCGGCACTTGCCAGAGACCAAACCCGAGCTGCGGCATTTTGAGTCCATTATTCAGTGTGATGTATTCCATAGGATCATCCCTTCCTTTATCGTTTGATTTTAGTCTAGCATAAGGCATGTTTTAGGAAAAGAATGAGCATGCGTGCAACAAATGTGGAAAAGATGAACGGTTTCATTTGAAAAAATGCTTCTTCTCGTTTAAACCACGTTAAAGTATCGTTATTAAATCGATAAAATTTGACATGCATAGTAGCCGTTTTCTGTGACCATTCCACCAGCTCGGAACGACCGGCAGCAATCTTTTCTGAAAGCATCGAACATGAATTCACAAACGATTATAAAGCCAGACGCCATGAACGACTGGCTGCCATTGAACCATTTGGCATAACTATCATCCTTTTGCAATCTTTGTAAGCGATGATCAACCATATCTTAAGTCAGAAGGGTATCTAAGCTGGACCACGGCGCTATAAAATCAAGCGCTATCCTTCGCATCGCCTCCGTTCATTCGGCATAGGATCGCCCGATACACTTTATAAGAGCCGACAAGAAGCATCGGGATTCCATATACAATCAACATGGCATAGCCAAGGATCGTATATCCTGTAGAAACAAGACCGCTTATACCGACGCTAGACAAAATGGCAGAAAGAATAAGGGCGATGATAGCAATGAGACCATTCATTTCTTTGGACAACGGTTTCTTTCCTATCTCTTCCAAATTATAATTCACCCGCTCAAGAAACGCATGGATCAGCCCAGTAGCCGTCTCAATCAATGTCCAACCGACAACAATGCCAAATACGATCGTAACCCATACGCCAAACGTACTCATCATTTCCAGCCACGGAACTTCAGCACCAAGAACATCTTCATTTGGATAAAAGCCCATCATGGCAAAATAAGTTAAAAACCATGGAACCGTCATGAGCACACCAGCAATCAAGCCTCCAAAAACCGTGTCTTTTAGCGATTTCTGGCGCTTCACCGTAAATAAAGCAGCTGGATACACAGCCAAGTTATACCCCACATAGATTAAGCCGGTCCAAATCAGACTCCACCATGGAAAATCACCGGCGAAGCTCGTATCACCTGAAGCAAATATTTCTTTTGCATTCCCCCAAGTATTCGAAATAACCATTGTAGCAAAAACAAGATATCCTAAGAAGAGCGCTGTTGTACCAACCGTTTTAAAACGTTCAATTAAATGGCGCCCATAGAAATTCAAAAGACCAGCAACAAGTGTTATAGCAACAACGCCGATCCAGAAATTGAATCCGAGCGTGCTTTCCAAAATCGATCCCGTCGCGGCGACAACAATCGAAATCATTAAAATGGCTAACAAAAAGTAAATAATATCGTATAAAAACCAGAACGGCCCTAATATTTGTTTCACTAAACGCCTGTAGTCATAAGCCCGAAAGAGACGAGCGATTTCAAACATGAGAAACGCCATAACAGCAAAACCGACAAGAATCGTTAATCCTGTAACCCAACCAATCGCTCCAAATTTGGCACCATATTCGACCACTTCCCGCCCCGTTGCGTATCCGCCGCCGATCAATGTCGATTGGATGACGATACCTGGCAGGACCAATCTTCCGAAAGCACCTTCAAAAAAGCTGCGCTCCGTTGCCACCACACAACGACTCCCTTCTTTATCCCTATTAGAAACAACTCATGTTGTATACGGTTACATTTTCTCCTTCAGTTACATGGTCTTATAATATTTAATTTTAAGACATTTGTCAATACTGTTTATCGTTTAAATTTTATTGTGTGGTTGGATGGAAAAATGAAAAAATAAATAGTTATTGTCGATATTTCCCGGGAAATCGTCCTGAACAAATAGGAAAACGATTCACCGCTACCGATACAATTGATTGCCGTCCTAACACCCATGTCTATGGCTGAACAGCAAATGAATGATAGCGGAACACTTCATGTTGTTCATCATAATTGAAAGGTTACCTGGTGATCGTCAAGCGACGATATAATAGCTAGCGATTCTACACGAATACCGCGCTTACGTAATAAATCACCGCCTTTTTGGAATCCTTTTTCAATCACAATCCCGACCCCTTCAAGTTGAGCACCTGCCTGCTGAACGAGTTCAACCATACCTAGCGCTGCCTGACCGTTTGCTAGAATATCATCGATGATTAGAACACTATCGTCATGTGCTATATAGTCTTTGGCAAGCGATATTTCATTGGTTTCTTGTTTTGTATACGAATAAACGTTAACTGAGTAGAGTCCTTCATTGAGCGTGAGTGATTTGCGCTTTCGAGAAAAAATCACTGGAACACCTAATTCAAGACCTGTCATAACTGCCGGCGCAATTCCCGATGATTCCAATGTCAAGATTTTTGTAATATGAGAATTTGTGAAGCGGGAAGCAAATTCTCGGCCGATCTTCTGCATAAACACCGGATCGATTTGATGGTTTAAAAAAGAATCTACTTTAATAACCGTATTGGACAGTACTTTTCCTTCCGTTAAAATTTTTTGTTTTAATATATCCATGTTAATCTCCTTTCGAAAAGATAAAACCCGAAAAACAAGCCTCTGCTTAAAAGCTATGTTTTTCGGGTCTTTGATTCAGCTGACATTCGCCATCTTACACCCCGAAACACATTTACGATGCACCAAAGCACGCTCTCTTATCCCCAGTATAGCAGTCGAGAAATGTTATACTCGCTATAAATAACATAACATCGACACACCCTTCTCTACAATCCGCCGATCCATTAATGACAACATCTCTGTTTATTCTTTTTCTTTTCGTTTACCGGTGTGAAACACTTTAGCACTCCGTTCATATTCTACATCTGGTACATTCAAGCGAAAATTGATCACACGGGCGAGTGCGAAAAAGTAATCAGACAACCTATTTAAATATTGTAACGTCACAGGCGGAACAGAATCGTCCTGTTTCATAAGTGACACAACAAGGCGCTCGGCCCGCCTCGTGATTGTACGAGCAATGTGAATCATTGCCGCCGGCTTTGTTCCTCCTGGCAAAATGAACCGTTCAACGTTTGGAGCTTCGTCAACGAGAACATCGATACGCTCTTCTAAATAATCGACACTTTCCTTATTGAGCTTCAACTTTCTTCGTTTAGATACACTGGCGAGATCACCCCCACAGTCAAACAACTCGTGCTGAATTTTTTCCAAATCTTTTCGTACATCGGCAAATAGTGCTTTGTCGTCAAGTTCCGTTAGAGCAAGGCCGACAAACCCATTCAGCTCATCCACTGTCCCGTACGCTTCCACACGAACATCATCTTTGTCGACGCGACCACCAATCAATGCGGTTTGCCCTTTGTCACCCGTTCGTGTATAAATTTTCATTCCGATCCCTCCAAAATTTAATCCATGTTAAAATTCGTAAGAAATGAACCAAAGCTCGCTCCATCTCAACATTCGTCTACTACTAGCATAACACGTTAAGATTAATCTTTGACGATATAGAAAATAACTAGCTGATGATCATTCTTAAAATGGCAGGTCATTTTTGAGCATCTCTTCGGTTGAAATTGTTTTTGATCGCCTGTTTGGTACATTGAAATACGCCTTTTCCAACTAAGCGCCCTAATGGGGTTGCCGTACCTGCATGCGGAAGTATTTGACCTCTTTGGGTTGCGGCAATCAGTATACTGTCGGTCGGTGTTCCTGTCGCTTGTGTGTTTGTTTCTTGGTCTTTAATCTCCATCGCTTGCAACGCCTTAGCCTTGGCTTCTGTTGTCGTCATGATACACTGGATAAACGCCTCATCTTGAAGCTTACCATTAATAAACACCCACAGATTAATCGTACCCGGTTGAAAACCGGATCGGTCTGTCTTTCCAACGGATGCATCTGTAGCATTACCTATACTCGCTGTTACAACAATCAAGACTGAAAAACCGTCCCCCTCATAATAACGATAGGATACATTCGTCAACTCTACCGCGGTCATCATAGCGACCGTATGATTGGGATAAAACCCATTTCTCTTCAAGTAATCCACCATTTCTTGATGATGGTCGATACAATCATAATCCTCACTGACATGCCGGTTTACAAATACCCGATGCCAGCCGACGCCGGATCCGGTGACACCGGATGACATTGTGCGGAGCGGTTGGGGAGATTCAAGGACGATTCTTTCCGTTGTGACATCAAGTAAGTTTTCCCTGACGACGACTTCGCGGTCATCTGTTTCCTCATGCGGAACTATCATCATTTGTGGTTTCGGCACTTCCGGATGTGGATGTTTTTCAATCGTTGCATGATATACCTCTTCAATGCGGCTTTTTTTCAGCACGTCATCCGGAGTGCCGCATACGGTCAATTTACCATCATTTAAAAGAAGAAGCCGGTCACAGTAAAGCCCGGCTAAGTTGAGATCATGAAAAATAGACACAACTGTCAAATGATTTTTCCGCGTCCATGTCTTTAGTACATCGAGCAATTCTTTTTGATAAGCTAAATCAAGATGGTTCGTCGGCTCATCTAAGAGAAGAATTTCTGGATTTTGGGCCAAAGCTTGAGCGAGAAATACACGCTGGCGCTCACCACCTGAGAGTTTGTCGATCGGTTCGTTTTCATATTGTTTAATACCTGTTTGTTCCATAACAGCCTGTACCACGCGCTCATCTTCGTCACTAAACGTTTGCCACAGGCCGCTTTGATGTGCATAACGGCCTAAAGAGACCGTTTCTTTAGCAGAATAACTAAACGTCTGGACGATGTTTTGCGGTAGCACAGCCACACATCGGGCTAACTCTTTTGCAGAGTAGGTTGAAAGTGGTTTTCCTTTTATCGCAATTTCCCCTGAACGAGCGGGGAGAATATGACTTATCATTTTTAAAAGTGTTGTCTTGCCACTTCCATTGGGGCCGATAATCCCGAAGAGCTCGCCTTTTTTAACATCAAACGAAACGTCTTTAAGAATTAATTCATTCGTATAGCCACCCGACACATGCCGAACCTTAATCATGCTATCCTCTTCTTTCCAAACGGTTTTTCATTAAAATCAGCGCAAAAACAGGTGCGCCGATTAAAGCGGTCATGACGCCAATCGGCAGCTCAGATGGTGCAATAATCGTCCGGGCGATTAAGTCAGCAAAAATAAGAAAACTTCCTCCAGCTAGAACTGACAACGGCAATAAATGTGTATGATCCGGGCCCCATAGCAAACGGACAAAATGCGGGATGACAAGCCCGACAAAACCGATTGTGCCCGAGACGGCTACTGCCGCGCCTGTCAAAATTGATCCAGCAATTAAAACACCCATTTTCTTTCGCTGCACATTTACCCCTAAATGCTGAGCTTGTTCTTCGCCAAATGACATGGCATTTAATTCCTTCACGTGCAATAGCAATAAAATCGAACCGATTGCAAAAAACGGCAGAATAATCTGCACATGCTCCCAGCGTCGCATCGACACGCTACCTAGAAGCCAACCGATAATCTGCCGTAGTTCATCACCGGTTAATGCGATCATGAGTGAAATGAGCGCACCTAAAAACGCACTGAAAATAACACCGGTCAAAATGATCGTTTCCACACGCATCGCCCGATCAATGCGTTGGGCAAAGATGAGAACGATAAAAATAGTAGCAAACGATGCCGCAATGCTTAGTAAGGGTAAAGTAAACGAACCTAAAAACGGAAGCGATAGACCAAAAAAGATCGTGACAACAGCCCCGACAGAAGCGCCGGAAGAAACCCCCAGCGTATACGGATCCGCCAACGGGTTGCGCAATAAGCCTTGAAATGCAGCACCTGCAATAGCAAGCGACGCCCCGACAAGTCCCGACAACACCACCCGGGGCAAACGAATATCCCAAACAATGTTCATATACATCGTATCTACTTGTTCCACTCGAATGCCGGGCACGATTTTACCCAAAATAATCCGGGCGACATCCAAAGGTGGAACCGAAACCGTTCCAATGGATGTGCCCAAAAGAAACGCAAACAATACTAGAACACCGAGAAGCATATAAGCAATGGACTTATGATTCACCGAAAACTTCCGGGTAAATGACCTCGGCAAGAGCCTCTGCTCCTTCCACTAAGCGCGGGCCTGGTCGGCTGACAAGATCAGTATCCACCTGAACAACTTGTTCATTTTTGATCGCGTCTATATCTTGCCATGCATCGCGCTCTAAGACTGCCTCAACCGGATCATCCACATCATCATACGTTAAAACAATCACATCCGGATTCATTTCCACAACAGCCTCTTCGCTCAGTTCGACCCAACCGTCTTCATCGCCTGCTGCGTTTTCTGCATTAATAATGGATAAAATCTCATCCTCAAATGTATTTTTTCCTGGAGTAAAGATTTCCGGCTCTGGTGATATTTCCACATAGACTGTTTTTACATCGTCTTCGGGAATGTCGTCAGCTTTTTTTTCAAGGTCTGCTAAATCTTCTTTCATTTCGGCGACAATTTCTTCGCTCTGTTCTATCGTTCCCGTCACCTCACCCAACATGTCAATCGATTCATAAACTTCATCGAAGTTTGTAGCATCGTTGATATTAAAGACAGGGATGTCAGCATCTTCCAGCTGCTCGATACCGTCAGGGTCGTTTGTCGGATGAGCTAGAACAAGATCCGGCTCGAGCGAAATAATCTTTTCAATGTTCAATTCCATGCCACCAATTTTTTCCTTATCAAGCGCTTCTTCTGGATAGTTATCATGATCTGATACACCGACTATTTTTTCTTCAAGGCCAAGAGCAAATGCGATTTCCGTGTTACTCGGCATAAGTGAAACAATTCGCTCGGGTTCTTCTTCAATCGTTATCTCTTCTCCAGTTCCATCTTCAAGCGTAACAGGAAATGCCTCCGCCTCTACATCCTGTTCGGTTTGTTCTGTTGTTGCATCGTTCTGATCAGTACCAGATGCATCATTAGCGCCCTCTTCCCCACTACAACCGGCAAGGATTCCAAGAAACAGCATGATTGCGACTAAAAATAACCGTAATTTCCTCATTTCAAATCCTCCTTTTCTT
The DNA here is from genome assembly GCA_035301265.1 of Bacillota bacterium. GTDB lineage: Bacteria > Bacillota > Bacilli > Bacillales > Amphibacillaceae > DATGUP01. The sequence goes on from DATGUP010000010.1 coordinate 78,077, forward strand.
TTACATTAAAAAAACATCTCTTTTGATAGAGATGTGTAAACGGTTAATACAGAAATTACCAATAACCCATAGGCAATTTCTGCTTTATCCTTATACACCTCCCTATCCGCGTAGGTTTCGGCGCATGAGGACAAGGCAGGTCTCCTGGCTCATGGCTAAATTTGCTGCTACGCCTTCCCATGCTTTTACGTTGCACAGTGGCCTTTGTAGCAATTTGCCATTCACAGTGGCGGGACCGCGTTGGATTTTCACCAATCTTCCCTATTAAGTCTTGTACATAAGACACCTTGTCCCAAACCATATTTTATTTTCCACGCTATTTTAAGTATACATGATTTTATTTAAATAGAACAGAGAAAACGTTCTGGCAGCGATCATTTTGACACCGTTTTCAGTGAAAATACGGAAAATTATGCTCTGAACGGCTATTGAGTGCACAGTTGTAACGATAAACACCTTTATGCATGTTCACTCGCTTCATTATCCTCAAATCTGTACCCCTTTCCTACATAATATATCGATTCTAGCCGTAGAAAAGGGACAGATGAATTCACTAGCGATCATTCCAGACAATCCGCCCGCATTCATTCGCATAATCAACATCAACATTAAAATTGTGTTTAGAGTAAAAATGTTGCAAACGCTCGAGATGATCAAAATCGCGTTTGACAATGTCACCTGTTATATATTGGATATTGTCTCGGCGCGCCATCTCTTGCAAATAATTCATTAAAACCGATCCGTACCCTTTGTTTTCTTCTCCTTTAATATCGGCAATATGAATCGTATGTTCACCGCGATATTCCATTTCAATCGCCGCATTCCAACTTCCGCGCCACGGCTTGGTACAGTCGTGCAGCATAATCCGGCATAATGAATCGTTACGGTGAACAAAAATAACTACCCAATGAGCAAATTTTGTACGGTCAATGCTGACGATTTCAGATCGTTTAGCGATTTCTTTGATACTCACCTGCATCCGAAAGAGCTGTAGTTCCAGTGCGTCCAACTCTTGCTCGAGCGTATGCTTATCCTTATCTTTATCTTTTTCTAAAAAAGCGGTCAAGCGCATAAAACATACTCCCTACTTTAAATTTAAAAAACACAGTTTGTCAGTTTATTAGAAAACTCGATTATGCGCAACCCACAAACGCAAAAATTTAAAAAGCGCCATTAAGCATTCTTATGAAAATGGATCAATCCCCTTCATAATTGCAATATTTATGACGATATAAGTAAAAAGAAGTAGTACAAAAGTACTGGGGGATGGGTATGAGCAAGAAAACAACTCAGCGTAACGAACAAATAAAGCGCTTTAATTGGAAGAATGTGCGAATCGGTCAAAAGTATGTAACGGTTTATTTGCTTACCGGAATTCTATTTTTACTTGCTGGAATCATCGTTTATATGCAAATGCAAAAAGGACAAGCAGACGTTGGAATGATCGAAAAACAAAGCGAGAGTCTCAACCATATGTCGCAAATGGCTTCCTTGATTCAAATGAAAGATACGCAAATAGCAGAATATGTTGCATCCGGTGATAACGAATTCAAGGAGAATTACCAAACATATCAAAGTCAATTAGAAGAATTAGCCGACGATTTTGCCTCAACCCTTCATAACGAAAAGGCAAAGTCCCTTTTCAGCGAAATCCAGGAAAACAATGAAGCTGTCGATAAATTATTTTTAAAAGATATTGAAGAAGCCGTTGCCAAAAATTACAGTAACGTCGCTCGTAACTTGCAGAAAGATACATACGAACTAAGAGTGCTCAATGTTGAATTACTCAACAATTTAATGGAAATGGTCAACGAACAACAAATGGATGCCATTGACAGGACAAAACAAAACATGTCAGCGAGTATAGTTGTGCTAGCCGTTGCCAATCTCATCGCAGTTTTTCTAGGTATTCTATTTCTTGTTGTCGTCAGCCGTTCCATTTCTAGAAATCTCAAAAAAGTGGTCGGCATTACTTCAGAAATTGCAAAAGGCAATTTAACAGCTGCAGACATGGACTATAACGGAAAAGATGAAATCGGGCAATTAGCTTCAGCTGTCAATCAGATGAAACACAACTTACGCTCTATCGTTCAAAAAGTCGCTAACGCATCCGAATCAGTATCAGCAAATAGTGAGGAGTTGACACAATCGTCTACAGAAGTCAAAGAAGGCAGTCAACAAATCGCAACAACTATGGAGGAATTGTCATCAGGGGCTGAAACTCAAGCGCACTCAGCTACGTCTCTATCTGAAAATATGAATGATTTTGTTAAAAAAGTACTCGCTTCGGAAAAAGATGGACAAGCTGTTGCCGAGACGTCTAAAAAAGTAAGTCAATTAACGACCGATGGAACAACATTAATGAAAAAATCCGTAGAACAAATGAATCGCATTGATACCCTCGTCACAAAATCCGTCAATAAGGTAAAAGGTTTGGATGATCGATCGGATGAGATTTCCAAACTAGTGCTCGTCATCAAAGATATAGCCGACCAGACGAACCTCTTATCATTGAACGCAGCGATCGAAGCTGCGCGCGCTGGTGAACAAGGAAAAGGGTTTGCTGTGGTGGCCGATGAGGTTCGACAGCTTGCTGAACAGGTCGCAACATCCGTCACCGAAATAACTGAGATCGTCACTAAAATTCAGTCCGAAACCGACGAAGTTGTGGCAACATTGCATTCAGGTTATGAAGAGGTCAAGGAAGGGACAGAGCAAATTGAAAAAACCGGACAAAACTTTGAAACGATCAATGAATCCGTCTCCAACATGGCTGCCAATATTTTAACCATCTCGAACAACTTAAAAGAAATTGCCGACAACTCGAGTAAGATGAACAATTTGATTGAGGAAATCGCTTCAGTGTCCGAAGAATCAGCATCTGGCGTTGAACAAGCCGCAGCTTCTGCACAACAATCATCGAGTTCGATGGAGGAAATATCCCACAATGCGAATGAACTGGCTAAACTTGCTGAACAGATGAATGAAGAAATCAAAGTATTTCAGTTATAATCTTATAAACGAAACCATTCCACGGTATAAACGCATTCTATAATAATGTACAATAGACATTGTAAAACTTTTAACAAGGATGGTGTTGAGATGATTACTGTTACGACGAATAACATACCGGGTAAAGCGATTCAAGAAGTAAAAGGTCTTGTTCAAGGGAGCATAGTCAAGACTAAACATGTCGGCCGGGATATCGGGGCAGGTCTCAAAACACTAGTCGGCGGCGAAATTGCCGGATATTCCGATCTGATGACGGAAGCACGGGATACGGCACGACAGCGTATGGAAGAAGAAGCCCAAAAACTTGGCGCGAACGCCGTCATCGGCATGCGCTACCAAACATCCCAGGTCATGAATAGTGCTTCAGAGGTCATTGCCTACGGGACGGCAGTTGTTGTGGAATAGCGCCAAAAATGGATGGATGTCTTGTACAATAGACGTTGCTCCATTGAAATCAAAAGTAGCCCATTGAAGAGCGAGCCCAAAAACGGCTTGCTCTTTACTAGTTCATACCGAGGTCTCACCTGTTCCCATGGTATAAAAAACAGTCCTTTGTATGGTCGTTCACCATGCCAGTCGCCTGCATAAATGCATAGCAGATAGTCGGACCGACAAAGGAAAACCCGCGTTTTTTCAAATCCTTGCTCATGGCGGTTGACTCTGCCGTTGATGCCGGCACATCGGCGTGTGTCGCCCAATCATTTAACATAGGGCGACCGCCAACAAAACGCCAAATATAGGCAGCAAAACTGCCGAATTCCTCCTGCACCCGCAAAAAAGCACGAGCATTTGTCACAACGGATTTAATTTTTCGCTTATTCCGGATAATCCCCTTATTTTGCAGCAATGCAGCGATTTTCCGATCATCATATTGGCTAACTTTCCCCGGGTCAAACTGATCAAACGCATCGCGGTAGTTCTCCCGGCGTTTTAATATCGTTATCCAGCTCAAGCCTGCTTGGGCACCTTCAAGACTTAACATTTCAAATAATTTTTGGTCATCATAAGTCGGCCGTCCCCATTCATGATCATGATAGTCAATATAGATCGGATCAATCGTCACCCAATCGCACCGCTTTTTAGTCACAGTTTATTCTTCCTTTGTCTCAACTTCATTTTCATCGTAAGAAATCCAGTCACTGTAGCTGCCCGGATACAGCTTGATATTTTTGAAACCCGCCATTTTTAAACCCATGATGTTCGGTGTGGCAGATACACCAGAGCCGCATGAGACAATGATTTCCTCATCTTTGGGCAAATCAGCAAAATGTTCTTTCAGTTCATCGACATTTTTCCAATGGCCGTCTGCATCCAAAACACCCTTCCAGAACATGTTTTTAGCCCCGGGGATATGACCTGCCTTCGGGTGCATCGGTTCTGTTTTACCAAGATAACGATCGCGTGAGCGTGAATCGATCAAGATCGCCGTATCATCCGCTAGCTTTTCTTTGACTTGCTTCATATCGACGACCTCTTCGTGGCGGTATTGCGGTTTGAATTCTTTTTTCTTAGAGATCGGTATCTCATCTGTGACACTATGGCCTTCAGCAACCCACCTATCATAGCCTCCGTCCAAGACGTACACCTTATCGTGTCCCATATAATGGAGCAACCACCATAGGCGCGCCGGAAAGATATCATTCGTCTTACCGTACGAGACAACCGTAGTATCGTTGTCGATACCGATTTTTCCGAGTTTAGCCGCAAACATATCCATATCCGGTAGCGGATGGCTTCCACCGTGTTTTTCCGGTTTACTTGACAAATCTTTTTTTAAATCAAGATAAACCGCACCTGGGATATGGCTTTCTAAGTACGCTCTTCTTCCTGCATCTGGATCGTTTAACTGAAAACGTGTATCAACAATAACGGTTTCTTCAGGATTTTTTTCCATTCTTTCTTTTAGCCAATCCGGCGATACAATATAAGACATCATCATCCTCCTTAATACCGTAACATATTCATCCTAAAACATGTCTTTAACAAGTAAGGAAGCTCAATGGAAAAGGCTGACTTTTTACACAAGCGATTGCGGCTTTATTTTCTTACTACTGCCCATTCTAAACGATGACAATACGCTTGAACAGTCAAACGTTCAATATTTTAAATTCCGTATCCCGATGTATTATTTTAACACACGTTCAAATGGACGCATTGATTTGTGCTAAAATAGACAAAAAGAATAATAAGAGGAGATGAGCCGATTGAAACAAAAATTGATCAAACGTTTGACGACATACGCTAAAATCGATACCCAATCGAATGAGGAAAGTGACACAACGCCATCCACCCCAGGGCAGTGGGATTTAATCCATTTGCTTGTGGACGAGTTGAAGACGATTGGAATGGAAGATGTCACGGTCGATGACAATGGCTATGTCATGGCGACGCTTCCAGCTAATACAGATCGAGACGTGCCGACCATCGGTTTTCTTGCCCATGTTGATACGGCAACAGATTTCACCGGAAAAAATGTCAACCCTCAAATTGTGGAGGATTTCGATGGAAACGACATCATTCTAAATGAGAAGCTAAATGTAGTTTTATCAACAAAAGAGTTCCCAGAGCTCGCCGGCTACAAAGGGCATACCTTAATCACAACGGACGGAACTACCTTGCTCGGTGCTGACAATAAGGCGGGGATTGCGGAAATCATGACGGCGATGGAGTACATGATTCAGCACCCGGAAATCAAACACGGTAAAATTCGCATTGCATTTACACCGGATGAAGAAATCGGCCGCGGACCGCACCATTTTGACGTCGAGCGCTTCGGTGCGGATTTTGCCTATACGATAGATGGCGGCCCGCTCGGGGAACTGCAATATGAGAGCTTCAATGCTGCTGCAGCGAAAATAACGTTTCACGGGAATAACGTCCACCCCGGTACGGCCAAGAATAAAATGGTAAATGCAGGGAAAATGGCTGCAGAGTTTATCGGAAAATTCCCGGAAACAGAATCCCCCGAACATACGGAAGGATATGACGGATTTTACCATTTAATTGCCGTGAATGGTGATGTTGAAAAAGCACACGTCCACTATATTATCCGCGACTTTGATAAAGAAAACTTCGCCGCACGAAAACAAGCTGTCCAAACATTTGCCGAGGAAATCAAAGCGAAATACGGGGATGATGCAATCGAGCTGGACATGGAGGATCAGTACTACAACATGCGTGACAAAATCGAGCCCGTAAAAGAAATTGTAGATACGGCATCCCAAGCGATGCAAAACCTTAACATCGAGCCCATTGTCCGACCTGTCCGCGGCGGCACAGATGGCTCACAATTATCCTATATGGGCTTACCAACGCCAAACCTGTTTACCGGCGGGGAAAATTTCCACGGCAAATATGAATACATTTCCGTGGACAACATGGAAAAAGCGACAAACGTGATTGTCGAAATATGCAAGTTGTTTGCCGAAAAATAACAATGGGAATCAGTCCTCCGCTATGCTAAAGTGCTCAAGCGGCGGGGGATTGACCACGTTTCACTCCGGGAAGCCACTGGTTGCAACGTGACGTTGCGAAAAGCAACTGTATGTTGGTGGTGAAATCAGCTGCTTTCTTATCATCTAGATATTGAAAGGAGGCCGAGCGGTGACGTTTGGTGAAAAAATTCAAAAACTGAGAAAAGAAGCGGGCATTTCCCAAGAAGAGATGGCTTTTCAACTTCAAGTATCCAGACAGACTATCAGTAAATGGGAGAATGATAAAGGCTATCCTGAAACCGAAAAAATCATCAAAATGAGTAACATATTTCATATCACACTAGATTATCTGTTAAATGAGTCGGACATTTCCAGTGGCACGACCGCAGAAGAAAGCTTTTATGTCAATCAGGAAATGGCAAATGGGTATCCGTTGCATGAAACATTGAAATATCGAAAGATGGCCTAGGCAATTTCATTGCTACTGGCAAGATGTGCTTTTATATTTCTATTCAGTGACACTGGCATCCTTCTATATTTAATCGTGATGATTATTTCGATTGCCCTTTTGGTTTCTATTCTCCTGGCTGGAAACCCATGCTCTCAACTTAAGACAGAACCATTATTGTTTGATGCAGCGTTTAAACAGGTGCGAGTTTGGACAAAAGCCAAAAAATTGAAATCAACAAATTAGATGATTCGGAAACGCCGAGTACCATGACAAATCATCAAGAGATTCAAAGGTTTATAGACCATCTAGATATCCAAACATGGAAACCGAACAAAATCCCTTCAAATGCTGAAAAAAGACAGCGTATACGTTGTACCAGGAAGGCACACGACACTTCGGTGAACCATACAGCAAACAAGCCGAACTGAAGGAAATGGCTCAAATTATTGCCTATAAGGATAGTCCCTATATTGAGATGCAAGTAAAGGGGTGGACAATGGAATTTAAAGTCCCGGAACATGTGGCCGAGGTGCTTGACTCTTTTTGACAGAAATTTTCTCGTGCAGCAGCATCGACTTTAAAACACAACACTTGTTACCTACACCTTTAAACCTATTGCCCCGTGCTTTTTTTAATGAGAAAATGGGAGCGGATGATGCGATTAACAGAGAACAATTACATAGGGAGAGAACATCATGTTGAAGAAATATTTAACAGTTACATGCATCACGATAGGGATTCTATTGATTGCTGCAGCATGTCAATCAGATGGGCTTGACGACAATAATCACACCTCATCCGAAAACGAACCTGCGGAAAATGAGATAGCTCTGCCTGATGCACCACTGCAAAAATTGGACGAAGGTAAATCCGTCAAGATGTTACAGAAAACACTGAATGAATTAGGCTATGACATCACGACTAAAGGGGTGTACGACGAGGAGACAACATGGGCGATCACAGACCTGCAACTACAAGCGGAGGATTTGCTTGCTACAGGGATTTACAACGAAGAAACAAAAGCCGTTATAGAAAAATGGCTAGATGATGCAAGTGCGCTCAATCCAGGTGACGGACTGCCACAGGAAGCAGAACCTGTCACAACTGATGCAGGTACAGAAGTCGTCGCCAATCCTTATGATCAACTCGTTCTCGTTAACAAACACTCCGCCTTACCAGACGATTTTGAACCAGAAGACTTAGTTGTACCTGATGTACGTTTTCCTTTTGATGAAGACGTTCCGAAAAAGCAGATGCGCCAAGTCGCAGCAGACGCTTTGGAAGACTTGTTTGCAGCAGGCGATGAGGCGGGTGTGACATTATACGCTCAATCAGGGTACAGAGCGTATGATACGCAGGAAGCCATTTTTGCCTCATACGTAGATGAACATGGCGAAGACGAAGCCAATAATTTCAGCGCTCGTCCTGGGGAAAGTGAACATCAATCCGGGCTAACAATGGATGTAACAAGCGAGGATGTCGACTTCCAATTGACCGTTGAATTCGCAGAAACCGAAGAAGGAAAATGGCTTAAAGAAAATGCTGCCGAATTCGGTTTTATCATCCGCTACCCTGAAGATAAAGAAGACATTACGGAATATCAATACGAACCGTGGCATTTGCGGTACGTTGGTAAAAAAGCTGCCGAGGAAATGGTGAAAAAAGGACTCACGCTGGAAGAATACTTAGAAGAAGTCTAAGGCAATCTGCAAAAAATTAAGACGTTTATCTTCTTTTAAAAACATATATGAAAATCAGAGGCTGGGTCAAAACTCAGCAAAATAATAACGGTGTTCAGCTGAAGAAAACTGGACACCGTTTCTTATTGACCTTCACTTCAGACACTTGCCTTCCGCGGGAACGGCCTCAGCTTCTGTATCGACTCTTTCAGAGTCGATACAGTGATCTTCGGACGTGTCCTGTTCCCGCAGGAGTCAAATGTTTTCCGTTTCGGTCAACATGTATAATTTTAATCAACAAAAAGAGCACCTTCTGGTAAAATTAAAGTAACCATACAATAATTTACGGAGATGCTCTTGTGTATAAAGATTATAACGTGAATCAGTTAGTTTTGCCTATCGATTTAGAAATAAAACTTCAAGCAAATGATATTGCTTTTGTGATTAATGATTTAATAGCAAGTATACCGAATGAAGCTTTTCATAATTTTCTTCGAAAAACAGACCGTCGTATCATCCACGTATGATGTTAAAATAAGTTTATGTGTTATAGCCAATCTGTATTTTCCGTTAGAGGAAAATCAAAAGTGGAAAATGAAATCAGTTTTGCATTAATGGCGGTAAACTTAAGAAAGTACACCGCCATTAACAATAAAAAGGATAAAAATACTATTTGTTACGAAATAAGAAACGGTTATGCCTGGTTTTGTCCCAGCCTCGTTATTTATGAACGCTCAGTAAACACACTTTCCCTCTAAATATTTTTTTAACTGATAAACAGCGCCTTGTAAATTCGCATCATTGCCATTTTGCGCT
>DATGUP010000011.1:0-71571 GCA_035301265.1 Bacillota bacterium
CCAATATCTGGATCCCTTAATGCAAATTCGAGTGTCGTTTGGATAAATCCTAATTTCTCACCGACGTCATAACGTTTGCCTTCAAAGTCGTATGCGTAAACGTCTTGTTCTTCGTTCAACATTTGAATCGCATCGGTCAGCTGGATTTCTCCGCCCGCGCCGATTTCATGTTTATCCAAATGTTTAAAGATTTCCGGTGTTAACACATATCGACCCATAATGGCTAAATTCGAGGGGGCCGTTCCTTTTTCTGGCTTTTCGACAAAGTGATGAACCTTATAGCGACGTCCTTCAATCGTGCTAGGATCGACAATGCCATAGCGATCGGTTTCTTCGTGTGGGACTTGTTGCACACCGACAACCGAGCGCCTTGTTTCTTCATATTGTTGAATAAGCTGTTTCAACCCTGGTGTTTCGGCGACAACAATGTCGTCTCCTAACAGCACCGCAAACGGCTCATCGCCGATAAACTTTCGTGCACACCAAACGGCATGACCGAGGCCTTTTGGCTCTTTCTGCCTAATATAGTGAATATCCACATCAGACGTTTGTTTGACTTTCTCCAGAAGATTATACTTTTCCTTTTTCGCCAAGTTCTCTTCTAGCTCAAAATTATTATCAAAATGGTCCTCAATGGCACGCTTATGCTTTCCGGTTACAATGATAATGTCTTCGATGCCGGAATCAATCGCTTCCTCGACAATGTACTGAATAGTCGGTTTATCAACAATCGGTAGCATTTCTTTGGGCATCGCTTTGGTCGCCGGTAAAAATCGCGTACCCAATCCAGCAGCTGGGATGATCGCCTTTTTGATCGTTTTCAATTGAATTCCCTCCAAGTCAATATATTTGTATATCATTATGATCCTTAGACCATCGCCATGGAACGTTCGGTATGAATGATTTTCATTAATTCATCTTTCAGTTCCGTTCTTGAATACGTCTCAAATGTTTTAAGCAATCTTAACAGTGCCGTCGTATCCGCTTTGACCGTCCGGCCGACGTAAATTTTCTCATACACTTCATCAGGGAATACTTCACCATCGCTGAGAAGTTCCTCATACATCTTCTCTCCAGGGCGTATGCCGGTAAATTCAATCGGAATCTCATCCTCAGAGTAGCCCGATAGTTTGATTAGGTTTTTCGCTAAATCAACAATTTTCACCGGCTCACCCATATCTAAAACAAAGATTTCTCCACCCTTAGCAAGCGTTCCGGCTTGAATGACAAGTCGCGTCGCTTCGGGAATCGTCATAAAATAACGAGTCATGTCCGGATGAGTCACTGTAACAGGGCCGCCGCGTTCAATTTGTTTTTTGAAAAGCGGGATGACGCTGCCGCGACTGCCTAGCACATTACCGAACCGTACAGCGGTGAATGTCGTCTTGCTTTTGGTATTTAAATCTTGAATCACCATTTCGGCAAGCCGCTTCGTTGCGCCCATAACGTTCGTCGGGTTCACCGCTTTGTCCGTTGAGACGAGAACAAAGGTATGTACGTTGTGAGCCTCCGCTGCTTCGGCAACGTTTTTCGTGCCGATGACGTTATTTTTCACCGCCTCATGCGGATTGGTTTCCATAAGCGGCACATGTTTATGCGCAGCTGCGTGGTAAATGATTTTCGGTCGGTATGTTTCAACAATCGCAAACATCTGCTTTCGGTCTTGGACATCGCCGATCACGGGGATAATCTCCACATCCGATTGGCCGTATGTTTCCCTTAGTTCCATATCAATCGTATAAATGCTGTATTCCCCGTGACCGAAAAGGACGATTCGACTAGGCTTAAAGTTCATTAACTGCCGGCACAGTTCTGAACCGATCGATCCACCTGCACCGGTGACGAGTATGGTTTGACCTGTGATGTATTCAGAAATCCCGTCGATATCAAGTTTAACCGGCTCACGACCAAGCAAATCTTCAACTTCCACATTTTTTAAATGTTTGACCGATACTTTTCCAGTCATCAAATCCTCGATTTTTGGGATCATTTGCACTTTCGCCTTTGTTTCGTTGCACTTGGAGACGATGTTGTTTAATTGACCGTTACGAAGCGATGGGATAGCGATGACGACACGTTCAATATGGTGATTTTCGACAAGCGTCGGTATGTCTTTAATTTGGCCGAGAACAGGCACCCCGTATATTTCCATTTGCAATTTCGCAACATCGTCATCGACAAAAGCAACTGGCAGGAGTTCATCATCGCCGTGGTTATTGTTTTGCAGCTGGCGGGCGATCATCGTCCCAGCTGAGCCGGCTCCGACGATCAATGTTCGGGTTTTTCCTTTGTCGCTTGCAATGTAATGATCGCGGAACACACGCCAAACAAAACGCGATCCGCCGATTAAAATGATATGTATAAGCCACGTTACAACGAGCGCCCGGCGATAAATGCTAAAATCATTGACTAAAAATTGCACGATACCCGTCGATACAACCGATAAAGTGACCGCCTTGACAATCGCGAGCAGCTCTCCTACACTCGCATACGCCCATACTTTTTTATATAACTTATAAATAATGGCATACAAATGATGAAAGATTAATAGAGCGATCGCACTAATAGCGAGTGCTGGCATATTGACTGCTGTATACGCGGGATACACTATCCAAGCCGCGGCAAAAAGCGCAGTACTTACGATTAATGAATCGAGTAACATAAGTAAAAATAAACGTTTTCGATATGTCAACTGCCTGCTCCTCCCTACGAAGGTCTCAGTCGAAAAGCGTATCATAGCATTTACAAGCTACATTTTCATCCTACTAAAGATTTAATCATTTTTTAAGTGACTTTTGGCCGTAAAAGTCATAATTTATACATCGCTACATAGCCATGGTCTATCCGTTAAACACTTCTTCTTCGAGCAAACTTTGCAAAAACACTACCGCTTCCTTACGCGTATCCAGGCCTAACTTGCCGTAAATCGTACTGACGTAATTTTTAATCGTTCCTTCGCTTAAAAAAAGTTGGTCAGCCATATGTTTATTTGACACTTCCTTCATCAAGAGATAGGCGATGTCGAGTTCGCGTTTCGATAGATGAATATTACGTCCGGTCAACTTTTGAGCGAGGATGTCCTTCTTATCGTATTTAATATTGCGCATGATTCGGGCTAACATTTTCGCCACCTCGCCCGATAAGACGACTTGTCCGCTGTAGGCATCGCGTATAGAACGTATCAACCGTTTGGCGTCGAGATTTTTTAATAAAAAGCCGTCTGCTCCGGCATTTAAACCAGATATAACTCGTTCTTCTTCAAGACACGCAGTCAGCAAAATCACTTTGATATTTGCGTAACGGTTTTTAATATAGGCCGTTGCGTTAATGCCGTCGACTTGCGGCATATGAATATCCATCAATACGATATCCGGCCTTTTGGCATCGAGTTGTCGAATCGCATCTTCACCGTTACACGCCAGTCCGACGACGTCGACATCATCTTCTCGAGTGAGGAGCGCTTTAACACCGTCGATTACGAGTTGTTGATCTTCTACGAGTAAAACGCGAATCATGCTCAACCACTCCTTTGTTCCAACTCCGTTACATCGATTATAACGCATAGGGCATACAAAACTATGAATACCCGGAGATACAGGAGTGGATGCAAAAATTTCGTCCCGTGTACATGCTAAAAAATTCCTAAAAATTTTCGTCGTTTCTTAATCATGGATGGTTCCACCCGATTGACGTTCATATTGTCGACAAGGAGTTGGCTGTTCTCTAAAAATAGGTATTCTGCCTCAGCTCCATGCATCTCTCGAATAACTTTATACGCTTCTGCCATATGAAATCCGCGCGAAGTCGTGTTATGAGCATCGCTAGCAATAAAATGCGTCAAGTTAGCGGCAATGATTTGGTGTGTAAATTTTTGAATCGTTTTCCCAAACCGACCGGTGACACTTGCGGCGGTCACTTGGGTAAGGGCGCCGTTTTGCACGAATTCATATAGTTTCATCGGGCGATCCATCAGTTCTTGATTTCGCTCAGGGTGTACAATAATCGGGATACAGCCGGCCACTTGAATGTCAAAGAGCATTTGCTTAGCATATCTAGGAACGGAGCTATGCGGAAATTCAACAAATAAGTATTTTGTATCATTCAACGGCAACAATTCATTCTGGTTTAAGTCCTCCACCATATTCCCGTTGATACGTGTTTCCTGACCGGCCAAGACGGTAAGAGGGATGTCTTCTTGTTTGAAGAGATCGTTTAAAACGTTAACTTGTGTGATAATTATATCACGAATATTGTCAAATGAACCGTTTTTATGATGAGGTGTGGCAATGATTGTATGAATACCTTGTTTAACCGCTTCGTTAGCCATGGCGATGCTATCGCGTTCCGTTTGCGCCCCATCGTCAACACCGGGCAATATATGACTGTGAATATCGATCATAAACATCACTTTCCTTATGAAATTTAAAATGCAGCATCTTTTCGAGTATATGTAACTAGGAATAGCGAATCAATAGAAATTATAGCAGTAATCGGTAATTTTTTACAAATGGCTCCTTTCTTGTCTCATTTAGAATCAAACGCCGCTTGATGTTTGTATCGATCTTAGGCCGATTATCATAATGGGCAGTATAACACATTTATAAAAATATTGAAATGCTTCGGAGAATTACTGTTTGCTTTTCCGTAATGATTTTTCTAGATACAGTACGAACCGCACGCCGGATTATATTTATTTGTAAAGTGCGCACGCGTACGATCCATTCTTGTAATCAGTCTATTGTTACGTTGTGCACATCTTGCTCATTTTTGCAAAAAAATAAGCCCTTGTACTTAAGGGCTTCTTAGCTTAACTTGTCCCGTAATAATAATAATAGTTCGATCGTTTCTTATCACGGTCGTTGAGCACGGCGCCGAGCAGTTTTGCGTTAGCTGGCTCAAGGGCTTCTTTCGCTTCGATCACCGCTTCGTACTCGGTTTGACCGCTGCGGACAACGATGAGTGAACCATCGACTATATTAGCTAAGATTTGTGCATCGGCAACCGCAAGAACAGGCGGCGTATCAATTATAGTCATGTCATACCACTGGCTAGCTTGTTGGATCAGTGATTCCATTTTCTTCGAGCCAAGCAGTTCAGCCGGGTTAGGCGGAATCGGGCCGCACGGGATTAAATCGAGATGATCGACACTGCTCGGTGTAATGGCATCCTCAAGGGGGCTCTCGCCGATTAAAATGTTGCTTAATCCTTGTAAGTTATCGAGCCGGAATGTGTAATGAACAGTCGGTTTGCGCATGTCACCATCGATAAGTAACACACGCTTTCCTTGCTGGGCATAGACGACAGCTAGGTTAGCCGTTGTCATCGATTTCCCTTCACCAGGACCGGATGAGGTGATGATCATCGATTTAATGGCACTGTCGGCGGAACTGAACTGCAAATTTGTACGAACTGTTCGGTACTGCTCAGATACGGGCGAGCGCGGATTAAGCTTCGTAATTAAATAGCGCATTTTGCTTTTAGATCGTATCCTTCTGTGCACCATTATAGTCACCTCGTTTAGCTTGGTTTTGCTGGAATGTCAATGGATCGCTGCGAACATCAGAATCTTCGATATGCGATATCGTACCGAGAACCGGCAGGCCGACCTTTTGTTCAAGATCGTTCTCGGTGTGTATCGTATTGTCTAAATACTCGAGCAGAAAAGCGAGTCCAACACCGATCATCCCGCCTAAGACGATCGCGATAGCAATGTTTAGAAGCGGCTTAGGTGAGACTGGCTTCGGGTCGTCTTCAGTTTTTGCCTTGGACAAGATATTGACGTTATCGACACCGTTCATGATTTCGGGTACTTCCGCTTGAAACATTTCGACGGTCGTGTTTGCAAGCTTTGTTGCCATCTCCGGTGAAGGATCCGTTGCGGTGACGGTGACGACTTGGGATTCCTCTTCGCTTGTGACGTCAATTTTTTCACTCAGTTTGTCCGTTTTATAAGGTAAATTCAACTCATCGATGACATTATCGAGAATCGCCGGACTTTTGATAATGACATTGTATGTATTGATCAATTCCACATTCGTCCGAATATCGTTAACGTTAAAATCCTCTTCTTGGTCTGACAGTTTCTGATTGACGATAAATTGTGCCGTCGATTCGTATTTGTCCGTGATTAGAAAAAAACTGACGATAGCAGCGATGAGTGCAGCGCCGATAATCAAACCGACGATAAGTAGCAGTCGCTTTCTAATCACTACCAAAATCTCTTGGAGCGAGATCGTCTCTTCCATAGTAGAACCTCCGTTTATTTTACTTCTGTAGACTAAAAACTCGATTTTTATACGATTTATCCGGAATTATATCATATTTAAATAAAGAAAAGTACATTAATTTTAATTGAGATAGTCATAGAAGACTATGAGATTACAGACAAGCTAATAGGGTAAAAAATTCGGTATCACGATCATCCACTTCTATAACATCGTAAAGGGCAAATGAAAAATAGCTAAACTGGAAATTCTTAGTCCTTAGTTAAGTCTTGCTAATCATATAGCCGAACGAAATATAGATGAAAATGATGTGTTTCGCTTAACTTTCTAAACATGACGATTTGCTGTGGGTCGAAGGTGACTCTCATATTGAAAATATTATAGTTCTTTTTATGCTTAAAATGATAAACATACGTGATAAAAGTAATGAATGTCAATAGTTCTTATTGCCGTATACAATTTATTAACTAATTATAAAATTACAATTTAATAATTGATACGATATACTATCTGACTGCATACACCCTTTTAATGAGCTTAAATGACTAAAGTATTACAAATACATTACAATTATGTAAATGTCTATCAAATTTTCCCTTTGCGCGCTATAATAGATTCATAATACTAAAGTCTTAATAGTAGAAAGGGTGTATGCATTAGTGCCTAGTAAAAAAATCGTAATGTCCGTCTCGGCAACAGCAGCGATTGCATCAGCTATTTTTGCGGCACAAGAAGTTGAGGCTGCATCGCACAAGGTGGAACGCGGGGATACGCTATGGTCGATCGCGCAGAAATATAATACAACAGTCGCCCAACTAAAATCGGCTAACGGTTTATCAGAGGATATCATTTATCCGAATCAAATCATCAAAACTAAAAAGAAGTCATCAACGGACACCACAGCGAAAACAACCGACGCAACAAACAAAGCTAATACATATACAGTAAAACGCGGTGACACGTTAAGCGAAATCGCCTACGAACATAATATTTCGATATCGGATTTAATGAAATGGAATGATTTGGACACGACGCTCATTTTCCCGGGAAATGAATTATATGTAGAAAAACCACGTTCAAAATCGAGCGGCCATGCCTCATCCGGATCGGCTTCTGCAGAAAAAGTATATACCGTAAAATCCGGTGACTCGCTATGGACGATTGCATCACGCCATAATGTATCTGTAAACAATTTGAAAAAATGGAATAACTTAACGTCCGATCGGATCTCAATCGGTCAAAAGCTCCATATTGGTCAGAAAGCTGCGTCGAATTCAGGTGCGGATAACAGTTCAAATGAAAAACCAACAGCAGATGTCAGTTATAATGTTGACAAGCTGATCCGTACGGCCAAAAGCATGCAAGGCGTCAATTATGTATGGGGAGGTTCTTCGCCGAGCGGGTTTGATTGTAGCGGATTTATCTATTATACGTACAATCAAGCAGGGATGAGTATCAGCCGTCTATCGACCGAAGGGTATTACAACCGTTCGCATTATGTCAATCATCCTCAAGTAGGCGATCTCGTATTCTTCGAAGGGACATACAAACCAGGCATTTCGCATATGGGGATCTATCTCGGCGACAATCAATTCATTCATGCAGGCTCAGACGGTGTGGAGATTTCTAATTTAAACAACGGCTATTGGCAAAAACATTATGACGGATTTAAACGGTTTTACTAGTGTACGTAAATGAAAACGTTGAAAATTGATTAGTTTACGTCAGCAAGATTGATAAATTTGCTACGTTTAATGGCTTCAGCCGTATATGGAAAAAGGGGGTCGCGAAGTCGTTAAATGGAACATAAAGAAAAAATCCCGCTGTCTTTACAAGCAGGATTTTCGTGTAGCCGTTTTGTTACTTCATTTTTTCTGGAAGAGCGTGAATCGATTCGATCAGTAAGTTGAGTTTTGTCTCAATCCGGTGCAATAAATAAAACGTCACCGCGATCGGAAACCCCACCTCTGTCACGAATGAAATCCAGTTTTCCAAAGCATTTCCCTCCTTAGTTTTACACGACAACTGTTTCCAATGCCTTAGTTTTATATAGAAGACCGCCCACGTAGCCGGCGTGGACGGTCTTTTTTCGCCTGTCAGCACGCATTAGTTTACTTCGATTTCTTCGACAATGTGTTCGACGAGTCGTGCACCTTTCTTTTCCACGATATCGCCGCCGGATGAAGTGAATGCGTTTTGTTCGATGATTTCGTCCATTGCACTGTTCACATCTTCTGGATCAACCGGCTCGATCGGTTTTTCCAATGTGTATGTCACTGTTTTGCCGTCTTCGTTGAAAAATTGCAGTTCCAATTTCTTCACCATCATCCCTCCTTTTCATTTGTACTGTTTTCCTATTTAATCTTGAAAATGGCGTGGAAGACTCCGACAAGCGTGTATCTCTAGGTGTTTACGAGGGCGGTTCACAATAACTTCAACAGCCACCGCCCTAGCTTTATGTGAGCGCTATTGCTTTACTCTTCTCGGATGTCGGCCGTGTCGCGACGTTCAACATTATAAAGCGATCGTTCTTGCAGCTCGGCTACAGCTTGAGCGATCGCATAGAGTTGATCCGCTGTAGCAGCGGTTTTGACATTGCTGAAGCTCTTTGTTTTGTAAATCGGCTTACCTGTTTCAATGTCATCTCCGTCATACAGTACGAGGCGCAGGCTCGAACTTTTCTTATCTGCAACGGCCATATGCCTCACCTCCTTTCACCAATACAATCGTTCGATGATTGGAAAAGGGGGTATAAATAAAAAAATGATTTATTATGCGGATATTGCCCCCTGATAGCGATGCGATTCGATTATAACTAAAACACGCCCACTCGACCGAGATGCAAGACGGTAGGCTGGAACTCGTTTCATTAACTTGTTTGACAGTCTCCTCAAGATAGTCAGCCTGTTATGAAGGATGTGTTCTTCCAGGAAAAGATGTGCCGCTAATTTTTCACTCTTGATACCCTTGTCAGTGGCTCACTTTACGACTGCCTTCATGCATAAGCTTATTTAAATAGAAAAGAGTAGTTTTGGGGGAAAACTACTCTTTCAGTGGAAGGAAAATATGAGAGGGTGCTTTTTGAGGGAAATAAGAGGCTGCTTAATGCGAGGACGAACATTATGATGAAAGAACATTAAATATGGAAAAAAACACCATGTAAAACAGAAAAAACGTGCCGTAGCAGCTATCATCCTCGATGTAATCATACAGATCACATAGAGCGAGCTTATTGGAGCGTACCACGGATACGGGAATAAGAGGAGGCTTTGTGATGCCTGTCAATGAATTCGGATAGTTGGCGGTTGGTCGCACCGATGATTTCGACGAGTTGAACGATGATTGCTTCGTGTTGATATAATTTGTTCTCTAATTCGAGGAGCGTCCGGGGTTTGGGGTTAGAGGCATTTGGGTGGCTAATGTGTTCTTTCGCCATCGACTTCCCTCCTTTATTACGTCGCTGTGTCTTTATTTATAACATGGATAGGTCAAAATGACTAATAGATGAATTTAAAATTTTGTCATTTGTTCGACACAAATTTTTGTAAAATAGACGTATGCTCTCTATAAATTGTTGATCAAAATGAACATTTATGTCGAATTGAAAACACAAAATTTCCAGCTAACTTTTTCTTAGACAAAATTAGACATGCATTTTAAAAGATAAAATTCGCGTTTGGACTTTTTCGGCCAAAAAAAATCTGCCAATTGGCAGAAATGGCATTTTAACCATCGGCCAGTGCGACCGCAATCACGCCGAGGACCATAATGATAGCAGAGATGATTCGGCGCCGTCCGAACCCTTCAGCAAGCAAACGCGTACCCATAACGGTACCGATTAAAATACTCATCTCCCGCACGGGAGCCACATGGCTGACTTGTGTGAACGTCATCGCCGTGAGCACTAAAATATAAGCAAGCTGCATAAGGATACCAACACCAATTGCTTCCTTGCGGTGATATTGCCAGTCGTATCGGACATCGTTCCATCGGCGGACGGCAAACGGCGTCAGAAATAGCAATTGACCGATCATGCCGCCGTAAGTTAATAGTAGCGGAGGGATGTGGGCGATGCTGACAGCCCCTTTATCTACAAGTGTATAAGAAGCAATCAAAATACCGATGAGCAAACCGTATAAAAGCGGAACAAACGCGCTTTTTTGTTTGAGCGCCTGAACGCCGCCAGTAATGATGAAGATGCTAATCGTAATGAGTATAATGCCGATCACGCTGAGTGGGGTCAATGTCTCGGCATATATAAAAACAGCAGCAACTGCGACAATGAGAGGACCGGTCCCTCGTGCCACCGGATAGACGAGGGACAAATCACCAATTTTGTAGCCTTTTTGCAAGGTGAGTGCATAAACTAAATGAATCACCGCACTGCCTATAATAAAAGCCCATCCCACCCAACCGATATGAAACGGCTGCCATATGAACATACCGATCACAAACGGAGCGTATATCACCGTGCTGACAGCCATGTAAAGCCAAACGAAAGCTAAACCGCCTTGGGATCGTTTGGCGAGGTAATTCCAAGTAGCATGCATAAAAGCCGAGATGATAATAAGTATAAGCGCAAGAAGCGACATAGAAACACCCTTTAAAAAATTATTGAATCACTACTGTGTGTGATTAACATCGCCGTTCCTTCAAGCTGGAATCGACGCATATCCAAACGCGGGAATTGTTCAACTCTACATGCGGTGTTTCGTCTAAGATGCGCTAACTAAAATAAAGTTATGTTTAAGACGAAAAAACGTACGTAACGCTACATCAAAGCACAATATTGGTTATCAGCCACAGCAAAATAAAACTCATCAGTATCGTTATGTTGGATACTGTACCGATGAATTTACTGTCATAGCCAAATTCCACCGAATACGGCAGGGCGGTCATAGATACAGGCAAAATCAAACCGAGCAAAACAGTGTATTTGAACATGTCTGTAAACGGCAAAACAATAAACAAAAGCGCCCCGGCTGCTAATCCGATCCCATACCTTAACGCCAATACTTGCACGATTCGTTTATACGATCCTTCCGCAAAGGAAACATGCAAATAAATCCCCAACAATAAAAAAGATAGCGGCATGTTGGCTGGCGAAATGACCTGCGCCACATCGACTATAAACGGTGGTATAGATATATCCATAAACACCAAACTACAAACAATGATATATGTAAGCAAAGGGAGTGAGCCGAATAGTTTTTTAGCGATTGTCCCCCATTTCAGGTTCGCATCGTCAGAGGCATACAAACTGCCGAATAAAAACATAACGCCGAATACAACAATGGCATTGCCGACATCGAACATGCCGAAATATTTTATGCCTTCCTTTCCCCAAATGCCCTCGACGAGCGGATAGGCGAACAATCCGATGTTAAAACCGGGAATAAGCATCGTGAGCATGCCTTTTGTCTGTCTATCTTTCTTCCTAAATATGAATAGCCCTAAAATGGCCATGACAACACCGTAGAAAAAGGCCAACACGGCAAGTAAAAATAATGACATCTCCAGTTCGATATCGCTAAATGACACAATGATGAGTGCCGGCAAAGTTAAATTGAAAATGATCCGTGCCAGCCCTTCCCCATCGGACTCTTGAATCAAGCGAAGTCGTTTTAAGACGTATCCTATAGCAATGATCAATATGGCATAAACGAACTGTTCATTAAAACTTGACACTAGAAGATATCTCCTTGCTGTTTTGGCATGAAGAAAATGAGCAAATGATGTACTGAATTTAAATATATGGTATACTGATAGTAGAAGCAACATACGATAACAAAGACCGCCGATACATATCGACGGTCAGCAATAGAATCGTTCCCCAAAAAAGGGGGACGGCCATGGTCAGTTAATGACCTCCCACAGCCGGCTAAAGCTCAAGGGAGGTCATTTGTCTTTGTTTGCCATCATGAACGCGACCAGCATTCCAAACGCTATCAAAAGCGATAGCACTTGAAAAGTGGACATGGCCTCACCCCCTCTCTTTTCAGGGGATAGGCCATCCCTCCCTTGAGGTCGATCTATTGCATACATCCATTGTAACAGATGCATGCAGATTAAGCACGAATACATCAAAACGTTTTATTGTTTCATGCTAATATGTTTACAAAACAAAAAGCCTCGTGATTATCACACCCTGTCTGGCCACGGCATTGGGGCGATCTTTATAACGGGACACGGCTTCCGTATTTTTCTATGAGACGCTCGTTATGTGCATCAGCCCCTTCGAGGTTACCGCTTTGAAAAATCGGCGGCTCGAACCCTTGCTCAGCCATCTCAGCAATCGCCTGTGCGACAACCGCATTTAAAATAGCCGCTCCAATAACGGTGGAAGCCGGTGAGAAACGCATCGGAACTTTGTCATGCGCAAGCAATGCATCGCCTTTTGGAACGTGCGTGTCGATGACTAAATCAACGACATGATATAACTTTTTCCCGCTTGCATGTCTTGAATGTTGACTGTTGGCATAAGCAATAGATGTTACACCAATCACATATGCCCCTTTCGCTTGGCCTAATAAAGCAACATCGATCGGAACAGTATTGCGACCGGATGTAGAAATAACAAACAGCACATCGCTATCACGAATATCCTGCGTTTGCATAAAACTTTCTGCATAATGTGCCCGACGCTCCAGTGCCGATGAATGAACTGCATCTTCGTGCAACATGAGCGGCTCGTGTAAAATTGGATTTATAGGAACGAGTCCCCCTGCCCGATAGTAAAGCTCTTCTGCTAACATATGCGAATGGCCACTTCCGAATAAATGAATGACCCCGTCGTGTTGTATAGCGTCGGCCAATTTACTGGCTGCTTTAGCCATGGAATCCTTTTCTTTTTTGGTTATGTGAGCGATTAAATGACTGATTTCATTTAAGTACTGATCAATCATTATAGAATGCCTCCTCATTGTATCCCTTGCTGCGATGTTTAATCGTTTTCGCATGCTATTATACCAGTACGAAAGCGATAGCAAAACTGGAGCGTTTTCTCCACTGTCGTTAAATCGGTGGATCGTACAAAAAAGGAGGCAGGTATAGAGCCGCTCGAGATCCGGGATTACTCGATCCATTTATCCCATGGTGTTGCTGTTTCTTTAACGGCAGCCTTTACTTCTTCCAAATGACGCGTACCTGTCGTCTCCAGCCAGTTGTAAAACGCATCTTTTCCCTCGGTGGCAAAACGTTCAACGCCGTCTTTCCAGATGGCTCGGCCGCAGAGAACACCGTTGAAACGTGATCCCGCCCGTTTAGCAAAATACATCGTGTCTACAAATTGCTCATTCGTCACCCCACCGCTTAAGTAAATAAACGGTATCCGACTTTTTTCTGAACATATCCGGTAGTAATCAGCTGCCTCTTCCGCGCTAAAAAGCGGCTCGTAATTGTCATATTTATCGTAGCCTTCGATATGGTATATCGCAACAGGAACTTCGACTTTCAATAAATCAACGCCGTATTTTGGCTTGGAAAATTCCTCCATGAAATGCTCCACGATGGCTGGTTTTCTGCGGGTAAATGCCGCTTCCTTTGTTGGTAATCCTTGCGCACTATAGGATACAGGCTCAAGAATAAAGAGCAAATCGTTTTGTTTGCATTCATCGCCAACACGTTTAATGAAAGCTTGCTTTGTTTTATTGTAGACGGCTTCTTCTTCTGTATCGTAGTAAATGAGCAGTTTAAGGGCGCTCACTCCCTTTTTCACGAAATCTTGGACAGCGTATTGATCGACAAGACGAGGCAAGCGTCCCTTTTGCGTCGTATCATAGCCCGTTTTTTCATAAGCCATGATTAAACCGACATCATCGTTGAGTTTTTCGGCGGCATTCCAGCCATACTCCGGATCAAGCAAAAGGGAAGCTGAACGATTGCCTAAAACAGACGCGACGCCCTCCTTAAATGCGCTTAACCCTTCTTCGTAAGACAGATCGGCATTAAATGAATGAATCATTTTGCCGAGCGATCCGCGCTGGTCCATCGCAGTAGCTAAAATAATACGTTGGTCATCGGATATCAAATCAAGGCCCCGTTTTTTTCCTGGTGTCCATTGCATACAATTTGTCCTCCTTTTATTCCTTGTTGATGAACGCACGCTCGTTATCCTTCGGTGTCTACGCTCGATCGCCTTCATATTCACCATCCATCCGCGCCGATAGATTTTTGAGTTAGCTAGCTTTTGAACTGCTTTAAAACCTGTAGCTACTTCGATGCTATAACCGCATTTGTTGACCTAGCGTTTTTCTACGCGGATTTCGTCTTGACACCATGCTAAATGATCGGGATTGATCTGGCCTGTTTTTTCTTCCATAGCATTCAATACTCCCATGGACAAGCCGAAGCGAATTAATGCTTCACCGGTCATTCCGCGAGATAGTCCTGCAGCGAACCCTGCGATCACCGCATCGCCAGAGCCAACTGGATTTTTCGCATCGACTTTAGGGATCGTTACTTTGTAAAGGACATCGTCG
Source organism: Bacillota bacterium (assembly GCA_035301265.1). GTDB lineage: Bacteria > Bacillota > Bacilli > Bacillales > Amphibacillaceae > DATGUP01. Next base: position 14,705 of record DATGUP010000011.1, read on the forward strand.
GTTTTAATGAGCGCCCCTTTTGCCCCGCGAGTGACAACAACCCAAGGCACACCGGTAAAAACGGGCGCGTTTAATGTATCAATCACCGTTTGTTCGTCGATCGTCGCGACACCGGATACATCTTTCAACTCATCCTCGTTCGGCTTGATGAGAAATGGCTTATGTTTCGCTTGCAGCGTCTTTTTCAACAGCTCGCCCTTTGTATCGAGTAGAACAGGCGTGTCATGACGATTGGCGATCTTGATTAATTGCGTATAAAAATCATCGGGCAGCCCTTGAGGCAAGCTCCCGGACATAGTGATGAGGCGAGCTTTTTGAACATATTCAGAAAATTGCGCAAAAAAATCATGTATCTCCGCTTCGTTAATCGTCGGACCAGCTTCAAGAATTTCCGTCTGTTTCCCTTCGTGTAAAATAGCGATGCAATTGCGCGTCTCACCATCAATCCGAACAAAGTAATCGTGTATCCCGTTTCTAGTTATGTCTTGTTTTATAAACTCACCGAGACTGCCGCCTAAAAATCCACTCGCTGCCACATCTTCGCCGAGCTGTCGCAACACGCGCGCAACATTCAATCCTTTTCCCCCAGCTGTTTTGGACACGTCCATAACTCGGTTAACACGGTCAAGGGTAAATGTTTCCAATGGATAATTCATATCGACAGATGGGTTTAATGTGATCGTTAAAATCATGTCTGTTCCCTCCATCAGTAAGTTATGAGGAGACAGTCGCATAAAATAGGCTGTCTCCATCATCTTTTGTTACGCGTTAAACGGATGAATGGTTACCCCTTTGACAACGCGGTTGATAACACCGTCCGGACTTGGATTATCAGGAGTGAGACCAAGGTCGAGCGATTTTTTCATAGCGAACGTCTGGGCAAAGATGATATCCAACAAAGCCAAGTACAAATCGCTCTTAAGCGCTTCGTTTGTTGATCTGACCGGGATCAGCCAATCGGCAAGCGCAGCCACTTCTTCATCGTACGTCTCGGTAAGCGCAATCACTTTCATGCCGGAATCATCTGCCGCCACTTCACGCAATATATCTATATCATATTTGCGTGTGTACGAATCTTGTGACACAAACACAACGATTATCGATTGTTCATTGATCACCGATTTAGGACCGTGGCGGAATCCGAGCGATGACTCATGCATTGCGACAACTTTTCCGCCTGTAAGCTCCAGCATTTTCAGCGACGCTTCATGGGCTAATTCACTCAATATGCCTGATCCTAAATAAACGACACGCTCAAATGGGAACGCGAGTATATCATCGATCGTTTCTGTCACTGAATCAAGTAAGCGCCGCGCGTTTTGCGTCAATTGCTGCAATGTCTTATTAGCCAAAGGTTTCTTTGAAAACAGCGCGTACGCCGCTAGCACCATACATGTAAAACTGCTTGTCATGGCAAGGCTTTGGTCATTTGATTTCTCCGGCATGAGTAACGTAATGCTATTGGCATCTTCCTGAATGTTTTTCGCCAGTTGTCCGTCTTTATTACACGTGATGACGACTTGATAAAAATCATTGATGATCTCTTCCGCTAGAGATACTGTCGCTAAGCTCTCTGGACTGTTTCCCGAACGGGCAAAGGACACCATGATCGTCGGGACATCTGGAAACAAATATTCCTTTGGATTGGAAACAATATCAGTCGTCGGAACAGCTACAAAATGAACATGGCCGGGAGTTTGTTTATTTAATTCCGGTGCGAGCGTATCGCCAGCAAAAGCTGATGTCCCTGCACCGGTTAACATCACTTGAACTTGTTCGTGTTTTGTAAAAATATCTTGTACAAACGTGCGAAAGGACTCGTAATTTGGCCCAATCATATCCATCGTTTCTTGCCATACATCCGGTTGCTGATAAATTTCTCCAGCCGTATGGATAGCATTTTTTTCTTTTAATACATCAGTCGTCATGTTAAATATCAATACCATCCACTCCTTTAGTTGTTATGTTGTCATAACCAGTAAATGATAAGACGGTGCCATTCTATGAAAACACCGTCAATTTTACGTCAATTCAACCGTGTAATCGAACTTATCACCTCTTGCGACACTGACCGTATACTCGATCAATGTATCGTGATAATACGATGAACGTTTGATAAGCATCGCTGGCTCATTCACTTCCATCTGTAAAAAGCGAGCTTCGGTTTCGTCGACCGTTGTGGCAGAGAACCTTTCTAGCGCTCGTGTGACAACGATATGGTAGTCTTCTTGGAAAATGTCGTACATCGGCTTTTTCTTTAAATCATTTGCGGTAAGCTGAGGGAAAACTTTTTGCGGTAAATAAGACGTTTCATACATGAGCGGTTCATCATCTGCCAGTCGCAAGCGCACTACTTGAAAAACATCGGCTAAATGTTCGAGCTCCATTTTGTCAGCTAAACGACTGCTAGCAGCCATCGTTCGGAACGAAAGGACTTCTGTACGTGGCGTTTTACCTAATTTTTTCATTTCTTCGGTAAAACTGTACAGCTTAATGAGATTTTGGCTGTATGTTTTCGGGGCAACAAACGTCCCTTTACCGTGCGCTTTGTAAATATAGCCTTCGCGCTCCAATTCCTGTAGAGCCTGCCTTACAGTGATCCGGCTCATTTGGTACCGATTGCAAAGCTCGCGTTCGGACGGAAGCTGGTCATTCTCCTCGTATTGACCGGATTCAATTTTTTTGATTAAATCCTCCATTAATTGTAAATATAATGGGATTCGGTTCTTTTTGTCCAATGGTTGTTCCGCCTTTTGTACATCATTTTATTCCATATCAATGCAATTTTTATGCATGACTGGTTATGACCACTTATATATAGTATAGGATATAAAGAACGATTTGTAAACTAAACGTATCTGAATGCCATGTAGGGCTACTTATAACGTCTTTTACAACCTTTTTCCGTGCGTCGATCGGACACGAATACAATCCGTCTGCGCATCACTTTGAAATAGTCTAAGGTCATGTGCGCTGTCTTTAGCCCTCAATCATACAAGCTTTATTTTAAACCGTAAACGAGTGAGACCCCATCCCCTTAATCGAAGTGCTTTCCAACCTGTTTGAAATTAGATTAACATGCGTACACCAATGACAAACAAAAGAATGGATAGCAATTGGACAATGAGCTTTCCAGACATGCGGTTGGAAATGAACACGCCAATTTGCGCACCTAACAATGCTCCTACACCACCCCATACCGCTGCCGACCAGTCGACATGACCGTTGTATACATGCAGCATAACACCGATTATCGAATAAAGCGAAAGGGCAAACACCGACGTCGCTGTTGCCCGATGCGGTGCAACGCGGTACAGGTAGATGAGAATCGGCACCATAAGCCAGCCGCCGCCAATGCCAAAAAACGTAGACACTACGCCCATCACAATCCCTACCAAAATCAGACTGACTTTACGTTGCAGGGATAGCGGTTTTTGGGTCTTCGCACCCGCAGACGTTTCGCTTTTGTTTCCTGTATTTTTCCAAAACAGAAACAATCCTAATAAAATAAGCATTATGGCAAATGCCCCGTAAAAAACCTCAGGGGCAAGTATGTTGGCCAATTTAATACCGATAAATGATCCTGGAAACGCTCCTAGAACAATGTAGAGTGTCAATTCGTACGCAATACGCTTTTGTTTTATAAAGCCGTAAACACCGGATATCGTGTTAATCATGACAACGACAAGTCCCGTTCCGGCCGCTACAGTCGGTGACATATGCATAATGAGAAGAAGCGCGGGAACGAGGATAAATCCACCACCGGCCCCGACGACGATTCCATATGCACCTGAAAATAGTCCGATGAGTAAAATAACGAATCCTTCGATGATGAACACCACATTTCCGATAATGCTTATTGCTTGTACATCCAATATACATGAATCATATCTTATCACAAGCATTTTATCCGTATTTATGTCACGAACCGCTGATAATATTCGTCCAACTCAATCGAACGCCCTTTGTTAAGCCGCGATTCCTCTGCTGCAAAGGCCATTAAATGACTTCTTAAAGAGACGGCAGCGGAGGAAATGTCCCCACCTTTTCCCTTCTGGTCAATCGTACGTAAAAAGGTGCGCACAACACCTTCATCACCACCGCCATGGCCGCTGCTTGGAGTGTCGAATTTGATGGCAGACTCCTGCTTCGTAAGAAAATCATAAACCGAAATTTGATTATCCTCCATATTCCCACGAATCTCACCTTTTGTTCCCATAATTTGCACGATGCGTGTTTGATCACGGGTGAATCCACACATGCTAAATGAAGCCGTCGCCCCATCTGTAAATTCTATATTGACGACTTGATGATCAACGACATTGTTATCAGAACGATAGACACATTTGCCGTAATCGGTCGCTTGTAAAGCTTTTATAATGCTTTCATTCGAGTCATCTTCAGTAAATTTTCGCGCCCAACTACGTCCTGATCCAAGGTAAAAACGGCCCGCATGAAACGGGCATTCCCATTCCACTGGACAGCCATCTAAACATCGTTCAGGAGCGCCCTCAGGTGCATTTCCCTTATGAAAATGCATGAGCGATCCATACGAACTGATACGCTCGCATGTTTTATCCATGACATAGCTAATGATATCCAGATCGTGACACGACTTCTGTAAAATCATCGGGCTTGATTTTTCTTTATTATTCCAATTCCCACGGACAAAACTATGCGACATATGCATGATCTCGACATTCTCATTCAATTGTAATGACACGACATCACCGATACGCCCTTCGGCAATGATTTGTTTAATCGTTTGCCAAAACGGTGTATAACGCAGGACGTGGCATATCGTTAGTTGTCGATCATACATTCGAGCAGCCCGTTCCATGTCGATACATTCTTGTGGATCGGGCGACATCGGCTTTTCTAATAAAACGTGGTAGCCGCGTTCCAACGCTTTCATTGTCGGCTGAAAATGGTGTCTATCCTGCGTACAAATCACGGCGATATCGGCCATTTTTTCTTTTGCAAACAGTTCTTCCCATGTGGCAAAGCAATTTTCTTCCGCTAGATTGTAGGTTTGTTGAAATCTTTCTCTACGCTGATCATTCGGTTCGGCAACCGCAACCATCTGAAGCTCGTGCGGATAATCCAACGCATACGGAGCATAAGCACGCGCACCGCGATCGCCGGCACCAATTAAAACAGCTGTTTTCGGTTGCATGATCCATCCCCCATGTTCTTATTCTATTGTCTATAACCTTAACCGATTTTTTCTTTTCTATAAAGCTCTACAGTTGCCGGCGAAGACTTGCGATGCATCTATGTGGTAAACATAAGGCAGCACGACCACATCAGCGCATAGTTTCAAAAGAATGCTTTCTATGAAAACAACAACCGAAATCTGATCTAATCATCATGACACATGCCTTTTCATCGTTTAAATATCCAACCACTGATACCCCATCGGCTCCAGGGTGACATCAACTTTGGAACCATCTGCTTTATAAACCGTTGTTTCCTGTCTATCATACGAATTATTAATGACGACAAATTTACCGGCTTGCGGATACGCCGCACATTCGGTTTGTATATTAGTTGTAAACCATTTTTTCATCAGTTCCTCCTCTGATGCCGCCCAATGAATCGCTCTTAACAACAGACGGGTATTTTCCGGACAATACGGAAGGCCAGCGATATAAACTGAACGCCCTTTCCCGTAACGATGAGCTGCTAAAGTTACATCGCCTTCTTCCATCGCTAATACTTGTGTATCCCGGCTCGACTGGTATACGTATTTTTGACTTTCACCAAAATCGATCGGGCCTTGTTGATCGGCTAGAATAAAGTGATCGCCTGTAAAAAGCGTATTATATTTATCAAGGCTTAAACTAAAGCCGATTTCTTTTTGGACGCCTAAGACATCGGCGAGTTGGAAAAATTGACCTTGATGCTCGTACGCTGTCGGTTCACCAACACCGATAAACCCCCCGCCTGCATCAACCCATTCACGGATCGTAGTGACGACGTTTTCATCCAGCCAAGCCTCACCACCGCTCCAAGATGTGTACGCAGCACCGGCATTAATAATAACACCGACATCATCGGGAATCCCGTTTTGTTTAATATCGTCAAAACTGATGAATTCCACGGTAAACGGCATACCGCTTAAATTTTCTAATATCCCGTAATAAGAATACACTTGTTTGTACCATATCGCGTGATGGACATGGTGGCTCATCCATTTGCGCAAATGGCCCCAATGATTTAATATTGCGACCTTAAAGGGCATCTTATAGGACGGAGTTCCTTGCGATTGGTCGTGAATGTCTCTAAATTCATTTGTGATCGCCTCCACCCGTTCGACAAATTCGGGAAATTCCAGTGCCAAACTTAAATATCCCCCATAGCCCATGCGTTGAATCGGGCTTCGTAATATAGCGCGTCTTGCCTGTAACCAATTTTGATTCGCTTCCCCGACCGGATCGCCGCCCTCTTTAAACGTATCGGGGAAAAAGTATGGCAAGAACCTGCCTTCTGTATACTTAACATGCGGAATATCTGCAATCATGCGTAAAGTCGTACCATCGCCGACCGAGCCGACCACCGCGTCAACACCGATATGTTTAAAATACTTGCCATACGGCTCTGTTCCCGCCCAATGGTCGCCGAGAAACATCATCGCTTCTTTACCATAGCTATGGATGAGGTCTACACATTCTTTGGCTAGTTCGCTGACAAACCGTTGCTGAAAATCGATCCAGTCCAAAAATGCGCGGCTCGGAATGCGAAATGGCGAATTGTAATAACCTTGATCGACTAAATCTTCGGGACGAAGGTGGTAACCTTTTTCCTCGGCAAATTCTTTTAAAGCGAGCGGACTGACCGTCGAACTGTACCCAAACCAATCGACATAGCGTTCTTTCGCCTGATCGTTAAAAATAAGTGTAAAATTATAGAAAAAGGTCGTCATCCGTACAACGTCTGTATCCGGATGATCTTCCAACCATTGTTGTAAACGTCTTAAAATATACGCGCGGGTTTTTGGATACCTTGGATCATACGGCATGTGATGTTCGGTATCCCAGTTATTCGTTATATGATTGTACATATGAACCGGATCCCAAATTTGATAAGCGAGGAAACTCACCGTATACCGGTGCCACTTTTTGGCGTTCTGGATAATGACTTCACCTGTCTCTTCTTTGTAATACCAATCATTGGGTGTAATGGTGTCGCCTGTTGTTCGATCGATCACTTCCCACCACTGCTTAGGGTCATGGTCGGTATCGGGTTTGACTTGTTGATCAAAATAGCCTTGCATAATATTGATGGAAACTTCTTCGGAACGGGCAATGACACTTTCAGATAATAAATAAATATGTTGCAGTTCGTCTTGGTTCGCCTTGGCCCATTCTTGATCGCCTCGTGTAAAGAAGTATTTGGAATAAACTTTATCGACCATATCGATGACGCTTTCTGGAATTTTTGTCCCGTCGGAATCGCGAACAGCATCAGCCCCCCATCGTTCAACGATGCGTGCGATGTCTGCATCCAATCCTTCTTCAACTGGTAATGTAACACGTCCTTTACGCATGGTTTTTGCCTCCTGTTTTTCATTTTCGCTATTCCATTGCTCTTAAACCAGCACCAATAATGCTTTGCTCATAACCCATGTCACTGCAAGCGATATTTTGTAAAATATGCTTCTGTTCAACGATTAACAAATCGTCCAATTTATCCATTACTCGTTTGAACAAAACGGGATTGTGCGTGATAACGATACCACCAAAGACGATTTGATGGGGGTCAAATAAACTGACAAGCATGTATACCCCTTGCGCCAATGATGAAGCTATTTGCTCAATGAGTTCCTTTGCCTTGCGATCGCCGTTATAATAAGCTTGAAAAACTTTTTTAGCAGTCATCGTATCATCTTGGAACTGTTTAATGCCTAACTTTGTGATCGCTGGTCCGGCGGCGGCTTGTTCAAGACGTTCCAATGATTGTTCAGCGTAAGGTGCGTATACGGGAACAAGACCTATTTCTCCAGCAAAGCCAGCACCGCGAATAAAATCTCCGCCTTGAATAATGGCGCACGATATCCCTGTACTAACCGTCATGTAAATAAATAGTTCATGATCGCGCATCGCGGCTTTTTTCCACTCGGCAAAGGCTGCCATGTAAACGTCATTATCCATGACAACCCGCTCGATGGGAAATGCTTCCCGCATCCGCTTAACAAACGGAAAGTTACTCCAAGGCAAATTGTTTTGAAAAACCGCAATGCCATTGTCGCGATCGACTTTCCCCGGCACGCCCGCCCCAATGCCGTCGATTTCTTTCAGCGGTATACTGGAATGATTCATCAGGCGTTTGATACAGGTGATGACTTGGGAAAACATCGTTTCTCGATCGGTTGAATCGCTATCGACGACTTCTTGTTGAATCAAATCACCCTTTTCATTGATGATACCGCTGGCAATCGTTGTTCCGCCAATATCGATTCCGATAGCATATTTCATAGCATACGTCCTTTCTATTCCGTCATGAAGTCTTCTGATCAAACAAATTTTCGGTTATAATTCCAAAGCAAAAACAGCAATCCTGCAAGTCCGATGAGTTGCAACAATAAATACACTTTCCCGACCGTGCGTTGCCCATAGATAATCAGAAACAGGCAAAAGAAAAAAATAAGCACCTTCAGTAGACGTGACATTTGATGATCTCCCCCTATCCTGTGTTAACCTTTAACTCCACCAACGGTCATGCCTTGTGTCAATCGTTTCTGTACGATGATATATAAAATAAGCGTCGGCAGCATAACGATTACCATGCCCGCGTACATCGGTCCATAGTTAACAGCCGCACGTTCTGCCGCCAATAAATTCAAGAGACCGACAGGCAATGTTTTGTTTTCCCCGGGCATTAATGTCAATGCTAAAATATACTCATTCCAGAACAATAAAAAGTTGAATAAAATGACGATGATGATACTCGGCATCGCCATGGGTAACATGACGGTAAACATCGTGCGAAAATAACCGGCGCCATCGATCGCCGCCACTTCTTCAAAATCAGATGGTAGGGTTTGAAAATAGCTTGAAAGAAGATAGATTGTAAATGGCAGAGCAGTTGAAGCATATATCAGAGCTAAAACGACGCGATTGTTTAAAAATAAACCATCATCTAGGAATGGTTTGATACTTGCATCCCAACTGAGCAACATCAAAAAAATCGGCACAGCAATATAGCTCACATTGATAAACAAACCAGCCTTCACAAACGAGTTCAAGAAACGACTTCCCCAAAACTCAAATCGCGACAGCACATAAGCGGCTGGCAAAGCAACGATTAATAAAAAGAGAAGCGACAGCGTTGTTACCATGACCGAATTTATTAAGTAATCACCCATCTTGGCATCTCGAAATGCTTCGATGAAATTTTGCCAATGAAATCCTTCCGGCAGTAACCACGGATTTTTGTAAAACGCCTCGTTTTCTTTTATAGACGCCATAAAAACCCAAGCGACCGGTATGACAATGGAGATGGCTAAAGCGATTAATGCCACATAAATAAACAGTTTAACAAGCGTTTCTGTTCGAATGCCTGGTGATTTTTTCATGGTCTAGAGCCTCCTTAATACTCCAACACATCGCGTTTTGTAATTCCGCTTAGGATCGCGGCAAGGGCGAATGAAAAGGTAAAGACAACAACACCGATGGCCATGCCATAGCCATACGTCGAGTTTCCATATGCTTGGGCATACATATAAGATAGAAACACTTCGGTGGAACCATCCGGACCACCGCCGGTCATCGCCTTGACGAGCAGAAAGCTTAAATTGATCGTACTGATGATGTAGAACGTCAATGTCGTGCGAATGTTATTCCAAATTAATGGCAGCGTGATGCTTGTAAATTGCTTAAACTTGCCGGCTCCTTCTAAAGCAGCGGCTTCATAAAAACTCGCCGGTATACTAGCCATGCTGGACATGTACATCACCATATAATAGCCGATTGCTTGCCAGACGAGTGCACCAGCGACGCTATAAATAACGATTTCTTGATTGCCTAACCATTTTTGTTTAAGAAACTCTAGCTTAAGCACACTGAAAATATTGTTTAACAACCCGCTTTCCGGATCATAGACCGCCGAAAAAATTCCGGCAATTACAACGATGGAGAGAATATTAGGGATGTAGAAAACGACGCGGAAAAAGTTGCTCCCGACAATCTTTTCGTTTGTTAAAATCGCAGCAAAAAAGACGGCCAAGACCAATGTGACTATGGCAACAAGGACGATTAAAAGAATAGAGTTTTGAAACGATTGAATGAAATCCATATCGTTCCATAAGATTTTAAAATTGTCGAAGCCGACGAACTGTTTCGCGTTTGATAACCCGCCCCATCGATAAAGTGACATGCGAAACACTTCCAATGTCGGAAAGACCATAAATAGTGTAAAAAGAAGAAGAGCGGGGGAGATACAGACAACGATAAATAGATTTCTCGCTTTCTTTTTATGCACGAAGTTCACCCCTTGTCATGACAGAAGACGGCGAACATGCCGCCTTCTGTTTGCTCATCCGCTTACTGCATAGCTGGTCGTAGTTTATCGCTTACTTCCTCAACGTTCTGTTGCCATTCTTCATAAGAAACTTTGCCTTCCATCACACTATCGATTGTGGCGTATAGTTCATCACCGATATCCGCCCCAGGAACCGGATCCGTTGAAGCAAAAGAGCCCATGGCTGGCAAGACATCATCTTCTTCATAGATGCTGTAGTACACTTGTTTCTCCTCATCGAGCTTATCTACAATACCGTCAATCGGTTGGACGGCGCCAGCTTCTAAGAAAGTCTCCGCCGCTTCATCGGAATACATATAAGTGATAAATTCTTTAGCTGCTTCTTTGTTTTCAGCTTCTTTTGGTATCCAGATTTGTTCAAAAAATGTAAAAGTATACCGATCGCCCTCATCTCCGTCATCGTCATCGAAAGCCGGAATAGCCGTCATACCCCATTCAAAACCATCCGCACGAGGGGCTTCGGCCATTTCATCAATCACCCAAGTGCCGTTTGGCATGAACAACGCTTCATTATCCAGCACGAGTTGTTGATTTTTCATAAAATCGTTCGGATTGGCATTCGCTACCGTATTCGGGTGTGTGTAGTCGGCTAACTTTTCGATCGTCTCAAATACTTTTGTTGCTTCCTCTGACTTCCAAATGCCTTCCTCATACGTCATAGCGGCATGGAAAAAGTCAGGCCCACCGGATGCATACAACATCGAACCGATCATCGTATCAAAATACCCGGAATCCGGATATGTGAATAGAGAAATCCCTTCTTCAGCTGCTTTATCACCAAGCTCCCACATTTCCTCCCATGTTTCTGGAATGTCCCAACCTTTTTCAGCAAACAAACCGGCATTGTAAAACAGACCAGTCGGGCTATAGAACATAGGTGCCATATACATCTCACCATCGCCGTACGGATTGGTTGCTAGCGTATCCGTAAAACCGTCCAATATTTTTTCGCCAACCGTTACATCTTCGCCATAAACTTCCATATCAAGAATGTCAGAAATGTTTTCCAGCCCGTTTTCCTTGATCATCGTTTCTGTCAGCGCCTCATCTCTGTCAGTTGCAAGCAAAAATACATCAGGATAATTCCCCGCTTGCATTTCCGGACGGATGACTTCTTCTATGTTTTTAGCAATCGTTAGATCGATTGTAACGTTTTCATTCAGAGCTTCATAGTTTTCAATGATTTGTTCCCAACCTTCTTTCCCGTAAGCCGATTCTAACGCAGCGAGGTGTAATGTCACCTCTTCATCATCAGCTGCATCCTGATCGCTTGCACCGTCTGTTCCAGAAGCGTCTTTATCATCATCACATGCGGCTAACCCAATCGCTAAAAACAGCCATGCGAACATCAAGAAAAAATGTTTGAATTTCACCTTATATCCCCCCCAGGAATGTTTGCTTAATTTTAGCGTACGATTTATAAAGCGCTTTCACAAGCGATAAATTGGTCATTTTTTTAGCTTTATTGCTTTAAATCGCTTACAATATCTCTATACACGATAAAAAGCTACGTCTTTTTCCTATAAAAATTTCACATTTTAGTTTTATTGCTTTTTTAAAAGGGGTGTTACACTGTGTCGCATGCCATGTATAAAATGGCCGATGTTCCACCTAAAACGATGCCTTTCAAACTGTTATACATCACACATTCCGAATACGATAAAGGGTGGCATAGCACATTACATACACACCATTTCACTGAGCTGTTTTACATCGTTAAAGGCAAAGGGGCGTTCGTTTTGCCGACACACGAAGTCCCTGTTAAAGAAAACGATCTTGTCATTATTAATCCGCATACGATGCATACGGAAAAGTCGAATGAAAAAGATTCATTGGAATATATTGCCTTAGGAATTGAAGGCATCGCGTTTACTTTACCTGATGAAAAAGAATCGATCATCGGTTTGTACACATATCAAGGCGAGCGTGAAGAGATTTTATTTTATTTACACACATTGTTACGCGAAGTCCAATCGGGGGCTGACGATTACGACATCGTTTGTCAGAACATTATTGAAATTCTCATCGTTAAACTTCAACGTGCTAAACAGTTCACGATTGAACGACACGAGCCGAAAAATTTAACCCCACCCGTCGCTTTAGTCAAACATTATATTGAACATAAATACCGCACGCCGATCAACCTTGACTTATTGGCGGAAGTCGGTAATATCAATAAATATTATTTAGCCCATCGCTTCAAAAAAGAAATCGGTCTTTCGCCGATTGAATATTTAATTCAAGTGCGCATCAAACAAGCGCAAACGCATCTGGAAACAACCGATTACACGATTGGTGAAATCGCTCGTTTTAACGGATTTTCCTCACAATCGTTTTTCTCGCAAGCTTTTAAGCGCGAAACGAACGAGACTCCTTCCCAATACCGTAAAAGATGCCGAAAACAAGCGACTGTCATCAATGTAGAAACGATTCCAAAATCATGACGATTCTCATGTATTGACCCGCATCTCCCTTCGTGATACGATAAACTTAGTTAAATTAATTAATTATGTTTGTAACCGCTTGATGTTTATAAACATGATGGAGGTTTACAATGGATATAACAAAGCTAACGGAACAATTTTATTCGATTTTTCAAACCGATGTAACACCGCGTTCATTCTTTGCGCCTGGTCGCATCAACTTGATCGGTGAACATACCGACTATAACGGCGGGCATGTGTTTCCAGCCGCCATTTCGTTTGGGACGTATGCCATCGCCCGCAAGCGAACCGATGAAACATTGCGCTTCTACTCGATGAATTTTCCGGAAAAGGGCATCATTGAATGTAACGTAAACAATTTATCATACAATGAACAAGACGGCTGGGCGAACTATCCGAAAGGTATGATCCAATATGTTAAACATGCCGGCTATGACATCAACACGGGCATGGATATTCTCTATTACGGGAACATTCCAAACAGCGCCGGCTTATCCTCATCGGCCTCGATCGAAATGGTAACCGGTGTGATGCTTGACGGACTGTTCAATCTGGGCATCGACCGGCTGCAGTTAGTACAGCTTGGGCAAAAAGTCGAAAACGAATACATTGGAGTCAACAGCGGAATTATGGATCAGTTCGCCGTCGGCATGGGGAAAAAGAATCGCGCCATGCTGCTTGACTGTGATACGCTCGACTACGAATACGCTCCGGTGGAACTAACAGACCATGTCATCATGATTATCCATACGAATAAAAAGCGGACATTGGCTGGATCCAAGTATAATGAGCGTCGCGCCCAGTGTGAAGCAGCACTTGCGGATCTAAAAAAGGAATTATCGATTGCCAGCCTCGGCGAACTATCAACCGAGACGTTTGATGCGTATAAGCATGTGATCAAAGATGAGACGAATCGGAAACGAGCTAAACACGCCGTCTATGAAAACGCGCGAACGCTCGCAGCGCTGGAAAAATTACACGCCGGTGATTTACATGCATTCGGCGAATTGATGAACGCTTCACACATTTCGCTCCGGGACGATTATGAAGTCACCGGTCGTGAGCTGGATACGATCGTTGAAGCGGCGTGGGAGCAGCCCGGTGTTCTCGGAGCACGTATGACAGGAGCCGGCTTTGGCGGCTGTGCGATTGCGCTCGTTGCGAAAAATCAAATCGATGCGTTTAAAGAAAACGTCAACGCCTTATACCAACAAGCAATCGGTTATGCTGCGACATTTTATACGGCAACGATCGGCGATGGCGCCAAAGAGACCGAGCTACCGATGGAATAAAACATAGAAACATGCACGTTTATCGATCACCCGAGCAAGGAAATCCACGATCAAAGGAGTGCTGTTAATGAAGATATTAGTTCTGGGTGGGGCCGGCTATATCGGTTCTCATGCTGTTTATCAACTTATCGAACAAAACCGGGACGTTGTGGTCATCGACAATTTACAGACCGGACATCGCGAAGCCATACATCCAAAAGCTACCTTTTATGAAGGGGATTTGCGCAACATCGACTTTCTCCGCGGCGTGTTCGAAAAAGAAGCGATCGATGCGGTTATTCATTTTGCCGCCAATTCGCTCGTTGGTGAATCGATGGAAAAGCCGCTTCGCTATTTTGACAACAATGTTTATGGCACACAAGTTCTACTACAAGCGATGAACGAATTTAATGTTAAACATATCGTTTTTTCCTCTACCGCGGCCGTTTACGGGGAACCAGAACACGTGCCGATCACAGAGACGATGCCGACAAACCCGACAAGCACATACGGGGAAACGAAGCGGACGATGGAAAAGCTCATGCACTGGAATGAAGTCGCTCACGGCATCACTTACGTTTCCCTTCGTTATTTTAACGTTGCCGGCGCACGCACATCGGGCGAAATCGGCGAAGATCACCGACCGGAGACCCATTTAGTTCCGATTATTTTACAAACCGCTCTCGGTCAGCGTGAAGCGATCACCATTTTCGGTGCCGACTACGACACACGCGACGGCACATGTATCCGCGACTATGTGCACGTGGAAGACTTAATCCAAGCCCATATCCTTGCCCTCGATTATTTACAAAATGGAGGCAAAAGCGACATTTTCAATCTCGGCAGCAGTCAAGGTTTTTCAGTTAAAGAAATGATCGATACAGCACGGGCTGTTACAGGTGAGGCCATCCCCGCCGAAATAGGACCACGCCGGCCAGGAGACCCCGGCGTTTTAATCGCGTCCTCAGAAAAAGCACGGCGCATCCTCGGCTGGGAACCTCAACGCACGTCAGTCGAGACGATTATGCGCGATGCCTGGAACTGGCATAAGACACATCCGAACGGCTATGCGAAGGAGTGAACGAACATGAGTGTATACGAAGACTTACAAGGCTTAGTAGACAAAGCAGTGACGACCGGACTGATCGAGGCACGTGACCGCACATATGCGACCAATCGCGTCCTTTACGCGCTCGGGCTAGAGGCGCTGCCAGACGATGTAGAACAAGCGAGCGATGCGCCGATTCCCGAGCTGTTGGAACGTTTAGTTGCCGATGCCGTCGCGCGCGGTGTCATTGAAGACGTGCTTGACGATAAAGAAATGCTTGCTGCACATATTATGGATTGCTTCGTTCCCCGGCCGTCAGCAGTGGAAGAAATCTTTTGGCGAACATACGACCATTCGCCACAAGCAGCCACCGATTATTTTTACGCCTTAAGCCAAAACAGCAACTACATTCAGACGCAGCGTATCGAAAAGAACGTTCATTTTAAAGCAGACTCCGCATACGGAACGATGGATATTACGATCAATCTATCCAAGCCGGAAAAAGACCCAGAACAAATCCGGCGCGAACGGGAAATGACAAAAGACCTCGGCTACCCGCCATGTGTATTATGTGCGGAAAACGAAGGCTATGCCGGAAGAACTGGACACCCAGCACGAGCTAACCACCGCATTATTCAAATAGACCTGTTGGGTGAAAACTGGTATTTCCAATATTCTCCATACGTCTATTATAACGAACACAGCATCGTCTTGTCGGAAGAACACCGGCCGATGAAAATCAATCGAGCGACGTTTGAGCGTCTCATCGCCTTCACGGAAAAGTTTCCGCATTATTTTATCGGCTCGAATGCGGATTTACCGATTGTTGGCGGCTCGATTTTAAGCCACGACCATTACCAAGCGGGTCGCTACGAATTTGCCATGACGCGCGCCAAAAACGCTTTTACGTTTACGTTAGATGGTTTTCCAGACGTTTCCGCTAATGTTTTACAGTGGCCGATGGCAGTTATCCGGCTGCAATCAAATGATAAAGATTCGCTCATTCATGCGGCAGATCACGTATTGAAAACGTGGAAAAGCTATGATGATGAGGACGCTCAAATCCGAGCATTTACCGGCAAAACGCCGCACAATACGGTTACACCGATCGCCCGGATACGCGATAGGCAGTATGAACTCGACCTTGTCTTACGCAACAATCGTACGAGTGACGAACATCCGCAAGGCATTTTCCATCCGCATGGAGACGTGCAGCATATTAAAAAAGAAAACATCGGCTTAATCGAAGTCATGGGGCTTGCCGTCTTACCAGCGCGGCTGAAAGGGGAACTCAATGAGATTAAGCAATTTTTACTCGGTCAAAAAAGCGCTGTCGCCCCTTATCACCAGCAATGGGCCGATGAAATGAAAACCATCTACGGCGAGATGACCGATGCTCAAAAAGTCGATGCCATTTTGGAAAAAGAACTCGGCAAAAAATTCACCCGTGTCTTGGAAGATGCCGGCGTATTCAAGGAAAGGAAAGCTTTTGAGCGGTTTATCGCTGCATTGAATACCTGACAGTATCTTCAAGTTCAAACATCTATGAACATGACGATTCAAGCGCATCATCGCCAAACTGGAACAGGCTGCAGCAGCATTCGAAAGCGACTTCCATAAATTGAGAAGGTTTATAATTGTTTAACGACCTATTCTCCCTTTGTTGTTTTACAATGATCGATTTTTGACACGAATGCTCGTCTTTTCTCGCCCATTCGCGTGTAATAGATTCAATCGTCTTTCACATCAAGGGGAGAATATCTTGTCAAAACAACATTCATTACTACCGCTCAAAGTCCTTTTGTTCAGTTTTTATGTGAGAAACACGATTATTGTCGGTTATCTGCCTTTATACTTACTTAAACGGATCTACCATTTGCTTCCGTACGGAAAAGATATCCCGCCAACGTCTTAAACGACCATCTTTTTTAAAGAATGGAGCTGATACGTTGAATATAAAGACGGAAAGTATCAACAACCAATGCACACTCTACACCCTCAGCAACGCCAACGGGGTGAGTGTAAGCATCCTCGATTATGGCGGCATCATAACGCGGATGTTGACACCTGATAGAGACGGGAAATTGGAAAACATCGTGCTTGGCTATCAAAATATGAAAGATTATGTAGCGAATCCAAATTACTTCGGCGCTATTATCGGTCGCGTTGCCGGGCGAATCCAGAATGCGCGTTTCACACTGGACGGGAAAACGTTTGATTTGGACAAAAACGAAGGGGCGAATCACCTGCACGGTGGAACAGCTGGATTTCATCAAGTCGTCTGGGACGCAAAACCTTTGCAAACGACGACAGAAGTCGGATTGAAACTGAAACACCAGAGTCCAGACGGAGAAGGCGGCTATCCGGGGAATGTGAATGTCACCGTGACGTATACATTAAATAACGCCAATCAACTCATCATCGATTACGAAGCACAATCCGATCAAACAACCCCGTTGACATTGACGAATCATTCATATTTTAATCTGAGCGGCGGGCTTAGACATACCGTGCACAACCATCATGTCACAATGGATAGCAGTCGTTTCATCGAACTCGATGAATCCCTTATCCCAAGTGGACGAACGTTAAATGTGGCGGGTACCGTATTCGATTTTCGCAACGGGCGGAAACTCGCTGACGGAATGGAAGCAGGTAACGAACAAAATGCCATTGTCGGCGGTGGGTATGATCATTATTTTGTGTTTGATCAAGAAAAACGTGAAAACATCATCGTACAGGAACATTCAAGCGGGCGCGTCATGACGATCGAAACCGATCAACCGGGAGTGGTGATGTATACAGCAAATGGACTAGATGCCGGACTCGCCCTAGCAGAGCGTCCGTCAACAAAACACCTCGGCGTCTGCTTCGAAACACAAGCACCTCCGGCTTCATTGCATCACGACGGATTTCCAAGCATCATACTGCAAGCTGGCGAAACATACCAACAACAAACTATATTTACTTTCAGTGTAAACCGTTGAGCCTATCCCAAAAGGCGATTCGTGCGATTTCCCGGGAAATGACACGATTCGCCTTTTCCTATTTTTAGAAGTGTCTTTATCCTTATTTGAAAATTTATGGGATTACAAGAGCGTTAGTTATATTATGCAAGCGACATCATATCCAAGTTGACTCGCTGAAGCCGTCGAATAATTTTAGTGTCGAGAAACACCATATGGAAGCGAACGATGTTTATCAACGCGGATCAAACAGCTCTACCAAAAGCAACGATACGGCACCGAGCAATGTCGCATCGTCACCTAATTTTGACACAACAACAGGTGTCTGCTTCGCTTCTGTTGTTAACCCGCGCGACTCGATGACCCGGCGAATCGCTGGCAAAATAAAGTCTTTTGCTTTTGTAACGCCACCGCCTAACACGATTAATTCCGGATTAATAGCATGAATCAAATTCGTTAAACCTATGCCAATAATAGTACCGGTTTCCCGTAAAACTTCCGCTAGCTGGGTATGTCCATTCGCGGCAAGCTGATACACTTGTTCACCGGTCAATTCAGATCTTTGTCCTAAGCTATCTGTTTTATCGCTTGAATTGGCTGCATCTTTTAAGACTGCTTTAGCCCTTCTAGCAATCGCATCCCCTGTGGCAAATGTTTGTAAACAACCACGGCTTCCGCATTCGCATTGTTCACCGTTTAAGTCGATCGTCATATGACCAACCTCGCCTGCAATATCCATCGCTCCGTGATACAGCTTCCCGTCCACAACGAGACCAGCACCGACACCTCGGCCTAGATTGACCGCTAACATACTGCTTTTTGCACCATGATCACCAAACCACGCTTCACCTAATGCCATCGCTCGCGCATCATTTTCGACTTTGACAACGACTCCAAATTCCGCCTCCAGCTCATCTTTAATCGGTATCGCCTGTAAATTCAAGTTAGGTGCAACAAGTGACATGCCGCCTTCCACATCAACAACCCCGTGCATAGCTACGCCAATACCAACGACTTTTCTAGGGTCTGAAACAGACTGTAATACAGAGCGAATGCCCTTTTTTAATAAGCTTAGAAATTGCTCACGTGTCACATCGGCAGCCATCGGCTCGGAAGTTGTACGTGCAATCATTTTTCCCGACAAGTCAGCCAAAATGCAATCGATTGTATACGGACCTGCATCCACTCCGGCGATATAAAATGCATCATGATTGATCAAAAGCAGCGTCGGCTTCCGACCTCCTTGTGACTCACCGAGAGTGCTTTCTCTTACCATTCCTTCGTGGATCAGCTCTTTTACAATATTGCTAACAGTCGGTGGTGTCAAATTGGTTTCCTTGGCAATCTGCGCGCGGGATATCGGTTCGCTTGTTCGTATTTTGTTGAGAACAAGTGATTTATTGACAGACTTCATCAATTGGAATGTGCCGCGTTGCATAGTGTGACCTCCATTGCTACAACAATAAATAATACTTATTTTATTATAACTTAATTAAATTCATTAATAAAAGAAATTCAAATGTACAATTCATTTCCCAATTGCTTCAGAGGTTAAAGTATGATAGATCATGAGAATGTTCATTGATTCAAGGTCTTTACCCGTCTATTGATCATTTTCAATTTTTCGTACAAAATTTTTCCATCACGATAACCCTACGTCGAGTGGAAGTTTGTTTTGGCAAAGTATATAAAAACCCTCCAAAAAGGAGGGTTTATCATTCGATCATCCTTTCACCGATCCAGCTAGAAGACCTCTGACAAAATATTTACCAAGGAAAATGTATACAAGCAATGTCGGAAGCGCCGCAATTAATGCCCCAGCCATTTGCACGTTCCACTCCACTATCTGACTTCCAGATAAGTTTTGCAAAGCGACCATAACAGGCTGCTTGTCTGAAGTAGTGACGGTAACAGCAAATAAAAATTCATTCCAAATATTCGTAAATTGCCAGATAGCGACAACTACAAACCCGGTTATCGATAACGGGATCATAATATGCCTGAATATCCCTAAAAAACTCGCTCCATCGATTTTAGCTGCTTCGATCATTTGGTCGGGGATATTCGCATAAAAGTTGCGAAACATGAGCGTTGTAATCGGTAAACCGTAGACGACATGAACTAAAATAAGTCCTGTAATCGTGTTATATAGTTCAATTTGCCGCAAAAACTGAATCATCGGAATCAAAATGCTTTGATACGGAATGAACATCCCGAACAAAATAAATGTAAAAATTGTCTCCGAACCTTTAAAACGCCATTTGGAAAGGACATAGCCGTTCATCGCGCCGAGCAGTGCTGATAAAAGTGTTGCTGGAACGACCAAGTAGATGCTGTTCATCAAATTTGGTGCCAATTTGCTAAATGCTTCGCTATACGAGCTAAAATCGATGGATGAAGGGAGGGTCCACATTTCCGCAAGCGATACTTCATCCAATGGTTTCATACTCGTAACGAGAATCACGTATACTGGAGACAAAAAGAACAATGCAAACAATATGAGAAGCATGTACTTAATCATTTTGCTCATCGGAAATGACCTCATGATCCCTCACCCTTTCTACTGTTCCATAAGTACGGAACGATGAAAACAGCAACTAATAAAAGCATGATGATCGCAATGGCCGCACCGTTGGCATAGTAATTGCCCCTAAATGTCGTCTCAAACATGTACACTCCTGGTACATCCGTTACAAAATTGGCCCCAGGACCTGTCATCGCATAGATCAAATCGAATATTTTCAAGGAAATATGCGCCATAATGATAACGACGCTCAATGTAATTGGCATAAGCATCGGTAAAATCACTTTTCGATAAATTTGGAATTCACTTGCCCCGTCAACCCGTGCTGCTTCTCTTAGCTCATCAGGAATACTGCGCAGACCGGCCAGATACATAGCCAAAGAAAAACCGGTCATCTGCCAAACTGCTGCGATCACAACCGCAATAATGGCAACGGGCAAGCCAAACTCGATACTGCCCCACTCAAACCCCGCTAAAATAGTCGTATCGGTATACCATTTCGGTTCAATACCGAAAAACTGTAGAAAATGGTTAAACCCAGTTGACGGGTTAAGCAACCATTGCCAAACGACCCCTGTTACAATAAACGAAAGAGCCATCGGGAATAAAAAGATATTGCGAAATAATGATTCGCCCCGCAATTTTTGATCGATTAACATAGCCAGTCCCATGCCCATTACCACAACCAGACCGATGAATAAAAGGGTGAAAAACAATGTATTGCGAAGATCAGCTTGGAAGCGGAAATCTTGAAATAAATAAATATAATTTTTAAGACCCGCAAAAGAGAAATCCGGCACAACCGTATTATAATTGCTTAAAGAAACATAACCGGTCCAGCCGATAAACCCATAAACAAATACAGCGATTAACAATAATGATGGAAGCAAAAAGGCAACCGCTGTCCACTGATCTTTTGATATACGCTTTCTTTTTTTCCTTGCCATGTTTGCTTCCTCCTCTCATATAGTCATTTCTATTTATCCCAATTGTCATTTGACCGCTAACATTTTGAATAATTGTCTTGCAAAAGGAAAAGGCTACCCGATCGAGCAGGCAGCCTTTTCATCGGTTACTACATTTCTGCTGCTGCATTTTCCAACGCCTCGATGAAATTATCGATATCTCCTTGCGTGACAAAGATGTTTACAGCTTGGTTAGCCTTCGTCAGAAAGCCTTCAGATGCAGCAGATCCGTGTGCTAAGCTCGGTACAAGGCGCGATTCTTTAAAGGCTTCCATCGCATCTTGACCGTATTCATCATATTTGTCTGGATCAGCGTCGATACGCGCAGGAATACCGCCTTTTAACGGGTTGAACACATCTTGAGCTTCAACTGAGCCAAGAAACGTCAAGAATGCCTTCACATCGTCAGGATTATCCACGCCTTTGGGCAGACCAAAAGTGTCCGTAATGACTTGAAACATACCATCGGTTTCTGGGAACGGGAAATAACCGAAATCTTCATTTGTTTCCAAATCTAAATCATTGGAAAAATACCCTTTCGCCCAGTCCCCCATATTCAACATCGCTGCCTCGCCATCCGCGACTAGTTGGGCGGAATCTTGCCAGTTACGTGAGGCGTGATCCTCATTGACGTATTCCAACATTTTTTCAAAAATTTCCACCGCCTCGACGACTCGCTCATCACTAAATTCGATCTCGCCTTTAAACAATTTCTGATAATCGTCTGGTCCTAATACGCCAAGCAGCACGTTTTCAAAAATCTGTGTCGCCGGCCACGATTCTTTGTCACCTAATGCTAAAGGTGTGACACCTGCTTCTTCCAATTTCTCAGCAGCTTCAAAAAACTCATCGAATGTTTCCGGTATTTCGATATCGTGTTCCTCAAACACTTTCATGTTGTAAAAAATTGGGTTGCCGCGATGCACATTAACCGGCACGGAATAAATATTGCCATCGTCGCTGACGAGCTCGATTAATTCTTCCGGAAATTTATCCATCCAATCGTTCTCTTCGTATAAATCATTTAATGGTTCCATTTTATCAGCTTCGACCCAACTTTTATTCAGCTCTTCCCCGCCATGCACTTGAAAGGTAGAAGGCGGATCATTCCCTTCCATTCTCGTGGCAAGAACAGCTTTAGCGTTTGTCCCGGCCCCGCCGGCTACCGCTGCATTTTCCACAGTAATATCCGGATGCTTCTCTTCAAATAAATCGATTAATGCAAGCAGACCTTCTTCTTCACCTGCACCGGTCCACCAGCTGAAAATCTCTACTTTTCCACTCTCCCCTTCGCTGGAACCATCATCGCCGCTATTGACTGCATCCTCTTCACCGTTTCCCGATGAATCGGAACTGCATGCGGCAATGATGAGGATAAGAAATAAAAGAGCGAATAAGCGAGATATTTTCCTCATGTTTGCATCCCCCTTTGTGTTAGCGTTTGCACCATCTATTATAAAAGAATTGCGGTGTATTTAGGGAAAATAAATTCTATATAATTTTATGGTTTTCTTCACTTTTTTAAGATACCTTTCTGAAACTGCCGTGGCGACTCTCCATAATACTTCTTAAAAACGCGGCTGAAATAATTAGGGTCCTTGTAGCCAATCATAGAACTAATCTCTTTTAGTGAATAACGATTTTTCTGAATCAATTCCCTCGCTTTGTTTAACCGCAGTTTTGTCAGATAATCAATAAATGTCTCACCAAATTCCTTCTTAAATAAATGGGAAAAATAATTCGGGCTTAAATCAACCGATCTGGCGGCATCTTCCAATGTGACATCTTGATCATAATGTTCCGACAAGTATGTTTTAATCTGGGACACATACCGCTTCGATTGATTGGCTTCATTGATTTTCATAGCACAAACATCAAGAAACCATTCCCAATCGCGACGGGAGGTAAGTGATGATAGCGAACGATTCGGCAGTATGATATGGCGTGAGTCGAGCAAATGTTTCACCCGGATGTATAAATCTTCTTGGTCTTGCCTGCGAAATAAATGTTGCTTGTTCCGGAAAAGTACGACAGCCTGATGGCCATTTCCCTTTTCTAGATTGTGACAAATAGCAGCAATAACGTTATCGACTGACTCGGCTGGATGATGCTTTTGTAGAAAGCCATACGGCCGTTTACCAGCATTTTTTAATTGAAAGCACGCTGTATAAGCTTCTTGATATGAACTCGGCAGTTGTTTTAGCGACGCATAAGGATATCCTGCTCCGATATACATTCGGCTACCGGTATCAAGATACAGCTGACGTGCTAAGGTGAGGATTGCATCGTTTTTGAATGCTGTCGTAGCCGCAACAAAAACGATCACCAGCTCTTCTCTTTTCATTAATGCTGATGGATGAACGACATGCTTTTTAATGGATGTCGCTATCCGTTTTACATCCTCATTGACCTCTGGCATGAATACGAAAAAGAAACCGCATCGCATATCAGGAAACAGTTGCTTTTGTAACGCGTATGCCTCGCTAGCGATAGGATACTGCATAATAGCTTCGACAAACTTCTCTTTCTGCCAGAGTTCGGACTGGAGCCGTTCCTTTTCACGTTGTTTTTCGGCATCGATATCTTTTTTAGCGCGGAGCAATGCTTTGGCGACCTCTTCTTTTTTCCCCGGTTTCAGAATGTAGTCTTTAATACCGAAGCGCATCGCCTTTTTCGCATAAGCAAACGAATCGTAGGCAGAAATCATGATAAATTTAATCGACGGATCGTTCGCATGAATGCGTTCAATCGCTTCTAAACCATCAATACCCGGCATTTTAATATCCATAAAAATGACATCCGGCTGGAGAATTTGCGCTTGTTCGATCGCATTCCGACCGTTCGCCGCTTCCCCGACTACGACGATATCAGAAAAATTGTCTTCGATAAACTTGCGCATCGCTTTGCGCTCGATTAATTCATCCTCAGCGATCAACACTCGCATCCGAATCACTCCCATTATGCCTTTTTGGAAGATGCAAACGAACTGTTGTACCTTCTCCCTGTTTCGAGTCAATGTCAACGAGATTGTCCACTTGATAAAATAATTGCAACCGTCTAATCACGTTGGTTAGACCAATGCCCGTCGAATGCCCGACATGTTCCTCCTCTCGCCTAGCTAAAGATAAGATTTCCTCGATCGTCTCTTCGCGCATGCCGACTCCATCATCGCTTACTTCAACAATCACGTAGTTGGTCGTCGGGAAAATCCGAATGGAAATAACTCCTCCCTCCTCGCGGCCTTCAATTCCATGGATAAACGCATTCTCTACTAAAGGTTGCAAAGTTAATCGAGGAATTTTTATAGCTAAACACGATTCATCAATACTTAATGACACATGAATCCGTTCGGAAAAACGTATTTGCTGAATGTGGAAATAACCTTTTACGACTTCCACTTCATCACCGAGAGTAACGCTTTTGTCAATGTCACCTAAATTATGGCGAAGAAGTGCGGCAACCGATTCAATCAAAGATGACGTCGAATGGGCATCCTCCAAATAAGCCATTTTAGACATCGTATTTAATGTATTGAATAAAAAATGCGGGTTGATCTGATTTTGTAAATGCTTAATCTCCATATCCTTTAACAGTTGATCCAATTCCGACTGATCTTTGATTTCTTCTACTAAATCATGAATATTGGCTCGCATCTGATTAAACGTATCACCGAGCAGTTTCAATTCATCATTCGATTGAATATGTACTTTCTCTCCTTGCAAATTCCCTTGTGAAACTTCTTGCGCTGCAGCTGATAATGCATGAATCGGCTGGGTGATCCCCTTGGAAAACCATAGCGCAAAAAATACAGCGAGCATGATTGTCGTTAAAAACAAGAAAATAATAAACAGTAAAAAGAAATCATTCCGCTTTTGCAAATCATGATAAAACGGCTGATAGGCCGTCAGTTCAACATCGAGTAATTCCAATGTCGCTTCTTGAATGTAGCGCGCGGCATTGCGCGTTTCCTCTAAATGGTATGTATATTGTTCAATATCATCCAACAATACAAAGCCGACGGTTAGCTCTGCCTCAAGAATAAACGATTCGAGAATGTTAAGATAATTCTTCAGTTCTATATTTTCTTTATCAGCCATCGCGTGGGCAAGCCTTTCTTTTACATGCATTAATTGTTCTCTATGTTCGGAAAATTGTGGTGTGCTACTCGGGTCAGCTTCACTGACAAAAGATTTGGTGAACATGTACAAATCATCTGACTGCTGTGAAATAGTGTTTAATAATAAAAACCGTTGAAAACTGTTATGATATGTATTCATCAGCTTGTTGGAACTGACAAAAATGGAAATGGCCGTCCCCTGAAACAAGACTACGAAGACAAAAAAGTAGACGATTAGCTTTCCGCGAATCGTTTTCATTTTATTTCACCATTTTCCTGACACTGTTGTAATTGACCTTCGTGAATAATCGTCGTTTCCGTGTGAAATACATTTTCAAGCAAATCTCTTTTTTGCAAATCAATCATAACCCGAATCGCTTCATATCCCATACGTTCAGGATATTGGGCAATCGTAGCATCAATTTTGCCTTCCCGTATCAATTCGCATGTCTCGGGCAATCGATCAAAAGCTGCCAAAAAGATGTTCTTATTCGGAGCGATATCCTCCAAGCCTTCCACCATACCGACACCATCGAGTGCACTTGTTCCGACAAGCGCTGTGATTTCTGGGTGCTCTTTAAGCAACGTGTAAACTGCCCGAGCTGCACCGATTTCGGTAATATTCGACTCTTCTGTTGCAACGATCTTGATTCGTGGATATGACGCAATAGCTTCTTTAAACCCTGCCAGCCTTTCCTGTTGATTGATCGCATCGAACCGCCCTGTGATAACTCCCACATATTGCTCACCGGCCGTATTTTGAACAACGGTCTCACCCAACAGCTGTCCAGCATAATAATTATCACTGCCGACATAGGCTTTGCGTTCACTGCTTTTAACATCGGCATCAACAGTCACAATCGGTATCCCGCGCTCTACACCTTTATGAACGAGATCAACAAAGCGCTCCCCCTCGATCCCTTGGGTGATGATCCCATCCACTTTGGCAGCAATTAAGCGATCTAACAATGTTAAGGCTTGATCGTTGTCCGCTTTTTGCGGCGCAAGATATTCTAGAAAAATATTATTCTCTTCAGCAGCCTTTTTAGCTCCCTTTTCTAGTAATCGCCAATAATCGTTATCAGCCTCTTCGGCAATGAGCGCAAAATGATACGTGTAGTTCGTTGCTTCTACCGTTTCCGTTTCGATATAAAATGTTTTGTATCCATAATAAAACATGCCCATTGCACAAATGAAAAATATAGAAGCGCTTACAATATATAGAAAATACTTGGATCCCTTATACATCGATCCCCACCTACTTATGAGTTTGTCTTTATTTTATCATAGGTGGTAAGTTTATTTTAGAGGACACAAATATCTTAGATCGTGTTCCTGATATGATTAAAAGTTATAACCCCAACAAATATTGTAGATTAAGCTAAACAGCTTGTATCCAACTATTAGGACACAAGCTGTTTACTCATCTCCCTTATTATTCTTTTAAATTTTATTCTAAATTATTGTAGTTAGTATAATTTCATTATTTTAAAGTCTAGAAAGTTAAGAAAGTCTATAATTTCCATTTTTGAATTAGTGCATTAGCGTGATCATATAAAATACTATAAACTTTATCGGAAATCTGTTTATTTTCTTTATTTTGCTCAAGTAATGATTTAAACCCATTCATATGTTTGATTACTTTATCGGTATTTTCTTCTTTTTCATAATGATGCACTGATGTAAGATGAAGTTTTAAATCATGTTTCGCCTTTTCTCCTATTAATTCTCCTTCTTTAATGAGCTTATCTATAAGCGATTTCATTTGCTTGGCATTTGGAATTAAAAACTCCGGATTATCTGTAATAATTCCATCAACTCCCATATCTATAAGACGATCAACCCACTCCTCATCTTTAATGGTATACGGCCAGGTCGTTAAGTTATATTGATGAATACGATCTACTGTATTTTTATCCAACAGACTTTTGTTTGGATTAATATACTTCGCATAACTAGATATACTTTCTAACATTTCATTTGTAATTTCTCCATCTTCAGCTTCTCCATGGCCAACCAGAGCCCCCGTGGGCATCGAAGGAAGAATTTCATGAAATTTTTGTACAGATTCCCAGTTGAAAGATTGAACAATCCATTTATCATTATTAGATTCATCCATATTATGCTCTATTAATGCATCGGCTACTTTTTGTTCAATCCCTGGATAGAGTTCTGGATCCTTTAATTCAATTAAAATACCAATGTCTTCATCGCGATATCTATCTAATACCTCCTCAAAGGATGGAACCTTTTCACCTGCGAAAGATGGATCAAACCAACTACCAGCATCCAATTGTTTAATTTCTTCGAATGTTAGATCCTTGATTTTACCTGATCCGTCAGTTGTTCTATCTACTGTTGTATCATGCATAATAATAAGCTCACCATCTTTGGTCATTTGAACATCAAGTTCAAAATAATCAGCATTTAACTCTACTGCCTTGTCAAAAGCAGCTATAGTATTTTCAGGAGCATGGGCTGATCCACCCCTGTGTCCAATAACTGTAGTTTCAATTAAATTATTGCTATTTTTAGAAGCAGAAACGCTAGTTAACGGGAAAAAGATAGAAAAACTTACGACAAAAACTGAAAGAACTAAAAATCTACTTAAAAATTTCCTCATTTTTATTCCTCCACACTTTGAAATTTTTAACATGATACTGTATGCACTTTCTTGACAGATACTTGCTTGCTTGTATAATTAATAGACAATAGAAAAACAAGGGAGTCGAGCATTGATGAACATTTTGAAATATGCTCTATCTAAGTATCCGATCATCGTATCATTGATCGATTCTGCGGATTTAGACAAAGCATTGCGGGCCGAGAGTGGCATTATTATTCTTATTCAAGCTGATATTAACACATTAGCTGATATTGCCAACAAAATTAAAGATACAGAGAAACTCATTTTTGTTCATATGGATTTGATTAAAGGACTCAAAAGGGATCCTTCGGGCATCCAATTCCTCGCTGACCATATCGGGATTGACGGTATTGTCACGACCCATGGAAATTTGATCCAATCCGCTAAAAAATTTAATTTACTTACCATTCAGCGGGTGTTTATCCTCGATTCTGCATCAATCCGACAGGGCATAAAATCAATTCAGGATTCTCGTCCGGACGCAGTAGAAATATTACCTGGAATTGCAGTTCCGCATATTAAGGAAGAAGTTCAAATTAACATCAAACCTCTTGTCATTGCAGCAGGACTCATCAACACAGAAGACGAAATTATTAATGTATTAAAAAATGGAGCACAAGGTGTCTCTAGCAGTTCAACGGATGTATGGAATGTGTCTTCGATTATCAATGATAAGCTGATAAAAAACTCCACGCACTAAAAAGTAATAGTAGATTTAAAGCATATTAAATCTTTTTCTACACCTTCAACTACGGTTTCCCTGAGATTTCGGTAATCCCATGTACTCAATGTTAAAAACTACCAATCTAAAGATAGCAAGCTTTGTTCATTTCTTATGAATTTCAATCAACTGATCTCATTTTATTCTTCTATACTTATTGATAATAGGATAGAGGAGAGGAATATTTATGATTTTAAAAATTCAATGATATCGTTTACACGATCCATTACATAAGTGGGTTTGTATTTTGAATAGTTAAGCATTTCTTTATCAGACACTCCAGTCAATACTAGAATACTCTCTATTCCGTTTTCATTCGCCATTTTGATATCCGTTTCTAAACGATCTCCGATTATATAACATTGAGAGTAGTCCATATGAAGAGTTTTTTTGATGACAAACTCTACAATATACCTAGATGGTTTGCCCATTATCCTATCTACCGGTTTCCCGGTAGCTCCCTCTAGAGCACCAATCATTGCTCCACAATCGGGGATCTCTTTCTTATCTTCAATCGGACAAGTTCTATCAACGTTTGTTGCTATAACTCTTGCACCATTTTTGGTTGCTTGGAAAGCTGCATTTAATTTATCATAGTTAAATTTCCGATCCCATGCTAAAACAACATATTTTGCTTCTAACGGGTTATCTGTTATGTTGACATTGTGTTCCTCCAATTCATCGATCAATGGCTGTTCTCCTATAGTTAAAACAGAATCTTCCGAATTTAAGTTTTCTTTTAAAAAATTTGCTGTAACTAAATTTGAATTTATCACCTCCTCTAACTGGGCATTAATGCCAAAATTATTTAGCTTATTAACAATGTCTTTTCTCGATGTAATTGATTTATTCGTTAGAAATACAACTTTATGACCTTTACTTTTTAAAAAATTAATAGTCTCACTGGCACCATCAATAATTTTATCTCCCAAGTAAATAGTGCCATCCAAATCAAAAATATATCCTTTTATCAAAGTACCACCTCTATTGGTATCTTGAAGCCACCTGTTTAACCCATATTATAAAAAATAAGAATATATTAATTGCTATATGTATAGCATATTATCTTTAATTGCTTGACGTTAATCTTTCTGCAATGATTTGTAAAATTAGGACTATTACTATCATAATAACCGCCATTGCAGCAGCGGGATAATGCTCGCCTCGAAGTAGGAACTCAAAAATAGTTAGTGTCATAGGAGCCCATTCAGCAGGTGCCATCATCACAGAAACACTTGTTTCTTTAACCACAGTCACAAAAACTAAGATTGATCCTGCTATAATTCCGGGTAGCATCAATGGCGCAATAATAGTTAGGATTGTGGTCAAGCGTGATGCCCCCATATTAATTGAAGCTTCCTCTATATCCTTTTTGATAGATTGCATTGTACCCATTGTAGAACGAACCATGTAAGGTAGCCGTCGAATAGCAAAAGCAATAATTAATAAAGTAACAGTCCCAGTAAGCTTTAAGGGAGCTGTATTAAACGTAACCGTTAAAGCGACTGCTAAAGCAACACCTGGTACAACTAACGGAATCGACGATATAAAATCTAATTTTGTTGCATTTTTACGAACAACAAAATAAGTGAGTGGTGCAGTAACAAGAATACTTACAACAAGTGCTCCTATAGCCAAAATCATCGTATTTATCAAACTTTCATAGGATGTTGAAAGTATATTTTCGTAATTTGATAAGGTAAAACCATTTGGTAAAATACTGTCTCCCCAGGTGGTTGCAAAAGATTGCACTAGAATTGAAAGGCCCGCAAAAAATGGTATAAATACGACAATAAACGAATAAAGTGCAAGTAAAGTTGTCACTTTTTTATCTCTATTTAAAGATTGAACCCCTTGCCTGCCAGAAATTACGCCATAGCTCATTTTTCCAGCAACCAAACGTTGTAACCAAAGAAAAATCCCCGCAACAACAATCATAACTACGGTTAGAATTGAGGCACCTCCCCAATTAAAGAATCCCGTCATTTCCCGATAGGTATCAACTACAAGAAGACTAGTATCTTTAGGAGCTAATATTATTGGAGCACCGAAATCTGAAAAACTCACTGTGAAAACTAACAATAAACTTGAAAGAATCCCAGGTATAGCAAGTGGGAGCGTGATAAAAATAAACGTGAACCAATTTTTTGCCCCAAGATTCTTGGACCCTTCTTCCAAAGTTATATCGCTAACCCGAAAAGCAGCAACCATTGGCCATAGAGCATACGGGAAGAAGAAGAAAACCTGGACAATTGCTATGCCAAGCAGAGAATATGGATCAATCAGCATCCCTTCTCCACCAAGCATATTATAGAGATTAGTTACCCATCCCGCCTTTCCAAACATCAGTGTAATAGAATCAGCAGCTATAAATGTTGGAATCACCAAAGGTACTATACATAAGGCAGATATGACCTTTTTAAAAGGCATTGAAGTTCTTGCAATACCATAAGCAATTGGCAAACACATTATTACAATTATTATCGATACACTAATAGAAAGAGTTAAACTATTTGTTAAAGAAAATAAGTAACCAGATCTACTTGCAATATCAATGTAAGAATCTATCGTTGCATTTTTAAACTGTTCAATGGTATTAACTAGTTCTTCTATACTTATTAAAGAACCAAACAGGTTGATTGGATCTCTCGTAAAACTCACTAAAAATACAGAGATAAGGGGAATAATTAAAAACATAATGAAAAACAGAGTAATAGCTAATCTTACAATGGAAAGGCTATCAATTTTTCTTAAATACCTCATAATACAAACACCCTTTCCGGGTCAATTTTTAATCTTATCAAATCACCCGGCTGTTTAATTTCTTTCCCTGCTTTATACATTTCATCAGCAATAAATTCATAGCCGCGAATCTGAATAGAATATCTTACAAAAGAACCGAAATAAGTAGATAGGATCACTTTACCTTCAAATACATTTTCAGAATCTTTATTTTCGGGATTTAATTCTATATTTTCCGGGCGTATAACGATATTGACGTTTCTTTGTTGTTTTGATGTTTTAGCAATAATTTTTAATTCTTTTAACTGTATCGTTGCATATCCGTTTTTTTGTTCGATGTTTTCACCTTTATAGATGTTGGAATCTCCTAAAAAATCAGCAATAAAAGGAGATGCTGGCCGGCTGTAAAGCTCTGTTGGAGTCCCTACTTGTTGAATATGCCCATTTTTCATTACAGCAATGCGATCAGCCATGCTCATCGCTTCTTCTTGATCATGTGTAACAAATATTGTTGTAATTCCGAGTTCTAACTGTATTTTTCTAATCATATCACGCATTGTTCCTCTTAGCTTTTTATCAAGGTTTGATAATGGCTCGTCCATTAACAAAACAGAGGGTTCCATTGCTAAAACTCTTGCAAGAGCAACTCTTTGCTGCTGACCACCAGATAATTCACTTATAAGGTTATTAGCATAAGGAGTTAGTTCAACATAATCTAATAATTGATTTACTTTATCTTCAATTTCCTTAGGCGTCTTTGACAATCTATTATTTATTAGCCGCCCTAAAGTTTTAACCTTATTTAATATGCTTTTTTTTCTAAGTTCTTTTATGTTAAGACTATAAGCTATATTTTCAAACACATTATAATTTGGAAACAATGCATAACTTTGAAATACCATTCCACAATCACGTTTGTTTGCCGGTTTATCATTCACTAATTCATCACCTATAAAAATCTCCCCAGACGTCGGATTTTCAAACCCCGCAATACATCTCATTGTCGTGGTTTTTCCGCATCCTGAGGGGCCGAGGAGGGCAAAAAATTCTCCCTCCCGAACTTCTAAATTAATATTTTCTAATGCAAGATATTCACCAAATTTTTTTGTTAAATTTTTTACTTTAATTGAAGATGATTTAACTTTCATAAAATCCCCTTTCTTCTAATATCTTTCATCCCATTCTTTTCGAACCCTGTCTAAATTTTCTGCAGCCCATTCTACATCCAATTCCATAGCATGTTCTTTCACTTCATTCAGAGAAAGCGGTGTTTTTGCTTCTACATTTGGATTAATCGGTATATGATACCAGTCAGCTAATATCTCTTGTGCTTCTTCCGACAACAAAAAATTTATAAATTTTTTACCGCTTTCTGGATGAGGACCATCCTTTATCAAAGTCACAGGGTTAACAAGAACAGGAGTTTTTTCAGGTACCACAAAATCTACATTCTCGTTATTTTCCAATTTTTGCTCGTATGCCATAAAACTAAAACCAATTGCAATAGCTGCCTCTCCTTTGGCCACATCTTTAGTAGGTTGGGCTCCAGAGTCAGGCATCCGGCTGACTTGCTCATTTAGCTTATCAAAGTATTCCCACGCTTCTTCTTCGCCTCTATCCATCATCTGGCTCATAACTAATAATGTGGCTGTTCCCGAAGCAGCAGGGTTAGGCATCTCAATTTGTCCTTCCCATTTGGGGTCTAATAAATCATCCCAAGTTTTTGGAGCTTCATCTTCATCAACCATTTCAGTGTTATACGCAAATCCAAGAACAAAAATCTCTGCCCCTGTCCACATTCCTTCTTCGTCCTTCATTTGTATATCATTTTCTACTACATCCCAATCTTCAGCCAATTCTGGTGTAAATTCAGTCATAATTCCCTCATCCTTAGCCTGTTCAAAGGGTAAAAATCCACCTCCACCATACCAAACGTCCGCGTTAGGATTTTGTTTTTCAGCAATCATTTTATTAACAAGAGGATTCGTTCCCGCATATTCCACTTCAACAGTAGCATCAGGGTTTTGTTCCTCATAAAGTTTTTTTAGTTCCTTAGTCATATCCGGTGTTTCAGGTGAGTAAAAATGAACCGTTTCCGAATCTCCCCCTCCAGAGGAACAAGCGGATAGAAAAATCAACAATAATAACGCTATAAAAAAGTAATATCTAACAATACAATTCTTCATATATAACTCCCCTTCTATAAATTAATGTTATATCTGCTTGTTACGCTAAATTACCTTCGACAACCCAACTCCTTAAAAACTAAATCCCCCCGATAACACTATTAGATTTAACTTAGAAATGAACATTACCAGCATCTAATAGCGCTTAAGGGGGGATCTCCTGTTCTCAACCCGTTTTTATAACGATATGTAATTTTCAATAGTAAGATTATCTCTCCTTTTTAACGTGATTTTTATGGAATTGAAACTCTAATTACATCTTAATAAAACCGCTTTCATTTGTCAATATAATTCGGATGTTTTTTAATAAATTGAATGTGATGATTCAATTAATAACTAGGAAATGAAATGACATTTTAAAAATACAAAAGCACGCAAACCATATTTGTTTGCACTTAAGTTTAGACCAATAACAAACACAAAAGAAGGTTGCGTGCCGATTGAATTCTAACATTAACTTATTATAAAGTTTAACGACCATAAAAACGGATATGAGTCTGTCCTTTAAAAAAGCCGTCAATTTATTGGATAGACTTATTGGGAATAGGAGGGGGGGAGAATGAATAAAAAAGAAGGATGATAAGCATATCGTATATAATTTGAAATCACTAACCAAACATTTACAGAAACAAGAAAGGATTATAACAGTATTAGCACTTCAATAAATTGACCTTTCAACCCTTATCCCTTTAGACCGGCTGTTGCGTTTGGATCCATAATATATCTTTGAAATACAATAAATAATATAATCATTGGCACTAAAGAAATAACCGATGAAGATAAAAGTAAAACCCAGTCAATATAATCTGCACCTACTATACTTCTTAAGGCAATTTGTACTGTAAACTTATCAGGATCACTAAGCACAATTAACGGCCAGATATAATCGTTCCATCTCCATTGGAAAGAAAATATAGATAATGTGATAATAACCGGCTTCGCAATGGGCAGCATTATACGGAAAAATATTCTCCCCTCACTTGCGCCATCGATACGAGCAGATTCTAACAAGTCGTTCGGTACTTTCAAAAAGTACTGACGAAACATAAATACTCCTGTTGCAGTATTGATAGAAGGGATGATTAACCCAGCAAGACTATCGTGCAATCCTAGATTAAGAATCACCGTAAAAGTAGGATTCATAATAACTTCTGTCGGGAGCATAGTTGTTGCTAATATGCATATAAAAAAAACACCTAACCACTTGTATCTATATTTTGCTAAAGCAAACCCGCATGAAGCACTTGCTAGCACAGTCAGTATAGTTGTAACAATGGCAACAACCATGGTGTTAAAAAAATATTTCATGAAATCCATCGTCGACCATGAATATGCGAAGTTATCTAAAGTTGGATTTTCAGGGAAAATATTTAATGGATAAGAAAACAACTCGCTACCTGGCTTCAAAGAGCTTAATAAAAGCCAAATAATAGGAAAGAGATATACTATAGCTATAATGTAAAGGATAGCTGTTAGAAATATTGATGAGTATCGATCAAGAAGCTTACTCAATCGGTTCTTCCCCCTTTAGAAATTTTAAACTGTAATAATGAAAATACAAGTAAAATCACAAATAAAACCATAGATGCTGCACTTGCGTATCCTACTTTTAATTGATTAAAGCCTGTCTCATAAATATATTGCACAGCTAACGTTGTATCCGTTCCCGGCCCTCCGTCTGTAAGCGATTGGATCAACGGGAATTCTTTCATCAAATTAAACGTGGAAAGCAAAATGACTAAAAATGATGTAGGTCGAATAGATGGTAACGTGATATGCCAGAACTTTTGCCATCGGCTTGCACCATCAACATCCGCGGCTTCATAAAGAGAATCGGGAATTGCTTTCAAAGCACCGATAAAGATTAACATATTGAATGCTGTTCCTGCCCAGACAGTTGCAAATAGAACGACTACAAAAGCAAGATTGCCATTGGACGACCACGGCAGAGGGTCCCCGCCGAATAACTGAATCATATAGTTGATAAACCCAAAGCTTTCTCCAAACATCCACCGCCATAACACGCCGACCACAATCGGCGATACAATCCAAGGAAAAAAGAAAATCGTTTTGGCTAGCGTTTTTCCCTTCGTATGTTTACTTACGAGTAACACAGAGATTAATAACGTTATACAGTAGATTAGCGGCACACCGATAAGTGTATATAAGAACGTACGAAACATGGCTTTATAGAAACTTTGGTCTTGAAATAGTTTAATATAGTTATCAAGCCCTATAAAAGTGGCTGTATTGCCATTATAATCCGTAAATGAATAGTAAATACCTAAACACGCTGGCCAGGCAAAAAATATTAAGAATAAAACAAGGTTTGCCGATATAAAAAGGAATGCCCATTTTTTATATCGATCTTTTTTCCTGCGTTTTTTACTTGTCGAGATCGCAAAACGCTTTGCTTGCACTGTATAGCTTGTCATCTCTCTCATAAATGACATCCTTTCTATTCAACTGAGCTATTGGAAATAGCACAACGTCTCATATTTCATTCATTTCTATCGTTTTTAGCCAAAAAAAATTACGTAAATAGTACCATTCGCTCCCCATCAGAGTAAACGCGTGACATGCGTGTGTATTAAACCGATTTCGCACATCCTGAATGAAGCGGCAGGGCCTGTATTGGTCGAAGCTATACAAGCCCTTTAGCAAAAACCGCTTATTAAATCGTTTATAGCTGCATCATCAATCTTGAAAAAATGCTATTCATCTTCTTAATCATTTTTATTCAACATACGCATCAGTATAGGCTTTTTTAGTGTTTTCAATGGCTTCATCAATATCAATTTCTTTATTCAGAATCCTTTTGACTTCCTTAAAAAGCGTACCGTTAGCATTTGATTGGGATATAAGTTGTTTTTTAGTTAACTCCGTTCTTTCATAACTGGCTATTGGATCGGATGCAGCGATTTCATTTTCGTAAATCTCATGGGCTTCTGTTTCATATTCATACTCGATTTCCGCATCCGCAATAACTGGCAAATACCCACCTAGTTTGGCAAGTTCTTCATAATTTTCTTTTTCGTATAACCAATCAATAAACTCTTTTGCTTCTTCCTCTTGTCCTGAGCCATCAAAAGCAATGAGGTAGTTACCGCCTAAATTTGTTGATCTTACGTCTTCATAAGGCATATATACCGATTTCCACTCAAAATCCGTAATAGTTTCAGTAAAATCTACAATTTGCCATGAACCTGACATATATGCTGCAACCAAACCGCTTTTAAACATAGATGCCGCATCTTCGCCCGCTGTCCAAACAGACTTAGGCATAATTCTGTCATCATTCAAATCAACAAATTTTTGGATAGCTTCCTTTGTTTCTGAATTGGTCGTATATGCCCCATTTTCCTCATAGAAATCATCGCTTCCATGTTGGTATAAGAACGCCCTGAGGCGATTCTCGGTATCATCCATAACCATTCCGTATTTAGCATCTGTTTTTTCCAATACCTTTTCCAAGGAGTCTATAAATTCGTCCCATGTCCAAATGTCATCATCGCTAGTCGGATAGGCAACGCCGGCTTCCTCAAACAAATCTGCATTAATAAACATTCCAACAGCTGTTAGATCTAATGGAGGGGCGACTAATTTACCATCAAATGTTACGCCGTAATCTGTGTTAACATTGTGACGTTCCGCAATGTCTTTTAAATCTAATAGATGATCTTTCCATATAGGTTCAAACCCCGTTACACGCGCTAAAGCAGGTACGTCATTAGAACGAATCTTATTGGATATTTTAGTGAATAAATCGTCATAAGGTATATCAACAATTTCAATTTCGACACCGGTTTCTTCCGTGTACTTTTCTGCCATTTTTGTTAACGCTGAACTTTCAACAGTATCACCAGACATATAAAGTTCTAGTTTTTCATTTTGGCTAGCATCAGTGTCTGAACAAGCAACCAAAAGTAATAAAAATGATAAAAAGGTAAAGACGGTCATCAATCGCTTCATGAACATCTCTCCTTTTAAATGAATTTTTAGAGAATGGAATCTTGATCCTATTTCCTTCGTTGGAAATATTTATAATGAAAAGGCATACAAAGATAAAACAGAAACAAAAACCTTTTATTTGTAACCTAAGGAAAAACAATTTATGAGCTGGTCGGAATCATTCGCTTTTCAAGACAAAATCCTGTTGATACAGAGGTTGTAAAATGGAAATGGATAATAATCCTTTAAATCGGGATATGTTAAGTCACAAGAAATAAGCAATGTAAAGCCTTGGCACTTATACGACAATGGTGAAATCGTATAATTACGCCGGCTTTTCTTATTAACGCCCGAGTTATCTAAAGGCATTGAGGAAACGATGGTCAGCTAAAGCGATGGTAGAACAAACAGATGAATGTCTGTTTTGTATTTTTCACACAGCTGCATTGACTATGTATCATATGCTTATTGAATTTTATCCATACGCATCCCCTCCTTCAATAAGGTAATGAAGATTAAGGGAAATTCGTCTGATTTTGTGTACATGAGTTCCTTTCAATTAATTTTGCCGGAACAATTTTTTCTCGTGGCACCAATTGGTTATTGAGCATATTAACGACGATTTTCGCGGCTTCTTCACCTAGTTTTTCGGGAAACAATTCAACTCCTGTTAACCTCGGGTTCGTTTCCGAAGCAATCGTTTCGTTATTGCTCAGTGCGACGAGAGAAAGATCATTAGGAATATTTACACCGAGTCTTCTAACAGCGCGCAGAACACCAAACGCTGCCCGATCGGTTTCAGCGATGATCGCTGTATATCTTTTATCACTTTCCAGCCTTTCCAATGTAGCTTGATAACCGTAATCAGAAGCATGTTCATACTTATTCGGATCGTTATAAACGATAGCCTCTTCTCTAAATGGCAAACTATAATTTTCAAAAGCTTGCTTTAAACCTTCTTTTCTATCTTCTGTGACGGTCATGCCTAATGCAGAATTTAAAAACAATATGTCCTGATGACCTTTTTCAATTAAAAATTCAACGACCTCTTTGACGATTTCCACATTATTATTACCGACAAATTTTGTGTCCCTATCCGCTTCATTAGGACGGCCGATTAAAACAAAAGGAATATTCGTTCGTTTTAATTGCTCGATCCACTCATCTTCATTTTTTAAGTTATATAATATGATCCCATCAACCGGATCTTTTGACATAAGATCATTTTCCATATCATCGTTAATTCGATCTAAAAGAACACGGTATCCATGTTTTGTACATTGAGTAACAACACCGTTAATGACCTTATTTTCAAAACTGCTCAGTTCAAATTCGCGCATCGGCATTTTTAATCCGATGATCATCGTTTTCTTCGTAGCAAGGCTTCTTGCCACATGATTAGGCATATAGTTCAATTCTTTAGCAACATGCAAGACGCGTTCCGTGACGTTTTTACTGATAGGTCTTTTCTTACTAAATACACTTGATACTGTCGCTTTTGAGACCCCCGCTTTTTTAGCGACATCATCGATCGTAACCAATCCTTTTCCCCTTTCAAATAAAACCGGTTTAAATTCTGCTTAAGTAGTTAAAAATGCGGAATGTAATTTTTATAAATGTGTATGTTTTCGTCATTCATTAAACCTGTTTAATGAATTCCTCTTCTAATTATATACTAAAATGACAAATAAAAGCAAAAAATGTTGATATATCAATCTTTTAAATAAACATCTCTCTTTTTTCTTCTATATAAATATGGAATAAAACCCAAAAGCACGTATATTTTAAGTAAACCGATTTAATTACTTACTAAAAACGAAGCTGCCTGATAACGGTATTGTTACCAAGCAGCCGCTGGTTAAATCTCGCTTTTGGCCGCTTTGTGCTCATCAGATGGACAGTGCCTCAGGTGAAAAAGTCTTCGCAATTAATTAAAATTCAACAGACGATTCGTAATCAAACCGTCTACACCCATGTCTTTATACTTTTTCGCCCATGCCGGATCATCTAAAGTATAAGTATTGACTTTGATCCCTCGATTATGCGCTTGTTGAACCATATCGCTCGTTATATAGAAATAATTCGGATGAATGCTGAACACATCGATGCCAATGCGATCGACGTAAGAAAATAAATTGATTAAATTTATATGAAACACGAGCCCTATTTTTGCAGTTCGATCAAGCGCATAAATTTTTTGCAAACGCATATGGTCAAATGAAGAATACATAACGCGATGGTTTACATTGTACTTATATACTAAATCAAGTACTTTTTCTTCCAAATCGTCCGGAATAATCGGTCCGTTTTTAATTTCAATATTCAATTGCATCTCGCAGGATTGTATTAATTGTAAAACTTCCTCTAACGTCGGAATGCGCTCACCCGTATATTCCGGAGAAAACCAAGCGCCGAAATCGTATGTTTTCAATTCAGCCAGTGTCAAATCATGAATGAATTGCTTACCTCCGTTGCTCGTTCGCTTAATGTGTGAATCATGAATCACAACCGGCACCCCGTCTTTTGTCAGACGAACATCCAATTCAATACAGTCTGCATCAGACTCCAATGCTTTTTTAAAAGCGGCCATTGTATTTTCCGGTGCAAAGCCCGATGCGCCGCGGTGTGCCATGATAAACATATGTATCCCTGCTTTCCTATATTTTTAAATTGGCTCGTTTCTTTTATATTGTCATAATCTACGGTATTTGAAACAAGTGTCACTTCACATCGAGTCATTCGTCAAGAGGTATTTTTCAATCGCACGTGCAACGCCATCATGATCATTTATATCCGTGGGACTTAACAACACAAGTCTATCCCATTCAACTTGGCCTCTTCTGTTATGTATAATTATTATAATCCTTAGCTTAATCACTTGACACTCATTTCAAACTATGGTTAAATTTTTTGATAAAAAACAATCCTGAAAATAGAGAAATAGAAATCCACTCAACAACCTCGGGGCGGGGTGTTTTGTGGATCATATTTTTTTATGCTTTTATATACCTTTAGAAGTAATGACTTTTTGGCATAATATAATAAACATTATAACCCAAGGAGGTGATTCCATGCTTACACGTCAGAATTACTACCAGGAAAAACGGAGCGAAATCAAACGGCTTGTGCTGCAAATTTTATCCGATTTGGCCAAGATGACCGATCACTTTGAACATTACTTGAAACAGCCGACAAAAGAAAATAAAAACTTCATCTTAGATAATGAAAACTACGTCGATAAAAATGAGAAAAGAATTGAAAAGCATATCCTGGAGATCATCTCACTTGAACAGCTCGACACGAACGAAATCAAATGGCTTTTATCCATGAATCGGATCATCCGGGAATTGGAGCGAGTCGGTGATCAATTGACCAACATCATCACGATTAGTGATGTTATCGATACCGACGTCTTAAGACCTACGATAAAAAGGTTTTTCCATTATGAACAAGACATGATCAGGTGGCTAACTCAAGGCATCGAAACCAATGATGCGGCAAAGCTCCAAGACGTCATCGCTCACGATGAACATGTCAATCATCTCAACAAAGAAACATACCAGCAGCTCGTTGATCGCATCAATGAAAAAGAAGAGCTCACCGAAAGCAAACTGAAAATAGTTATTATCAGCCGTTTTCTTGAACGCATCGGCGACCATCTCGTCAATGCAGCGAGAACATATAGAGAAATGATCGAAGATTACAAATAGAGAGAGGAATTTGTATGTTTTCAAGTATACTGGGCTTTTTCGGTGGTTTGGGTATTTTCCTGTACGGTACGTATGTCTTAAGCAATAGCCTGCAAAAAGTCGGTGCCTCGAAAATGCGCAAATATCTCGCCACTATTACTAACACACGAATTAGGAGCATGTTAAGCGGCGTTGCCGTTACCTTTTTCCTCCAAAGTAGTACCGTAACAAACATCCTCGTCGTCGGGCTTG
Organism: Bacillota bacterium; assembly: GCA_035301265.1. Classification (GTDB taxonomy): domain Bacteria; phylum Bacillota; class Bacilli; order Bacillales; family Amphibacillaceae; genus DATGUP01. Next base: position 56,770 of record DATGUP010000011.1, read on the forward strand.
TTGGCAGCTCGATCATCACTTTATCACAAGCGTTCGGAATTGTACTCGGTTCGGCTATCGGAACGACATTAACCGTACAAATTTTAACATTCAATATCGCTCAATTCGCGTCCATTTTCATCTTCATTGGCGTCATTTTTATCATGTTCATCAAAAAACACGCGTGGCGGTCCATCGGGCAGATCAGCCTCAGCATCGGCTTCATTTTCTTCGGGATTGGCTTAATTACATCATCCTTGGAGCCGCTTGGAGAAAATGAACAAATGCTCGAATTTCTTGCCGGTCTTTCAGAAAAACCGATCGTACTTGCTTTTATAGCGATGATTCTGACCGCACTCATGCATAGTAGCGCGGCCATGATCATCATCGGAATTGCTTTTATCACATCAGGAGTTTTTACCTTGCCGGCTGTTTTGCCGCTTGTCCTTGGTGCCAATGCCGGTTCTACTCTACCCGTCGTCATTTCAAGCCTTGCCTCACGTATCGAAGGAAAAAAGCTTGCTCTTTTTTATTTTTTATTTAAATCTACAGGTGTCGTATTCGCTATGACATTATTGACATTTATCACCGATTGGGTCTCATTGCTTCCGGGAAGTCCAGAACGTCAAATCGCCCACTTCCATACGTTATTCAACATCGCCATTGCCGTTTTGTTTTTTCCACTTTTACCGTGGATGGCCCAGCTGTTTCAACGGCTTTTTCCACACCAAGAAGAAGAGCCTTCTTTTAATATTAAACTCGATGACAATCTTTTAGAAGTACCGGAAGAAGCGCTTATCTCAAGCAAACGTGAAATTATTCGGCTTGCCGATATGGTTCAGAAAAACATGATCAACCAACTCAAAAGCTTCATCGATGGAACGCACAGCGCCGAATCGATTCATGACATTGAAAAAGTGATCGACCACTCCTACATCGAAATTCAACAATACCTGCTGAAACTAGGTCAGCGCGATTTAACAAGCACACAATCCAATCTAGAAGTGAAGCTGCTCAATATATTGAATGATATCGAACATATCGGTGACATGGTTGTCCGATTTTTAAACAAAGCTGAAGAGATCGGCGAAAAAAATATCGTTCTCAGTCGCAAAGACGAAAGGCAATTGAAAGAGTTGCTTTTTCATATTGAACAAACATATGCCAACTCACTCACTGCTTTCAAATACGATGACCGAAAACGAGCGCGAAAAAACATTCAAACCCAGTCGGTGATTAACCAATTTGAAAAAGATGTGAAATTCGAGCATTTTAACCATTTGATTGACAAACACGAGTATAATCCGAACATTAGCGCCGTTTATCTCGATATCATCAACCAGCTGCTACAAGTGTATCATCACACGATGAATATTTCGCGGACAGTGTTGGGATTGATTTAAGAAATCGAGCCGTTTTGCGACTCTTAACGATTCGTTTCAGATAAACCTGTGTGCTGTGCCTTCTTTCCAGCTCTTTCATGATGAGATTAAAGCAATTTTTCGATACGTTCGAACGCGATAGCGATGATAAAGCAAAAAACCGGGATAAGTGTAAGGATAACTCGGATGTCCGTTAATGCAGAATCCGGCTGCACGCGATATCTATTGCTGATTGATTAGGCGCTGTTTCAGAATAACCGAACCATTCGATGAGCATGCCTCCTCTCTGCTCTACGCATGATTAACAAATGATTTTCTGATTTTTTAGATTGTATGATATGTTATGATAAAATTAAAATAAAGGAATATTCGCCCAATCAAAGGGGGATAGGTATATGATAGACTATGCAACATTGAAAAAAGCATTAAAAGGAACTGAGATGCCGTGTGCGCTTCTGTTAGTCGATTCATTTCAGCAAAACGTAAAGCAAATCGCTGCAAACAGCAAGCAGAAACACATCCGCGTTGCGAGTAAATCAATTCGCAGCATCAGCGTTCTCAAAGATATCTTTCAATCCTCGTCGACTTTTCGCGGTATCATGTCCTACAGCGGCAGCGAAGCCATATACTTAGCCGATCATGGGTTTGATGACTTATTAATTGCTTATCCAATCTGGAACGAAACCATTCTTCACAATATCGCCGAACGTGTCAAAAGCGGGAAAACGTTAACCGTCATGATCGATTCCGTTGCACACATCGACCGTTTAGAAGCCATTGCCAAGAAAGCCAAAAGCACCTTTCTCGTCTGTATTGACATCGATCTTTCCAGTAGTTACCCAGGGCTTCATTTCGGTGTCCACCGCTCCCCGATCAAGACAGTCGAACATGCCATAGCTATCGTCAACCGGATAAACGACTCCCGATATTTACAATTAGACGGTGTGATGGGATATGAAGCACAAATTGCTGGTGTGACCGATAACGACCCCAAGCAAAAGATGAAAAATCAAGCCATCCGTTTTTTAAAAAAGACATCATCTAAAGAGCTCACCAAAAAACGCCATAACGTCATCGCAGCCATCAAAAGCAAAGGAATACCACTCCGTTTTGTCAATGGCGGCGGTACCGGCAGTTTGCATCAGACTGCTTTGGATGAACATGTCACTGAAGTAACGGTCGGCTCTGGTTTCTACAACCCGCATTTATTCGATTATTACCAAGCTTTCCAACTCAAACCTGCCTTAGTTTATGCAATCGAAATTACCCGAATTCCTGCCAGGCATATTTATACGTGTAGTGGTGGAGGTTATATCGCCTCGGGGGCTATGGGATACGACCGTCTGCCAAAAGTTTTCCTTCCTGAAGGCGCGCACTTAACAACACATGAAGGGGCAGGCGAAGTGCAAACACCCATCGTCTATAAAGGCGACATCCCGCTTGAACACGGGGATCCAATCATTCTCAGACACAGCAAAGCAGGAGAATTGTGTGAACACTTTCAATACTTACATCTAGTCAAAAACGGCCGCATCGTCAGGAGATATACAACGTACAGGGGGGATCAGCAATGTTTTCTATGAAAAGAGATGTCTGGCAAAATTGGTCACAAACCGTATACTGCCATCCCGAGAAAATCCATTATCCAAAAAATATAGACGATGTCATACAGCTCGTAACCGCATGTAGACGTCTCGGTAAATCGATGCGCATCGTCGGTGCGGGGCATTCATTCACACCGCTTGCTGCCACAAGCGAATGGCTCGTTTCTCTTAAATATTTGTCCGGCATTGCTGCGATCGATCGTGCCAAACAAAGCGTTACAGTATGGGCTGGCACGACATTGAAAGATTTAGGACAGCTGTTGTATGACGAAGGCTATGCGATGGAAAACTTCGGGGATATCAATGCTCAATCAGTCGCCGGGGCCATCAGCACGGGAACACACGGAACGGGTATAGGATTCGGCAGCCTTTCCACTCAAGTGACGATGCTCACTATTGTCACCGCATCTGGTGAGATCATGGACATATCAGCGAAAAACACCCCTCAGCTCTTTGATGCTGCACGACTATCACTCGGGATGTTTGGCATTATTGTCAAAGTGGAACTAAGCGTTATACCGACTCAAAAACTCGTTGCTGAAAGCTATCGCACGACTTTGGAACACTGCTTTAACAACTTAGACATGTTGCTTGATACGAACCGGCATTTTGAATTTTACTGGTTTCCTTATACAGAAACGGTTCAAGTCAAGATATTGAATAACGCCGGTCACAACACCGTCAAGTCTACTGGAAAAAGGGCTGCATTCAAAAAATATGTCATTGAAAACGGACTGTTCTGGATATTATCTGAAATAACGCGCACATTGCCAGCCATAAGCAAACGAACGAGCCAAATATCCGCCATGAGTGTGCCAACAGGTATTGAATCAGGCGAAAGCCATTTGCTGTATCCAACACCACGCCTTGTCAAATTCCGGGAGATGGAATATAGCGTACCTGCCGCATATCTGCCGGCGGTATTAAACGATATACGATACACGATTGAGAAAGAAAATATCCGCGTCCACTTTCCGATCGAATGCCGCTATGTCCAAGCGGATAACATTTGGCTCAGTCCATCCTATAATAGGGACTCAGCCTACATCGCTATCCATATGTACAAAGGAATGACATTTCAAACATATTTTGACGCTGTCGAAAAAGTATTTCAACATTACAACGGAAGACCGCATTGGGGAAAAATGCATACGATGACCGCTGAGCAGTTGGAAAACTTGTATCCACATTTTCAGACCTTTTTACACCTCCGCCAAGAAATGGACCCTAACGGAATATTCCTCAATCCTTATGTAAAACATCTCTTTAACATTCCATAAGCACAGCTGCAACTTAGCTTCAATGAAACAAACGCCTTTTTCTGTCTTGCGGAAATAGCCATCTATCCAAATGGCTCAAGCGCGTTCTAATTTTTCCTGTTGTCAGCCTATTTTCTGCAAAAAGTGCACTCTTTTCTGCCCATAGGCATCTACTATATAAATGACTACACGACGGGAGTGAACCACATGCATCCCAAACTCCAAAAATTTGTCGATCCGCTTCCAATCATGGAAACTATAACACCGTCACAAACGTATGCAACGTATGATTATTATGAGGTACGCATGGAAGAAGTCCGAAGAAAACTTCACCGCGATTTACCTGCAACCCGCCTTTGGGGCTATGACGGCCAGTTTCCTGGGCCGCTCTTTGACATCGAAAGAGGAAGACCCATCAAAGTGAAATGGGATAACAATCTCCCATCAAGACATATTCTCCCAGTGGATCAGTCGATACACAATGTCGCCAACGAGCCGAAAGTCCGCACCGTAACCCACTTGCACGGTGCCGAATCTCGGCCTGAAGATGACGGCTATCCCGAAGCATGGTATACACGCGGCTTTCGCCACGTCGGATCGTTTTTTGAAAAAAAGGTTTACGACTATGCTAACGAGCAGCGCCCCGCCACACTGTGGTATCACGATCATACGATGGGGCTCACTAGACTCAACGTATATGCAGGGCTTGTCGGTATGTATATTATTCGTGGAAAAGAAGAAAAAGCATTAAACCTGCCCGATGGTGACTATGAAATTCCGCTTCTTATCGCGGATCGCTCGTTCAATCGTGACGGATCCTTGTTCTACCCAAGACAGCCAGAGCCTTCCACACCTGATATGCCCGATCCGTCCATCCAGCCGTTTTTCAATGGCGAAACAAATGTCGTCAACGGTAAAGTGTGGCCTTATTTAGACGTTGAACCGCGCAAATACCGTTTCCGCCTGTTGAACGCTGCGAATACAAGAGCGTATGAGCTGTTTCTCGACTCAGGAGATCCGTTTTATCAAATCGGCTCCGATGGCGGCCTTTTGCAAAAAACCGTCCGGCTCGATCGGCTGGCGATCGAGCCAGCGGAACGGATGGATGTAATCATTGATTTTACGCATCTTGCGGGAAAAACGGTTCTGTTAAAAAACGATCTCGGTCCAGATGCCGATCCGGACGATGAAACGGGTGATGTCATGCAATTCAGGGTCAATCGACCTTTATCCGGTTTAGACACAAGTCGCATTCCCCGGTATTTATCACGCATTCCGACATTAAAAAACAAACCGATTACAACGATTCGCCAGTTAAAGCTAACCGGCACGACCGATCAATACGATAGACCTGTGCTGCTTCTTGACGATAAAAACTGGTCCGATCCTGTCACAGAAAAGCCAGCTCTCGGATCAACTGAAATGTGGTCCTTTATCAATGTCACTGACTTCACACATCCGATGCACATTCATTTAATCCAATTTCAAGTATTGGATCGTCAGCCGTTTGATCTCGATATGTATAACAGAAGCGGCCGTATCGTCTTCACCGCCCCGCCTGCTACACCAGCCGCTAACGAACAAGGCTGGAAAGATACGGTTGCCGCCCCTTCTGGTGAAATTACCCGTGTCTTAGCCACCTTCGCACCGCATACCGGACGCTACGTCTGGCATTGTCACATTCTGGAACATGAAGACTACGATATGATGCGTCCAATGGAGGTCATCCAATCGCGTGAACGAAATTAATGATGGCAGAACGCAGGGTTTGAGGAACTGGCGTTATCACTCGCTTTCCGAAAACGCCTTGTTCACCGCTTCTGCCACCTCTTCCATCGCCTTGGCCATCCCCGCCTCCACCGCTGCCACATATGCCCCTTCGACAATCGGCGCTTCCAGAAGTTTCACGCGCTCAGCGTCAGTCATTTCTGTAGCCATCTCTGCGTTCATTTTCGCACTACCGATATCATAAAAAACGAGGACTCCTCGCCCGTTATCGGCCCGCTCGATAGCCGTCTGTATTTTAGGAAAGCTCGTCCCGATTCCGCCATCATCCGTCCCGCCTGCCGTCTCAATCGGAACATCGGTAATCACTTGCCGGATTAAGTCTTTTACACCTTCGGCAATTTTCGGACTGTGTGAGATGAGTACGATGCCTACATAGGCCATGGATAATCGTCTCCTTTATCGACTTTTTTCTTATCTTCCAAATAACCGTATGCCTCGGCAGTCTCATGCTAGGCTCATTCATTTTTTTCTTGTAACACTTCTGCCAAGGCGGAAAAAATATAGTAGGATGAAGCTGCTCCCGGGTCGATATGACCGATCGACTTTTCCTTAAAGTATGCAGCACGCCCTTTTGTCGCTAGCATGTCCTTTGTCTTTTCCATCGCTGCTTGCGCTGTTTGAACAAGTTCGTCAGCGCGGACATCTGATGTCTCTTTGCAAAGCGTTACAACAGGCTGCCACACATCAATCATCGTTTTCTCACCTGCATCCGCTTTCCCACGCTGTTTCACACCGTCCAAGGCCGCTGTCAACCCACGGACAAATGCATCTCGATCGACTGTCGTCAACGCCTTCATCGTCATGGACATTTGCAAAAAAGCCGTGCCAAACAACGGGCCAGATGCCCCGCCTACTTTAGACATGAGCGTCACAGCGACATCTTTTAAAACAGCACCGACCGTGTCATAATGTTCATTACTTACTTTAGCCACCACTTCCTGAAAACCACGCGCCATGTTAATGCCGTGATCTCCATCACCAATGGGCTGATCGAGCGTTGTTAAATCATCTTTGTTTTCCTGTATGTTATCATTGGCATTTATCATCCATTGCACGATATCATCGACGTTTAATTCCATATTTGTCATCCTTTCGAAAACGATTTCTTGTGGTTTATTTTTATCAATGAACGTTGCCTTGTGAAAACAGACTTTCCGTTTATATGCGAAAAGCTGGTGCATCCGATGTTGCATCGAGGAGCTCTTTCATTTCTTCATCCAATTTCAGCAAAGTTACCGAGCAGCCAGCCATTTCCATCGATGTCATATAATCACCGACAAACGTGCGATACACGTGGATTCCTTTGTCGTGTAAAATCGACTGTACTTTTTTATTAATCAGGAAAAGTTCCATTTCTGGAGTCGCTCCCATTCCATTCACCATAACCGCTACATCGCTTCCGGAAAAATCGAGATCACTAAGAACTTTGCCAGTCAATTCCTCAGCAATCGCATCAGCGCGCGCAACCGGCTTGCGCTCAATGCCCGGCTCTCCGTGGATACCGATACCAACCTCCATTTCTCCTTCTTCCAGCTCAAAACCAGCCTTGCCTGAAGCTGGCATAACGCACGGTGTAAGCGCCATCCCCATCGAACGAACATTGGCGACCACCCGCTCGGCCACTGCTTTCACATCAGCAAGCGATGCCCCTTGCTCGGCCTTGGCACCAGCGATTTTATGCACAAAAACAGTTCCGGCGATGCCGCGTCGACCGGTGGTTGCGGTACTATCTTCCACCGCCACATCGTCATTGACAACGACATGTTCAACTGAGATTCCCTCTGCTTCTGCCAATTCAGCGGCCATTTCAAAGTTCAAGACATCGCCTGTGTAATTTTTAATGACTAAAAACACACCTTCACCCGCATCAACGGCCTTAATCGCTTCCAATACTTGATCGGGAGTTGGCGATGTGAACACTTCCCCGGCAACGGCCGCATCGAGCATGCCTCTGCCGACATAACCCGCATGCGCCGGCTCATGACCGCTTCCCCCGCCGCTGACCAAGCCAACCTTGCCACCTACAGGCGCGTCATTGCGAACGATAACCGTCGTATCAGGGATTTTCCGGACTTTGTCTGGATATGCAGCGGCCAAACCGTCGGTCATATCCTGCACGACTCGATCGGGATCATTGATCATTTTTTTCATATATACCGCCTCCTGAAAACGCTTATTTGTTTCTATTGTATATCTGGGCAAGCTTATTGTTAAGCAAACGTATGCCTACCTCTTTTTTCAAATAGCTTTTTAACGTATCACCCCGCTTAAGTGAAGAATGTTTCAAAATCTGAAATTTTATACCGCGATTTCTCGTTATATTGATTTTTTATACCAAGAAAATTATACTGAATATGTAAGCGCTGTTACAAATGGAGGTGTTCGTCTGGAAGGGATCCTTTACAAAGTACGAGAATCGCTCAATTATGTTAAACCATCGGAAGCGGCTGTGGCGGAATATATTTTAAAACATCCGGATAAAGTCGTTACGATGACCGTCAAACAATTGGCCGACGCTAGTTATGCCAGCCCCTCTGCCGTCATGCGTTACTGCCAAACGCTCGGTTATAAAGGGTACAAAGAATTTAAATTAAAACTATCCGGTGATCTGGCAGTAATCCACTCGCACGATTTGGAACAAGAAACTTTAGCCCCCGGTGACTCGATCGATAAAATTATGTCGGTCATTACCAATACCAATATTCAATCACTCTACAGTTCATTACAGTTAATGCAAAAAGATCACGTTGAAAAAGCATTTCATTATTTACTTCAAGCTAAAAAAATTGATTTCTACGGTGTCGGTTCCAGCTATTTAATCGCTCGGGATGCCGTTCAGAAATTTATGCGCATCAATAAAGTTTGCACAGCTTATAGCGATTTTCATATGCAAAAGGTATCGGCAGTGAACCTAAACGAGGAAGATATTGCCGTTGCTATTTCTTATTCAGGTGAAACCCAACAGATCATTGATTGTACCAAAATTGCGCAATCCAAAGGGGCAAAAGTGATAGCGATAACAAAATATGCAGATTCGCGTTTGAGCAAGCTGGCCGATGCCGTATTATTTGTCGCCGCCCAAGAAGATGAATTCCGAAGCGCAGCTATGTCGTCGCGACTAGCGTCATTAAATGTGATCGACATCCTTTATACGGCATGTGCTTATGCCGATTATGACACATCTTTAGCCCATTTGAACCGAACGTACAACATTGTACAACAAAGTCAAAGAGAGGATGCAAAGCATGCACAAAACAACAAGAACAACCGAAAAGCGTAATAATAAAACGATGAATTTGGACGAAATGAGTACACGCGAAATTTTACAAGTGATGAACGAAGAAGACAAAACCGTTCCGGAAGCGGTTAGTGGTGCGATTGAGCAAATCGAACAAGCTGTTTCCGTTGTCATGGACTCCTTTAAAAAAGGCGGCAGACTAATTTATATTGGCGCTGGCACAAGCGGTCGCTTAGGTATTCTTGATGCGGTTGAATGTCCGCCTACATTCGGCACGGATCCAGAAAAAGTCCAAGGTCTTATCGCAGGCGGTGAAGGGGCGATCATGCAAGCCGTTGAAGGAGCCGAAGACGATCCTGAACTGGCTGCATCTGACTTAAAAGATATTCATGTTAGCGAAAAGGATACGGTTATTGGCCTTGCTGCTAGCGGACGCACTCCTTATGTAATCGGTGGACTCCAATACAGTAAGCAATGCGGGGCTCACACGGTAGCTATCAGTTGTAATAAACATGCCCAAGTGAGCCAATATGCGGATATCCCTATTGAAGTGGAAGTCGGACCTGAAATCTTAACCGGCTCCACCCGATTGAAAGCTGGAACAGCGCAAAAACTTGTTGTCAATATGATTTCTACAAGTGCGATGATAGGCATTGGCAAAGTTTATAAAAACCTGATGGTGGACGTTCAACCGACAAACAATAAGTTAGTTGAACGCGCTAAAAATATTATAGCCACCGCTGCACAAGTTGATCATGACACAGCAGCAAAATATTTTGCAGCAGCGAACGGAAATCCGAAAATAGCGATTATCATGATTAAAAAGGCGTGCAGTTTTGCGGATGCCAAACGGTACTTGCACGAAGCCGATGGATTTGTGCGCAAAGCTATAAAACTTGCTAACAAGGAGAGGGACTGATGAATAACAAAGAATTAGCCAAACAAATCGTCCAACATTTGGGCGGTGAAAACAACATTCGCAACCTGACTAACTGTATTACTCGTTTGCGAATCGATGTCAAAAACCGTAGTCATATCGATCTTGAAGCATTAAAACAAGTGGATGGTGTTTTGAGTGTTATCGATCAAGAAACGATTCAAGTTGTGCTCGGACCAGGTAAAGTAACTAAAGTGGCTAACGAAATACATGAAAACACTTCGATCGATGTCAGTGTGGATGATAGTGATGAATTTGATATCGCCGCGGATACGAAAGCATCTTATAAGGCCAAACAAACATCAGCTATTCAACAGCTATTCAGACATATCGGTAATATTTTCGTACCGATAATCCCCGGGCTCGTCGCTTCCGGACTCATGCTCGGTATTGCCAATCTCATTTTAAACCTCGCTGATGCAGGAATATTGGATCAAGCAATTTTAGAATCAGACTGGTATATGCTACTGGAGGCAACGGGTAATCTCTTATTCGGTGCGCTTGGGGTATTTGCTGGTATTAATACAGCTCGCGAGTTCGGCGGGACAATGGTTCTCGGTGGAATTGCCGGTTTGTTAATCTACACTCCTGTTTTAGATGATATCGGTACCTTGAGCTTATTCGGATTGAAACTAGAGATCGGTGCCGGACTCGGTGGTCTTTTAGGAGTCCTCTTGGCAGCGTATCTATTTACTCGAATTGAAAAGTTTGTGCGAAAACGTATCGCCGATAGTTTAGATCTTATTGTAACGCCGCTCATTACGGTTCTAGTCGGTTCGATCATAACGATTATTATTATCCAACCGATTTCCGGGCTGATCATGAGCGGGATCACATGGTTTCTCGTTGATGTAATGCTCGAGACCGGTGGCATTATTGGTGGTTTTGTGCTGTCAGCCACATTCTTACCACTCGTCACGGTCGGTATGCATCAAGGGCTCGTTCCGGTGCACTTAGAATTAATCGATCAATTCGGCTCGACGACATTATTACCGATTCTCGCCATGGCTGGTGGCGGTCAAGTGGGTGCTATGATCGCGATATATATTAAAACCAAAAATAAACGATTGAAAAATACAGTCGCCAGTGTACTACCTGTTGGCATTTTAGGAATCGGCGAACCGCTGATTTATGGTGTGAGTTTACCACTCGGCCGGCCGTTTATCACAGCCTGTCTTGGAGCAGGATTTGGCGGAGCATTTTTATCCTTGTTTACCGTTGGTGCCATTACAGTCGGTCCATCTGGGATTGTCTTAATTCCGTTGATTGCTGATAATAAATATTTACTGTATTTCATAGGGTTAGTCATCTCGTATATAGGCGGATTTATTTTAACTTATCTATTCGGTTTTAAAGAAGAAATGGCTCAAAAACTATTTGGCGATAGCCCAGAACAAACTAAAAAAGAAGTCGCAAGCACAGCTATGCAAACGGAAACAACGGATATAAGCAGCCCGCTTTCCGGTGAGATTCGACCACTTCACGAATTAAATGATGACGTTTTCGCGTCTGAATCGGTTGGCAAAGGCATTGCAATCTACCCATCTGAAGGCAAACTGTATGCACCTGCAAGCGGTACCATAACAACCGTTTTCCCGACTGGTCACGCCATCGGAATGACAACCGATGAAGGCGTCGATATCTTATTGCACATCGGCCTGAATACCGTTGAAATAAAAGACAATGTCTTCCATTTACAAGTGAAACAAGATGAAAAAGTTGCAAAGGGGCAACTTCTCTGCACTTTTGATATGGAATCAATCACGGATCAAGGCTATGACTTAAGCTCGCCCATCGTTATCACAAACGCAGACGCCTACGACACGATCGATCCAGTCGAACAAAAAGAAATTCAAGCAGGAAGCAGATTGATGACAATTAATAAATAGGCAAGCAAACGGATCTAGAACAAGAGAAAAAGTAGTTCAGTTAAAAACTGAACTACTTTTTGTTTCATACCAGAACACTTCTTTTTAGCCCAACATGCACCTGTTTTGTCTGAGCCTTATTGACACCGTGTATGTATTAAGATTGACGACAGTTTTCCAAGCAAGAATAATATAGCTCCACAGCCTTTCTTACGCCTGATACAGAAAACAGTTTTTCACAGCCTTGGCATAGTTTGTTTAGCCATTTATTTCTTGCTTTGCTTTATTCATTTCTGTTGTGACGGCTGCAATCGCAAGCACAAGTACCACCGCACTCATTAGCCAAAAAGAAAACGATAGTACGCCTTCAAACAACGCTTTATAAAATAACGCGCCGTATATCCCGCCGATGATCGGTCCCACAACAGGAATCCACGAATACCCCCAATCGGAATCGCCTTTTCCCGGAATCGGTAGCAAAGCATGTGCGATACGCGGGGCCAAATCACGCGCTGGATTAATCGCAAACCCTGTTGGGCCGCCTAACGACATACCGATCGCCACGATCAAAAGACCGATTAAAAGCGGATTCCACCCTTGTGTGTACTCATTCGCTCCGATAAACAAAATGCCGAGCAGGAGAATGAATGTGCCTATGATTTCGCTTAACAAATTGGCCAATGGACGTCGGATTTGCGGCATTGTCGAAAACACTTGGCGTTTCAAATCCGGATCGTCAGTTTCTTTCCAGTGTGGCAAATAGTTTAAATATGCAATAACCGCACCGAGAAAGGCGCCTATCATTTGCGCTCCAATATACATCGGTACCTTTTCCCACGGGAACTCCCCGCCGGCTGCTAATCCCAATGTTACAGCTGGATTAATATGCGCATCCGATACACGACCAATAGCATAAACGGCCAAAGCAACCGCAAGTCCCCAGCCGATTGTGATCACAACCCAGCCCGCCTCTTCGGCTTTTGACTTTTTCAATAAGACACCGCCAACAACACCTGCTCCTAAAATCATTAAAATCATCGTCCCTATGACTTCTGCCAGAAATTCAGACATGTCTGTCATACTCCTTTCATGATGGCTATCCCTTACTATCCCCGTCTATTAATAATTGAATCCACATTTTCTGTCAATACATACATCACAGAAAAAGCCGAAATCATCTGCCTTATAAGCAAATAAAAAAGTGCTTGGCGGACAAGCACTTTTAAGCACGTATCATATTGTGTGGATCAATGACAAACTTTTTCGATACCCCACCATCAAACGCCTTGTAGCCTTCCGGCGCCTCATCGAGTGAAATGACCGTTGCGTTAACCGCTTTGGCAATTTGTGCTTTTTCGCTTAAAATCGCCTTCATTAAATCCCGGTGATAACGCATGACAGGGGTTTGCCCAGTGACAAAGGTATGCGCCTTGGCAAAGCCGAGCCCGAAGCGGATTTTCAGTGTCCCTTCTTTTGCATCAGCATCGATAGCGCCCGGATCACCCGTCACATACAACCCCGGAATCCCCAGCCGTCCGCCGGCACGCGTTATATCCATAATAGCATTCAACACCGCAGCCGGAGCCTCACCGGCATTGGCGCCGTGTCCGCTCGCTTCAAAGCCGACCGCATCGATTGCACAATCGACTTCTGGAATGCCAAGAATCTGTTCAATTTGTTCACCGACATCATCATGCTCGCGCAAATTGATGGTTTCACAGCCAAAGCTGCGCGCCTGTGCGAGCCGTTCTTCAATCAAATCACCGACAATCACAACCGAAGCCCCCAAAATTTGTGCCGCATGCGCCGCCGCCAAACCAACCGGGCCCGCACCTGCGACATACACGGTCGATCCCGTGCGCACCCCCGCGCTGTAGGCCCCGTGATAGCCAGTCGGGAAAATATCCGACAGCATCGTCAGATCAAGGATTTTTTCCATCGCCTGCTCCTTGTCCGGAAACTTCAGCAGCTGGAAATCCGCATACGGCACCATGACATACTCGGATTGTCCGCCGACCCAGCCGCCCATATCGACATAGCCATATGCTGAGCCCGGCCGGTCGGGATTTACATTCAGGCAAATATGTGTATCCTGCTTTCGGCAATTCTCACACCGCCCGCATGCAATATTAAACGGAACCGATACGAGATCGCCCTTTTCGATAAATTCTACATCACGGCCGACTTCAATGACTTCCCCTGTAATTTCATGCCCCAGCACAAGACCGCTCGGTGCTGTCGTCCGCCCCCTCACCATATGTTGGTCGCTGCCGCAAATGTTTGTTGCCACAACTTTCAATATCACCCCGTGGTTGCACTTTCTGCCCACATTCAGCGGATTGACCCCTGGCCCGTCCCGCAAAACCAGATCGGGAAACCCAATGTCTCTAACCTCAACTTCACCCGGACCGACATATGCCACAGCTCTATTGCTCGCCAACTGAACCACTCCTTTAAAATGGTGTCGTGACAAATTGCCGTTGCGTACATTAACTGTAATGTTATAATAGATATTTACTTTCTGAGTTTTCCCTATAATATTTATATTTATGGACATATATGATTATGATAAGGATTGATTTGATTTTCGAGTTAATATTCGGATAGAGAGTGTAAAATATTTTGTGTAAATAGAAATGCACTAAATAATGTTCATAGAAAAAGGAAGACCCTTTCTGTAGAATAAAGTTAGCCTACTAAATCCACAGAAAAGAGGTCTTCCCTATGAATCATCTTACTACAGATTT
>DATGUP010000012.1:0-65006 GCA_035301265.1 Bacillota bacterium
GCGCTCGACTTGCATGTATTAGGCACGCCGCCAGCGTTCGTCCTGAGCCAAGATCAAACTCTCCATAAAGAGTCGATCTGATCAACGATCGATAACAATCGTTGACGTCTATGATCTCGATTCGCATCAACACGAATCATCGTTCTGGTTGTTTTGTTCAGTTTTCAAGGAGCAAAATACATCACTTTTGCGATCTCTCATCGATCAGCGACAAATTATATTTTAGCATGGTGCTAGTTGATTGTCAACATCTTTTTGTAGATTTTTTGGCGATAATGTTTCGCCTTTCCTGGCAACAAAAAATAATATAGCATAAACATATAATAAGTTCAATAGAAATTGTAATTTTTTCGAGTGTAACGATCCCGCTCCTTCATAGTTGAACAACGCTACTACTGTAATTGAAATAGTGTATACCAGTGGTGTTTGGTCATGACAAACTTACTTTCTTATTCACAAAATGGGTGATTTCATCATTGTCCATGTACAACCTAAGTAGCATCTAATTCATCGTATTCCCCTTCTTTCTACAGTATAAACATTCATTTTCACCTATAGATTGCTTATTCATATTGCACGAACCATCTTCATACGTTATGAGTAACGTGAAAAAATGGACAGGCAAGGGGAGCTGAGCGATGCATTTTTATGTTTTGCGACTCAATAAATGGAAGCGCTGGTCGATCATTGTTCTGTTTGCGCTATTTACTGCCTTTTTTCTTTGGTTTGAACGCAACGGAACGTTTTCCGTTTTTTTAGATGAACAGCCATTAGTGATGACGAAAGGAAATGCCAATGAGCCTTATATCGCACTTACGTTTAACATCAGCTGGGGGGAAGAGCGTGTGTTTGATATCTTGAAAAAGCTAAAGGCACACGATGTACAAGCAACTTTTTTTGTCAGCGGAGAATGGGCTGAGCGGCACCCGGATATTTTGGAGAAAATCACCGCAGAAAAACACGAGCTCGGGATGTTAGGCTATCGCTATAAAAGCTATTTAAAACAAGATACCGAGGAAGTGCAAAACGATTTGCAAAAGGCGGGTGATATATTTAACAAACTCGGTTATGAAGATGTGAACGTACTACGGCCACCGAACGGACACTTTAATAAAGAAACGATTGAATTAGCCGAATCGTTAGGCTACTACGTCGTACATTGGAATGTTAACCCAAACGATTGGAAAAATCCGGGGGCGGATGTGATCGTCGATCGAGTGATGAAAACGACGGAAAACGGAGATATTATTTTGATGCACGCCTCGGATACGGTCAAACATACAGCGAAAGCCTTGGAGACGGTTTTACCCGGCTTGCAAAATAAAAAATTTGAGTTTGTAACGATAACCGAGCTTAAAAATCAAGCCCATGCGGAATCGGAATTAGTCGAGTAAGACGGTCAAGAATCCTATGCGCGTGCTGTTTTTGCTTTTCTTTTATCAGGTGTGGCAGATTTTTTCCCATCATCTTTTGTCAAGTGATGTAAAATAAGCACTTGATACGTGTTACAAGCAAGAAGCGGGATGATCATCAGCCACGCGTAATCAGTGCCTTCTGCCCGTAAGGCCGGAACCCATTCGATCGTTGTCATAACAACCATTAAAAACAACGTCGGGATAAACGCCCGTTTTTTAGTCTGCTCCGCTTTAATTTTTGCAATGACTAATCCATAGCCGACAATCGCAGCCGACATCAATATGTACCAGAAAATGGACACTTCTCCTTCTGTTTCTTTATACGGAAAGTAGACAAGATCAAAAGCAACAAAAGCGACCAAAACCGCCTGTACCGCTGGCCAAAATGAGCGGAATAGTCCAAGGCCGAATCGGTTAATAAATAAATAAGCAAAAAAACCGGTTTGACTAACAACGCTTGATAAAAATCCAAAGCCCGTGTAAAACAAAACAATGCCTATCAGTTCTTTCAAATTGAATGGATGTAAATATGTCGTATAAATGCCGTCTGTATTAACAAAAAAACTTGTCACTAAGCCGGCTATGCCTCCGATGAATAGCGTTTTAAAAAACAACCCGACTACTTTTCGACTGTTCAAGTCTAGAGCCACCTGCTTTCATTAACGTTTTCCTAACCTATTTTATCATGAACACACCTATTCGTGCATATTATTTTTAGTCTGCACTCATATTAAACATGAGAGAAGGAGGACGGTCAGATGCTGCGGATAATAAAAATGATTGTGATGGGGCTATGCATCGCTTTAGCGACCGCCTGTACAGACGCAGGGAGTTCCGTTAAAGATGCAGATTATGATGAAACGAAAAAAATGGTCGTTGATATATTGCAAACTGACGATGGAAAAAAAGCCTTACGCGAAATTCTTTCCGACGAACAAATGAAACAAAATTTGGTCATTGAATCCGATACGGTACAAGAATCCATCGGCAACGTGCTTGCATCTGACAAAGGGGCGGATATGTGGACACAACTGTTCAACGACCCTAAATTTGTCAAACAATACGCCGAATCCATGTCCGATGAGCAGCAAAAACTGATGAAAGAGCTTATGAATGATGCAGAATTTCAACAGCAAATGCTTGATCTCATGCAAGATCCAGAAATGACCAAACAAATGTTACAAGTTATGAAAAGCCAGGAATTTCGTTCTCATTTGGAAGATACGATTAGAGAAACGCTTGAGACACCTACGTTTCAGGCGCGAATCCAGGAAATTTTATTGGAAGCGGCTGAAAAACAAACAGATGATAAACAACAAAACGAAGAGGATCAACCGGATGAGAATCAGGGCGGTGAATCCGGCGAAGGTAAAAGTCCTGACGAAGCTGACTAAAGTTCCACTGCTTTAGATAAAAACGAGGCTGTCCCGGGATGTCTATCCCTGCTGGAACAGCCCTGTTAATTCATCGAACGCTACTCTTCCATCTTGGCTAAGATTTTAGCTGCAATTCGATGGTATTCTTGTCCGATTGGATGATCTTGTTGGTAAACGGACGGAGCGAAAACATCTTCTTCTTCATATGGTTGTTGAAGCGGTAGGCGACCGAGTATTTTCGTTCGCAATACTTCAGCCAGCTTTTCTCCCCCGCCTTTACCAAAAACATATTCTTTTTCACCGGTTTTGACGCTTTCATAATAAGCCATATTTTCAACAACCCCGAGAATTTCGTGATTCATCTTCAATGCCATTTGCCCAGCGCGTGCAGCTACAAATGCCGAAGATGGATGAGGGGTTGTCACAATGATCTCCTTACACGTCGGCAACAAATCGTGCACATCCATAGCAATATCCCCGGTGCCTGGAGGCAAGTCTAACAGCAGATAATCCAAATCGCCCCATTCGACTTCTTTAAAAAAACTGTTCAACATTTTTCCAAGCATTGGCCCGCGCCAAATGATCGGCGAGTTGTCTTCTACGAAAAAGCCCATGGAAATTACTTTAACACCGAAACGGTCGACCGGAATGATTTTTTCTCCGCGCACGGTTGGTCGATTTTCAATTCCCATCATATCCGGAACACTAAAGCCGTAAATATCCGCATCGATGATGCCGACTTTTTTACCGAATCGCATTAAAGCCATTGCTAAATTAACTGTAACAGTCGATTTTCCGACACCACCCTTACCGCTCGAAACAGCGATAAAATGCGGATGGGCGCCTCCCATCAGCTCTTTTTCTTGAGCTGCTTCAGCCGCCGGTTGATATTTCTGAATGACTTCATCGGCAAGTTGTTCAAAGCGAAGCCCGACTGTATTCGCTCCATTTTTCTTTAAAATTTGCACAATTTGCTGTTGCAACTGCATTTGTTCAGCCGTGTTTTTCTTGGCAATAGCGATTTTTACGCTGACATGTTTTTTCTCCTCTTTAATGTTTACATCGACAATAGCGCCGGTTTCTTCAAACGTTCTATGTAAAAAAGGATCTTTGACAGGATTGAGCAGTTTGACAACGTCTTCTTTTGTTAGCATCATATTCACCGTCCCTTTCTCGAGCTTAAACAACAGTCCCGTTTAGTGCTAGTATAACACAAATCATCGCATTTCTAAGTGATTTGCATCATAGGCTTAACGATCCTTTGCATCATCAACAGGTTCTTCGGTCACATAGCGCAAAATCCCCTCATAAATACTACCTGCCATTTGGCGCTGATAGCCGTCCTCTTTCAGCTGTTCACGTTCAGCCTCATTGGATAAAAAACCAATTTCCACAAGCGCACCAGGGACTTCGGCATGTTTTAATAAATAAAGGTTATGAATCGCTAGAGCTTCGCGTTTGGTATTTTCCAAATTGCGGATGATTTCAGCTTGAATCATTTCGGCTAAATGTCTGTTTGCAGCGGATTTGGGATGATAAAATGTCTGCGCTCCGCTCCATTGTGATTGAGGAATCGCATTGAGATGAATGGTAACAAAAAAATCCGCTTCCTTATCGTGAATGAAGGCCATGCGCTTGCGAATGTCTTCTGCCTTTCGCTCGGAAAGTCCTTTTGTACCTTCATCGGCTAAATCGGTATCCGTCCTGCGGGTCATATAAACGAGTGCCCCGGCTTGCTGCAAGTAGCTTTGCAATTTTTTCGCCACCGTCAAAGCGATATCCTTTTCTTTTGTATCGTCTTTTCCTTCTGCCCCTCCATCTGGACCACCGTGTCCTGGATCGATTACGATCGTTTTTCCTGTCAACGGTAGCGACCATGTTTCCCACGTATCTGTCGTTTTCGGATCTGGTATCGGTAATTGAATAAGAAATATCAGCATGACCAAACCAGCCGCCCAGATCATCACTTTCCCTGTACGCGCCATTTTTCTCGCCCCTTATCGTGTTTCTTCCATCATTGTATGTTATGGGACGAGTTCGGGATTTATGACGATCGGTTCCACGCTAGAACGATGAGGTGCTTGATAATGACCGCAGCAATGTTCCAAGCAGAACTCATCTTTAGAACGATTCGCTTTTAAAAGAAATCGGCAAAATATGGCTCCTGTTGCGGAACACTTGCCTCCAACCGCTCAACGTGCGACCGTTCGCCTCGAATCAGCCCAGCAGCAAACAATTCCACCGGCCGTTTGTAGCCCAAACATATCATAGCAAGCATTTGCACAGTCAGGAAAATGCTACCACTTTCGTTTGCTGAATGCTTTTTCGGTATAAAAGTGACTTGCACTCCTTCTGGTGATGGATGTAATTGGTATGTGCCACTATTTTCCGGCAGGAAGGAATCCTCAATATGCAATTGGATAGGTTTAGCGATGTTTTGGAACGGGTATTGTTGGAAAAATCGCCGAACATCGACAATGCGCGCCATAAAATACGGGTTTATTTTTTGTTCAAAACGCGGATTATCTAACAAGATTGGGAGGTTGTCATTTTCTGGAACAGTCATTTCGACAGTTTCTGCCATCGAATCGTGATTGGCGATAAATGACAGCAACGTATTCCGGCCATTAATCGACGTGTAAGCTATTTCTTTTGCGGTGAATACTTTTTCTTTTACATAAAACAAGATGTATCCTTCTGGCTTCCCTTCATCATTGTAGGCGATGGCAATATGATCCCGATCCTTCAACACTCGCTCATTCCACCATCTTTCATCCCGGATGAGCATCCCGGTATAATTCTTCGCATAAGTGTTGTAAATGGCATTCAATGCGGGTGTATAAACATGGCTACGCCGTACATAGCCTTTTTCATGCCAATCGCGTTTAAAATGAGCCATGGGAATCGTATAACGCTTTTTTGCAAACGTTAATTCCCAGCCGTATTTGCGGTAAAAGGCAAACGAAAACGGCGCAAGAAACGAAACGGTTTGCCCGTTTTTTTTCATATAATGTAATGCGTGCCTAAGCAAGTGTTTGATCATCCCTTGCCTGCGGTATTCAGGCCATGTAGCGACCGAACTAATTCCACCCATCGGAAAGACTGTACCATGAATCGTGCACGATAGAGGAATCAAGTGCAGTTTTGCAGCAAGCTCACCTTCCTCCATCCAACCCCAAATCGTATGCCGCCTTGCTTCTTGCTTCTTTTTTGTTATGTCTTCAGGGGTTAATTCGTATTGGAAGGCAAACTGTGACAAAGCAAAAATAGCTCGATAATCGGTTTCAATATCCAAAAGCCGGATGTTACTCAACGCGAACTCCTCCTCGAGGCTGACTTGTTTCAATATGAATAGTGTAACAAACGGTGAAAGAATTGGACAGAAAAGATATACCTTTTATAAACGCGATTAAATGCTTAAAATTTCCTGCCGCCGCTTATCGCTTTGTTGATCTACTTGACAGTCCCTTTTTTAAAAGGTCTATTTCCTGTTCGTAATCGTTTATCGCCTCATCACAAGATAACCCACGAGCAAACTTTTCCACGAAATTGCGAAATGTAACGGATGATACGATCCGCATGACATGAAAAAGCTCCTCATCGTTGGATATATTCAATTTTTCCGTATCGATCAAAGGTGTGATAGCGCGTCTTTCGCTACGGTCGTTGTCACTGATGACGTTGGCAAATGTTTTCTCCACTTTATGCGTCATATTTAAAAAAACGTTGCGAAGAAAATTTGCGTTTTCTTCTTGTTGTATAATGAATTGGTAAAACGCAAGCAACGCTGCAAACAAGTCACCCTCATGTGCTTTAAGCATAGATGCAAACGTTTGCTTCAGATGCTTAGCAACCGTGTCCAAAAGAAAAAAATAAGCATCTTCTTTGTCTGCGAAATACTGATAAAAACTGCCGCGCGGAATTCCCGCTAATTTGACGATATTGGCAATCGATGCTTCAAATAAAGAGGCACGGGAAAATTCTTTTTTCAATGCTTCAAGCAATGTTTGTTGTTTTTGTGCAGGCAAATTATAAAAGGTATCCTTTGGCATCGGGGCCTCCTCCATTTCAAATAAAGAAACACCAATCAAGGTGTTTCCCAACCATTACTCCATACTGTTTTCCACTTTGAGAAAAGTGATGAAATGAACCATCGCTTTTCGAGGGTGTTTCTCAATCTCGTTAATATAATTTGTTTTAACATGCTCCGGGGCTGTAAGGCTTGCTCGAATCCGTTTGATCATATAATCCGTGCTCTTTTTTACGAGTTCTTTACGCTGTATTTTCGCTTCTTTAGCGAGGGCAAATCCAACCGCTCCTATGACGGCATAAATACCAAGGGTGAGCATATGTGCGCTCTCCGGGGTTATAAACAGCAGGAAAAACAATTGAAACAAGGAGATGGCTATCAAGGGGAATGACCAGAACGACAACCGATTAGCTTTTTTCATAAAGGGGGTGATCACTTCTTCCAGTTTTTCGATTTCTTTTTTGACAAACCCCGGAATCTGCATCGAGGAAAAAAACATCTTTATCGCCTCCTTATTCATACACGTTTTCTCTTGTCATTCCGCCCTTTGATTTTTGTATCTTTTGAATCAAACTCATCGGGGCTTTTTACACAAAGCGACTTGAATCCCTTGTGAGCGCAATTCATTAACTAACTGCTTCATTTCTATGAGCATATGGTTCGTTGTCATGTATATTTCACCTCATATGACACTATGTCATCTATCCTTCTTTTAGCATAAGTGACATCTTGTCATATGTCAATCCATCCACCGGCTGTGCTGCGTTATGTCTGAATGATTTTTCTTCTCACGCTCGTCATACGCGTCTTTTAATTCATCAACAATCGTCGTCACGGTTCTTTTAACATTCGCTTTATAGGCTGCACGAATAATTAAATGACCAGATGTCGGGGAGGTGATAAAGACAAACACAATCCCTAGTAATAAACGAATGCTCACGGTGCCCTCGGTCAACAAAAAATAAAGAAATGCACCGACTAACGTTAATAAAACGGCTAGAGTGGAACTTTTCGTCGCCGCGTGAGCCCGGCTGTAGACATCGGGAAACCGAATGATGCCGTAAGCACTGATGACACTAATAACGCTGCCAATCAATATCAACAAAGCGCCTAGAAACTCATTTATGTCGCTTACGTTCAATAATAACACCCCTCTCGATGTATTTGGAGAGGGCAATCGTACTAATAAAGGCTAGAATCCCCAAAATTAAAATTACTTCTAAAAAGGCTTTTGTATGAAAAAATACGGATGTTACCGCAATGATCGAGATGAGATTGACACCGATAAAATCGAGTGAAATGACACGATCTGGAAGACTAGGCCCGCGTATAATACTGTATAAGGCAATGGCAATGGCAACGACAAACAGAACCATGGATGCAAGCAACATCGCTTTAATCATCACCGTGTCACCTCCATAATCGCTTTTTCGAATTTAGCTAATGACTGCAGTAAATTATCTTTATATTTTTCAATATCCATCGCATGAACATAAAATACATTGCCTTCTGGTGCCACTTCCATGACGACAGACCCTGGTGTCAACGTTAAGAGTAGAGCAATCAGCGGGACTTCCCATTCGCCGCGCAAGATAGTTTCATATTTAAAAATACCCGGCTTCAAATCCAACTTCGGTTTAAGTATCGTCTTAAGCACCAGATAAGCCGACTGAAATAATTCCGAGTTAAAAATAAGAATCAGTTTAATCACCGCATAAACGCGATACAAATAAAACTTCGTACCAAAAAACCGGTACATGACAAATACGATCACAATACCGACAAGGTAACCTTCAAAAAAAGTCGTCGATGCAAAAACAGCTTCGTCTTTGAACAACATCCATAAAAACGCAATGAAGATGTTTAATAAAAATTGAGCAGCCATCGGCGTCCTCTCCTTTTTACGGTTCCTAACCGCATCTTAATCTTCAGGCAAAACAGCATCAATGTAAACGTCTGGATTCATCAGTATAGCGGAGGCATCGGTTACATAAGCAGCGAGTGTTTCCGCACCTAAACCAAGGACGAGCGTTGCAACAGCAAGCATCAATGAGGGAAGAAGAAAACTTTTCTTCAACGGCTTTTCGTCTTCTATTGTCATAATGGTCTCACCCCAGAAACAATTCATAAAAATGCGCAGTAACGAATATAAAACAAAGATACTTGATAAAAAGGCAAGCGCAAGCAATAAATACGCCCCAGATTCTACCGTTCCCTGGCCGATGAGTATTTTGCCAATAAAGCCACTAAATGGCGGAATACCTGCAAGCGACAAGGTGACGATGAAAAAGAGCCAGCCGAGAATGGGGTAATTGCGGATTAAACCACTCATTTGCTTGATACGCGTTTTGCCAGTCAACATGATCATCGTCCCGATTATCAAATAGAGCATAGCTTTAACGATTATATCGTGAATAAGATAATAAATAGATCCTTCGAGGGCAGCTGGCGTTGAAACAGCTAAACCGATCATCATAAAGCCTATGGCAATGACAATATTAAAGGCAGCGATCTGCCGTATATCTTGATAAGCAACCGCTCCAATGCTGCCGATCATGATGGAGACAGCCGCCATCACCCCGATTAACGTATGTGTTATCGACGGTTCATGGAAAAAGATCAATGAAAAGGTGCGAAACATCGCATAAACGCCGACTTTAGTAAGCAATGCTGCAAATAACGCCGCCACAGCTGCCGGGGGCACACTGTATGAACCCGGTAGCCAGAAAAAAAGCAGCAAGCCGGATTTCAAAGCAAACACGATTAAAAACAAGATACTAATCGTCGTTAAAATCGGGGATTGGCCAGCCTGTGACACTTTATCGGCTAAATCCGCCATGTTGACGGTTCCCATCGCTCCATATAAATAAGCGATTCCTACAAGAAATATCCATGATGATAGTACATTAATCGCAATATATTTAATCGACTCCTGCAGTCGTACTTTCCGGCCTCCTAACATCACAAGAATATAGGAAGCAATGAGCATCACTTCAAAGCAAACGAAAAGATTGAACAAATCTCCCGTTAAAAATGAACCGTTGACCCCTGCTGTGAGAAATAATATAAAGGGATAGAAAAACATCTTTTCATAAGCTTCTCCGATTGTTGAAAAAGCATACAGCAAGCATACAAGCGTCACAAAGCTTGTCGTCAACACGAGCAGCATGGCGAAGGGATCGGCGACAAATACAATGCCGTACGGTGCCGGCCAGTCGCCAAAAGCCAAGCTTAAAATTCCGTGTGCTTGGATTTGTTGCAACAAATAAACACTCAATCCGCCGGTTAACATCATTGAGAGCACACTTAACCAACGCTGCATTTTTATATAAGGCCGTAAAAACACGAGGATAATTCCTGTAAAAACAGGAATCACCATGGGCAGAACGATCAAGTTATTCATCTTTTAAACCCCTCAACACATCCAGATTGTCCGTCTTTGATTTTTGATAAGTGCGATAAGCTAAGACTAAAAAGATCGCCGTTACTGCAAAATTAATGACAATAGCCGTTAAAATAAGCGCTTGTGGAAGGGCGTCTACATAGCTCTCCGCTGCTTCTCCAATAAGGGGGGAGCGTCCTTTTTTTAATCCGCCCATCGCCATTAATAATAAGTGAGCGGCATGCGAAAGAAGCGATGAACCTAAAATAATGCGTATTAAATTTCTGGATAAAAACAAGTATGTAGCAATCATAACTAACACACCAGCTAGGACAATCACAATGCTTTCCATGAGCTACACATCCTCACTAATGCTTAAAATGATCGTTACAACGACTCCAACAACGGTCAGAGCGACACCGCCCTCAAATAGAGTAACGGTTGTAAAGGTGATCTCCCCGAGTAAAAAAACATCTCTGGATATAAATGTTTGCGTTAAAAATGTTTGCCCAAATATACAAGCACCCAAACCGGTACCAACGGCAAGAAATACACCGATGGCAGCTACGATTCTAAAATTAAGCGGCAGTCCTTGATCAATCGTTTCAATATCATGCGCCAAATAGAGCAGTACAAAGGCGGAGGACAGGACGAGCCCAGCGATAAACCCGCCGCCAGGTTGATTATGACCAACGATAAATAAATAAATGGCCAGTGTCAAAATGATAAAAACGACAATTTTTGTCACCATATGCAAAATGACATCATTAGTCTTCACTGCCCTCCCTCCTCTTTTGCATTTTTCAATTTGATAAAAGCAAAAACGCCGATACCACCAATAAAGAGCACAACGACTTCAAGCATCGTATCAAACGCTCTAAAATCGCCAAGGATAGCGTTAACTATATTCAAACCACCGGCAAGCTTGTCGGCATCTTCAAAGAACGTCGATATCGATGCGAATAATTTGCCGCTGTTTACAGACAGACCGACAGCTATAAACACAAGACCGACTAAAAACGAAATCATGCCGTTTATCACTTTTGTTTTAAGCGGGGCTTGTTCTTTTTTCCATTCAGGTAAAAAGTAAAAACAAAGCAAATAAAGCACCGTCGTCACCGTTTCAATAATGGTTTGCGTTAAAGCTAAATCCGGCGCTTTAAATAACACAAAGAAAAAAGCCATGGAAAAACCAAGGACACTGCTCAATAAAATAGCTGTTAAACGGGATTTGGCAAATAAAATAGCTAGACCGGCGGTTATCATCACGAAGACAAAGATCCATTCATAAGCCGTAATCGGCGCATCCTCTGACATATCAAAAGAAAACGCACCGGTATAAATCAACAAACCACCTGTGACGGTTACGAAAAACAGATAAATATAAACGAGGTAATCCCTTAAAAACCCTGTCATATACCACTTCGTCATTTTCGAAGCGACATTTTCCAGTCCTAAAAGCGAATGATTATATAACGCATCCAATGACCATGCAGCCGGAAACAAACGATAAACGCCTTTCCAGTAACGAAGCAGCATAAACAGCAGACTGCCTAAAACGACCAGCCCGATTGTCATCGCGAATTCCGCATTAAAACCGTGCCACGCCGAGATGGGAAAATCCCCTGCTGCCAAGTCAAAAGCAGGAAAGACACTTCCCATGGCAGGGAAGATGATGTATTTGCCGACGACATTCGGAAAGAAGAAAATGCCCAGGATCAAAAGAGTGAGAATCACAGGTGATAAAAGCATGCCCTTTGGCGGTTCGAGCTGTTTCCTTGTAATCGTTCTTCCCTTATATTCTCCAAAAAAGGTTTTAAAAACGATGATCAGACAATAGACAAATGTCAATAAACTAGCTGTCCAAGCAACGACAGGAAAGAGGATACCCCAAGTATCGAGTGAAAAAATATCGAGCTGGGAGATATTTAAAACCGATATGAAAAACATTTCTTTACTCAAAAAACCATTAAACGGTGGCAGTCCGGCCATGGAAAAACTACCCGCTATGGCCACTGTAAACGATATCGGCATCAAAGCCATTAATCCGCCAAGACGCCGAATATCCCTCGTTCCCATCTGCAAGTCGATAATGCCTACGACCATGAATAGCGCACCTTTAAATGTCGAATGGTTGACAAGGTGAAATAACGCGGCAAAAATAGCTTGTGTATAAACAACGGATGTCGGGCTATATCCGAGATGGAGTGCGACTGATCCTAACCCAAGCATGCTCATGATCATACCGAGCTGGCTTACCGTTGAATAAGCAAGCAAAGCTTTTAAGTCCGTTTGTCTTACGGCAAAAAACGAGCCCCAAAACAACGTTAAAAGCCCAATGCCGCCCACAAGCCAAAACCAGACATCCCCTCCGCCAAACAGAGGGGTGAAACGAGCGACTAAGTAAATGCCCGCCTTGACCATCGTTGCAGAATGTAAATAAGCACTAACCGGTGTCGGTGCTTCCATCGCATCGGGAAGCCAGATATGGAATGGGAATTGAGCTGATTTTGTAAAAGCTCCTAATAAAATGAGAAGCATGGCAGGTGTAGAAAGAGCATGTTCTTGAATGACATTGACCGATGCTATGATTTCTCTAACGCTTAATGTTTCTGTTATGATATAAAGCATGATAAAGCCGGCAAGCATGCTAAATCCACCACTGACGGTGATCAAAAATGATTTACCGGCGCCATACCGCGACTGTTTTCGATGATACCAGAACGCAATCAACAAGAAGGACGAAATGCTTGTCAATTCCCAAAATGTATACATCACCATAAGATTGTCGGAAAATACAACACCGAGCATCGCTCCCATGAAAAGAAGCAGGTAAATATAGAAATGCGTTAACGATTCGTCAGTCGATAAATAATAAATGGAATACAAAACGACGAGACTGCCAATCCCCGTAATCAACAGAGCAAAAATCATGCTGAGACCGTCAAGATATGTAGTAAAATCAATCCCATAGGAAGGAATCCATTCCATCGTACTCGTAAACGTCTTGCCCTTGGCGATAGCTGGAATATATCTGGCCAAAGCGATAAACAAAAGAATAGGAACGGTGAGCACATACCATCCTATATGTATTCGTGATGTTTTTTTAGTAAGAAAGGGAATGAGTATAGCAGCTAAAAAAGGAATGATAATTGCTAAATTGATGGTTAACAAGCTGAAACCCCCAATGTTTTCCGTTCATGCCTTATAAAGGCGATTGTCCATGTTTGTATACTTTCAAAGGACATGTCAATGGTTTCTTCGCTTCAAATAGCTCATTTTACTAGGGAACTGACCTTGCAAGTCGATGAAGGTACAAAACGCAGGAGGACCTAAAACGCTAGGTTCTTCATTTAAAGGAATCGTTGATGAAAAAAGCATAGGCCACAAACGAACAAAGTGATACTATATTATTATACAATAAATCAAAATAACCCGCACTTATAAAGGATTAGAACTGCAAAGCTAAAGAACGTTTACATGCGTATGATCATACCTTGGCCTTAACTTCTCCTTCTGGAAAAAAGGGTTTACGTATCGCAAACAACATGTTAAAATAACTTCGTTTTAATAAAGGGACATGTCAAGAATCAAACTACTAGTATTCTCGAACTCAAATATTTCATTCTAAATAGCGATACATTAAATACATATAAGAGGTGAACCGTCATGAAAAAAATAAAAGGTCGTATGGATGAGAGCATTCTCGTTTGTACTTTTTATGGTCCAAACGGGGAACGCCTGATCAGGCGCGGCCATAAATTGGCGACAATACTTGACTGCCCTTTATATGTGTTAACCGTCGATCCACTTCCATTCGACAAGTTTGATGAAAAAAAGTCCAGCTACGTGGATCACTGGAGAGAACTTGCCGAAGAACTGGGGGTAGAGGAGTTTTTCCTCATCGATAATGAAAAACGCCCCGCTCCCAAAGTTATTGCCGAAGTAGCAAACCGACTAAATATCACGCAAATCATTATCGGCCAATCTCCCCAAAACAAGTGGGAAGAAATGACTAAAGGCTCCTTTGCCAATGCTTTGCTGAAAGAAATAACATTTATCGACGTTCACATTGTCTCCGTTGATCGGCGCATTAAAAGTACTGAAGATGTGGAATTTGAAAAAGGAGTATTAGGCTATTTACGAAAGTATGAGGACGGATACCGCTTGAGCTTTACAAGTTCGCACGATAATCATTATGAAGGCATTTTCTATAAAGAAATAGGTACAGACTTTAACAACGGGATTTTTAAATTTGTCATCGACGGGAAGAATTACCAAGTCCATATCCAAGACGATAAAGTGGTTGATCCGATCGATCCGCCACCGCATTTAAATAAATAATGTTAAAGCTCTGGACAATCATTGGTTGATCAGAGCTTTTGTTTTATCAGCCAAATAAAAAAAGCAGATGCTCTTTCCTTTTTAAGCAGCAAATAGAGTGCGCGCAAACAGAGGAACGAGAGATCGCAATCTCTATTAACAAAGCTCCCAACCTTAAGAGTTAGGAGCTTTGTTGAATTATCATATTTATTAACGTTTGGAGTATTGTGGTTTGCTACGGGCCGATTTAAGACCGTATTTCTTACGTTCAGTCATGCGTTGATCACGTGTCAAGTACCCTTCAGCCTTCAGCGTTTTGCGAAAATCTGGATTGGCTTCCAAAAGGGCACGAGCGATACCATGACGAATAGCACCAGCCTGGCCGGTAAAACCGCCGCCACGAACGTTTACAAGCACATCATAGACGCCTTCTGTTTCCGTGACAGCTAGAGGTTGTTTCATAATGGAAAGTTGTGTTTCATATGGAAAATAGTCTTTTGCATCGCGTCCATTGACAACGAAGCGCCCATTTCCGGGAACCAGGCGTACACGTGCCGTTGAGCGTTTGCGGCGTCCTGTACCGTAGTATTGTACTTGAGCCAATTGTTTTACCTCCTTTTAATTACCCACGCAGCTCGTAAGTTTGCGGTTGTTGTGCGTGATGTTTATGTTCCGGACCTCTGTAAACGTACAATTTCTTGCTCATTTTGCGGCCGAGCGGTCCTTTAGGAAGCATGCCGCGAACCGCCGTTTCGAGCATTTTTTCCGGATATTTCGTCCGCATCTCATTTGCAGTGCGCTCTTTTAAACCGCCAGGATAGTTCGAATGACGATAATATTTTTTATCATTTAATTTGTTGCCAGACAACTCAATCTTTTCGGCGTTGATGATGATGACGTAATCGCCTGTATCCGCATGCGGTGTGTACGTTGGTTTATGCTTGCCGCGAAGAATGGAAGCGACTTCGCTCGCCAGACGACCGAGGCGCTGTCCTTCAGCATCGACGACGTACCACTTGCGTTCAATATTATTTTCATTCGCCATGAATGTTGTGCGCATGGTCTTTTCCCTCCAATTTTCCGTCTTCGGTTTCACAAATGTCACTTGATTCATTTATCTCAACACAATTCGCTTCCGGGGCTAATCGTGGTTCAAGTAAAATGCCATAGGTTATAATATATCAAAAATGCTGAACATGTCAAGTCTTTTTATCAGCTCACTCATGATAGAACACTTCCCATAAGTAAAGCCCTTGTGGCGGTACGGTTGCACCGGCTAGGCGTCGATCTTTTTTAGCAAACAGCTCCGGGATATCAGAAGGAATTTGTTCCCCCCGACCTATATCAAGGAGATGACCAACAAGAATGCGCACCATATGGTATAAAAATCCATCCCCGCAAAAGATAAAGGCTAAGCCGTCAGACGTCTGTTCACAACGCGCTTGATAAAGGGTGCGCACCCGACTTCCCTTAACCGAGGCTTTAGCTGAGGAAAATGTGGTAAAATCATGCGTACCTTCCAAATAACGGCACGCCGTTTTTATAGCTTCCAAGTCCAATTCGTATGGAAAATGGTAGACGTAATGCCGCAAAAACACATCTGGCTCGGTTTCTTGTCGGATGAAATAACGGTATTCTTTAGCAAAAGCATCAAAGCGGGCGTGAAACGTATCGGAAACACGCTCTACACATTTAATATAAATATCATCTGGCAGAAGCGAGTTTAGCGCTTTTTGCCAATTTGGTTCGGGAATCTCAAGCGACGTATCAAAATGAAACACCTGCGACTTGGCATGAACCCCTTTATCCGTTCGACCGGATGCGGCGGTCTGAATAGGGCGACCTTTATGGATTTGAGCAAGTGCTTTTTCCACTTCTCCTTGGACTGTGCGTTTTCCGAATTGAATCTGGTAACCGGAAAAATGCGCACCGTCATAACTCATCGTACACTTTAACCGTGCCAAGTGAGCCTGACCCCTTTCCTATGCATAATGGCGGGTAAGAAGCAATCCGAGCACAACGAGAGTAAATAAACCAAGTGCAAGCCAGTCGCATTTTTGAATTTTTAACATGCGCAGTTTTGTCCGGCCTTCCCCACCGTGATAACCACGTGCTTCCATCGCCATCGCTAGCTCTTCTGCGCGCTTAAAAGAACTGACAAACAGCGGAACTAATAGCGGTACAATGGCTTTGAGGCGTTCTTTTACAGGACCTGTCCGAAAGTCAACGCCGCGTGAGGCTTGGGCTTTGGAGATTTTCTCTGCCTCTTGCATGAGCGTCGGGATGAATCGAAGCGATATCGACATCATAAGCGCGAGCTCATGTACCGGGAACTTGATCTTTTGTAAAGGAGCAAGCATATCCTCGATCGCATCGGTGATTTCGATCGGTGTCGTTGTCAATGTCAAAAGCGACGTCACGAGAATCAATAGAAAAAAACGCAGTGAAATCGCCAACCCCTTGATGAGCCCGTCTAGATGAATGCTGAATGTAAAAATCTCCAAAAGAACAGGCCCTTCTTTTGTAACCAATAAATGCAAAATAAACGTAAAGCCGATTAAAAACCATACCGGCATCAGTCCTTTGAATATAAACCGGAGCGGAATACGCGTAGCAAATGTCGCTGCCAATGCGAAAACCGTTATGATAGCATAGCTGGCCAGCGAATTAGCTAAGAAGACGATCAAAATAAACACAAAAATAACGGTCATTTTCGTACGCGGATCTAGCCGGTGGATCAACGATACTCCTGGAACATACTGTCCGATGATCAACGTGTTGTTCATAAAGGAGCACATCCCTTGATAATACGCTGAATTGAGCGGGCAATATCTGGTATATCTTGTCGGTTGTAAGGGATGGATTGCCCAAATTTTTGTTCAAAACGTTGAAGAAACCGAATCACTTCCGGTACATCAAGCTGTACCTTTGTCAAGGTATCTTCACGCGTCAAAACATCTTCAGGCAAACCTTCCATATATTTTCTTCCGTTATTCAAAATGATAACATGATCAGCGTATTTCAAAGCATCTTCCATGCTATGTGTCACTAAAATCGTTGTCATGTTTTCAGCATGATGCAATTTGTAAAACATGTCCATGATTTCTTTTTGTCCGCGCGGATCAAGACCTGCAGTCGGTTCATCTAACACTATCACCTCGGGATTGACCGCCAATACCCCTGCAATTGCGACCCGACGCATTTGGCCTCCGCTCAGTTCAAACGGCGAACGCTCGAGTAGTTCCTCAGACAAACCAACGAGCGGAAGAATGCGTTGCATCCGATGATCGATTTCCACCTGACTAACACCGAAATTTTCTGGACCGAAAGCGATGTCTTTAGCGACTGTTTCTGCAAACAACTGGTGCTCTGGATATTGAAAGACAATGCCAACACGGCTGCGCAGCTCTTTCATATCTTTTGGTTTTTTATCAGGTGTGATGTGAAATCTTCCAACGGTGACCTCGCCTGCTGTTGGGGTTATCAGTCCGTTCAAATGCTGGATGAGCGTTGATTTTCCCGAACCGGTGTGACCGATGATAGCGACGAATGAACCCGATGAAACGCGAAAGGATAAATCCACAAGCGCTTTGTGGGCAAAAGGAGTACCAGGCTGATATACATACGTTACGTTTTCGAATATAATGTCCATAATTCCTCCAACAATTCATCATGGTTTAACGGTTCTTTTGTAAAAGAAATGCCTACTTTCTTCAATTCATCAGCCAAAAGAGTGATAAACGGTACATCCAGCCCAATTTGTTGCAATTCATTCTTTTTATTAAAAATGTCTCTCGGTGTTGCATCGTCCCAGATTTTTCCTTCATTCAACACGATCACCCGATCGGCTTGTACAATTTCGTGTAAATCGTGTGTAATGATAACAAGTGATAGCACTTGTTCTTCCTGCAGGCGGGATATAGTTTGCATTATTTCGTTGCGCCCGTTTGGATCAAGCATGGCAGTCGCTTCATCGAGTATCATAACCTTAGGGGAAACGGCCAAAACGCCGGCAATGGCCACACGCTGCTTTTGCCCACCTGATAGTCGATGCGGCTCAGCTAGTTGATAGTCTTTCATTCCGACTGCTGTCAATGAATGCTCAACTCGCTTGATCATGACATCGCGCGAAACGCCGCGATTTTCCATTCCAAATGCTACATCATCTTGTACAGTTGTGCCGACAAATTGATTATCAGGGTTTTGAAATACCATGCCGACATCTTGGCGGATCTCCCTAATCGACTCCTCACAAACCAATCGCCCATCGATTATAATTTCCCCTTTTTGAGGAAATTGCAAGCCGTTCATCAGTTTTGCAATCGTCGATTTGCCCGATCCGTTATGGCCGATAATGGCTACCGATTCATTCTCACCAATAGTGAACGAACAATCATCAAGCACCCAGGGCCCGTCTTCACTGTACCGAAACGATACATTTCTAAACTCGACCAATCTTCTACACATATTCAGCCGCCTCCCCTCTTCTCAGCTAAACGGCCAAGGGTGGGATCTTTTACTAGGTTGATTATAACAAAAAAGGGCTTGGAGTCACCTCATCTTAGAGATTGGAGTCCTGCCCTTTAAACATGCATTCATTATAAAAGTTCGATAACCGCCATACGTGCACCATCACCGCGGCGAGGGCCAAGTTTTAATACACGAGTGTAACCGCCTTGTCGGTCTTCATAGCGTGCAGCAATTTCATTGAAAAGTTTTTGGATGGCGCTATCGTCTTCGTTGGCTTCTTTGTTGTATAAAAATGCTGCAGCTTGACGCCGTGCATGAAGATCACCGCGTTTAGCCAATGTGATCATTTTTTCTACTGCCGATTTGAGTTCTTTTGCTTTTGCTTCAGTTGTTTCTATTCGTTCATGAATAATTAAATCGGTAGTAAGGTTGCGAATCAGTGCCATACGTGCATCAGTTTTACGCCCTAGTTTTCTAGCCATGGACGATCCCTCCCTTTCGAGTTTTCTTAGGTGATTAGTCGTCGCTGCGCAAGCTGAGACCAAGTTCGTCTAGTTTTGATTTAACTTCCGCTAATGATTTTTTACCGAGGTTGCGTACTTTCATCATGTCTGCTTCGGTTTTATTGGTCAATTCTTGAACGGTATTAATTCCAGCGCGTTTCAAGCAGTTGTAAGACCTGACGGATAGATCAAGTTCCTCGATCGTCATCTCCATCACTTTTTCTTTTTGATCTTCCTCTTTTTCTACCATAACTTCGACGTCTTGTGCTTCTTCCGTTAATCCAACAAAAATATTCAAGTGCTCTGTGAATACTTTTGCACCAAGTGAAACGGCTTCTTCAGGGCGAATGCTGCCATCTGTCCATACATCCATCGTCAGTTTGTCGAAGTTGGTAATCTGGCCGACTCGCGTGTTTTCCACTTGGTATGCGACACGTTCAACCGGTGTAAAAATCGAATCGACCGGTATAACACCGATAGCCTGATCATCCCGCTTGTTTGCATCAGCAGGCCGGTAGCCTCGTCCGCGCTCAGCCGTAATTTTCATATGCAAACTGCCATTTTCGTTCAATGATGCAATGTGGAGATCCGGATTCAACACTTCGACATCACTGTCATAAATAAGATCCGCGGCGGTTACTTCACCTTCACCCTGGACATCGATTTCCATCGTCTTCTCCTCATCGGAGTATATTTTCAAAGCCAACTTTTTTAAATTCAAAATGATGGTTGTCACATCTTCTACAACTCCATCAATGGTTGAGAATTCGTGCATGACCCCTTCAATTTGTACCGACGTTACAGCAGCACCCGGAAGTGAGGATAGCAGGATACGACGCAAGGAGTTTCCCAGGGTTGTACCATATCCACGTTCAAGCGGTTCGATGACGAATTTTCCAAATGTCGCATCATCGCTGATCTCAACCGTTTCAATTTTCGGCTTTTCAATTTCGATCATTCAACAAAACCCTCCTTAGAAACGTCGAAACCCCGATTAGACTCTATTTGTCTAACCGAAATTCCCCAAATAGACAGATGACGCACCAATCTTGCGTATGCGAGTCGTGACTCGTGCTGTTTAACCATTTATTTTTGAAATCTATAAACGTCATACGTTCAGCCATTGTCATTCATTATAGACAGGGTGACACATTCTCATACAAGTTGCGTTATACACGACGACGTTTAGGTGGACGGCAACCGTTGTGGGGAACAGGCGTTACATCTCGAATAGCGGTCACTTCCAGACCAGCAGCCTGTAACGAGCGAATCGCTGATTCACGTCCTGCACCGGGTCCTTTAACCGTAACTTCCAATGATTTCATACCGTCTTCCATAGCCGATTTTGCCGCTGCTTCGGCAGCCATTTGTGCGGCGAAAGGGGTTGATTTACGCGAGCCTTTAAATCCGAGTGCACCTGCCGAGCTCCAGCCGATAACATTACCTTGGACATCTGTAATGGTGACGATTGTATTGTTGAATGTGGAACGAATATGGGCAATACCTGTATCAACGTGTTTTTTTACACGACGTTTACGTGCCGCTGCGTTTCTCGTTTTACGTGCCATAGGTTAGTCTACCTCCTTTTTGTTAGTCTTTCTTTCCAGCGATTGCCTGACGCGGGCCTTTGCGCGTGCGCGCGTTCGTTTTTGTTTTCTGCCCTCTGACCGGTAATCCGCGGCGATGACGCATGCCTCGGTACGAACCGATTTCGATCAATCGTTTGATATTAAGCGAATGTTCACGGCGAAGGTCACCTTCGATCGTCACATTGTTGACTTCACGGCGGATGTTGTTCAATTCCTCTTCTGTTAAATCGCGCACACGGGTATCCTCGGAAACGCCCGCTTCTTTAAGAATCTTCTGTGCTGTAGATTTTCCGATTCCGTAAATATACGTCAGGGAAATGACAACACGTTTATCACGCGGAATATCGATACCTGCTATACGTGCCATGATCACACCTCCTATTGATTTATCCTTGTTTTTGTTTGTGTTTTGGATTTTCGCAAATCACCATAACTTTGCCTTTTCGTTTGATGACTTTGCATTTTTCACAAATCGGCTTCACTGATGCTCTTACTTTCATCGCTTTTACCTCCTTCTATATCGGAGCTCGCTTCTATTTATAACGGTACGTAATCCGGCCTTTTGTTAAGTCATACGGTG
Source organism: Bacillota bacterium (assembly GCA_035301265.1). Lineage (GTDB taxonomy): Bacteria > Bacillota > Bacilli > Bacillales > Amphibacillaceae > DATGUP01. The sequence continues at coordinate 21,669 of DATGUP010000012.1, forward strand.
ACAATTCTACCGTTACTTTGTCACCCGGCAATATGCGGATGAAATGCATGCGAATTTTTCCGGAAACATGCGCAAGAATAGTATGGCCATTTTCGAGTTCCACATTGAACATGGCATTTGGCAATGTTTCCGTCACGGTTCCTTCCATTTCAATGACATCATCTTTCGCCATCGCGTTGGTCTCCCTTCCTATAATCAGTCACCATTTCATTTGTAAACTTAGCAATCGCATAACGCAGTTTGCCATTCGTGACACGACCAGTTTCTAGAAGACTCTTCCGGACATCCGGAGAAATATAATCCATGACTTCAATATGACGCAGATTCTTTTTCTTCGGCCGATCGTATTTTCGCTTTTCACCATCGGCAAGCAACACATGACGATGATCCAGTTGACCTATGACAACAGCGTATTGATCTTTTTCACGACCTCGCATAATCCGAACAATCTGCCCTATTTGCGGAACTGAATCAGCTTCTTCCAAAACGATCACCTTCGTTCAGGTTTATTCCTATTTCATGTTTAACAAAGTCGTGATATATATTATAACGTTTTGGACAAGGATTTTCATCCATCCAGTGTCAAGCGTTCATTTTCGACTGGATTTCCCGAAATACATCATCGATCGCTTGATCACCATTGACTATGACAAGACAGTCTTGTTTACGATAAAAATCAAGGAGTGGTTTTGTCTCTTCAATATTAACGTCCAACCGATTTTTGACGGTTTCCAGCTTGTCATCATCCCGCTGAATCAGTTCAGAACCATCTGCATCACAATGTCCTTCTTGTGCAGGTGGATTGTAAATGATGTGGTACGCTCGGCCGCATGTCGGACAAACTCGGCGACCTGTCAGCCGTTCCACAAGTTTTTCCTCCGGCACATCGATATACAAAACATTATCGATGTTTTTGCCCATGTCTAGAAGCAGATCTTGCAAGGCTTCTGCCTGAGCGATCGTTCGCGGAAAGCCATCGAGAAGGAATCCGTTGCGGCAATCATCTTTTGCCAACCGTTCCTTCACAATTCCAACTGTCACTTCATCAGGAACAAGCGCACCTTGATCCATATATGCTTTTGCCTTTTTACCAAGTTCAGTTCCTTCTTTAATTGCAGAACGGAATATATCACCTGTTGAAATATGAGGGATATGGTATGTTTCGTTTATTTTTTCTGCCTGTGTTCCTTTTCCGGCACCAGGAAGTCCCATCAAAATTAAATTCATTTTTTTCCCTCGCTCTCATTGGCAGATGTTTACTTAATAAACCCTCGATAGTGACGTTTCACCAACTGACCTTCCAGCTGTTTCATCGTTTGCAGCGCCACACCGACGACAATCAAGAGACTTGTGCCTCCGATTTGCACAGCACTTGGCAAATCCGCCAACGTACCTAATATAATCGGCAAAACGGAAACAACGGCCAAAAATATCGACCCGACAAACGTGAGACGATACATGACACGTGTCAGATACGTTTCCGTATTTCTTCCAGGACGGATGCCTGGAATGTAGCCGCCTTGTTTTTGCAGATTTTCTGCCATTTGTTCTGGGTTCACCTGAACAAACGTATAGAAATACGTAAAGGCGATAATCAGGCCGATGTAGATCACCATGCCCACCGGTTCGGTGTAGTCAAAGATTCTTTCGATGATCTCGGCTACTCTATTTCCTTCGAAAAATCCTGCGATCGTTCGCGGTGCCATAATAAATGCGACCGCAAAAATGACCGGGATGACACCAGCAGCATTGACTTTCAACGGCAAATGAGTTGAATGACCACCGACAGGCGAACGGTTTACGAGTTTTTTAGCATACTGGATCGGTATTTTTCTCAGCGCCTGCTGAATGTAGATGACACCGACCGTGACAGCTACAACGACGAGCGCGATCAAAACAACTGTCACAATATTGATAAACAATTCATCACCGGGGTTGATAAAATACTCGGCGTACAACTGTTTAACACCTTCCGGAACGGCGGCGACAATACCGGCAAAAATCAAAATGGAAATGCCGTTACCGACCCCATTGGCTGTTATCTGTTCACCGAGCCACATAAGAAATGCCGTTCCGCTCGTTAAAACGATGGCGATGACTAAAAATGTTAACACACCCGGATTGTTGATCAATTGACCACCCGCCATCGCATTAAACCCTATGGACATAGCTATGGCTTGCACAAAGGCGAGCACGACGGTTCCATAACGCGTTACTTGGGCTAATTTCTTGCGCCCCATTTCTCCTTGTTTTTTCCATTCGGCAAACTTTGGTACGACATCCATTTGCAAAAGCTGCATGATGATCGAAGCTGTAATGTAGGGCATAATGCCCATAGCAAAGATGGAAAAGTTTTTCAATGCCCCGCCACCGAAAGTGTTTAAAAAGCCGAATACGTTTTGCTGATTCATGAAGTCAATCGCTTCTTTGTTTGTATAAGGTACAGGAATAAATGTACCTAAACGGAACACGATGAGCATCGCCAATGTAAACAATATTTTTTTCCGAATATCAGCTACACGCACAAAATTGGAGATCGTACGGAACATTAAATCACCTCGGCTTTTCCGCCAGCTGCTTCGATAGCCTCCCGTGCTGAAGCAGAAAACTTATGTGCTTTGACCGTCAGTTTCTTTTCGAGCTTGCCGTTGCCAAGCACTTTAATACCGGATTTAAGCTTTGACACAACGCGTTCTTCAAGTAATAACTCAGGTGTCACTTCTGTACCATCTGCAAATCGATTGAGTTTATCCACATTCACAATGGCAAATTCCTTACGATGAACGTTAGTAAAACCTCGCTTAGGCAAACGTTGGAAAAGCGGCATTTGACCGCCTTCGAATCCGACACGTGTCCCGCGTCCTGACCGCGCTTTTTGCCCTTTGTGTCCTCTTCCGGATGTTTTTCCACTTCCCGATGACATGCCACGGCCGACGCGATTTCGTTTCTTGCGCGTCCCTTCTGCTGCTTTTAATTCGTGAAGTTTCATGTGAGCACCTCCTCCTTGCGCTATGTTAGATTTATAATTCCTTTACCGTCACGAGATGAGATACTTTATCAATCATACCGCGAAGGCTTGGTGTATCTTCGCGGACAACGGATTGATGAACTTTTTTCAATCCTAACGATTCGACGGTTTTTCGCTGTTTTTCATTCGTTCCAATCAGACTGTGTGCGAGGGTGATTTCCAATTGTTTAGCCATCGTATTCCCTCCTTCTCTTACAGTTCTTCGACAGATTTTCCGCGAAGTTTAGCCACTTCTTCTGGGCGTTTCAAGTTACTCAATCCAGTCATCGTCGCGCGAATGACGTTGATCGGTGTGTTCGATCCGAGCGATTTAGTCAAAATATCACCTACTCCGGAAAGTTCGATAACCGCACGAACAGGGCCTCCGGCAATAACACCAGTACCTTCTGCTGCCGGCTTCATCAACACTTTTCCAGAGCCAAAACGGCCGTGGATCTCATGGGGGATCGTTGTGCCGACAATTGGAACTTCAATCAAGTTTTTCTTAGCATTATCAATCGCTTTTTTAATGGCCTCTGGCACTTCTTTTGCTTTTCCTGTTCCAAAGCCGACATGGCCATTTTTGTCACCGACGACGACGAGCGCTGAGAAACGGAGATTTCGACCACCTTTAACGACCTTTGCAACGCGGTTGATGGCAACAACACGCTCTTCTAAATCGAGTTTTTCCGGATCAATATTTGGATTCTTTGGAATCATTCAGACGTCCCTCCTTTGTCAATTAAAACTCCAGACCAGCTTCTTTTGCAGCATCCGCTAATGCTTTAACACGTCCGTGATAAAGGTAGCCGCCGCGATCAAAAACAACGGTCTTATATCCTTTATCCTGGGCGCGTTTGGCAATCAATTCACCGACTTTAGCGGCAGCTTCTACATTGCCTGTGGAACTGACATCCAGCTCATTGTCCAGCGTGGATGCGCTCGCCAGCGTCGTTCCTTTATCGTCATCGATCAATTGCGCATATATATGCTTGTTTGAACGATACACATTGAGGCGTGGACGCGTTTGGGTTCCGGCAAGGCGTTTGCGAACACGTGCATGTCTTCTTTTACGCATATCGTTTTTGCTCGACTTCGTGATCATTCGCACTTACTCCTTTCTGTCCCCTAATGACCCTTATTTAGCAGTTTTACCTTCTTTTTGGCGCACATATTCGCCTTGATAGCGAATGCCCTTGCCTTTGTATGGTTCAGGCGGGCGAATGGCCCTGATATTGGCAGCGACAGCGCCGACGAGTTCCTTGTCAATCCCTTTAACGGTGATTTGTGCATTATTTGGAACATCAATTTCAATGCCGTCTTCTGGCTCAATTTCAACCGGGTGAGAATAACCGACATTGAGCACGACTTTATTGCCCTGTTTTTGGGCACGGTAACCGACCCCGTTGATTTCTAAATGTTTTTCAAATCCTTCGTGAACTCCAACGACCATGTTGTTGATCAAACTGCGGGTTGTTCCATGCAGGGCACGATGTTTTTTGCTGTCGCTTGGACGCACGACATGGATCATATTTTCCTCTAATTCTATTTTCATATCGCTATGAAAAGATCTTGTCAATTCTCCTTTAGGACCTTTGACCGTCACGGTATTACCGTCAAGCTTTACTTCTACACCATCCGGAATGACGATCGGTTTAAATCCTACACGTGACATTTCCTGCACCTCCTCATCGTTCAATGCTTCTTACCAAACATACGCCAAAACTTCGCCGCCGACAGCTTGGGCACGTGCTTCTTTGTCAGAAAGCACTCCCTTGGATGTTGATATGATAGCAATGCCAAGACCGTTCAATACTCTTGGTACTTCGTCAGCCTTTGCATAAACGCGCAATCCGGGTTTGCTGATGCGTTTAAGGCCTGTGATGACGCGTTCGTTGTTCGGACCATATTTCAGGAATATGCGCAAAATACCTTGCTTGTTGTCCTCGATGAACTCATAGTCACGAACAAATCCTTCGCGTTTGAGGATGTCGGCGATTTCTCTTTTAATTTTGGAACCCGGGAGTTCCAGCTTTTCATGGCGAACCATGTTAGCGTTGCGAATACGAGTCAGCATATCTGCAATTGGATCAGTCATAACCATTACTCATTACCTCCTTCCCGAATCGGGGATTACCAGCTTGCTTTTTTAACACCGGGAATTTGACCTTTATGGGCAAGTTCGCGGAAACAAACACGGCATAATTTGAATTTGCGAATGACGGAATTCGGACGTCCACAGCGCTGACAACGCGTATATTCACGTACTTTAAATTTTTGTGGGCGTCTCTGTTTCGCAATCAGCGACTTTCTAGCCACAATTTGACCTCCTTTAGTTAGCATTTATTTTTTAAACGGCATACCTAAACCAGCCAACAGTTCTCGCGCTTCTTCATCTGTTTTAGAAGTTGTTACGATTACGATGTCCATGCCGCGCACTTTATTGACTTTATCGTAGTCGATTTCCGGAAAAATCAGCTGTTCTTTAACTCCCAATGTATAATTGCCGCGCCCGTCAAAGGATTTGTTCGATACGCCGCGAAAGTCACGAACACGCGGTAGCGCGACGGCGATGAGCTTTTGTAAAAATTCATACATGCGTTCACCACGCAATGTTACTTTCGCACCGATCGGCATTCCTTTGCGCAAACGGAAGCCGGCGATCGACTTTTTGGCGCGGGTAATAATTGGTTTTTGTCCGGAAATAAGTGCGAGCTCCTCTACGACACTGTCGAGTGCTTTTGCATTTTGTACAGCGTCGCCAACACCCATATTGATGACGATTTTTTCAATCTTGGGCACTTCCATAACAGATTTATAATTGAATTTTTTCATTAGTGATGGTATGACATCTTCTTGATAAGTTTGTTGTAATTCGTTCATTATGTCGCCCTCCTTTCACTTAAAACCTATTTATCCAGTGCAGCACCAGATTTTTTGGCAATGCGTACCTTTTTACCGTTTTTTATTTCATAACCGACACGCGTTGGTTCGCCGGTTTTTGGATCGATCGGCATGACGTTAGAAACATGAATCGGTGCCTCTTGATTCAGGATGCCGCCCTGGGGGTTTTCCTGAGACGGTTTGGCATGTTTTTTAATCATGTTCACACCTTCGACTAACACACGTTCTTTTTTCGGAAAAGCTTCTAAAATAGTGCCTTGTTTTCCACGGTCTTTTCCAGAGATAACCTTGACTTTATCACCTTTTTTAACATGCATGCTTGACGCACCTCCCTGCAAGGCTTTTTCCTAAGTTTTACAACACTTCTGGGGCAAGCGATACGATTCTCATAAACTGGGCATCGCGTAACTCACGGGCAACCGGCCCAAATATACGTGTGCCTCGTGGGCTTTTGTCATCGCGGATAATGACAGCGGCATTTTCATCGAACCGAATGTATGACCCATCTTTACGGCGTGTACCGGATTTGGATCTGACGATAACCGCTTTGACAATATCACCTTTCTTGACAACGCCCCCTGGTGTGGCATGTTTCACTGAACAAACAACGACATCGCCAATGTTGGCCGATTTGCGACCGGATCCGCCGAGTATTTTTATCGTTTTAACTTCACGAGCTCCAGAGTTGTCAGCGATTTTTAAACGCGTTTCTTGTTGAATCATAACATGACCCTCCCTTCGGATCTTCCTTGACGAACTTGATTAGATGACGACTGCTTCCTCGACAATGTCAACGAGTCGAAAGCGTTTTGTCTTGGATAGTGGACGAGTTTCCATAATGCGAACAATGTCGCCGTTTTTAGCCCGATTAGTTTCGTCGTGCGCCTTGAATTTTTTAGAGTATTTTACCCGTTTACCATAAAGTTTGTGGAATTTATACGTTTCGACCAAAACGGTGATCGTTTTATCCATTTGGTCTGATACAACACGGCCTGTGTAAACTTTTCGGTCATTTCGTTCACTCATCTGCGGCGAACCTCCTCTCGGATTTAATGGTTAATACCTAATTCACGTTGACGAATAATAGTTTTCATGCGCGCAATGGATTTTCTTACTTCGCGGATGCGCGCTGTGTTTTCCAATTGTCCGGTTGCTAATTGAAAGCGGAGATTGAATAATTCTTCTTTTAACGACTGTATTTTTTGTTCAATTTCGGCAGTGGTTAAATCTCTAATTTCTTCAGCCTTCATTGGTTTCACCACCAATTTCTTCACGTTTTACGAATTTAGTCCGGATTGGTAGCTTATGAGAGGCAAGACGAAATGCTTCACGAGCCACTTCTTCTTCTACACCAGCAATTTCAAAAAGAATTTTTCCTGGTTTAACAACGGCTACCCATCCTTCGGGAGCGCCTTTACCAGAGCCCATCCGAACCTCAAGTGGTTTTGCGGTATACGGTTTGTTAGGGAAGATTTTGATCCAAACTTTACCGCCGCGTTTCATATAACGGGTCATAGCAATACGGGCTGCTTCGATTTGACGGCTTGTAATCCAAGAAGGCTCCAACGCCTGCAAACCGTATTCACCGAATGAAACAGTCGTTCCGCCTTTTGCACGGCCTTTCATGCGACCGCGCTGTTGTTTACGATATTTGACACGTTTTGGCATTAACATAATGCATTTCCCCCTTCCTTATTGATCAGATTTGGTTGGAAGGACTTCTCCGTGATAGATCCACACTTTAACACCGAGTTTGCCGTAAGTGGTATCAGCTTCAGCTGCACCATAGTCGATATCGGCACGCAACGTGTGCAATGGTACGGTTCCTTCACTATAACCTTCCGAACGGGCAATATCAGCGCCACCTAGACGACCAGATACTAATGTTCTTACACCTTTTGCTCCTCCACGCATCGCACGCTGGATCGCTTGTTTTTGTGCGCGACGGAACGAAATGCGGTTTTCTAATTGACGGGCAATGTTATCTGCAACGAGTTTAGCATCAAGATCAACTTTTTTAATTTCGACGATATTGATATGAACGCGTTTGCCTGTCAAATGGTTCAGCGATTTACGCAGTGCTTCAACTTCCGAACCGCCTTTACCGATAACCATGCCTGGTTTTCCAGTATGAATCGTAATGTTGATGCGGTTAGCTGCACGTTCGATTTCGATCGAGGAAACAGCTGCATTCTGCAAACGATTTTCAAGGTATTCTCTAATTTTGATATCTTCATGGAGCAAGTCTGCATAATCTTTTTCGGCATACCATCTGGATTCCCAATCGCGGATGATGCCGACGCGTAAGCCAGTTGGATTAATTTTTTGACCCACCAACTATCCCTCCTTCTTTTCTGATACAACGATTGTAATATGGCTTGTGCGTTTGTTGATTCTACCTGCACGTCCTCGTGCACGTGGGCGAAAACGTTTCAAGGTAATACCCTCATCGACATATGCTTCCGAAATCACCAAATTGTCAGCATCCATTTCATAATTGTGTTCTGCATTGGCAATGGCAGAGTTCACAACTTTTTCAATGATCGGGGAAGCACCGCGTTGAGTATGACGCAAAATCGCTATCGCTTCATCGACATCTTTTCCTCGAATTAAATCAACGACGAGTCGTGCTTTACGAGGAGCAATGCGAACAGACTTCGCAACGGCTTTGGCTTGCATGTTTACTGCCTCCTCTCATTAGCGTTTAGTAGTTTTCTTGTCATCGCCGGCATGCCCTTTAAATGTTCGAGTTGGAGCAAATTCACCTAATTTGTGGCCGACCATGTCTTCTGTAATATAAACAGGAACATGTTTGCGACCGTCATGGACAGCAATCGTGTGGCCAACAAACGATGGAAAAATGGTTGAGCGACGCGACCACGTTTTGATGACACGTTTTTCATTCGATTCATTTAGTTTATCAATCTTTTTCATAAGATGGTCATCTGCAAAAGGTCCCTTTTTCAAACTGCGACCCATTGATAAACCTCCTTTCAGAGTGAGCGGCGCCCGCATTGCGCCAGTGGTTCAATTATCTCTTGCGTTCACGAACAATATATTTATTGGACGATTTATTGCGCTTGCGTGTTTTGTAACCCATAGTCGGTTTACCCCATGGTGATAACGGCGACGGCATGCCGATTGGTGTCCGTCCTTCTCCACCACCATGCGGATGGTCTTCTGCGTTCATAACGGTACCGCGCACGGTTGGTCGTTTGCCAAGCCAGCGTGAACGGCCTGCTTTTCCGACACGTACGAGCTCGTGCTCGACATTCCCGACTTGGCCAACAGTTGCCCGACAAGTTCCCAAAATCAAACGTACTTCACCAGATGCCATTTTGACAAGTGCGTATTTACCTTCATGACCGAGAACTTGCGCTGCTGCACCAGCCGATCGAGCTAACTGACCGCCGCGGCCTGGTTTTAACTCAACGTTATGGACAGTCGTTCCCACCGGTATGTTGGCAAGCGGCAGTGCATTGCCCAATTTAATATCTGCGTTTTCACCGGATTCGATTTCTTGTCCTACTTTCAATCCTTTAGGGGCCAAGATATAGCGTTTTTCCCCATCGACATAGTGAATCAAGGCGATGTTGGCCGATCGGTTCGGATCATATTCGATCGTGGCAACGCGCCCTGGAATACCATCTTTATTGCGTTTAAAGTCAATAACGCGATATTGACGCTTATGTCCGCCGCCATGATGACGAACAGTCATTTTGCCTTGGGTGTTTCGACCACCGCGTTTATGCAGCGGACGAAGCAATGTTTTCTCCGGCGTATCAGCTGTGATTTCGCTGAAAGTAGATACAGACATGTTGCGTCTGCCATTGGACGACGGCTTATATATTTTAATCGCCATTGCATTTCCCTCCTTACGTTTAATCTTTAGCTTTCAAAGAAGTCCAGTTCTTTACTGTCTTCTGAAAGTTCGACAATGGCTTTTTTACGATTGGGACGGAATCCACCGTAGCGGCCCATCCGTTTGAATTTGCCTTTCAGGTTCATTGTGTTCACTTTAATCACTTTAACACCGAAAACAGTTTCAACCGCTTGTTTGATTTCGGTTTTATTTGCTCTCGGATCGACTTCAAACGTATATTTTTTATCGGCCATTAAGTCGGCTGAATGTTCGGTGATGACGGGGCGCTTAATGATATCACGTGCGTCTTTCATTATGCAAGCACCTCCCCTGCTTTTTCAGCTGCATCCTTCGTCATGATCAACTTGTCATGCACAAGCAAATCCAATACATTGATTTTATCCACGGAGAGGACATTGACGTTTGGCAAATTGTTTGCCGAGCGAACGATGACTTCATCCGGTTCTGCTGTAACAATCAATGTTTTGTCTTCGACGTTGAATGCATCGAGTATTTCCACGATTTTTTTCGTTTTCGGTGTATCGATGGAAATGCCGTCAAGAATAATAACATTGTCCTCTTTTACTTTGGACGATAGGGCTGATTGTAGCGCCAGACGGCGAACTTTTTTCGGCAATTTGTAGCTGTAGCTGCGCGGTGCAGGACCGAAAACAACACCACCGCCGACCCATTGAGGTGCACGGACGGAACCTTGACGCGCACGCCCTGTCCCTTTTTGACGCCATGGCTTACGTCCACCGCCGCTTACTTGCGAGCGGTTTTTGACAGCATGTGTGCCTTGGCGCATATTTGCACGCTGCATGACAACCGCTTCGTGCAACACATGTTTATTCGGTTCAATGCCGAAAACGGAATCGTTTAATTCGATTTCTCCGGCATTTGATCCGTCCTGGTTGAATAATGCTAATTTAGGCATGACATATCCTCCCTTCATGTCTGTCATCTTTTAGCCTTTTATCGAACTGGTGATTTTCACAAATGATTTTTTAGAACCCGGAATGTTGCCGCGGATCAAAAGCAGATTTTGTTCCGGATCAACTTTAACGACTTCAAGATTTTGAATGGTCGTTTGTCTACCGCCCATTTGGCCGGGAAGTTTTTTACCTTTAAAAACGCGCATTGGATCAACAGCACCGAGTGTACCTGGTTTTCTATGGAAATGCGATCCGTGCGTCATAGGCCCGCGAGCTTGCTTGTGACGTTTGATCGCGCCTTGGAATCCTTTCCCTTTGGTTGTTCCTGTTACATCGATTTTGTCACCAGGTTGGAAAACATCTACGCGAATTTCTTGACCGACTTCATAGTCGTCAATATTTGCACCACGGATTTCACGAACGTAGCGCTTAGGGGCTGTGTTTGCTTTAGCAGCATGGCCTTTTTCCGCTTTAGTGGCGCGCGTTTCTTTTTTATCTTCGACACCGATTTGCAAAGCTTCGTAGCCATCGTTTTCTATTGTGCGTTTTTGCAGAACGACGTTTGGTTTAGCTTGCACAACGGTCACGGGAATGAGTTCGCCATCCTCGGAAAAAAGTTGTGTCATGCCGATTTTTCGACCTAAGATTCCTTTCGTCATCCGTTACACCTCCTATAGTCTAACAATCTTGTTATAGTTTAATTTCAATATCGACACCCGATGGTAAATCCAAACGCATTAATGAATCGACTGTTTGGGGCGTTGGGTTAATGATATCGATCAAGCGTTTATGTGTGCGCATTTCGAATTGTTCACGCGCATCTTTGTGTTTGTGTACCGAACGCAGCACGGTAAAGACAGATCTTTCCGTCGGCAATGGAATCGGACCGGAAACACTTGCACCCGAACGCTTTGCTGTGTCGACAATTTTTTCTCCTGATTGATCAAGAATACGATGATCATACGCTTTTAACCGGATGCGTATTTTTTCTTTTGCCATTACTTTCCCTCCTTTTCGCCCATATGCTCATAGGCATACTCCGTGAAAATTTCTTGGCTGCCCGCCATGGCAAAGGGGCCGGGTGTGCCAACAACCTTTCACATCATCGCCTTTTATGGTCAACATTCATAGTATATATAAAAAATGTCGACCTTGCAACCTTCCGAAGACCAAAAATCTACATGATTGCACATCTATGTATTATACGTGTTTTTTATCGTTAATGCAAGCGATGTAAAAAACTTTTTAAAGCTAAAAAACAAGCGAAAGACACAACATAAAAACAGGCGGCGTGTAAAGCCACCTGTTTTTTTAGCATTATATTCTTCTTTACTCGACAATCGATGTGACAACGCCTGATCCAACAGTGCGTCCACCTTCCCGGATGGAGAAGCGTGTACCGTCTTCAATGGCGATCGGTGAAATCAATTCAACCGTCATTTCGACGTTGTCGCCAGGCATAACCATTTCGACGCCTTCAGGCAACTCAATAACCCCTGTTACGTCGGTTGTACGGAAGTAGAATTGTGGACGGTAGTTTTCAAAAAATGGTGTGTGTCGGCCACCTTCTTCTTTTGATAGCACATAAACTTCAGCTTTAAATTTCGTATGCGGTGTAATAGAAGCTGGTTTGGCCAACACTTGTCCACGTTTGACCTCTTCACGATCAATCCCGCGGAGAAGGGCACCGATGTTGTCACCTGCTTCAGCATAATCAAGCAGCTTGCGGAACATTTCCACACCGGTAACTGTTGTTTTCTTCGCTTCATCGGCGAGTCCTATGATTTCTACTTCATCGCCAACTTTAACCTGTCCGCGTTCGACACGTCCGGTTGCAACTGTTCCCCGTCCGGTGATGGAGAATACGTCTTCAACAGGCATCATGAATGGCTTATCGGTATCGCGTTCTGGCGTTGGGATATATTCGTCAACAGCTTCCATAAGCTCAACGATCTTCTCTTCGTATTCTTCTTCACCTTCAAGAGCTTTCAATGCGGAACCGCTGATAACCGGTACATCATCGCCAGGGAATTCATATTCTGAAAGCAGATCGCGAACTTCCATTTCAACGAGTTCCAGCAATTCTTCGTCATCGACCATATCCATTTTGTTCAAGAAGACAACGATGGCCGGTACCCCGACGTTACGGGAGAGCAAAATGTGTTCACGAGTTTGTGGCATCGGGCCATCAGCAGCGGATACAACGAGAATAGCACCGTCCATTTGCGCTGCACCAGTAATCATATTTTTAACATAGTCAGCGTGTCCTGGGCAGTCAACGTGTGCATAGTGGCGATTATCTGTTTCATATTCAACGTGGGATGTTGCAATCGTGATGCCACGTTCTTTTTCTTCTGGTGCTCCGTCGATTTGATCGTAAGCCATTGCTGAGCCTTTACCGGATTTCTTGTGCATAACTGTTGTGATCGCAGCTGTCAGCGTTGTTTTACCATGGTCAACGTGTCCGATTGTACCAATGTTAACGTGCGCTTTGGAGCGATCAAATTTTTCTTTTGCCATTTCAAAGTTCCTCCTTTAAGTAAATAAAAGTCAATAAGTTTTATTGTTTATAAAGAACCAAATAATTAGAGTTGGCCTTTATTAAATTTATACTTTAGAATGGTGAAAAAATCAATTATTCACCAACATTTTTCTTGATGATTTCATCGGCAATGTTTTTCGGCACTTCTTCATAGTGGTCAAAGTACATCGTATATGTTCCACGCCCTTGCGTGTTCGAACGCAGCGCTGTTGCATAGCCGAACATTTCCGAGAGCGGAACAAATGCATTGACGACTTGTGCCGAACCACGCGATTCCATGCCTTCCACGCGTCCACGGCGCGATGTTACATCACCCATGATATCTCCCATATACTCTTCTGGAACGATGATTTCAACTTTCATCATCGGTTCGAGCAAAACGGGATCGCATTTGTCCTTAGCTGCTCGAAGTGCCATGGATCCGGCAATTTTAAATGCCATTTCGTTTGAATCCACTTCATGGTAGCTACCATCATATAGCGTAGCTTTGATGTCGATCAAAGGATAACCGGCTAAAACTCCGGATTCCATCGCCTCTTTAATCCCTTCCTCGACAGAAGGTACGTATTCACGCGGCACGACACCACCAACGATTTTGTTTTCGAATTCAAATCCGGCACCTTCTTCGTTTGGTTCAAATTTGATCCAAACGTGTCCGTATTGTCCACGTCCACCTGACTGACGAATGAATTTGCCTTCAACTTCCGCAGAAGAACGGAATGTTTCACGGTAGGCAACTTGCGGCGCACCGACATTAGCTTCCACTTTAAATTCGCGCAGCAGGCGGTCTTTGATAACGTCTAAGTGCAATTCTCCCATACCAGAAATAATCGTTTGGCCTGTTTCTGCATCCGTTTCGGCTTTGAATGTTGGATCCTCTTCTGCCAGCTTGCCCAACGCAAGCGACATTTTGTCTTGGTCGGCTTTCGTTTTTGGTTCAATAGCTACAGAGATAACCGGTTCTGGAAATTCCATTGACTCTAGAATGACCAAATTGTTTTCATCACACAATGTATCACCGGTACTCGTATCTTTCAACCCAACAGCCGCTGCAATGTCGCCTGAGTAGATCGTAGAAATTTCTTCACGGTGGTTAGCATGCATCTGCAGTATACGTCCCACTCGCTCGCGCTTATTTTTAGTTGAATTGCTGACGTAGGAACCGGCATTCAATGTCCCGGAATAGACCCGGAAAAAGGTAAGCTTACCTACATACGGATCTGTCATAACTTTAAAAGCAAGCGCTGAAAATGGCGCATTATCATCAGATGGGCGTGTCACCTCTTCTTCTGTCTTCGGTACAACACCTTCGATCGGTGGTACGTCTGTTGGAGCAGGGAGGTAATTGATGACACCGTCTAGAAGCAATTGAACCCCTTTGTTTTTAAAAGCCGAACCGCAAAATACTGGATAAAATTCAACGTCCAATGTAGCTTGGCGAATCGCTTGAACTAATTCATCATTAGTGATCTCTTCGCCTTCCAAATACTTCATCATTAAATCTTCATCCAGCTCTGCTGCGGCCTCGACTAATTCCGCTCGCAGCTCCTCTGCTTGTTCTCGGTATTCTTCAGGGATTTCACGGGCTTCCGATTTTGTGCCCAAATCATCTAAATAGTAGTGTGCCTCCATCGTAATCAAATCGATGATGCCTTCAAAATCATCTTCGGCACCGATTGGCAACTGAACAGGATGTGCGTTAGCACCGAGGCGATCTTTAAGCGTGCTCGTTGCATATAGAAAATCCGCACCGACTTTATCCATCTTGTTGACGAACACGATGCGCGGAACACCGTATGTTGTCGCTTGACGCCATACAGTTTCCGTCTGCGGCTCGACACCGGACTGCGCGTCGATAACCGTCACAGCACCGTCAAGCACCCTGAGGGAACGCTCCACTTCAACGGTGAAGTCAACGTGCCCCGGCGTGTCGATAATGTTTATCCGGTGATTCTTCCACTGCGCAGTTGTAGCAGCTGATGTGATGGTGATCCCGCGCTCCTGTTCCTGGGCCATCCAGTCCATTTGCGAGGCACCTTCGTGTGTTTCTCCGATTTTATGAATACGTCCTGTATAGAAAAGAATACGCTCGGTCGTTGTCGTTTTACCAGCATCAATGTGCGCCATGATGCCAATGTTGCGTGTCTTTTCCAAGGAGAACTCTCTTGCCATGTATTCTTCTCCTTTCTATCAACCTTTTTGTAAATTACCAACGATAGTGGGCGAACGCTTTGTTTGCCTCGGCCATCTTGTGCAAGTCCTCGCGTTTTCTTACCGCAGCTCCCGTGTTGTTAGCAGCATCGAGAATTTCATTGGCTAAGCGTTCTTCCATCGTTTTCTCGCCGCGCAGACGTGCGTAATTAACGATAAAGCGCAAGCCTAATGCTTGTCGGCGATCAGGGTGAACTTCAATAGGTACTTGATAGTTCGCACCACCGACACGACGTGCGCGGACTTCCAGAACTGGCATGACGTTTTTCATAGCCTGTTCAAATACATCCATTGGATTTTGGCCGCTGCGTTCACCTACGAGTTCGAACGCTTTGTAAAGAATTTTTTGCGCTTTTCCGCGTTTTCCATCGATCATAATCTGGTTAATCAAACGCGTAACAAGTTTTGAATTATACAGAGGATCCGGCATGACATCCCGTTTAGGTACTGGCCCTTTACGTGGCATATCTTCCCCTCCTTTCCTCATTTCTATGATGTTGGTTTATTTTTTCGGTTTTTTCGCACCGTATTTAGAACGGCCTTGTTGACGACCTTCAACACCTGCGGTATCGAGTGCGCCACGTACAATGTGGTAACGAACACCCGGCAAGTCTTTCACACGGCCTCCGCGAATCAAAACGACACTGTGCTCTTGGAGGTTATGGCCGATACCCGGAATATACGCCGTCACTTCCATATTATTCGATAGACGGACACGGGCGTATTTGCGCAATGCCGAGTTCGGCTTTTTCGGTGTCAAAGTTCCAACACGTGTACATACCCCGCGTTTTTGTGGTGAATTCAAGTTTGTAAAACGCTTTTTAAAGCTGTTGTAGCCTTTGTTCAATGCTGGGGAATCGTACTTTTTTGGTTTGCGAACACGGCCTTTTCGCACTAGTTGGTTTATTGTAGGCATTAAAACTTCCTCCTTTCCTATTTATAAACTTACGACTCGAAAATCGGTGTAGCGAGCTATCATTGGCTCTTTTGTAATCCCACACATCCAGGTGGTTCATTTTTGGACAAAAACAAAAGCTTTTATGGATGTGTTCCACAAAAACTATAGCTGCTTAATAGCTACGGTCGATGCGCCAACATCGATACCGCAAGCGGCACCCAATTTCCTTTTCGAATCAACGTATTGATAAGGGATATCCAGCTCGTCAGCTAATTCAATGACTTGCTCAATGATATATGAGTCTGCATCTTTAGCGACAATCACTTCGCTTGCTTCGCCATTTTTCATAGCTTTGAGCGTTTGTTTTAGCCCGATAACAATTCGCGATTGAGCCTGTGTTACTTTTTCATAAGACATTTTCAAATCCTCCAAAGCAACAAATGGGAAATTATCGGGAGCACCTTGAATATATTATCATTTTCGTTTTTATCTGTCAATACAAACTTGATTAGCATCCGTGCTCCCGAAAATGTTGGCTCGCGTAAGAATCAACTTCGTTTACTGGATCGTTTCTGTTTCTTCGGTTACTTGGGCATCTTCTACTTTATCTTCTGCTTCGATCGGAGGCACTTGTATTTTTCTATATCGCTGCATACCTGTTCCTGCTGGAACAAGCTTTCCAATAATGACGTTTTCTTTTAAGCCGAGTAGTTCGTCGCGTTTTCCTTTTATAGCTGCATCGGTCAAGACGCGCGTTGTTTCTTGGAAGGATGCAGCGGAAAGGAACGAATCCGTTTCAAGAGATGCCTTCGTAATCCCGAGCAAGACCGGTTTTCCAACTGCCGGCTGACCACCTTCGCGCAACGCCGTTTTATTAGCCTCTTTGAACTGGTGTATTTCAAGGAGTGATCCAGGTAAAACGTTTGTATCGCCCGCATCCACAACGCGGATTTTTCGGAGCATTTGCCGCACCATAACTTCTACGTGTTTATCGTCAATTTCCACACCTTGCATCCTGTATACGCGTTGTACTTCACGCAGAAGGTAAGCTTGCACACCTTCTACACCTTGGACGCGCAACAGGTTTTTCGGATCGATGGAACCTTCAGTCAGCGCCTGTCCGGCAATCACTTCATCGCCGATGGACACCTTCATTCTAGCATTGTATGGCACGGTGTATACGCGCTGTTCGACATCGCCCTGGATGACGATTTCATGTTTATCCTTGGCGTCTCTGATCTCCTCAACAATCCCGTTTATTTCGCTAATAACGGCTTCTCCTTTTGGATTACGCGCTTCGAATAACTCCTGAATACGCGGCAAACCTTGTGTAATATCATCGCCAGCTACACCACCGGTATGGAACGTTCTCATCGTCAACTGCGTTCCTGGTTCACCGATGGATTGAGCAGCGATAATACCAACCGCTTCGCCTACTTCAACTTCTTCACCTGTAGCAAGGTTCCGGCCGTAGCACTTCTGGCATACACCATGTTTTGTATTGCACTTGAAGACAGAGCGGATGGTCACTTCTTCAATACCTGCTTCCACAATCTGTTTAGCCTGGTCTTCTGTTATGATTTCATTGGCAGTGACGATGACTTCGCCGGTTTCAGGATGTGTGATTTCATCAAATGCCGTTCGGCCGACTATTCGATCAAACAGCGGTTCGATTAATTCGGAACCATCTTGCAATGCTGTGATTTTCATACCGCGGTCAGTACCACAGTCTGTTTCGCGTACGATGACATCTTGAGCGACATCGACGAGCCGACGTGTCAAATAGCCAGAGTCAGCTGTTTTGAGCGCTGTATCCGCCAATCCTTTACGTGCACCATGCGTGGAAATAAAGTACTCTAGCACCGTCAATCCTTCACGAAAGCTCGACTTAATTGGCAATTCGATAATCCGTCCGGACGGATTCGCCATGAGTCCGCGCATTCCTGCTAGTTGCGTAAAGTTGGACGGGTTACCTCTTGCGCCCGAGTCGCTCATCATAAAGATCGGGTTGAGTTTATCGAGCGAATCCATTAACTTATCTTGAATCATATCTTTTGCTTCGGACCAAATCGCAATAACCCGATCATAACGCTCATCTTCTGTGATCAACCCGCGGCGAAACTGTTTTAATACATTGTTTACCTTATTCTGGGCTTCTTCGAGAATCGTTTCCTTCTCAGGAAGAACGATGATGTCCGATAAACCGATTGTCATACCGGCTTTGGTGGAGTATCCGAACCCGAGATCTTTCATACGATCGAGCATTCTCGATGTTTCGCTAATTTTGAACCGCTTGAAGATCTCCGCGATGATATCGCCTAAAATCCCTTTCTTGAATGGCGGAACTAAGTCGCGTTTTTCCAGTTCTTCCTTAACATTTGTATCACTGTCAACGAAATACTTCTCTGGCGTCCGTTCTTCTAAATTCGTTTTTGTGGGCTCATTGATATACGGGAACGATTCAGGCAACATCTCGTTGAAAATGAGCTTGCCCACAGTAGTTAGAAGCAGTTTGTTGTTCTGCTCGTTTGTAAATGTCTGATTGTTTAAGCTGCCGGCATAGACAGCAATCCTCGAATGCAAATGAACATAGCCATTGCGATAGGCAAGCAGAGCTTCGTTGGCGTCTTTGAACACTTTCCCTTCGCCGATGGCTCCTTTGCGTTCTATCGTTAAATAATAGTTTCCAAGCACCATATCCTGCGATGGTGTGACGACCGGTTTACCGTCTTTCGGGTTCAAGATGTTCTGCGCAGCAAGCATTAAAATGCGCGCCTCTGCTTGGGCTTCTGCTGAGAGCGGTACGTGAACAGCCATCTGGTCCCCGTCAAAGTCAGCGTTATAAGCTGTGCATACGAGCGGGTGCAATCGGATGGCGCGCCCCTCTACAAGCGTTGCCTCGAAAGCCTGTATACCAAGGCGGTGCAATGTCGGCGCCCGGTTCAACAGAACAGGGTGTTCCTTGATCACTTCCTCAAGTACATCCCACACTTCTGGGTGAACACGTTCAATTTTTCGTTTAGCCGATTTGATATTATGAGCGATTCCTTTTGCTACTAACTCTTTCATGATGAACGGCTTGAAGAGTTCCAATGCCATTTCTTTCGGCAAGCCGCACTGATACATTTTCAAATGCGGTCCGACGACGATCACCGAACGACCTGAGTAATCGACGCGCTTGCCGAGTAAGTTTTGGCGGAAACGCCCTTGCTTTCCTTTTAGCATGTGCGACAGCGATTTTAACGGACGGTTACCCGGGCCTGTCACAGGACGGCCACGACGACCATTATCAATCAAGGCATCGACCGCTTCTTGGAGCATCCGTTTTTCATTTTGCACGATAATGCTCGGAGCTCCAAGATCGAGCAACCGTTTCAGACGGTTGTTGCGGTTGATGACACGGCGGTACAAGTCGTTTAAATCCGATGTGGCAAAACGCCCGCCATCCAACTGTACCATCGGCCGTATTTCCGGTGGTATGACAGGAAGGACATCAAGGACCATCCACGACGGATCGTTTCCGGAGTGGCGAAACGCTTCTAAGACTTCTAGACGCTTGATCGCTCTCGTTCTACGCTGGCCTTGAGCTGTTTTTAATTCCTCTCGCAACGCCTCGACTTCTTTATCCAAATCGATGTCTTGCAGAAGTTTGCGAATAGCTTCAGCGCCCATTTGTGCTTTGAATGATTTACCGTATTTGTCGTAATACGAACGGTACTCTTTTTCCGACAGCAACTGTTTTTTCTCCAAAGGCGTATCGCCCGGCTCAGTGACAATATAGGCAGCGAAGTAGATGACTTCCTCCAACGCCCGCGGCGACATATCCAATATGAGTCCCATCCGGCTTGGAATACCTTTAAAATACCAAATATGTGAAACAGGAGCAGCTAGTTCAATATGGCCCATCCGCTCACGGCGGACCTTAGCCTTGGTCACCTCAACACCGCAACGGTCGCAGACAACGCCTTTGTATCTGACGCGCTTATATTTTCCACAATGGCATTCCCAGTCTTTTGTCGGTCCGAAAATCCGCTCGCAAAACAAACCATCTTTCTCCGGTTTTAAGGTGCGATAGTTGATCGTTTCTGGTTTTTTCACCTCGCCATACGACCAAGAGCGAATTTTTTCTGATGAAGCCAAACCAATTCTCATGTACTCAAAGTTATTAACATCCAGCAAGGGTCTACCTCCCTTTTAATGTCCGTTATTGCACTTGTACCATCCGGATTCAACCGAAATGAAAGCA
Source organism: Bacillota bacterium (assembly GCA_035301265.1). Taxonomy (GTDB): domain Bacteria; phylum Bacillota; class Bacilli; order Bacillales; family Amphibacillaceae; genus DATGUP01. Next base: position 42,274 of record DATGUP010000012.1, read on the forward strand.
TCGGAGCTGCCGGGTTATACGGCAGCCCCTTTTAAGCAATCCTCTTTGGAGCATGCCTTAGCTTTCTTCAACTTCTAAGTTTAGTTTGCTTGCAGTTTGTGTCTCTTCTTCTTCCAGTTCGCGGATTTCAATTTCCGATTCGTCACTCGACAACATTTTGACATCCATACCAAGGCTTTGCAGCTCTTTAATAAGCACCTTGAACGACTCCGGCACCCCGGGCTCAGGTACGTTGTCGCCCTTAACAATCGATTCATACGTTTTGACACGACCGACAACATCATCGGATTTGACGGTGAGAATTTCTTGAAGCGTATAGGCTGCACCGTATGCTTCAAGCGCCCAAACCTCCATTTCACCAAATCGCTGTCCACCGAATTGGGCTTTACCGCCGAGCGGCTGTTGGGTTACAAGCGAGTACGGACCCGTCGAGCGAGCGTGCAACTTGTCATCAACCATATGGGACAGCTTGAGCATGTACAGGTAACCTACCGATACACGGCTGTCAAACGGCTCACCCGTTCTGCCGTCATAAAGGACGGTTTTGGCATCTTTCGCCATACCGGCTTCTTCCAATGTCTCCCAGACATCTTCTTCCGTTGCTCCGTCAAATACCGGGGTGGCTACGTGTAAGCCGAGCTTTTTAGCCGCCATGCCTAAATGGAGTTCGAACACTTGTCCGATATTCATACGTGAAGGAACTCCGAGTGGATTAAGCATGATATCAATCGGTGTCCCATCGGGCAGAAATGGCATATCCTCCTCAGGCAAAATCTTAGCGATGACACCTTTGTTCCCGTGTCGCCCAGCCATTTTATCGCCCTCAGAAATTTTGCGCTTCTGGACGATGTACACACGGACGAGTTTATTCACACCAGGGGGCAGCTCATCGCCATCTTCACGGTTGAAAATTTTTACATCCAGCACAATGCCTCCGGCTCCATGCGGTACTTTTAGCGATGTGTCGCGTACTTCACGCGCTTTTTCGCCGAAAATGGCATGCAACAGGCGCTCTTCGGCAGATAGTTCAGTCATTCCTTTTGGCGTCACTTTCCCGACGAGAATATCGCCGTCCTTCACTTCTGCACCGATGCGAACAATGCCCGATTCATCCAGGTTTTTCAACGCATCCTCGCCCACGTTCGGGATATCTCTTGTGATCTCCTCAGGACCGAGTTTTGTATCTCGGGCTTCGGATTCGTATTCTTCAATATGGATGGATGTGTATACGTCATCTTTAACGAGCCGTTCACTCATAATAATAGCATCTTCATAGTTATAACCTTCCCACGTCATAAAGGCGACAAGCGTATTCCGACCTAGTGCGAGCTCACCTTTTTCCATCGAAGGACCATCTGCCAGAATATCGCCTTTTTCGACTCGTTCACCTTTTTGAACAATTGGACGTTGGTTATAACATGTACCTTGGTTCGAACGAACAAATTTTTGCAACCGGTAGCGATCTACATCACCGCGAACTTCTTTACCGTCAACTTGCGAAACGCGGCGGACGCGGATTTCTTTGGCTTCTACATGCTCAACAATGCCGTCATGACGGCATATGATCGCTGATCCCGAGTCTTTTCCAGACACATACTCCATCCCTGTTCCGACGATCGGTGCCTCTGGTTCAAGAAGCGGTACAGCTTGTCGCTGCATGTTGGCACCCATCAGCGCGCGGTTGGAGTCGTCGTTTTCCAAAAATGGGATGCAGGCTGTTGCCGCTGAAACGACTTGTTTTGGCGACACGTCCATATAATCTATTTTTTCACGCGGAACAGTCGTGTTTTCCCCGCGGAACCGAGCAACAACTTCTTCGTCTACAAAGCGACCTTCCTCATCAAGCCGTGTGTTCGCTTGTGCTACGATATAGTTGTCCTCTTCATCCGCAGTCAAATAGTCAGTCTGGTCGGTGACCTTGCCTGTGTCTGGATCAACGCGGCGGTAAGGTGTTTCAATAAAGCCGAACTCATTGACTTTGGCATAGGTTGACAGCGAGTTGATCAAGCCAATGTTTGGACCTTCTGGCGTTTCAATTGGACACATCCGTCCATAGTGAGAATAGTGAACGTCTCGAACTTCCATTCCCGCACGCTCACGTGTCAAACCACCCGGTCCAAGGGCGGACAAGCGGCGTTTATGCGTCAGTTCTGCTAACGGATTCGTCTGGTCCATAAATTGCGATAGTTGAGAGCTGCCGAAAAACTCCTTAATCGATGCAATGACAGGTCGTATGTTAATCAATTGTTGCGGCGTTACGCTAGATGTATCTTGAATCGACATCCGTTCGCGCACGACTCGTTCCATACGGGAAAGACCGATGCGAAACTGATTTTGCAAGAGTTCGCCCACCGAACGGAGTCGCCGATTACCCAGATGGTCGATATCATCTGTATTACCGACGCCATGAAGCAAGTTGAAGAAATAGCTGATCGACGCCAAAATATCCGCCGGTGTAATATGCTTAACATTCTTTTCGACTCCGGCATTGCCGATTACCTTCAGTGTTCGCTCTCCATCCGGATCGGTTGGATCAACCACTTCAATTGACTGCAAGCGAATAGGTTCATCGAGCACAGCTTCTTGAGGCTCTTTGACATCCTCGCCTAATTTATCCTCTTCTCTTTCCAAATAAGGAATAATTTTATTCAGCAATTTACGGTCAAGTTTATCACCTTTTTGCGCAAGAACCTCTCCTGTTTCCGGATCGACGATCGTTTCTGCAAGCACTTGGTTGAACAAGCGGTTTTGGATATCCAATTTTTTATTGATTTTGTAACGGCCGACACGTGCCAAGTCATAGCGTTTCGGGTCAAAGAAGCGGGAAACTAAAAGACTTCGAGCATTGTCAACCGTAGGCGGCTCACCTGGTCGCAGGCGCTCATAGATTTCCAAGAGCGCTTTTTCAGTTGTTTCTGTATTGTCTTTTTCCAGTGTATTCTTCAAGTATATATTATCGCCAAGCAGATCAATGATTTCCTCGTCTGTTCCGAATCCGAGCGCACGCAACAGGACGGTGATCGGCAGTTTCCGCGTACGATCGATACGGACGTACACGACATCTTTAGCATCTGTTTCAAATTCGAGCCAGGCGCCGCGGTTAGGAATAACCGTGGCTGTAACGCCTCTTTTTCCGTTTTTATCAAATTTTTCACTGTAATAGACGCTTGGTGATCTGACAAGCTGAGAAACGATGACACGCTCGGCACCGTTGATGATAAACGTGCCCGTATCAGTCATTAATGGAAAATCACCCATGAACACTTCTTGTTCTTTAACCTCACCAGTGTCGTTGTTGATTAGACGAACTTTTACACGCAACGGCGCATTGTATGTCACATCGCGTTCTTTCGCCTCTTCGACGGGATATTTTGGTTCACCTAAACTATAATCGATAAATTCCAACGACAAATTTCCCGCAAAATCTTCGATCGGCGAAATATCCTCAAACATCTCTTTTAAACCTTCGTCCAAGAACCATTGGTATGAGGCGGTTTGAATCTCAATCAAGTTAGGCAATTCCAACACTTCATTGATACGTGCATAACTTCTGCGTTTGCGATGGCGTCCATACTGAACTAGTTGAGCTGCCAAGTGCTTCACCCCTTAAATATTTCTATCGATAAAATCGAATGTGAAATAACACTTCCATTTTTCATCATTTTACGCGCCAAGACGTTTTTTCTCGAGAGAAAACACCATGGAAAATTCATTTATACTCTTGTTCTATTTTCTTCTTTCGTTTATAATCATTACAAGAACAATGTTTCATACAAAAGGCGTGAGCTGAGAAACAGAAAAAAGGTTTTGAGTTTAACAACTTTAAAACCTTTCATTCATGTTTGAAGACATTAATAACGCATTTTCCCGATTTTACTAGCATTTCCACTTAACAATAATTTATACGTTCCCCCTCCTCACCACTTTAAACAGCCGCAGTCGTATGCGAACGGTGCTGTCATTCGACTTTTTCGTTAGCGGAAAACCATATGTTAGCATTTTACTATGCTACCATAAGTCATCTTTTTGGTCAAATATTTATTGCTCGAAAAACATAATATCCTTTTTTGCGATAAACAAGATCCACGGTGCTGAATAAGTCAGCTAATTTCGTTTTTGCCGATGCAGCACCTTGTTTCTTTTGTATGACGATCCATAACTCCCCACCATCCAAAAGCGCCTCTTTGCTTTCTTCAAACATCGCATAGACCACTTTTTTACCAGCTCTGATAGGTGGGTTTGTCACAATTGCACTAAATGAACGACCCGCCAGTTGTGAGAAACGGTTGCTTCGCACAAACGTTACATTTTCCACCCCATTAGCCGCAGCGTTTTCCTGGGCTAGCAACAAAGCGCGCTCATTTACATCAGCTAAAACCACTTGTCTATTTTGATAAACATCGGCGAGAACGATCCCGATCGGGCCGTATCCGCAACCAAGATCTAATAGATCGCCAGGCACATCAGGTTCTTGAAAATGTTCAATCAAAAGACGTGTGCCAAAATCGATCGTATGTTTGGCAAATACACCGCGATCACTTGTGAATACATACTGTTTTCCGCGCAATGAATCGTTCCATGTCTTTGGTGAGCTTGTGGATTGGGGGGATTGTGAATAGTAATGCTCGGACATTTGCACCACCTGCTTTTTAGGCTTAAAATATGAGGGTTTTCTAGATATATAGAAAGCCCGCCGTACAACGACGAGCCTTCCTAAAAATATGGGAAAAGGCGAGGCGCGATTTCAGCGGATCGAAAACGTCTACTTCACTTCTACAGTAGCGCCCGCTTCTTCGAGTTTACCTTTAATTTCATCAGCCTCTTCTTTCGATACGCCTTCTTTGACGGCTTTCGGTGCATTGTCCACCAATTCTTTCGCATCTTTGAGGCCGAGGCTTGTAATTTCACGAACGGCTTTGACCACTTTAATTTTCGATGATCCTGCATCTTCCAGAACAACATCGAATTCTGTTTGTTCTTCAGCCGCTTCGCCCTCACCGGCAGCTCCGCCTGCTACGGCAACTGGGGCTGCAGCTGTTACACCGAATTCTTCCTCGATCGCTTTGACGAGATCGTTCAATTCTAAAACGGACATCTCTTTTATCGCATCAATAATTTGTTGATGTTCCATAATTGTCATTCCTCCTAATTATTTTCGATCTATTTAAATTAAGCACCTTGCTCTTCTTTTTGATCAGCAACCGCTTTTGTAGCGTAGGCAAAGTTTCTGACCGGCGCTTGTAGCACGCTCAACAACATGGAGACCATGCCCTCATAATTTGGCAGATTGGCCAGTTCTTTAATTTGATCGAGCGTTGCCATTTCACCTTCAATCACGCCGCCTTTGATTTCCAAGTCCTCGTGCTCTTTAGCGAAGTTGTTCAAAATCTTCGCCGGAGCGACAACGTCGTCTTCACTAAATGCGATGGCCGTTGGACCGACCAATGTGTCATTCAGCTCGCTCAGATCGGCGGCTTCTGCAGCTCGGCGTGCCATGGTGTTTTTATAAACTTTAAAATCCACACCTGCTTCGCGGAGTTGCTGGCGAAGTTCTGTCACTTCACTCACATCAAGACCGCGGTAATCGACTAAAATAGTCGACTGGCTCGCGCGAAGCTTGTCTGTAATTTCTTGTACAAGCTGTTTCTTTTTCTCTAACGCACTGGACATTGTTCCACCTCCTGCCACATTTTCTTTGTCATACCGAACTTGTGTTTATTAAAAAACCTCTCCACGTAGACATGGAGAGGTTCACATACAAAAACCGACATGTTTTGTATCGTTTCCTACACCTCGGCAGGATATTAAGCTCACTCGAGCACCTGCTGTCTACGGTATAACATATACAATTGACGTATTTGACGTATTAAAGTATAGCGGATTGTTAGTCATTAGTCAATGACTAATTAATTGATGTAGTCCGATACATCGACCCGTATCCCTGGCCCCATCGTCGAGGTGATCGTAACATTTTTCATGTACGTTCCTTTAGACGATTGAGGTTTTGCTTTAACGATTGTATCCACGATTGCTTCGAAGTTTTCAACAAGCTTGGCATTGTCGAATGAGATTTTTCCTATCGGCACATGAACATTAGCGGATTTATCAACGCGATATTCCACTTTACCGGCTTTGATTTCTTGGACTGCTTTTCCTACATCGAATGTGACTGTTCCAGTTTTCGGATTAGGCATAAGTCCTTTCGGCCCGAGAATACGACCCAATTTCCCGACTTCTGCCATCATATCGGGAGTGGCAACAACCACGTCAAAATCAAGCCATCCCTGGTTGATTTGGTTGATCAAATCCTGATCGCCAACATAGTCAGCGCCGGCATCTTCAGCTTCTTTAACTTTTTCACCTTTAGCAAACACTAAGACGCGCTGTGTTTTACCTGTGCCGTGTGGCAAAACGATCGCACCGCGGATTTGTTGATCTGCTTTTTTCGGATCAACTCCAAGGCGAAACGCAACTTCCACGGTTTCATCAAAGTTCGCTTTAGACATTTCTTTCAAAAGTTCGACCGCTTCGTTTATATCATAGGCTTTTGTTCGGTCAATACGCTCTAATGCCTGCATATATCGTTTACTCTTTTTTTTAGCCATTTCGTTGTTATCCTCCTCTAACAGTGGTATTAACGGTGATACCTCCCACGTATAAAAGCACAGAGCTGTGCGTGGGTAAACCCCATCGCACTCACTATCGGATTAGTCACGTTTAGTCTTCGATCGCAATTCCCATGCTTTTAGCCGTTCCTTCAACCATACGAATAGCCGCCTCGATATCGGCCGCGTTTAAGTCCTGCATTTTTGTTTCAGCAATTTCTTTAATTTTATCACGCTTTACTGTCGCCACTTTATTGCGATTCGGTTCACCCGATGCTTTGTCGATACCTGCTGCCTGTTTCAAAAGAACAGCGGCTGGCGGTGTTTTCGTTACAAATGTGAACGAACGGTCTTCATATACCGTAATTTCCACCGGAATGACTGTACCGGCTTGATCTTGTGTACGTGCATTGAATTCTTTACAGAACCCCATAATATTAATGCCTGCCTGGCCAAGCGCCGGTCCTACCGGTGGTGCCGGGTTCGCTTTACCAGCGGGTATTTGCAATTTGACTAAGTCAATGACTTTTTTAGCCACGAGACACACCTCCTTAACGTCCGTGATGTGGTTTTAGGGACGCTAAACTCATCCCTCCCACGCAGTTACACCCATTACATCATGTAACGGCATGAATAACAAAGGAATTTTAGCATGAATGGCGAATAAATGCAAGTTTTGTTTTCTACATATTTCTACACAGTCGTACAGAGCAGCCTTTACGACAGTTTTTCAATCTGCGAAAAATCCAGTTCAACTGGTGTCTCCCGGCCAAACATGTTAACATGCACTTTCACCTTTTGTTTATCGAGGTCGATATGCTCGATCGTTCCTGTAAAGTCTGTGAATGGACCATCGGTGACGCGAACATTTTCTTTCAATTCAAAATCAACTTTTACTTCGGGCTCTGTCATACCCATCCGTTTCAAAATCGCATCTACTTCTTCTGGCAATAGCGGAGTCGGTTTCGTTCCGCCACCGCTGGAGCCGATAAATCCGGTCACACCAGGTGTGTTGCGCACGACATACCAAGAGTCGTCGGTCATGATCATTTCCGTTAGCACATAGCCTGGGAAAAACTTTTTCTTAACCACTCTTTTTTTGCCATTTTTTATTTCCGTTTCCTCATCTTCTGGCACGATAACACGAAAAATATGGTCTTCCATGCCCATCGTCTGAACGCGCTTTTCCAAATTAGCCTTTACCTTGTTTTCATAGCCGGAATACGTGTGAATAACGTACCAATTCTTTTCCATTTTATCTGGACCGCTTCGCCCTTCCCTCCCTTTTATATGGCATTCATCGCCCGCTCAATCTTGCAGCCGTCGTAAAAATGCAATAATTAAAAAACCCGGGAAATCGGGTTTTTCGAAATCGTATATATACTTAACATTATAGCATAATAACTCATCGTTTATTCAAATAAAACATTTAAAATTTGTGTGATGCCGATGTCAATTATAGCAAAAAACAACGCTACAAAAGCAACGGTTACGATGACAGTTATCGTATAGCTTGTCAATTCGCGTCCTTTAGGCCAGCTCACCTTTCTCATTTCACGCGATACATTTTTCAAAAACCGAATCATGCTCGTACCCCCAAACTCCAACCGGCTCGACTCCTACTTCGTTTCACGGTGCAATGTATGCTTTCCACATGTTTTGCAAAATTTTCGCACGTCTAAACGTTCAGGATGCGTCGTCGGGTTTTTCGTTGTCGTATAATTGCGACTGGAACATTGTGTACAGGCTAACACGATTTTTTTATTCATTTTCGCATTCCTCGCAAGTTTTTACTCATTCAAATGTAGCACGGTTAAAAGAACATGTCAATGCTTGTCTACCGGTGTAACATCCGGATCCGCCAGCAATGCTACGTTGTTTGTAAAACTTGCTCCAATTTGCGCTTAACCCGCTGGAGAGCGTTATCAATCGATTTGACATGACGCTTTAATGCAACCGAAATTTCTTGATAAGAGCATCCGTCCAAATAAAGCTGCAACACTTTTCTTTCCAATTCGCTCAGCAGTTCCGATAACTTTTGCTCCATATCGCCATATTTTTCCTGATTGATCAGAAGGACTTGCGGGTCAGTTGCTTTGGATCCGGCTACAACATCGAGCAAAGTTCTGTCCGATTCTTCCTCATACATCGGCTTGTCCAACGATATATAGGAGTTAAGCGGAATATGTTTCTGCCTTGTCGCCGTTTTAATGGCGGTGATCATCTGCCGTGTAACACATAGCTCAGCAAAAGCTTTGAACGAGGAAAGCTTATCCCGATCATAGTCGCGGATCGCTTTATAAAGCCCGATCATGCCTTCTTGGATAATGTCTTCCCTATCGGCACCGATTAAAAAATACGTTCGCGCTTTAGCTCTGACATAATTTTTATATTTTTGTATCAAAAAATCAAGCGCCTGCTTGTTGCCTTGATGGATGAGTTTGACAACATCGTCATCGTCTAGATGCTGAAACATCTGCTCATTCGCCTCGGCCAATTCCACACTCACCCGGAAAAACCTCCCGACTATTGCGTCATTCGTGTAGCCATATTATACAGTAAGCGCTTGCTTGGGTCAACAGACCGAGGCGGATAAATCCCGGCATGATGCGGCTCGAACCGAATCGATACGTGTCGATTATGGGAAAAAAGCCACACCTTTTTCAAGCAGGGATGGGGGCTTTCATTTAACTTTCGCCGCGGCGCCATTTTTCAAAGCGTTCTAGAACGTCTTGCCGGATGGGTATTTTCGTTTGTGGTTTTTCTTTTCGATGTTTTTCGATCATACGGGTCATTTTCATTTGTGTGTTTTTTAATTCTGCATACAATTCACGTGCTGACAGACGGAGAGCACCCTGGGCAAAAACCGTCCATTGCTCGGTATAATCGGATGTAGCTACATACACTTGCGTCTTTACATTTTTCAATGATTTGACCAATCTTTCAATACACTCATCCGCTGTTTCATTTTCTTTCGTATAAATAATTTCCACATTGTACTTTTGGTTTCTGCTCTCAGTTCCTCGGACGTAATAAGCATCAAAAACAATGATGACACGGTAGCCAGAATACGCCTGGAAATCCGCCATCAGTTCAATTAAACGATCGCGAGCTTGTCCAATATCGGCTTTCTTCAGCCGCTCTAATTCCTGCCATGCCCCGATAATATTATAGCCATCGACAACAATGATCACCATGCCTACTCACCTAACGGATGCCTTTTCCGATAAACTTCATAAAGGAGTAAACTGCAGGAAACAGAAGCATTTAACGAGGAGACGCTACCGTGCATTGGAATCGTGACTATCCAATCGCATTTTTCCTTCACTCGCCTGCTAATCCCCTTTCCTTCATTACCGATAACAATCGCAAGCGGCAGCGTCCCCTCTAACGATCTATAATCTTCATCTCCGTCTAAATCCGATCCAATAACCCAAACATGTGCTTTTTTTAACCGATCGATCGTCTGGCTGATGTTCGTTACTCGCGCAACCGGTACATGTTCTAATGCACCAGCGGCTGTTTTAGAGACGGTAGCTGTAAGACTGACAGAGCGCCGTTTCGGAATGATAACACCATGTGCACCGACTGCATCAGCCGTGCGCAAGACAGAACCGAGATTGTGCGGATCCTCAAGTTCATCCAAAATGACGAAAAAAGGGGCTTCCTGTTTTTCTTCCGCCCGCTTCAACAAATCATCAAGTGTCCGATAGCGATAAGGAGCGACATAAGCGATAACTCCTTGGTGGTGGCCCGCTAATTGATCCAACTTCTTTTTCGGAACTTTTTGTACAATGGTCCCTGCCTCTTTGCTCATGCGGATAAATTTTCGCTGCACATGCGGATTCAATTTTTCAGCGAGAAGCACTTTGTTAACGGACCGTCCCGATGTTAAAGCTTCCTCAACCGGATTTTTTCCGATAATTATATCCTCACGCATTGGATCCCTTCTCTCTTGCAGAAAATTGAATAGCTTGCATCAGCAATTCCTCAAGGCGCACAGTGTTCCCTGATAAATAGTGGTAGCCAATCAACGCCTCAAACGCTGTACTATACCGGTATGTCTGCACGTCCGTATTTTTAGGGATGGCACCGGATTTAGCGTTTCGACCTCGCCGTGCCACCGTCTTTTCATACTCAGTTAAAACGCCGTTACGCAACCAATGTAGAAGGACAGAAGCTTGGGCTTTGGCAGAAACAAAAGCAACGGCCTGTTGATGCAGCGCATTAGGCTTTACCTCGCCCGAGTAAAGCAAGTATTCCCTGACGCGGACTTCATAAACAGCATCACCCATATAAGCAAGGGCCAGGCTATTCATTTGCTTAACATCGAGCGTCATGACTGCTTCCTTTTCCACCGCACGCCTTGTGGGGTATCTTCGAGAATAATATTTTTTTCCTTCAACCGATCTCTGATTTCATCAGCTTTGGCAAAATCACGGTTCTTCCGCGCTTCGTCTCGCTCCTCGATCAATGCTTCGATCTCAGCATCAAGCAGCTCCTCTTCCACTTCCACGTGGATACCGAGAACATCCAAGCTCGTTTTGATTAATGATTGAAATGCCTCGATAACTTTACGAGAAGTTTGTCTGGATTGCAAATAAAGATTGGCTTCTTTTGTTACATCGAACAAGACAGCGATGGCGTTAGCTGTATTAAAATCATCATCCATCTCCGCTTCAAATGCTCGTCTAAAACCATCGATTTTAGCCAACCACTCGTCTGTATCCCGGGCTAAATTCATGCTCGCTTGCTTGCGATGTTCCAAGTTGAAATAAGCCGTTCGAATGCGTTCGAGACTGTTTTTCGCCCCTTCCAGAAGCTCGTCGGTAAAGTTGATCGGATGGCGATAATGCACACTGAGCATGAAAAAGCGGACGGCTTCCGGATCGTGCTGTTTGATTAAATCGCGCGTTAAAATAAAGTTGCCGAGCGATTTGGACATTTTCTCGTCGTTGATGTTGATATAGCCATTATGCATCCAATAATTGGCGAATGGTTGCCCGTTACATGCTTCAGACTGGGCGATTTCATTTTCATGATGGGGAAATGTTAAATCCTGTCCGCCTGCATGAATATCGATCGTTTCACCAAGGTATTTTTTAGCCATCGCCGAGCATTCGATATGCCAGCCAGGTCTGCCCTTTCCCCACGGAGAATCCCAGGCAATTTCGCCTTCTTTCGCTTGTTTCCATAAGGTAAAATCGAGCGGATCTAACTTTTTCTCACCTACCTGGATTCTCGCGCCCGCACGCAGCTCATCAATCGATTGATGGGACAGTTTCCCATACCCGTCGAATGCCCGTGGTTTGAAATATACATCGCCATCGACTTCATAGGCATAACCCTTAGCAATTAATTCTTCAATGAAAGAAATAATTTCATCCATCGTCTCTGTCACACGCGGGTTCCAAGTTGCATCTTTCACACCTAAGGCACGGACATCCTCGAGATATGCATCGATAAACCGGCTCGTTATCGTTTGGACAGGCTCATTCATGTCGTGTGCCGCTTTGATGATTTTATCATCAACGTCGGTAAAGTTTAAAACATAGTCGACATCATACCCTTTATATTCAAAATAACGACGTACCGTATCGAATACAACAGCGGGGCGCGCATTGCCGATATGAATATAGTTATAAACGGTTGGACCGCATACGTACATTTTCACCTTGTCTTCTTCAAGTGGTTGGAAGACTTCTTTCTTTCGGGTTAATGTGTTATAAATCGTGATCGACATGATGCATCCCCTCTTTCAATTTCTCCAATTCTTCTTTTAACGAATCAATTTCTTTTTGCAATTGCTCACAGCGTTCTTTAAAGGGATCAGGCAGTTTATGGTGATCCAAATCTTTGCGCACTTTCTTCCCGTGCTGTTTGACGACTGTCCCCGGGATCCCGACAACAGTAGCATGGTCGGGGACATCTTTTAGCACAACCGATCCGGCGCCGATTTTGGCGCTTTCTCCAATCGTAATAGAGCCGAGTACTTTAGCTCCTGTTGCAATCAATGCATTGTTCTTAATCGTCGGGTGACGCTTTCCCTTTTCTTTTCCTGTACCACCTAAAGTGACACCTTGAAAAACAGTGACATCATCGCCGATTTCGCACGTCTCACCGATCACCACTCCCATGCCATGATCAATGAAAAAGCGCCGACCGATTTGCGCACCGGGATGGATTTCAATCCCGGTCAAAAAGCGACTCATTTGCGAGATCGCCCGTGCGATAAAGTATAGCTTTCGCTTGTAAAATGCATGGGCCACCCGGTGCAACCAAACAGCGTGCAGTCCCGAATAGGTCAAAAACACCTCTAGATATGTCCGTGCGGCCGGATCTTGCTCAAAGACGACATCCATATCCTCTTTCATCCGCTTAAACAACTCCATGACATAAACCTCCCTTGCCCGGGTATTTCCTAACAGGACGGCGGCCCAATATTAAGTATCAAGCAAAAAAGCGTCCCTGTGCAATTCGAGCACAGAGACGCAGGCGCGCGGTTCCACTCTGTTTGGAGAAAAAACTCCCAACTTGTACTCGCATTAACGGCCGAGTCGCCGCCGTCGTATACTCGTTTTTCTTTCCACGACGGACTCCGAGGGGCATTTCGAAAACGAGGCCTGAAATCACTCGCAGCCTATGGTGATTCTCTCTGGACAGGCGCTGGCGTTTTCTACTTTTCCTCATCAACGTTCCGTATAAAAGTTGTTTGATACGTTTACTATATTACAATATTAACAATTTGTGAAAGAAATGAGCTTAACCCCCAAGTTTGTTTAAAATATGATCGAGGCGTGCTAAAACAACATCTTTTCCTAGCAATTCAATTGCAAACGGAAGTTCTGGCCCGTGCGTCTCGCCAGTCACAGCCGCCCGAATCGGCATGAATAGCTTTTTCCCGCGTTGTTTTGTTTCTTTCTGTGTTGCTTTCAGTTCGGCTTTGATCGTATCTTTATTAAACTCATCCAGATGTATCAATTTGTCTGTGAAAACTTGCAGCACTTCTATGACCTGTTCTCCGCGCAAAACGTCCATAATCTCTTCGTCATAAGAAATATCCGTTTTGAAAAAGAGTTCGGTCAACTCGACAATCTCTGCACCATAGCTGAGCTGATCTTTGTAGAGAGCGATCAGTTTCTCTGCCCATTTTCGCGTGTCATCATCCATGTTTTCCGGCACGCGCCCAGCATCGATCAAATGCGGTAGCGTAATTTCGATAACCGTCTCAAGATCAGCAGCTTTAATATATTGATTGTTCATCCACTGCAATTTTTTCGGATCAAAAACAGCTGGGGATATCGATAGGCGATCGGGGTCAAAAATGTCGATTAGTTTTTCCCGATCAAAGATTTCTTCCTCACCGCCGGGAGACCATCCGAGCAATGTAATAAAGTTGAAAAGAGCCTCGGGAAGATAGCCGAGATGGTCGTATTGTTCAATAAACTGAATGATGTGCTCATCCCGCTTGCTTAGTTTTTTACGGTCCTCATTCAAGATCAATGTCATATGGCCGAATTTCGGCGGCGTCCAGCCAAATGCTTCGTAGATCATCATCTGTTTTGGGGTGTTGGAAATATGCTCTTCGCCTCGAAGCACGTGAGAAATGTTCATTAAATGATCATCGATCGCCGCTGCGAAGTTATACGTTGGTGTGCCATTTTTCTTCACGATCACCCAATCGCCGAAATCGCTCGATTCAAACGTAATCGGGCCTCTGACGATATCGTGAAATGTATACGTTTTGTCATCGGGTACACGCAGACGGATGCTCGGTTTCCGCCCTTCTTTCTCAAACCGGGCGATGTCTTCTGCAGTCAGATGACGATGGGCACCGGAGTATTTCGGAACTTCGCCGCGCGCCCGCTGTTCTTCACGCTCGGCTTCCAGCTCATCCTCAGTCATATAACATTTGTAGGCCAAGCCACGCGCTAAAAGTTCATCGGCATATTTTTGGTAAATATCGAGCCGTTCCATCTGTCGGTACGGTCCGTACGCTCCGCCGACATCGACACCTTCATCCCATTCAATGCCAAGCCAGCGCAAGTATTTCAGCTGGCTTTGCTCGCCCCCTTCCACATTCCTTTTTTCATCGGTATCCTCGATACGAATGACCATCGTTCCATTAAAATGTTTAGCATATAAATAGTTAAATAGTGCTGTACGCGCGTTACCGATATGCAAATTTCCCGTCGGACTCGGCGCATAACGAACACGGACTTGATCTGTCATGGGGCTTCCCCTTTCTATACGTTAAAAGCAAAATGTTTTCGTCTCATGAAGAAAAAGCGATAACACCCCTTGTTATCACTTTTTATATCCATTATAAGTTATACCTTTTTTATTGTGCTTTTTCAAGTAATTTCGGCTTGGCAAAAATCATCCGGCCTGCAGACGTCTGTAGAACACTTGTAATTAACACTTCTATTTTCTTACCGATGTAATCCCGGCCTTCCTCAACGACAATCATCGTCCCGTCATCCAAATAAGCGACACCTTGATCCTGTTCTTTTCCATCCTTGATCACGTGTACAACGAGCTCTTCACCAGGTAAAACAACCGGTTTAACCGCATTTGCAAGGTCGTTAATATTAAGAACACTCACACCTTGCAAGTCACACACTTTATTCAAGTTAAAGTCATTTGTAACAACAATGCCATCGATCACTTTGGCAAGCTTGATCAGTTTGCTATCCACTTCGCTGATGTCTGCAAAATCGCCTTCGTAAATTTGCACTTCCACTGGCAATTCTTTTTGAATCCGATTCAAAACATCAAGTCCGCGCCGGCCTCTGTTACGTTTTAATACATCTGAGGAATCAGCGATGTGCTGAAGTTCACCAAGAACAAACTGCGGAATAACGAGCGTTCCTTCCAAAAAATTCGTCTGACAAATATCTGCGATCCGTCCGTCGATGATCACACTTGTGTCGAGTATTTTCGGCTTTGGGTTCTTCTCTTCTTTTTTCTCTTCATCGACTGTTTTGCGCCGGTCGCGATCTTTCCGGTTCACATTCAATAAATTCACAAACTCTTCCCGACGCCTAAACCCGACTTGAAAGCCGAAATAACCGAGCAAAATCGTTAAAAAAAGCGGAATGATTTGCGAGACGATTTGCAAATTAATATACCGCAATGGAATTGTAATCAAATAGGCGATCACAAGCCCAATGATCAGGCCGAGACTGCCGAAAAACAGATCGCCAACCGGAACCTTAACAAGTCCGTCTTCCACCCATCGCAAAAAATTGACAATGTAATCTGCCAAAAAATACGAAAATAGAAATAAAATAATAGCACCCAATATTAGGCCTAAATAGGGTGATGCTAACCAATGCGTTTCCGGAAAATTTAAAAGTTGGACGATATCGGGAATATATAGATAGCCTATGGTACCACCGGTAATAACAAAAAATAAATGTACGATTTTTTTAAACAACATTGTCACCTCCTATTGTCTATTATGGCCCGATTTACAGAAAAATAACCGAAATTACTATAAAATACCAGTAACTCATATCAATAATAGCACAGCAATAAAAATGAGTCAATTGAATAAAAATTAAATTTTACCATAATACTTTTCCAATGTCAATTTGTTTTTTACGAAAATCTTGTTCTTTTGACAATTATCGCGATAACCCAACTTCCATCGCTTCTAAGACAGTGCTGACTCCAATAACTTGGACCTCATCTGGGGCTTGCCATCCATCTAAATTATTGTCGGGACAAATAACGCGTTTAAATCCGAGCTTCGCGGCTTCCTGTACACGTTGTTGAATGCGGGATACCCGCCGAATTTCTCCTGTTAATCCGACTTCGCCGATAAAAACGTCGTTGGCTTGTGTCGACTGATCGCGGAAACTGGAAGCGATGCTGATCGCGATAGCTAGATCAATCGCCGGCTCATCCAGTTTGACACCACCAGCCACCTTGACGTAAGCATCTTGGTTTTGCAACATGAGCCCGACGCGCTTTTCCAAAACCGCCATTAACAGCGGAATTCGATTATAGTCAATTCCTGTCGCCATCCGTCGTGGATTGCCGAAGCTTGTCGGTGAAATGAGCGCCTGAATCTCCACAAGGACGGGCCTTGTCCCTTCCATCGATGCGACAACAGTCGAACCAGCCGCACCTTGCGAACGTTCCTCGAGAAAAATTTCCGATGGATTCATGACTTCACACAAACCTTGTTCTTTCATTTCAAAAATACCCATTTCATTCGTGCTGCCGAAACGGTTTTTAACCCCGCGTAAAATCCGGTATGTGTGATGTCGCTCCCCTTCAAAATACAGTACCGTATCCACCATATGCTCAAGCATCCGCGGCCCGGCTATGGCCCCTTCTTTTGTAACATGACCGACAATAAAAATAGGGATGCCACGCGTTTTACCGATTTTCATCAGTTCGCTCGTGCACTCGCGCACCTGTGCTACACTGCCCGGCGCGCTGGATACGTCTTCACGAAAAACTGTTTGAATCGAATCGATAATCACCAATGACGGGTTAATGCGTTCGATATGGCTGGTGATGTTCAACAAATTTGTTTCCGCCAGGACATAAAGGGAGTTCGCTTCGATGCCCAGTCGATCGGCACGCAGTTTCGTCTGTCTTGTCGATTCTTCGCCGGAGACGTACAAAACCGTCATCTGTTTTTCCGCCAGCTGCGATGAAACTTGCAATAGAAGTGTTGACTTACCGATGCCCGGATCCCCACCGATTAACACGAGGGACCCTGGTACAATACCTCCGCCCAGAACTCGGTTCAATTCATTCATAGCTGTCATGATACGCGGTTCTTTTTGCGTCTCGATAGCAGTAATCTTTTCAGGTTTTGATCCGTAACCCGCACTTCTGTTAAGCGTCTGTCCAGATATTGTGCTTTTTGTGTCCAATTCCTCAACCAATGTGTTCCAATTATGGCAGCCGGGACATTTTCCCATCCATTTAAGCGATTCATAACCACAAGCTTGACAAACATACTTTGTTTTTCGTTTTACCACCCGATTCATCTCCTATCTTTATTATAAACGATTGGCTACTTCTTTAAGTTACAAAGATCTATCAATTTATTTAAGATTTTCCATCATTGTGCCACATTTTAAATGACACATGATAACCGAATGATCGGCCGTTGAAATGATGTTAAAAAAGCCGGAAACACGTCGATTTCCGGCTTTTACAATCAGTGATGGAGAGGATGATATTTTCTACGGTAAAACCGTAAATTCACCTTTTGTGTTCAATCCGATTTTTACTTTTTGTCCCTTGGTAATCGTCTCTTTTAATAACTCTTCAGAAAGCAGATCCTCAATGTTTTTCTGAATAGCCCTGCGTAGCGGCCGAGCGCCGTATTCAGGTTCGAAACCTACCTTAACAATCTTGTCGATCGCCTTATCCGTTAGTGAGAAGTCTATATCTTGTTCAACGAGTCTGTCTTTCAGCTGATCGATCATCAGTTTGACGATGCGCCTCATATGTTTTTTCTCAAGCGAATGAAAGACGATTGTTTCATCAATCCGGTTGAGGAATTCAGGACGAAATGCTTTTTTCATTTCATCGGTTACTTTTTGCTTCATTTCCTTATATTCGTGGCCTTCTTCCTGAAGATTGAAACCGACATATCTATTCCGTCTCAACTCATCAGCACCAACGTTTGAGGTCATGATCAGAACCGTATTGCGAAAATCGACAACGCGGCCTTTCGAGTCAGTCAGACGCCCGTCTTCCAACACTTGCAGCAAGATATTGAACACTTCCGGATGCGCTTTTTCGATTTCATCTAGCAAAACAACGGAATACGGTTTCGTGCGCACCTTTTCGGTCAGCTGTCCTCCTTCATCATAGCCGACATAGCCCGGAGGTGAGCCGACAAGCCGTGAAGTCGCATGTTTTTCCATATACTCGGACATATCGATCCGGATCATCGCATCCTCATCTTCAAACATCGTCTCCGCTAGCGCACGCGCTAACTCTGTTTTTCCGACTCCAGTCGGTCCGAGGAAAATAAATGAACCGATCGGTCGCTTTGGATCTTTCAATCCAGCGCGCGCCCGTCGTATTGCTTTAGCAACAGCATCGACTGCTTCTTCCTGGCCAATGACCCGCTTATGAAGTTCGGATTCGAGATTCAACAGACGTTCACTTTCGTCTTTAGTCAATTTAGCAACGGGGATACCAGTCCAAGTTGAAACAACGCTGGCAATATCTTCAACGGTTACTTTGGAGTCTTTCTTTCCTTGTTTTTCCCGCCATTCTTTTTTTGTTTTGTCCAATTCTTCGCGCAGTTGTTGTTCCGAATCGCGGAGTGATGCTGCTTTTTCAAATTCCTGACTTTGCACAGCTGCATCCTTTTCTTTGCGCACTTCGTCGAGCTTTTGCTCCAACTCCTTTAAGTTAGGGGGAACCGTATAAGATCTAAGCCGCACCTTTGATCCCGCCTCATCAATCAAATCGATCGCCTTATCGGGCAAGAAGCGATCGGTAATATAGCGATCCGACAACTGCGTCGCTGCTTCGATCGCCTCATCGGTAATCGTCACTCGATGATGAGCTTCGTAACGATCACGCAACCCTTTTAGTATTTTCTCCGTTTCCTCTAGCGTTGGTTCGTCGACTTGAATCGGCTGAAAACGCCGTTCAAGGGCAGCATCTTTTTCGATGTATTTACGGTATTCATCTAGCGTTGTCGCACCGATGCACTGCAAATCACCTCTGGCCAGCGAAGGTTTCAAAATATTGGAGGCATCGATTGCCCCTTCTGCTCCACCTGCACCAATCAATGTGTGCAACTCATCAATAAACAAAATAATGTTGCCTGCTTGCCGAATTTCTTCCATTACCTTTTTCAAACGGTCTTCAAATTCGCCGCGGTATTTCGTCCCAGCAACAACCGTTCCCATATCAAGAGTCATGACCCGTTTATCACGGAGTGTTTCGGGAATTTCATTATTGATGATTTGATGAGCAAGGCCTTCTGCTACAGCCGTCTTGCCGACACCGGGTTCCCCGATCAATACCGGGTTGTTTTTCGTCCGGCGGCTAAGCACCTGGATGACCCGTTCGATTTCTTTACTGCGCCCTATTACTGGGTCGATATGACCTTCCCGTGCACTTTCTGTTAAATCACGAGCTAATGAATCAAGAGTCGGTGTATTAGCATGGCCTGCAGCCTGACCGCGGCTTTGACGTCCTGCTTGAGCATCATTGCTCCCTAAAAGCTGCAATACTTGTTGTCTCGCTTTGTTCAAGCTAACGCCTAAGTTATTCAAGACGCGTGCGGCAACCCCTTCGCCTTCTCGGATCAGACCAAGCAAAATATGCTCTGTTCCAACGTAGGAATGGCCGAGTTTTCGCGCCTCATCTTGTGATAGCTCAACCACCTTTTTCGCCCGCGGAGTGTAATGTATCGTCTGCATCGGTTGCTTGCCTACGCCAATGAGCGACTCAACTTCTTGTTGAATCTTTTTAACTTCAAGACCAAGCGACTGAAGCGCCTTGGCAGCAATACCATTTCCTTCGCGGACAAGTCCGAGCAAAATATGTTCTGTGCCAATATTGTTATGCCCTAAACGAACAGCTTCTTCTTGGGACAAAGCTAATACTTTTTGTGCCCTTTCCGTAAAACGACCAAACATCATAACCTTTATCCTCCTGTCTACGATTCTAATCGCATGCGTTCTCGAATTAATGATGCACGCAAGACATCCCGTTCCATAGCAGTTAGCGTTTTTTGAGCATATTGCTGCAAAAAGCCGGGCTGTGTCAAAACGACTAATTCATTCAATATCGTACGTTGAACGTCTTTTATTATGTCTAAATCAATGCCGAGTCGAACATCCGAAAGACAACGTGCCGCCTCTTTAGACTCAATGATCCGGCTGTAGGATAACACGCCATATGATCGGTAAATCCGATCCTCAAGCCGCATACCGGATTGTTCCATCAATCTTATTCTTGCGTTTCGTTCATGTTCGATCAGCTGACGAACAACGCTTTGCAAATCTTCTACAATATCTTGCTCTGTTTTTCCGAGTGTAATTTGGTTGGATATTTGGAAAATGTTCCCGAGCGCATCGCTTCCCTCGCCATAAATCCCTCGCACGACAAGCCCAAGCTGATTAATCGCCGGAATCATACGGTTGATTTGCTGTGTCAACGCCAATGCCGGCAAATGCATCATAACCGAAGCACGCATACCCGTTCCAACATTCGTTGGACAGCTTGTCAAATAACCTTTCGTTTCATCAAACGCATAATCGATTTTCTCTTCCAGCCAATCATCCAATTCAAAGACTTTCTCCAAAGCTTTATCCAATTGAAACCCTGGAAAATAAAGCTGGATACGCATGTGATCTTCTTCATTGATCATAATGGACACTTGTTCATTTTCCGGGATCAGCGTTGCTGCATACTGCGATTTTTCAGCCAAACTCGGACTCACTAAATGTTTTTCTACAAGTACTTGTTTTTCAATCGCTGATAAATGGCTCATTGGAATAAACTCCAAATTTTTATAATCCTGAAAAGACACCCGGGCAAACGTTTCCTGAAAAAAATTATAAACATGTTCCAGATCTTCTTTGTTTGCCAAAATCGGAAATGTAAAGTTGTCGAAATTGCGAGCTAGACGAATCCGACTGCTTAAAACAATATCACTATCGGGACCCTCTTCGCGCATCCAAGGGCTGAGCGCCTCATTCATGAACTGTTTAAGTGTCATGCGTCATCACCTGCTTT
Organism: Bacillota bacterium; assembly: GCA_035301265.1. Lineage (GTDB taxonomy): Bacteria > Bacillota > Bacilli > Bacillales > Amphibacillaceae > DATGUP01. Next base: position 63,618 of record DATGUP010000012.1, read on the forward strand.
TTTTTGCTCCATTTCCTTTTCCAAATTTTTTATTTTATCCCGGATTTCAGCTGCCTCTTCAAAAGCCTCTATTTCAACAAGCCGCTGCATCTCCATTTTATATCTTTCCAGTTGTTTTTTTACATGTAAATTTCCGCCCTTGCGTTTAGGAATTTTTCCATTATGCTTTGTATTCCCACTGTGGACACGGCGAAAAATCGGATCTAGACGATCAGAAAACGTATCGTAACAATGCGCACAACCAAACTTTCCCTTGCGCTTAAAATCGGCGAATGTCATACCGCACTGTGGACACTGTAATTCTTGTGTTTGCTCTAGCCCGGAACTTCCCTTTGAACTAAAAGATGGCGAGTCGAAGTTAAACAATCCGGACAATAAATTATGCAGCGTATAACCTTCTTCAGGATAAGTCATGTAGCCTTTTTCTTTGGCACATACTTCACACATGTGGACTTCCATTTTCTTTCCATTGATGACTTGTGTAAAGTGAAGTGTTGCCGGACGTTTCTGGCATTCCTGGCATTTCATAATACGTCCTCCCTTTACTTGTTTAAATATTTTAACGTTTGAAGCATGGACGTTAAAATCCGAGCCCGCACCTCATCACGAAGCGGCAGCTTAAAAGCGAGTGTTTCCCTGTCAATAACCCCAGCCATTATTTTTACCTCCCGCTCCGTAATAATCTCTTCTTCAAGAAGCCTCTCTAATACATCAATAGCGGCTTGCTGAGTGACAGTCGGATTGATCATCTCGATGATTTCATCAAGCAATTCTGTCTTATTCTCATGCTTGATGCGAATAATCCGGATATAGCCCCCGCCCCCGCGCTTGCTTTCTACTATATATCCTTTTTCCATAGTAAAACGCGTGTTAATGACATAATTGATTTGCGAAGGTACACATTGAAACAAATCAGCTATTTCACTTCGCTTGATTTCAATGACCCCTTTGCCTTTCGAGTGAAGAATCTTTTTCAAGTATTGTTCAATGACATCTGATATATTACTCATAAGTTTCCTCCTCTTATTCCTATGAGCATCAGCATGAACTATAATCGTTAATGACATCATCCGGATTTTGACTTTGACTATCTTTGACTTTATTTATATTATACGACAAAATCAATGATATGCAAAGATTTCTCATTACATTTATTCTTGACAAACATAAAGAAAAACAAAACAGCGGAGCGCTGAGTTTAATCGATATTAGAAATACGAAAAGCCAAGATGCCATCAAGCATCTTGGCTTTTCATCATGCCTGGCAGCGTCCTACTCTCGCAGGGGCTATGCCCCAACTACCATCGGCGCTGGAGAGCTTAACTTCTGTGTTCGGCATGGGAACAGGTGTGACCTCTCCGCTATCGCCACCAGACTTCGTCTGCGACA
>DATGUP010000013.1:0-86482 GCA_035301265.1 Bacillota bacterium
ATGCTGTGTGCCGATAGATCATGATCCAAAACCAAAAAACAGTTCGAACCACTTTTCGAATAAGCCTTTTTCGTTGTCGGTTTTCCATTCATTGTCATCGTGTTTAGGCAAGTGGTCGCGACAATACAGTTGGGGTTCGGCGCCTTTTTCAAAGTACATGATGCGGCTCTTGTCACAGTAAGGAGTGGCGCGTTTACCTGTTTCTGGATCGATCGGCAGTCCGACAACTCCTGCAGGGGCTGTAAATTCCTTAGGTGGCTTACCATCGTGAGCATCTTCCATGAAATCGGCCCAAATGTTTTTGGCATAGGCTGTCTCGACGACTCGTTCCATCGGACGGCTATCATCGTAACCAGTCCAAATGCCTGTAACGATGTCGGGACTATAGCCGATCATCCAGCTATCCGTATCCGTTGTTCCTGATTTTCCCGCATAATTTCGCGTTAGCTGATCGGCGATGGAAGCGCCCGTTACGGCCATGTAGCCATCGAGTTCGCGATCAAACATACCGGTCATCAGTTGTGTTAACATAAATGTTTTTTTAGGATCAAGGTTTGTGTCATTTTTCTGATCATGCTGTTTTCGTTTGTAGACGGTGTGTCCGTCTCGATCGACGATTTTTTCAACGGTGTGGGCTTGGATGTTGTGACCGTTATTTGCGAGCATTCCATAACCTGTGACCATCTCTTCAACGGTGACTTCAGCTGTACCAAGAGCAAGCGATGGCACTTCAGGAAGATCGCGGTCAATCCCGAATCGTTTTGCTGTTGCAGGCAATGTCTTCGGTTCAAGATACAGGTTCGTTTTCACCGCGTAGATATTGTCGGATAAGGCGATCGCTTGTGCTAATGTGATAGGCTTTTCGGCGTAATAATCATTAAAATTACTCGGCTCGTAAACGTCGCCGTTTTCCAGTTTAAAGGATGTCGGTTTACTCATGAGCTGGGTTGTGGCATCATAGCCGTGCTCCAGTGCCGCGTAATAAAGAAACGGTTTAAAGGCCGATCCTGGCATTCGTTTAGCTTGGATGGCTCGGTTGAATTCACTCGCTTGGTAATCGTGCCCGCCATACATAGCTAAAACAGCACCTGTCTCCGGTTCGATCGACAAAGCTCCGGCCTGTAGATCATTTTCAGTGTCTATTGCTTTCTGAATGTGTTTATCGAGTTTTTTCTGCAGCGTTTTGTCCAATGTCGTATAGATTTTGTAGCCACCTGATCGCAGCGTTTCTTTATCTGTCTGTAGAATATGCGCCGCTTCTTGTAAAGCGGTGTCTTGAAAGTAGGGAGCTACCGTTTTTTTGGGCGCGTCTTCCCGTTCGACAAATGCCAGTGGTTCGCGATAAGCTAAAAATGCCTCCTGTGCGGAGATTTCACCGTCTTCTTGCATTAACTGTAAAATATGTTTTTGTCGCCTTTTAGCATTGTCTCGTTCGTTGTATGGTGAATAGTAAGCTGGCCCTTTTGGAATGGCGGCTAAGATCGACGATTCGGCAAGCGACAGCTGTTCAGCTGACTTGGCAAAAAAATAGCGGCTAGCCGCTTCTATACCATATGCTCCGTGTCCATAGTAGATCGTGTTCAAATACCCTTCTAAAATCTCGTCTTTTGTGTAAAACATTTCCAGGCGTATCGTATAGAACGCTTCTTTTATTTTGCGGATCCACGATTTGTCATGTGATAAATATAGATTTCGGGCGTATTGTTGCGTCAACGTACTGGCGCCTTCTTTAAGCGACAATGTTTGAACATCAGAAAGCGCGGCGCTGAGAATGCGTTTGATGTCAAAACCGTTATGGTCGTAAAAACGGCGGTCCTCTGCGGCAAGTGTCGCTTTAATGAAGGTCGGATCGATCTCGCTAAGCTCGATTCGGTAACGACTCTCCATACCCCTTTCTTCGCCGAGCACTTCGCCGTCACGGCTATAGTATAGAGTGTTTTCATCGTTTACAAGACTCGGCGGTCCTAGCAAAAAAGCGGCAGCATAAAGGCCGCCGATTGTCGATAATCCTAGAGCTGTAAGACCGATGATCGTGATGATGATTTTTTTAGATACAGTGTCTAATTTTCTCATTGGCAGAACTCCTGTTGTATATGTTGGCATGCTATTAACATTATGGGAAAAACATCGGGTTGTTAAACTTATAGACGACCGAACGTGAAAGATATTGCTTTTATGTTGCTTCATCCCCTTGTTTACCGCTATAATAGAAAATTATATTGCTCGAGGAGCGAAATATGTCATGAACGTCGACATTCAACTGAAAACGACGATCGATGACGATGGTCAAACGGAACAGCATACGGTTAAAGAAACCGGACGTTTCCATCAAAAAGGTCATACAGGGATTCTCGTTTTCGATGAGATAACCGATGATGGTACGATTCACAATTTCATGACGATGCAGGATGGAAAAGTCAGCATTAAACGGACAGGTGCTGTCATGATGCATCAGCAGTTTCACTTGCAGCAGAAAACAGAAAATGTTTACCACCATCCCCATGGGACAATCCATATGGAAACTTATACATCAGATATCCGCTATCACCCTAATGCTGGGGAACTTACGATCGTTTACACCGTGAAATTGAACGGCGGACATGAGCGAAATCATCGATTAAATTTATTGTTTACAGAGGAGCGAGAGCAATGAATGTTTTACAACGGATAGAAAAAACATTAATTGAGGAAATTGCTAAGGCAGCTGTAAAGGCGGGACTCGTCGCTGAAGCGGAACTGCCGGAAGTCGTTTTGGAAAAACCGAAAGAGAAAGCGCATGGCGATTTTGCGACAAATTTGGCGATGCGGTTAGCGCGTATTGCTAAAAAAGCACCAAAACAAATCGCCGCTGACATCGTCGCTCATTTTGATGCAGCTGCGGCGTCGGTCGATAAAGTGGAGATTGCTGGACCGGGGTTTATTAACTTTTTCATGAAGCGCGATTATCTAAGCGATGTGTTGCCAGCGATATTAGAAGCTAAAAAAGATTATGGTAAAACAAATATAGGGGAAGGTAAAAAAGTCCAAGTCGAGTTTGTCTCGGTTAATCCGACAGGTGATTTACACTTAGGACATGCTCGAGGTGCTGCTTTCGGCGATGTGTTATGCAATGTCTTGTCCGCTGCGGGTTATGAAGTGGAGCGGGAATATTATATTAACGATGCCGGTAGTCAAATCGATAATCTTGCGCTGTCTGTAGAAGCACGGTACATGCAAGCGCTCGGTGAAGAGGCGGAACTCCCTGAAGATGGCTATGTTGGCGAAGATATTGCCGCGATCGGCAATACGTTGGCTGCTGAATACGGCGAGAAATGGCTCAATGCCCCAAGAGAGGAACGCCTACAATTTTTTAAAGATTACAGCCTGCGCGCTGTGCTCAATAATTTGAAAAAAGATTTGGCAGATTTTCGAGTCTATTTTGACAACTGGTTTTCGGAACAAAGCCTCTATGATGATCATAAAGTGACTGAGGTTTTGGAGTACTTAAGAGAAAGTGGCTATGTATACGATAAAGACGGGGCAACGTGGCTTCGCTCAACGGATTTTGGCGATGACAAGGATCGAGTGCTCATTAAACAGGACGGTTCATATACGTATTTAACGCCGGATATCGCTTATCATAAAAATAAATACGACCGTGGCTATGACCAAATTATTAATGTTTGGGGTGCCGATCATCACGGCTATATTTCACGGATGAAAGCAGCTATTCAGGCGCTCGGGCTTCCGGTGGATAAGTTTGATGTAAAAATCATTCAGATTGTCAATTTGCTTGAAGAAGGCCAAACCGTCCGGATGAGTAAACGAGACGGCACAGCTGTATCATTGCGCGAATTGATGGACGAAGTCGGCGTTGATGCAGTGCGTTATTATTTCGTTATGCGTTCCAATGAATCCCAGCTTGATTTTGACCTTGATCTTGCCCGTTCCGAATCAAATGATAACCCGGTCTATTATGTTCAGTATGCTCATGCCCGAATTTGTACGATGCTTAAACAGGCTGAAGCAAAAGGATTCGCCATTGATCAAACGTTTGATCCAACGTTGCTTACAACAGAAAAAGAAATCGCCTTGTTAAAACAACTCGGTGATTTCCCGCAAGTTATTGCTGAAGCTGCTGAAAAGGCGGCACCGCAAAGAGTCACACATTATGTATTCGATCTGGCATCACACTTACACAGCTTCTATAATGCGGAAAAAGTGCTCGATGAAGACCATATCGAATTGACAAACGCCCGCATCGCGCTTGTGAAAGCCGTTCGCATAACAATTGCCAATGCGCTCCGTTTACTCGGTGTCACAGCACCAGAAAAAATGTAGGAACGTTCCTTGAGCGCTATAAAACTGCATAACAGGCCGGTAACGCTTAAGATTCGAATTAAAATGGTCAAGGACGCCTTGAAGGGGAAAGCCATTATATTTTTCGGCTTTATTTAAACGTGCATAAGCTAAGGTTGTTTTTAAACAATAAGCGGATGGATATTTACGACTCTTATGAATAATGAGAAGGATGCGCTTTCCGGCCTGTTACGATTTTCACAGGGGGAAATATGAGATAATACGGGCCTGACAATTGTACATCAATCGCTTTGATTGTTTTAAAGACTTGCTGGTATTCTTTGACATGCTGGAAATCGAGAATAGCAAACTGACCGCCGGGCTTTAACACTCGCAGGATTTCGCTTAATGCCTTTTGCCTTTCCTCTTCGTTATATATATATATTATGGATGGCAAGACTGGATACAACGACATCAAATGTATTGTTGGCAAACGGTATATGACGGGCATCACCGGTGATGATTTCCACTTTTTCTGCAACCCCTTCTATTGCAGCATTTTTTCGTGTAGCATCAGGATGATTTCCGGACTGGTCGCGCTCATTCCAAAGGTCGATGCCCACTGCTTTTCCTGTCGTTAACCGCTGGGCTGCAGCGTTCAGTACCAATCCACGGCCACACCCGACATCAAGCACCTTTTCCTTGAAAATGAATGAGATCTAGCAATCTTTCCCGCAAACGTAACTTACCGACCTTGTTTCCCCCATACATATAGGCTGCTTCTAGCAAGCCAATGACAAATGTCACTCAAAATGCTGTCAAGCGTCCGGCCGAGCCATTGCCAATTCCCATGTAATAACCAAAAAGAACCAATACATAGGATAAACATAACAATTCCGAGAATGGATAAATGGCGTACCAATCAGGGTGATCATTCATTGATGGTGGCATATTTGTAACCTCCTGGGCGTTTTTAAAGATATTTGGCTTCGTGTAGCTATACATTGGTTAAAGAAAGAAGAGGATCTGAATTCAATTCGAATATTCTGTTCAGTTGGTTTTCATAACTTTTGCCGAAAGATCAAACGCTATCTCGAGATGGATCTGTTCAGTATTAGATTAGATCGAGAAGCACCTGTACTTTTTATCGTAAAGTATTTTTTATTATATGAACAGTTCACAATGGAACATGTTCAGTCTTCGGAATCATATGTTTTAATTAATACAAGGCTAGAAAAAATATGCAATACCCTTTTATTTATGTTTAATACTTTGATCTGCGCCTTATCTTGAAACGTTTTCCCGGCTATTTTCTGATACCTTCAAATATCAAACCCGACAAATATATGTTGACTGAATGATCATTCATCATTTAAAGTAATAGATAGATTAGCATTTTTCATGAAAATGCAACCGTTAACATAAATGGATGCTATTACATAAAGGGGGAGCATAACGAATGAATACATTTTTGCTACTTAACGCGCTTGCTTTTGTGGCCATCGTCATCTATAGCATTTACTTATTTGCCAAAGTGGTTGCCACACGTGTGGCTTACATCAGATTAGGGCAAAAATCTGAGTTTGATGGCGAAATCAAAGCGCGCTTAAAAAAAATTGGCCGCATCGTTTTCGGACAGTCGAAGTTATTGAAGGATAAAAAGTCGGGCACGATCCATGTGATGATGTTTTATGGTTTTATACTCGTGCAGTTTGGTGCGATCGACTTATTCATTAAAGGTTTGGCGCCGGAAAAACATTTGCCGTTTGGCTCTTTGTATCCCGGTTTTACTTTTTTTCAAGAGATTGTCACATTGATCGTTCTTGTCGCCGTTGCATGGGCTTTTTATCGCCGTTATATTGAAAAAATTGTCCGCCTAAAACGCGGGTTTAAGGCAGGTCTTGTGCTCATTTTTATCGGAACGCTCATGCTTTCGGTATTGTTTTCCAATGGGATGATGCAAATATGGCATGAAGAAACAGCAACGTGGACAGAACCGGTTGCTAGTTTAATCGCTTCGGCGTTTAGCTGGCTCACACCAACAGCTGCAATGGTTTTGTTTTATGTATTCTGGTGGATACATACACTGACAATACTAGTTTTCCTCATCTATATCCCTCAATCTAAACACGCTCATCTTATTGCGGCACCGATCAATGTGTTTTTGAGCAAGCGTGTGCCGGGGAAGTTGAAAAAAATAGATTTTGATATCGATGAAGATGCGGATGAAGAGGATATTTCTTTTGGTGTCGGGAAAGTAGAAGATTTTGAACAGTATCAGCTGCTCGATTTTTACGCGTGTGTGGAATGCGGGCGCTGTACTGATGTCTGTCCAGCAGCGGGGACTGGTAAAATGTTGTCGCCGATGGATATTATGATCAAGCTGCGCGATCATTTAACCGAAAAAGGAGCGGCGATCACTGGTAAAACACCGTGGGTGCCCTCATATGTCTTCTCGAACACGACAGGCAACCTCGCTGCTTCCGGTGCAGGAGAAGCAGCTGCAACCGTCGAGAGTATCAACATGATTGGCGATGTCATTACTGAAGAGGAAATTTCCGCATGTACGACATGTCGTGCTTGTGAGGACGCATGCCCAGTGATGAATGAACATGTCGGAACGATTATTGATATGCGCCGCTACCTCGTCATGACAGAAGGGCGGATGGATTCGGATATCCAGCGTGCAATTATGAACATTGAACGTCAGGGCAACCCGTGGGGCTTATCGAAAAAAGATCGCATCAAATGGCGAGAGGAAGACGAATCGGTTTATGCTCCGACTGTTAAAGAACTGAAAAAAGAAGGAAAAGAGTTTGAATATTTGTTTTGGGTCAGTTCGATGGGTTCTTACGACAACCGCAGCCAGAAAATTGCTATCGCTTTTGCCAAATTGATGAATGAGGCAGGCGTCAGTTTTGCGATTCTCGGTAATAAGGAACAAAATTCAGGCGATATGGCCCGGCGTATTGGCAATGAGTTTTTATTCCAAGAAATTGCTGAAAAAAATATTAAAGAATTTCGGAAACATAACGTTAAGAAAATCGTTACCATCGATCCGCATGCTTACAATATTTTCAAAAATGAATATCCTGATTTCGGGTTTGAAGCAGAAGTTTACCACCATACACAACTGTTGTATGATCTCGTTGTCAGCGGCAAGCTGAAACCAAAACGGGCGATTAATCAACGTTTGACATACCACGACTCGTGTTATTTGGGCCGCTATAACGGGGTGTATGATCCACCAAGAGAGATTTTAAAAGCCATACCGGGTCTTGAGCTTGTCGAGATGGATCGCAACAGAGAAAATGGCATGTGCTGTGGTGCTGGCGGTGGCTTGATGTGGGCTGAGGAAACGACCGGTAACCGCATTAATGTGGCACGAACCGAGCAGGCACTTGCCGTTGATCCGCAGATGATCTCCAGCGCTTGTCCGTTCTGTTTGACAATGCTAAGCGACGGAACGAAAGCAAAAGAAGTCGAAGATGATATCAGCACGATGGATGTAGCGGAAATTCTTGCTCTGTCAGTGTTAGTGGATGACGAACAACAGACGGCGTAATGCACTTTCCTCATTAACGCGCACATTTTATTCCGGAATGAATAAAAATTTTTCCGAAGATACTAGACGTTTATCGAACCATTCGTTACACTATAAGTAAGCAAACATAGAGGGGTTTATGCCCCTCTTCTATTTGACGACGAATCTGAGCGAACGTTCAATCGACTTCCGTAAGCGCTAACATAGACAATTATTCTATGAAAGGAATGTGACTCTATGCGACAAAGTGTGATTGTATCTGGGGCGCGAACGCCTTTTGGAAAATTTGGGGGAGCGTTAAAACCGCTGACGGCGCCACAGCTTGGTGGAAAAGCGATTCGAGCGGCTTTAGATCGCGCAGGAGTAGATGAAAAGATGATAGACGAAGTGATTATGGGCACCGTTTTACAAGGTGGGCAAGGGCAAATCCCATCGCGTCAAGCCGCGCGCGAAGCAGGGATTCCATGGGGTGTGAAAACGGAGACGATCAACAAAGTGTGTGCCTCAGGCTTGCGCAGTGTGACGCTTGCCGATCAACTCATCCGTCTCGGGGACGAAGACGTGATCGTTGCCGGAGGTATGGAAAGCATGTCAAATGCGCCATACCTTTTGCCGGATGCACGCTGGGGCAACCGGATGGGCGATAAGCGCGTTGTGGATATGATGGTGCATGATGGCTTAACGTGTGCCTTTGGGCATGTGCATATGGGTCATTACGGCAACGCGACTGCTGAAGAATACGGTTTGACGCGCAAGGCACAGGACGATTGGTCATACCGAAGTCACAAGCGGGCGTTGCAGGCGATTCAGGACGGAAAGTTTGCTGAGGAAATTGTACCCGTAGAAGTCCCACAGCGCAAAGGCGATCCCATTGTTGTGGATACTGATGAAGGGCCGCGCAAGGATACGAGTCCAGAGAAATTGGCCAAATTGCCACCTGTATTTGACGCAGATGGCACGATTACGGCTGGAAATGCGCCAGGTGTGAACGACGGAGCGTGTGCATTTGTTGTCATGTCAGATAAGCAAGCAGCAGACATGGGTAAAACAGCGATGGCAACTATCCTCGGCCATGCGGAGATTGCGGTCGAGGCAAAAGACTTTCCGAAAACACCAGGGCTTGTGATCAATCAGCTTTTGGAGAAAACCGGTTATAAGAAAGACGACATCGATTTGTTTGAAATCAATGAAGCATTCGCAGCAGTATCGCTCGCCAGTCATGAAATCGCTGAGATTGATCCGGAAAAAGTCAATGTCAACGGTGGAGCAGTTGCCCTCGGCCATCCGATTGGGGCTAGTGGTGCCCGCATTATTTTGACATTGATTTATGAGCTGAAGCGTCGTGGCGGTGGACTTGGCATCGCAGCTATTTGTAGCGGTGGTGGCCAGGGGGATGCTATTTTGATTGAGGTACCGCAAGCATAAAGGGAGTTTTAATCGTTTTGCCAAAACAAAACGATCGCTGTTCTAACTTTCAGCTGAATTTGTGACTGAACGACTTAGACAGGGACTGCACATCGCACTATTTTTGGTCAGAACTGCATAGCTTTTATACCGACGCCGTCCAGAGATTTGCAGTTCGACCACACACCATTTTAATCGTTTCAGAGGAGGGACATACGATGGAACTAGAGAAAGTCATGGTCGTTGGCGCTGGTCAGATGGGGACAGGCATTGCTCAAGTATTTGCACAGGCTGAATTTACCGTACTCATCAACGATATCAGTACAGGTGCGCTTGAAAAAGGGATGGCATCGATCGATAAGCGATTGGCCCGCGATGTGGAAAAAGGGCGGATCGATGCAAAGGATAAATCGGCCGCGCTAAACCGCCTATCGACGAGTACGCAGTTAAAAGATGCGGAAACGTGCGATCTCGTCATTGAAGCTGTCGTGGAGGATATCGATACTAAAACCGATGTGATGCAGACGCTCGATCAATATGCTCCTGAACACGCCATCTTAGCTTCAAATACATCATCGTTACCGATAACGGAAATCGCAGCTGCTACCAGTCGCCCGGATCGCGTCATCGGCATGCATTTTATGAATCCGGTTCCAGTTATGCAACTGGTGGAAATTATCCGCGGATTACAAACGAGCGACGATGCGTTTCGTGTCATTGAAACAACGGCAAAAGCATTAGGAAAAACGCCAGTGGAGGTCAATGATGCTCCGGGATTTGTTTCCAACCGCGTGATTATGCCGATGATCAATGAGGCGATTTTTACGGTGCAAGAAGGAATTGCGACCCCAGAAGATGTCGATACAGTCATGAAACTAGGTATGAACCATCCTATGGGTCCGCTCCGACTCGCTGATTTTATCGGACTGGATACATGTCTGTACATTTTAGAAGTGCTTTATGAAGGTTTCGGCGATAGTAAATATCGCCCGTGCCCGTTGTTGAGAAAATATGTCAAAGCTGGTTGGCTTGGTAAAAAATCGGGTCGAGGTTTTTACCAATATGATTAAAGCATTCGCTGTCAACTCTTGCTTCAGATCGGCTTATATGCATTCGGCATAAAGCTGTTTAATCATTACCGAGAAGAAAGGGGCCGAGCGGTATTGAACATGCATTTCACCGAAGAGCAAAACATGATGCGCCAAATGGTACGCGACTTTGCTCAGAACGAGGTTGCACCCGCGGTTGAAAGCATGGAGACAGAGGATCGCTTCCCGAAAGAGCTGCTGCAAAAAATGGGTGAACTCGGGCTGATGGGTATTCCTGTTTCTGATACATACGGTGGCAGCGGGATGGACTTTACATCGTATATCATTGCCATCCATGAACTGTCCAAGGTTAGTGCAGCTTTAGGCGTCATGCTAAGCGTCCATACATCCGTCGGCACAAATCCTATCTATCACTTTGGCAGTGACAAACAGAAAAAATATTACGTGCCAAAACTTGCTAGAGGCGAGTACATAGGGGCGTTTGCTTTGACCGAACCAAGCGCAGGTTCAGATGCGGGCAATATTAAGATGAAAGCAGTAAAAGACGGCGATTCTTATGTGTTAAACGGCTCAAAAGTGTTCATCACAAATGGTGGTATCGCCGATATATATATTACATTTGCTCGCGCTTATAACAAATCGGGATCAGAGGGCATTCATGCTTTTATCGTTGAAAAAGATACACCTGGTCTTATCATCGGCAAACCAGAAAAGAAAATGGGTTTGCATGGCTCGCAAACCGTATCACTCACATTTGATCAGTGCGTCGTTCCTAAAGAACAGCTGCTCGGTCAAGAAGGCGAAGGTTATAAAATTGCGATGGCGAATTTAGATGTCGGCCGGATCGGTATTGCCGCTCAAGCTCTTGGAATTGCTGAGGCAGCTTTGGAATATGCGACCGATTATGCTAAAGAACGGAAACAGTTTGGAAAGCCGATCGTCGCCAATCAAGGCGTATCGTTCAAACTGGCCGACATGGCGACAAACGTTGAGGCAGCCAAGCTGTTGGTTTATCAAGCAGCGTCGCTCGTTGATCGCAATAAGCGATGCAGTAAAGAAGCATCCATGGCGAAGCTGTTTGCTTCTCAAACGGCACGTGATACGGCGATTGAAGCGGTCCAGATTTTCGGCGGCTACGGCTATACCGAGGATTACCCGGTTGAACGGCTCTTCCGCGATGCCAAAGTGACCGAAATTTATGAAGGAACGAACGAGATTCAGCGTATCGTTATCGGCAAACATCTATTATAAATTGATCGACTATTCATAACTATTGAAAGGAGATGCAAGCATGCACTTTCAATTAACAGAAGAACAAGACATGTTGCGCAAAATGGTCCGCGATTTTGCTAAAAACGACGTCGAACCGACAGCGGCAGAACGCGATGAAGAAGAGCGATTTGATCGCGATCTATTCACGAAAATGGCAGAACTCGGTTTAACCGGCATTCCTTGGCCTGAAGCATACGGTGGAATTGGCGCGGATTACGTGAGCTATGTGATCGCTGTTGAGGAATTGTCGCGAGTCTGCGCTTCAACCGGTGTGACACTTTCAGCTCATTTATCACTTGCGAGCTGGCCTATCTATCAATACGGAACCGAAGCGCAGAAAAAACATTTCCTGTACCGTCTTTCGACCGGTGATGCGCTTGGTGCCTATGCTTTATCTGAACCCGGATCGGGAAGCGATGCGGCAGCGATGAAAACCGTCGCCCAAAAGGAGGGGGATGCTTACATTTTAAATGGTAATAAAGTGTGGATTACTAATGGCGGTGTGGCTGATATTTACATCGTGTTTGCCAAAACTGATCCCGACGCCAACCATAAAGGGATCAGCGCCTTCATTGTAGAAAAAGGAACCCCCGGTTTTACATTCGGCAAAAAAGAAAAGAAGCTCGGCATCCGCTCGTCGCCAACAACTGAACTCATTTTTGAAAACTGCCGCGTGCCACAGGAAAACTTGTTAGGTGAAGAAGGCGAAGGTTTTAAAATTGCCATGTCTACATTGGACGGTGGCAGAAACGGCATTGCTGCCCAAGCGCTTGGCATTGCACAAGGTGCGCTGGATGCTGCAATTCATTACGCGAAAGAGCGCGAGCAATTTGGAAAACCAATTGCTCACAATCAAGGCATCTCCTTTAAGCTCGCTGACATGGCAACGGAAGTCGAAGCCGCGCGTTTATTAACCTACCAAGCGGCTTGGCTCGAATCCAATGGTGAGCCGTATGGCAAGGCTTCGGCGATGTCAAAACTGTTCGCAAGCGATGTTGCAATGCGTGTTACTACCGAGGCTGTTCAAGTGTTCGGCGGTTACGGTTATACGAAAGATTATCCCGTCGAGCGGTATATGCGCGATGCTAAAATTACGCAAATCTATGAAGGAACAAACGAGATCCAACGCCTTGTTATCGGGCGCATGCTGACAAAATAGGTGGCTTGATCATTCGCCCGACCAACTGAGGCATCTCGGATGCTAAAGGAGGATACCGATGCACCCTCTCGCTGAACGGATTAAGCAAAAAGATATACGCGCGCTCGCCCAAGCGATTACTTTAGTGGAAAATGACGATCCGGATAAACTGGCGCTGATGAGCGATGTCTTTTCGTTCAAGAAGCAATCCCGTCTTGTCGGCATAACTGGCTCACCGGGTGCTGGTAAAAGCTCGCTCGTCAATCAGCTCATTACTCATATCCGGTCTAAAGGTCAAACCGTTGCCGTCATCGCTGTTGACCCGACAAGTCCGTTCAGCGGTGGGGCACTGCTTGGAGATCGCGTTCGTATGGATGAACATTTTACTGACGAAGGTGTTTTTATCCGCAGTATGGCAACGCGCGGCAGTCTCGGCGGCCTTGCACGAGCTACGAAAGATGCGCTCCGGCTCTGTGAAGCGTGCGGGTTTGATGTCGTGATTGTAGAAACCGTCGGCGTTGGCCAGTCTGAACTTGACATTATGAAAGTCGTCGATACAACCGTCGTTGTCATGACGCCAAATAGCGGAGATGTTTTGCAAATCTTTAAAGCGGGCATCATGGAAATTGCTGATTTATTCGTTATCAATAAAGCTGATCTTCCCGGATTTGGTAAACTAAAGGCGCTTCTGAAAGAACTCGTCATGATCAGTGCAACAGATGGTTACCAGACGGCCATTGTTAAAACAATCGCCACGGAAAATAAAGGGATTGACAAACTGTGGCAGGCGATAGAAGATCACCGTACTTACTTATACTCCACCGCAGCCGGTCAAAGTCAACGTCAACAAAGAAAGCTACAAGAAGTGATGGAACTGATCCGAGAAGAAATTTGGTTTGACGTTAGAGCATTTATCAATTCGCGCGATGATGTAATCATTGAAGCAACGAGCGATCCGTATCAGTTAGCCAAAGATTGGTTAGAAAAATGGCGAAGGGAAGGAGGCCCGCACAGATGAATCAGGAGCAAATCGTATCGTCGGTTAAAGATATGGAACTCGTGCAAAAACGCCGCCAGCAAATGATTAAAGCAGCGATTCAGCTGTTTAAAGAAAAAGGTTTTCACCGGACAACGACGCGAGAAATAGCAAAGGAGGCGGGTTTTAGCATCGGTACCCTTTATGAATATATCCGCACTAAGGAAGACGTTCTGTTTTTAGTGTGTGAATCGATTTATGAACAGGTGTATAAACGGTTGGAAGCGACGATTGATTTGGAAAATCCATCCGTTGGCCATCTGCTTGACGTTGTTGAAGCGTATTTTCGACATATGGATGATATGCAAGAAGAAGTCGTCATTATGTACCAAGAAGTCAAATCGCTTAAAAATGATACAAAAGAACAAATCTTGCAAAAAGAACATGAGATGGTCGGCATGTTAGAGCGGGTGATTGTCGCTTGTCTTTCCGATACGATACCCCGTGTGGATGCGCAACTGATGGCAAATAACATTTTTGTGCAAGGTCAGATGTGGGGATTTCGGCGTTGGATGTTACAAAAACAGTTTTCATTAGATGATTATATTCATAGGCAAATTCAGTTTATCAAAAATGGGCTTGGTATAAAGAAAGATTAATAATCATACAATGGGGGGTCTATCAATGAAACAAGTAGAAATTTATCGTCCGACACATCCGGTTCGGTTTGTCAGTGCATCGAGTTTGTTTGATGGTCATGACGCATCGATCAACATTATGCGGCGCATTCTTCAATCCAGCGGAGCGGAAGTGATTCATCTCGGCCACAACCGCTCCGTTGAAGAAGTTGTTTACGCCGCCATTCAGGAAGATGCCCAAGGGATCGCTGTTTCTTCCTATCAAGGCGGCCATATTGAATATTTTAAATATATGATTGACCTTTTGCAAGAACTGGGTGCTGGTCATATCAAAGTCTTTGGTGGTGGCGGCGGGGTTATTATCCCGAGGGAAATAAAGGAACTGCACGATTACGGTGTCTCCCGTATATTTTCACCAGAGGACGGTCGCAACATGGGCTTGCAAGGTATGATCAATCTCATGCTTGAAGAATGCGACTATATGCCACCTAAACATTTAGAACAAAATAAGCAAAAGTTAGCAACAGGTGATCGTCAGGCGATTGCGCGTCTGATTACCTATGTGGAAAACAGCGATGACTCAGAAGAGAAAGCAGATTTATTGCGATCATTACAGGCAGAGTCCAACCACGCACCGGTACTTGGTATTACCGGTACGGGCGGCTCTGGAAAAAGCTCGCTTACCGATGAATTAGTACGGCGTTTCATCAACGAGATTCCCGATAAAAAAATCGCCATCCTTTCGATTGATCCGACAAAAAGAAAAACAGGCGGCGCACTTCTTGGCGACCGGATTCGCATGAACGCTATTTTTACCGACCGCGTTTACATGCGTTCACTCGCCACAAGGGATTCCCGCGATGAGTTATCTAAGGCCATCCGCGATGTGCTTGACATTGTGCGAGCAGCTGGATTTGATTTTATTATCGTGGAAACGAGCGGCATCGGCCAGGGGGATGCAGCGGTTACCGACGTGACCGATTTATCGATGTATGTGATGACGGCTGAATACGGGGCACCGACGCAGCTTGAGAAGATCGACATGATCGATTTTGCCGATTTTATCGTCATCAATAAATTTGAGCAAAAAGGGTCTGAAGATGCGTTAAACCAAGTACGTAAACAGTATGAACGCAGCCGCATGTTATTCGGGCAAGATAAAGAAACATTCCCTGTTTTTGGGACCATCGCTAGCCAGTTTAATGATGCAGGGACGAATGCGCTCTTTGCTGCAATCATCGACACATTGAATGAGCGGTACGGGTGGGATGAGCAGGTCGATTTTAACCGACATGCCATATCTCAAAAACAAAACTTGATCATCCCAAACGAACGCCGTCATTATTTACGCGAAATCGCTCAACATGTACGCAATTACCATAAACAGACCGAGAAGCAGAGTGAAATCGCGCGTAAACTTTACCAATTAAAAGGGGCAAAAGCCGTTACTAAGGATGAAGCAGTCGCTGACGCACTGGAACAGATGATCGACGCATACGAACAAAAACTCGATCCACAAGCGAAAAAATTACTTCATTCCTGGGATGACATGCAGGAAAAATATGCTCAAGATAAAATGGTGTATAAAGTGCGCGATAAAGACATCGAAGTGGATGTCAAAACCGAAACGCTTGCTGGATTGAAAGTGCCTAAAGTGGCGTTTCCAACGTATATGGACTGGGGCGAGCGACTCCGCTGGCTTATGAAAGAGAATGTGCCAGGCGCTTTTCCATTT
This sequence comes from Bacillota bacterium, assembly GCA_035301265.1. GTDB lineage: Bacteria > Bacillota > Bacilli > Bacillales > Amphibacillaceae > DATGUP01. The sequence goes on from DATGUP010000013.1 coordinate 16,035, forward strand.
ACCGCTGGTGTCTATCCGTTTAAACGCGAAGGCGAAGAGCCGACACGTCAGTTTGCCGGCGAAGGCACACCGGAGCGGACGAATCGCCGTTTTCACTACTTATCAAAAGACTCTGAAGCTAAACGCCTCTCTACAGCATTTGATTCGGTCACATTGTATGGCGAAGACCCGGATTATCGGCCGGATATTTATGGGAAAATTGGCGAAAGCGGCGTGAATGTATGCACCCTTGATGATATGAAAAAGTTGTATGACGGATTTGATTTGACGAGTCCGAAAACATCGGTATCGATGACGATCAACGGTCCGGCGCCGATTATATTAGCGATGTTTTTAAATACAGCCATTGATCAACAAGTGGACCGTTTCAAAGAAGAACACGGGCGCGAGCCAAGCGATGATGAATATGCCAAGATTAAAGCGGAAACGCTCTCGGTTGTGCGCGGAACGGTGCAGGCGGATATTTTGAAAGAAGACCAGGGGCAAAACACGTGCATATTCTCAACTGAATTTGCCTTACGCATGATGGGGGATATCCAAGAGTATTTCATTGCCAATGACGTACGCAATTATTATTCGGTATCCATTTCCGGTTACCATATCGCCGAAGCTGGCGCCAATCCGATAACGCAGCTTGCCTTTACGCTCGCCAATGGGTTTACGTATGTGGAATATTACTTAAGCCGAGGGATGGATATTAACGAATTTGCTCCTAATTTATCATTCTTTTTCTCCAATGGTCTCGATCCGGAGTATACGGTGATCGGTCGGGTGGCTCGGCGCATTTGGGCGATTGTCATGCGCGATAAATACGGAGCAAACGAACGGAGCCAAAAATTGAAATACCATATCCAGACGTCCGGTCGTTCACTGCACGCACAGGAAATTGACTTTAACGATATTCGCACGACGTTGCAGGCGCTGCTGGCGATTCAGGACAACTGCAATTCCTTGCATACAAACGCCTACGACGAAGCGATTACGACCCCGACAGAAGAGTCGGTCCGCCGGGCAATGGCGATTCAAATGATCATCAACAAGGAATTCGGCTTGATGAAAAATGAAAATGCTCTGCAAGGCTCGTTTATCGTAGAGGAATTAACCGATCTTGTCGAAGAAGCCGTCTTGCAGGAATTTGAGCGGATGAATGACCGCGGCGGTGTGCTCGGCGCCATGGAGCGTCAGTATCAGCGCAACAAGATACAAGAAGAGTCGCTCTACTACGAAGGCAAAAAGCATTCGGGCGAGCTGCCGATTATCGGTGTCAATACGTATTTGAATCCGAACCCGCCGTCTGAGGAAGAAATTGATTCGATGGAGCTGGCCCGCGCAACTCGAGAAGAAAAAGAACATCAAATTAAAGAGCTACGCAAATTCCAAGAAAGAAACAAGGCGCACGCTGACGAGGCATTGAAACGGCTCAAAGAAGTCGCTACATCAGGCGGCAACATTTTCGCGGAACTGATGGAAACCGTCAAAGTCGCAAGCCTCGGACAAATTACGAATGCGCTGTATGAAGTCGGCGGCCAGTACCGGAGAAATATGTAAGATGAAAGAAAAGATTTCAGGCGAGGTTGTGTTTGCGGGATGTGTGTTTATAAATTCATCTCATGCAAAAGGAAGTTTCGCTATTTCATACCGAAACTTCCTTCTCGATTAAATCACATCATTTATAAAAATGATCATTCGTAATCGGTCGCCAATAACGCTTGCTTTGACTTTTCCGTCGGAAGCCGCGTGCTTCGTAAAAAGGGATGCCGAGTTTATTGCCTTCTTCCACAGATGCACATTGGTCAGTGGCGCCTCTTTCTAAATGATTTTTTGTCAGTGCATGTAAAAGTTTTGTGCCGATCCCTTTGTACCTGTACTCATCATCAACATAAAAAACATAAATGTGACTAACACCTTGATTAGTCACGACGCCCCCAATCGTCCCCGCGATTATTTGATCTGCTATGGCGACGTAAGTATATATCCCTTTATCAATATCTTCTAAAACGCGCTTGTGGTTGTACCAATATTGTACATTTTGCGTTTGGTACGCCTCACTATATTTGCCTTGAACGGTTTGGCGCCAGCCTGTTGAACAAATTCGAGCAATATCTTTGGCATGTTCTGGCGCTGCTTGAATGATTGAAATATTCATGTGTCCCATCCCCTTTGCCTAAAGCATCTTTGCAACTAAGTGGGTTGCACGACCCAAATGCGGTAGCCATCTGGATCGGCAATCACGGCTTCGATCACACCCCACTCTCGTTTAACCGGTTCTTGGATGATCGTGCCATCTGCATGTTTAACGGCGGTGACACACGCTATCAGATCACCAACCATCAGCTCGATCACGATGCCTGTCTCAACCGGTTCCGGCTTATCAATTGTATGCAGCATAACGGACGTCTCATCACCGATGGTGAACCAAGCCATGCTGCCTTCGATATAGTCCAGAGATAAGCCGAGTACATTTTGGTAAAAGTCGATGGATCGTTCCATCTTTTTCACCGGAATAATAATAGTGTTTAATTTCTTAACCGTAAAATGCGTCATCCATTATCACCTCCTCAATTGTCCATATCGTCTTAGTCAGAAACATCCCCTCTATGTTAAAAAACCTTCCAACACCCCCAACATTTTTTTAATTTCATCTCGATTAATGGAAAAATATTTTGTATTTCCCGCTTGGCAAATCGATACAAGTTTCGCCCGATGCAGCTGGTTCAGATGACGGGAAACGATGCTTTGCGTCATCGACTATTTGCCGGGCAAACATTTCCCCATAAATTGTTAGGAGATGGAGAATTTGTAAACACATGCGGTCGCCGAGTCCTTCAAATGCTGGGGAAATAAGCTCAAGGTTTTCCATCACAGTCTGTGCTGGCTTTTCCATAGGTGCCACTTCATCAATTATGCAAATCTCGAATATGCCCATATTGAAAAATATAGATGCAAATTGTCTATAGGTCAATGTTTATTTTATTTTTCAGAATACAATTGCCTTAACTGATATGCGAAGTCGTATCGCGATTTAAATGTTTTGGCTGAAGGATTCGTTATTAAAGCAAAAAGACCGACGACATTTTTTAATTAATTTGCTGGCATACTTGTCTGCCGTTTGTTTATAATGAATGATACGGTTAAAGACGTATGTGCTATCGATACAATTAAGGCAAAAAGCGCCTGCATTATATGACAAAAAGGGAGTGCGTTTACCGTGAGCTTGGAAAATTACAGCTACGAAGAAATCAAGAAGATCTCCATGATCGATTTGGCTATGATGATCATGGAAGAAAACAAGGAAGCGATGCATTTTAAAGATGTATTTGAGCGTCTGGCGGAGTTAAAAAGGTACTCAGAAGAACAAAAAAACGAGTATTTAGACCAATTTTATACAGATTTAAATTTTGATGGCCGTTTTCTAACGATCGGCTCGAATATGTGGGGATTGAAACGTTGGTATCCAGTCGAACAAATTGATGAAGTGGTGAGCAATGAAACGCGCAAGAAGAAAAAGAAAAAGGCAGCGCCGGAGATGGAAGAGACAACGTTTTCCGAAAATGATTTGGATTCCATTGATGATGAAATCGACCAATTGACCGATGATGACGATTACGCGGATTATTCCTTAGGTTATGGTGATGATCTTGAAGATGATGAATGATCATTCTTGACTTTTGTCCATCATATGCGTAAAATCTTTACTGGGCTCATTAATACCGTAAGTGGACAGCGCTCCCTGTCATAAAAGGGGGCGCTTTTCTTGTTTTGTCGTGTAATCGTCTATGCGCTAGGTAACAATAAAAAGCATCAACCACATATTATGAAAAATCAACGATATAGAAGGTAGAGGGATGAACAGTGACTAAATATATTTTTGTCACAGGCGGTGTTGTATCGTCGCTCGGTAAAGGAATTACAGCGGCATCACTAGGCCGTTTATTAAAAAACCGCGGCTTGAAGGTAACGATCCAGAAATTTGATCCGTACTTAAACGTTGATCCGGGAACGATGAGTCCGTATCAGCACGGTGAGGTGTTTGTTACCGAAGACGGGGCGGAAACAGATCTCGATTTAGGTCATTATGAGCGGTTTATCGATATCAATTTGAATAAATATTCAAACATTACGACGGGGAAAGTCTATTCTAGTGTGATAAAAAAAGAACGCCGCGGCGATTATTTAGGGGCGACGGTGCAAGTTATTCCCCACATTACAAATGAGATAAAGGAACAAGTGTTTCGCGCTGGGCAGGAAACGAAAGCGGATATCGTCATTACAGAAATCGGTGGGACGGTTGGTGATATTGAATCTTTGCCGTTTCTAGAAGCGATCCGCCAGATTAAGAGTGACATCGGAAAAAATCATGTCATGTACATCCATTGTACGCTTGTTCCATACATTCGTGCTGCAGGTGAATTAAAAACGAAACCAACTCAGCATAGTGTCAAAGAATTGCGTTCACTCGGCATTCAGCCAGATGCGATTGTTCTAAGGACCGAACAATCCATTAGCAAAAAGATGAAAGAAAAAATCGCCCTCTTTTGTGATATCAACAAAAATGCTGTGATTGAAATGCGCGATGCGGATACACTTTATCGGGTACCGCTCGCCTTACAAGAAGAACGGCTCGATCAATTAGTTTGCGACGAGCTCGGCTTGGAATATGGCCCGGCCGATATGACGGAATGGCGCCGGCTCGTTGACAGAGTTACACAGCTTTCCCGAACGGTTACGATTGGACTTGTTGGCAAATACGTTGAATTACCCGATGCCTACTTATCGGTTGTGGAAGCATTGAAGCATGCTGGTTTTGTTTATGATGCCGATATAACGATTCGTTGGATTAACGCGGAAACATTGGATGAGAAAACCATTCGCGAAGCGCTTGCTCATGTAGATGGAATACTTGTCCCCGGTGGGTTTGGCGATCGTGGGGTTGAAGGAAAAATGGTCGCGATCCGTTATGCACGGGAAAAACGCATTCCCTTTTTAGGCATCTGTCTCGGTATGCAGTTGGCAATTGTCGAATTCGCCCGCCATGTTGTTGGATTGCAAGATGCGCATTCGACAGAATTCAATCCACAAACAAAGCATCCTGTTATTGACTTGCTTCCGGAACAAAAAACGATTGCCGATTTAGGAGGTACCCTCCGTCTAGGTGCCTACCCGTGCCGACTTCAAGAAGGTACGAAAACAAAAGTTGCTTACGATGGTGCACATATTGTTGAAGAACGTCACCGTCATCGGTATGAATTCAATAATAACTATCGTGAGCAGATGGCCGAACACGGCTTGATTTTCTCCGGTTTAAGCCCTGATGGCAGGCTGGTGGAAACGATTGAACTTGCAGCTCATCCATGGTTTGTCGCTTGTCAGTTCCACCCCGAATTTAAATCGCGGCCGACAAATCCGCAACCGTTGTTTAAAGGATTTATCGGCGCCGTCGTGCAAAGTCAAGAACAACCGCAAACCTGACAAAATGCCCCCGAAAACGGTCGGGGGTTTTTTTGGGTAGCCATGCGGAATGCCATCGTTACGGAGATTGGTAGGAGAGGCGTGTTTGGAAAGATAATTTTCACCTGAGTCGGTACTATTTTCAATACAAATGCAATGTATCGCACATTTTGGAGAAAAATGTTCTCTAAAAAGAAGGATTTTTGTAAATTGGAGCGAATAAAGATGGTATAATACAATTGACGAACGGGGATGATTTGTTAGATGAATAAAGAAATATTAGTGGTGGATGACCAACCGGGGATACAGCTGTTGTTAAAAGACGTTTTAATAAATGAAGGCTATAATGTAACAACGGCTAAGACAGGACAAGAAGCGCTCGACCACCTTTATCGTCATCCGTTTGATCTGATCATTTTGGATTATAGACTGCCTGTTATTGATGGAGCACAAGTGTTAAAACAGTTGGAAATGGACGGTATCCATATCCCGTCGATATTAATGAGTGGATTAATCGAAGGTTTAGAAATCGACATGAAAAGTTATCGTTTCGTTAAGGAAGTCGTCGCTAAACCGTTTAATGTGCTTGAATTTTGCGAGATGGTCAAATCGATCCTAGATTCATAAATATTTTACTTTATACATATATTATTTTTTGCCCGTTATAAATGACACATTTTGTTGCGACTTTTGTTTCAAATTGGTATTCTTGTACTGTAAATAGATGATAGGTAGACTTTTTTTGCGTCTACTGAAGGAGGAAGCAGGAAAGAATGCCATTGGAATCAATGAAAGACATGCTTGAAAAAGCTAAAGCAAATGGCTATGCGGTCGGCCAATTCAACATAAACAATCTGGAGTATGCCCAAGCCATTCTCGAGGCAGCCGAAGAGGAGAAATCCCCGGTTATACTCGGCGTCTCCGAAGGGGCCGGACGTTATATGGGTGGTTTTAAAGTTGTCGTAGCTATGGTTAAAGCGTTGATGGAAGAAAAAAATATAACCGTCCCCGTAGCGATCCACCTTGATCACGGCTCCAGTTTCGAATCGTGTGCTCGAGCGATCCAAGCAGGCTTTACGTCGGTGATGATCGATGCCTCAGCTGAACCTTTAGAGGACAATATTGCTTTAACCAAAAAGGTAGTTGAACTAGCCCATATCCACGGTGTTTCCGTTGAGGCAGAGCTCGGCCGAGTCGGCGGTCAAGAAGATGATTTAATCGTTGAGGATGCAGAGCAAGCATATGCCATTCCTGACGAATGTGAAAAACTTGTCAAAGAAACAAATGTCGATTGTTTTGCTCCGGCACTCGGCTCGGTTCATGGGCCATACAAAGGCGAGCCGAATTTGGGCTTTGACCGAATGGAAGAAATCAAGACTTTGACAGGTGTTCCGCTCGTCCTACACGGGGGTACTGGGCTTCCGTCTGAAGATATTCAACGGGCGATTTCGCTAGGGACAGCCAAAATCAACGTTAATACAGAAAATCAAATGGCGCAGGCGAAAAAAGTTCGCGACGTGTTAAAGGAACAACCTGACTTGTATGACCCGCGCAAATACCTCGGTCCAGGCCGTGATGCGATTAAAGAAACAGTCATCAGTAAAATGCGGGAATTCGGTTCATCTAATAAAGCATAGGGATCAATCATCAGGGGGAAAACCGGATAGCCATCCGGTTTTCAACCTTCTTTATACCATTAAGGCAAAGGATGGAGGCGATGACGCGATGAAATTTTATATTGACACAGCCAATATCGACGAGATTCGCAAGGCAAATGCGCTTGGTATATTGGCCGGTGTCACGACAAACCCGAGTCTTGTCGCTAAGGAAGGCGTTTCGTTTCACGATCGGCTGCGGGAAATTACAGAAGAAGTGTCGGGGTCGGTTAGTGCAGAGGTTATTTCCGAAGATGCAGAAGGGATGATTGCCGAGGGAAAACAGCTAAGTGCGATTGCGCCGAATATCACCGTTAAGATTCCCATGACGCTTGAAGGCCTTAAAGCGGTTAAAACGCTTAGCGATTTGGCTATTAAAACGAATGTCACATTGATTTTTAATGCGAATCAAGCCCTTTTGGCAGCACGCGCAGGAGCGACATACGTATCGCCATTTTTAGGACGTTTGGATGATATTGGACATGACGGAATGGAGCTCATTGCCACTATAGCAGATATTTTCAACCGCCACGCGATCGATACAGAGATCATTGCTGCTTCTATTCGCCACCCGATGCATGTGATTGACGCAGCTCGAAACGGTGCCCATATTGCCACCCTTCCATACAGCGTGCTTATCAAGCTTGTAACCCATCCATTGACAGATCAAGGTATTGAAAAGTTTCTTGCCGATTGGAACAAGCAAAACGAATAGCATGAATGGCGTAAAAACGTGCAGAATAGGAATAGCATGTTTAATGAAAAGCGGGGGTTTCTAAATGCAGAAAATTTTAATCGAAGGTGGGCACACACTGAACGGCCGGGTGCGGATTAGTGGGGCTAAAAACAGTGCCGTTGCACTTCTACCTGCTGCGATTTTAGCTGATTCGAGCGTAACGATTGAGGGGCTTCCGGATATTTCCGATGTATACACACTTAGCCAATTGCTAGAGGAAATCGGCGGTCGTACATCGTGGAACGATCGTACCGTTCACATTGACCCGACAAATATGGTATCGATGCCGCTTCCGAATGGTAAAGTGAAAAAATTGCGTGCATCATACTATTTCATGGGTGCTATGCTCGGTAAATTTAAACAAGCCGTTATTGGCCTTCCCGGCGGTTGTCATTTAGGGCCAAGGCCGATCGATCAGCACATTAAGGGTTTTGAAGCGCTCGGAGCTGAAGTCACAAATGAACAAGGCGCCATCTATCTTCGCGCCAAAGAATTAACAGGGGCCCGCATTTACCTCGATGTCGTCAGCGTCGGTGCCACGATCAACATTATGCTTGCAGCTGTAAAGGCGAAGGGGCAGACGATTATTGAAAATGCTGCTAAAGAGCCGGAGATCATTGATGTAGCGACCCTTTTGACCAATATGGGTGCCAAAATTAAGGGGGTCGGTACCGATGTGATCCGCATTGAAGGGGTTGCATCATTAAGCGGTTGTCGGCATACGATTATACCAGATCGTATAGAAGCTGGGACATACGCCATTGCCGCCGCCGCCGCAGGTGAGGAAGTCATCATCGATAACGTCATCTCCGAGCATTTAGAGTCGCTCTTAGCTAAATTGCGGGAGATGGGTGTGACGATAGAAGAAGGCGATGAACAGCTTTATATTACATCGCCGCGTAAACTCAAAAGTGTAGATATTAAAACATTGGTTTATCCCGGTTTTCCTACAGACTTACAGCAGCCATTTACCAGCTTGCTGACTCGGGCTCATGATACCGGTGTCATAACCGATACCATCTATTCTGCACGGTTAAAACATATTGACGAATTGCGCCGCATGAATGGTATAATCAAAGTTGAAGGTGGCTCGATCATTGTTTCCGGCCCGGTTCAACTTGAAGGTGCGCGTGTCAAAGCAAGCGATTTACGCGCCGGTGCCTCGCTCGTTATTGCCGGACTAATGGCTAAAGGCATTACGGAAATCACCGGTTTGGAACATATCGACCGAGGCTATGAAAACATCACGGAAAAATTGACGAACCTCGGCGCGCATGTTTGGCGTGAAGAAATGACTGATGATGAAGTTGAGCAGTTCCAAAATTCGTAAGCGAGCTATTTCCAGGCGGTTGTCATCAAGCTCTCCGTTTTTCTGTATATCTTCTTGGGATGAGTGATGTTAGAAAAAGGAGAGATTCAGCATGGAAAGAAGCTTAACAATGGAATTGGCACGCGTGACCGAGGCTGCGGCCCTTTCTTCATCGCGGTGGATGGGCCGGGGGAAGAAAGATGAAGCCGATGCCGCTGCAACAACGGCGATGCGCCATGTGTTTGATACAGTTCCTATGCGAGGAACCGTCGTGATCGGCGAAGGGGAAATGGACGAAGCACCGATGCTTTATATCGGTGAAACATTAGGCACTGGTTCGGGCCCAAAGGTCGATGTGGCTGTTGACCCGTTGGAAGGCACAAACATCGTTGCTCAAGGGACGTGGAATGCTTTATCGGTCATTGCTATAGCCGATGAAAACACCCTTTTGCATGCGCCGGATATGTACATGAAAAAAATTGCTGTCGGCCCTGAAGCGGTCGGTCAAATCGATATCAATGCACCGACGATCGATAATCTTAAAGCGGTTGCAGACGCTAAAAACAAAGCCGTCGAAGACCTCGTAGCCATCGTGCTCGATCGCCCGCGCCATCACGATTTGGTGGAAGAAATTCGCCAGGCCGGTGCGCGGATTAAGCTTATTCCGGATGGGGATGTGGCTGCAGCGATAAACACGGCGTTTGATGATACAGGTGTGGATATTTTGCTCGGTATTGGTGGCGCACCTGAGGGAGTGCTCGCTGCGACGGCGCTTAAATGTCTCGGCGGTGAAATTCAAGGAAAGCTCATCCCGACAAATGACAAGGAGCGCAAACGGTGCTTGCAAATGGGTATCGACTTGGATCAAGTGTTCGGCATGCATGATTTTTGCAGTGGGGACGATGCCATTTTCGCCGCAACAGGTGTCACGGATGGCGAATTGTTAAAAGGTGTCCGTTTCAAAGGAACAAGGGCATCGACACAAACTGTCGTTCTCCGTGCCAAAAGCGGAACGGTTCGCTTTATCGATGGTGAGCATAGCCTCCGGAAAAAGCCAGATCTTGTCATGACCTAATACGCATGCATATAAGGCGGGGCTCGTTGCCCCGTACTTCCTCCTCGATTTTGTCGTCAGGTCTATTCTCCGACATATAAAAAGGGATTGAATAATCAAGTGCAACGAGGTAACATGGTAGTTGTTTACTATATATTAAGATTGGTTATGATAGATCATAGGTTAAAAACTTCGATTCTAGCTTCCGAACCCTCTTCATTTCTGACAAATCATCTCCAGGCGGAACGATTCGCGACTCGTATGTCGTTTGCCAAGCTTGGTAACGATTAGGTTTCCACTATGTTCATCCGAAGAAAAAGGAAGAAGCATGATTGTACATATTTGAAAATTAATAAAAGTGTTTCAACGACGATTTTGACAAACATTACAAGAATGGGCGTGGTGATTGAATGAGTGCATTGACGATATCGCACTTGGAAACATTGACATTAAAGGACTTGTATGCTTTAGCAAAAGAATACAAAATCTCCTATTATGCCAAATTGACTAAGAAAGAACTAATTTTTTCTATTTTAAAAGCGCAGGCGGAAAGCGACGGTTTTTTATTTATGGATGGGATATTGGAAATTATTCCTTCCGAAGGGTTCGGCTTTTTACGACCGATTAACTATTCCCCGAGTGCTGAAGACATTTATATTTCGGCCTCACAAATCCGTCGTTTTGATTTGCGAAATGGTGACAAAGTGTCCGGCAAGGTTCGTCCGCCTAAAGAAAATGAACGTTATTATGGGCTATTGCACGTCGATGCTGTCAACGATGACGATCCGGAAACAGCTAAAGACCGTGTTCATTTTCCAGCATTAACACCGCTCTATCCCGATCGGTTTATGCGATTGGAAAGAGAAACGAACAATCTATCAACCCGGATCATCGACCTCATGACGCCTGTCGGCTTTGGTCAGCGTGGCTTGATCGTTGCACCGCCAAAAGCGGGGAAGACGATGCTTTTAAAAGAAATAGCTAATAGCATTTCAGAGAACCATCCCGATGCTAAGCTGATAATTCTTCTTGTGGATGAGCGACCCGAGGAAGTGACCGATATCGAGCGTTCCGTGCATGCTGATGTCGATGTTGTCAGCTCGACGTTTGATGAAGTGCCTGAAAGCCATATTAAAGTATCCGAGCTCGTTTTAGAACGAGCCATGCGTCTTGTCGAACATAAACGTGATGTCATTGTGCTCATGGATAGCATTACCCGCCTGACACGTGCATACAATTTGGTCATTCCTCCGAGTGGTCGTACACTCTCAGGTGGAATCGATCCGGCTGCATTTCATCGGCCTAAACGCTTTTTCGGCGCGGCGAGAAATATTGAAGAAGGCGGCAGTTTCACCATTTTGGCAACAGCATTAATCGACACAGGCAGCCGTATGGATGATGTTATTTATGAAGAGTTCAAAGGGACGGGCAACATGGAACTGCATCTCGATCGTAATTTAGCCGAAAGACGCATTTTCCCAGCAATCGATATTTTACGCTCGGGAACGCGAAAAGAAGAGCTGCTTGTTCCTAAAAGCCATTTGGATAAAATGTGGGCGATTCGTAAAACGATGCAGGATTCCCACGATTTCTTCGATCGCTTCTTGAGACGATTGAAAGCGTCGAAAAATAACGCGGAGTTTTTTCAAATAATGGAAGATGAAATGAAACGTCGCGGGACTCGGAGCGGTACGATATGAGCAAACATTTCCTGTTGCAATCAAATCGGCACATTGATATAATCTTCTTATGTGAGTTTGACTAAAGTGTTTTATCTAGTAACGGCTCTTACGAAAGGATTCAGGCGAGAAGGAGTGAAAAGTATGAAAAAGGGTATTCATCCGGAATATAGAAAAGTCGTATTCCTTGATACAAGCTCAAATTATAAATTTTTGAGCGGGTCAACAAAGGACTCGGACGAAACGATTGAATGGGAAGACGGCAACACTTACCCGTTGATCCGTGTAGAAATCAGCTCCGCCTCACACCCATTCTATACAGGTCAACAAAAAGCCGATAAAGTCGGTGGACGTATTGACCGGTTCAAGAAAAAATATAATTTGAAATAAGGCGGCGAGTTTGTGAAAGACAGGCAAAAATGCTTTCTATATTTTGCCTGTTTTTTACTTCGATGCATTTGTATCAAATATAAAAGAAGACGCAGCTTATTAGGGAAAGGAAGATCCGCCGATGAATGTCATGAAGCAGAGCGGTTGGGTGGAAGTTATTTGCGGCAGCATGTTTTCCGGAAAATCGGAGGAGCTTATTCGTCGCGTCCGGCGTGCTACTTACGGGAATTTGTCCGTCCGCGTGTTTAAACCGGCATTGGATGATCGCTATGCGGATGATGCCATTGTTTCTCACAATGGGACAACGATCATTGCCCACGCCGTCAAAAGCGCTACAGCGATTTTAGCCTATCGAAACAGCGATGTGGATATCATTGGAATCGATGAGGTACAATTTTTTGATGACGAGATTGTACAAGTTGCCGACATACTTGCCAATAGCGGCATCCGTGTTATCTTAGCTGGTTTGGATACTGATTTTCGCGGTGAACCATTCGGCCCTATGCCAAAACTGATGTCGCTAGCAGAAGCTGTCACTAAGCTTAATGCTATCTGTCCGATTTGCGGCTCTCCGGCAAGCCGTACACAGCGGCTGATCAACGGAAAACCAGCTTCGTACAATGACCCGGTCATCCTTGTTGGTGCATCTGAATCGTATGAACCACGCTGTCGTCATCATCACGAGGTACCTCATAAACCTGTGAAAAACTCATCGGTTTGAGCCGTGGTGCCCCTCGAAAGTGTGGGGTGTTTTTTTATGCCAAACGACTGTTTGGAAACGCTGCAGTTTTGACCCAACGTTTTTAGTATACTATAATTAGACTGTTCAAGAAAAAGAGGTGAAACGTCATGTTAGAGCGTTTACAGTCCTTGGAAGATCGCTATAACAAATTGAATGAACTGTTGAGCGATCCTGAAGTCATCAGCGATACAGAAAAATTGCGCGAGTATTCAAAGGAACAGGCGGATTTAGAGGAAGTTGTCCAAAAGTATCGCGAATATAAAAAAGTTACGACAGAACTAAAAGATGCCCAAGCGATGCTGGCGGATGATTTAGATGAAGAAATGGAGGAAATGGTTAAAGAAGAAATTGGCGAACTTAGCGAGCGAAAAGCTCAGCTCGAAGAGGAAATGAAGCTTTTGTTACTCCCGAAAGATCCGAATGATGAAAAGAACGTCATTATGGAAATTCGCGCAGCCGCTGGTGGAGACGAGGCAGGCTTGTTTGCTGGTGATTTATATCGGATGTACACGAAGTTTGCCGAAAATAACGGATGGAAAATCGAAGTGCTGGAAACGCATACGACGGGTGTAGGTGGTTACAAAGAAATTATTTTTATGATCAATGGTAAAGGTGCCTACTCTCAGCTCAAATATGAAAATGGAGCACATCGTGTGCAGCGTGTTCCTGAAACTGAATCGGGCGGGCGAATTCATACATCGACCGCCACAGTCGCTGTGTTACCAGAGGCGGAAGATATCGAAGTCGATATTAATGAAAAAGATATCCGCATGGATACGTTCGCCTCAAGCGGCCCAGGTGGACAAAGCGTGAACACGACGATGTCAGCTGTACGATTGACGCACGAACCAACTGGGATTGTCGTTTCAATCCAAGATGAAAAATCGCAAATTAAAAATAGGGAAAAAGCGATGAAAGTATTGCGGGCGCGAATTTATGATCTATATCAGCAAGAGGCACAGGCTGAGTACGATGAATCGCGAAAGTCCGCTATTGGAACAGGGGATCGCTCCGAACGAATCCGCACATATAACTTTCCGCAAAACCGTGTGACCGATCACCGCATCGGCTTAACCATTCAAAAGCTTGACCAAGTTTTAGATGGAAAGCTGGAAGAGTTCATCGAAGCCTTGCTTCTTGAAGAACAAACGAAGAAACTCGAACAGATAGGTGAATAACATGACGACGCAGCCAAAGCAGCATGAGGTTCTGGCCAAGGCCGTTTCGTTTTTAAACAAACAGAATCGTGAGCCGCGTGTCGCTCACATTCTGCTCCAACATCATTTAAACGTATCGCGCGCGGCGTTTTATGCCATGATGCGCGATCCAGTCCCGGAACATGTGCTCGATGCTTTCATAAACGATATTAAAAAACATGCCGAAACAGGCGTTCCCGTCCAGCATCTCACAGGGCAGGCGACGTTCTACGGCCGCGACTTTACAGTAAATGAAGACGTGTTGATCCCGCGCCCTGAAACAGAAGAAGTAGTCCAGCAGGCGATTACGATGACCCATGAGTGTGCGGAACAAAACCGTCCGTTTACGATCGTCGATGTCGGAACAGGAAGCGGTGTTATTGCTATTACACTAGCCCTTGAACTGCCAGAAACAACCGTTTATGCGACCGATATTTCCCAAGCCGCTTTAACCGTTGCTCAAAAAAATGCCCATCAGCTCCAAGCTCACGTAACGTTTCTTGAAGGCGATTTTCTACAACCAATTATAGATAATGATATTCTTCCCAACCTCGTTATCGCCAACCCTCCGTACATTCCTTCTACAAGTGTTGCAGCGCTTCCTGATACTGTTAAACATTTCGATCCCGCATGCGCTTTGTTTGCAGGGAAGGATGGACTCGCCGCCTATCGGACGATTATGGCGCAGTCAAAAGACATACCTGCTCCGGAGGCGTTCATTTTTGAAATCGGCCATGATCAAGGTGAGGCTGTCCAATCCCTTGTACGACAAACATATCCGGCAAGTGATGTCACTGTTCATCGCGATTTGCATGGCAAGGAGCGGATCGTAACAGCTATTTTACATAAGTCAACAGACTAGAAGGCGTGTATCGATCGATGCCATTTAATAGATTACTAGTTTAAAACGCAGCGCTTCTGCCCATACTGTTGGTAAATTACGATAAAAGAGGGATGAAGCGATGCGGAAAGCGATGTGTTTTGGTTTTATTCTCGTCCTATTGTTTTTTTCCTTACCTATAAAGGGGATTAGCGATACAGAAGAGAAAACAGAGTACCAAGTGATTCCCGATGAGGCGATCCGCTTGCGGATTCTTGCTCATAGCGATTCAGAGGACGATCAACGTATAAAGCATCAAGTGCGCGATGCGGTCAACGCGGAGATTTCCGAATGGGTTCAGGACATGACAGATATAGATGAGGCTCGTGAATTGATCGCTCAGCGAGTGCCAGACATTGAAAAAACCGTTGCCGACGTTTTAGATACGGCTGGTGAAAATAAGGAGTTTTCAGTTGAATACGATAGCCATGTGACATTTCCTGTGAAAGTATACGGTTCTTATTTATATCCAGCAGGCGAGTATGAAGCTGTGTTGATCACAATTGGCGCTGGTCAAGGCTCCAATTGGTGGTGTGTTTTATTCCCACCGCTATGTTTTCTTGATTTTTCTGCAGGAACGAGCGTAGCCGAAGAAACCGATGAGGCCACAACGGATGAGTCCGAAAAAACGGCAGAAAAGGAAGACGATGACTCTGTTGAAGTTAAATTTTTTCTTTTCGAATGGCTCGGCTGGTCATAGTTCGTTCACGTTAGGCATAAGCTGGTAATAAGTACTATGGATCGGAAAAAGAGGTGGGATTATGAAAATCATACCAGCTGCACACGCGCCGAAGATGCAGCTACGCTCGTTTCTAGATACAAACAATATGATTGACGAAGCGCGTTTATTAGCCGCCGGATACGTCGTAGAAATGAAGGGACGTCTTGAAGGATGCTTTGTGCTTGAAGCGATCGATTCGGATGTATATTGGCTCAAACAAATGTATATGACCAAAAATGCAGCATTATCGTTACCGGGGTTGCTAGAAGCTGTTTTAGCTTTAGCTAAACAAAAACAGGCGCAAACGGTTTATGTGTACAGTCATCAACTGTTTGTCGATATTATTTTAGAAGCTTTGCAATTTCATCCGCAAGAAAAGGGTATTGTTGTGGATAACGATGCGAATAAGCCGGGAAACTGGTGGGCTTACAATGTGTCATAGTCACCCATACACACCATCCACACGCTGTTGTGGATAACCTGTTAGGAATCTGTTGATAGTCTCGTTCGACTGTTGATAAAAAAATATCGAAACACACCATGCGTAACAAAAGCCTGTGGATAATCTGCCGCAGGCTTTTTTAAAGCAGTCATTCCATGTCTACTTTCGCCATAATATTTTGCGAAAATCATAGTGATCAACTAGAATGGACAGTAGAAAAGAGGTCACGACGATGAAGCAGACAAAACGATGGAGACTTTCCAACGATGACACGTACAATCAAAAAGCGATCGCTGAAGCGGCGAACATGTTACGAGATGGTATGACCGTTGCCTTTCCAACCGAAACAGTATACGGCCTTGGCGCAGATGCCACGAATGACAGAGCGGTGCAGCGTATTTTTTTGGCAAAAGGTCGGCCGGCGGATAATCCGCTCATTGCTCATGTAGCAAGCAAAGAACAATTGCTTCGACTTGTTGCGACATTGCCGACTTATGCCGAAATGCTCATCGACACCTTTACACCCGGTCCGATCACCTTTGTTCTTCCCCATAACAACACGTGTGCCCGTAGTACAACCGCGGGATTGGCAACCATTGGTGTCCGCATTCCGGACCATCCGGTTGCAAGAGCTTTGCTCCAAGCATGTGACAGGCCGATTGCCGCCCCAAGTGCGAATACCTCGGGAAAACCGAGCCCGACGACAGCTGATCACGTTTGGAGTGATTTGCACGGCAAAATTTCGGGACTTCTTGATGCCGGGCCGGCTGGTGTTGGTGTAGAATCGACGGTTATCGATTGTACCGAGGCGATTCCGGTTATTTTACGGCCGGGAGGGATTACGAAAGAACAGCTTGAACAGGTAGCCGGAAGCGTGATGGTTGATCCGTCGTTGGCTGACAAGGCACAAACGCCGAAATCCCCTGGTATGAAATACAGGCATTATGCGCCGGATGTGCCCTTATGGTTGGTTAAAGCCTCCATGACCTCGATGCAACAGTTGATCGATCGGGAACGGAGAAAAGAAAAGCGCGTCGGTGTCCTCGCTGGATCTACAACTGCCAACCAGCTTAAAGCTGACCGTGTCGTTTCGCTTGGCGATGATATTCGTTCCGTCGCCGCTCATTTATATGACGGCTTGCGATCGTTTAAGGAAGGCGATGTTGATCTTATTGTATGCGAAGCATTTCCGGAAACCGATATAGGTCAAGCTGTTATGAATCGCTTGCAAAAGGCTGCTAGCTGCTTGATTGAAGAGTCGTGAGCATAATATTTTTGCTACACCATCTGCGCATCATATCCGCCCTTGGACATGCATATAGTGAATTAGCACGTCCAAGGGGTGGTGGCCGATGGCAGAAGATTACACCGATGCGTTCATATCATTATGTTTTATTGCTGTTGCGTTAGGTGCAGATGTTTTTTCCGTCAGTTTAGGTCTCGGTATGCAACGTCTGCGTCTCAAACGGGTGGCGTTAATCGGCGTGATATTCGGGCTGTTTCATGTGTTCATGCCGTTTTTAGGCATGGTGATCGGTCAGTATATTTCTAGCCGTATCGGCCATTTGGCCACTTTTGCCGGAGGATTTTTACTTGTTGGCATCGGTGCACAAATGATCTTTTCGGCGTTTAGCCATCACTATGAACGTAAAGTCGAGCCGGTTGGCATCGGCCTTTTATTTTTAGGGTTCAGCGTCAGCATCGACAGTTTTTCCGTTGGTTTAAGTCTCGGCGTAACCGATGCAAAAACAGTGTTCGCTCTTTTGTTGTTCGGTATGACAAGCATGCTTTTTACATGGATCGGCATGCTGCTTGGCCGTCAAGTACACAGTGTGCTCGGTGTGTATAGTGAAGTGCTCGGCGGCAGCATTCTCTGCGGGTTAGGTTTGACGATTTTATTTGGCTAATCCTTTTGTAATCGGCATCTTTTACCTTTTCACAACTTTCCTTTTTCTATCCGATTTGGCATTTCTATGATATATTTAAAGTGCGTAGGTTGATTGAATGATCCTTGAGCAGGTATGCCATAACGGAGGTTCGTCAATGAGAGTGTTGTTTGTTTGTACGGGGAATACATGTCGCAGTCCCATGGCTGAAGCATGGCTTAAAAAGAGATGTCCAAATGTTGAGGTACAATCAGCCGGTATTTTTGCGGCAAAAAATGTGAGAGCGAACGAATATGCGATCCAATCGCTAAAGGAACAAGCTATTTCTCTCGACCATCGTTCACAGCCTGTTACAAAACGGCTATTGCAATGGGCCGATATTGTCCTGACTATGACAACGCAGCACAAACAGTCGCTTATCATGCAATATCCCGACTTTCAAGATAAGTTTTTTACACTAAAAGAATACGTCTCTGAAGCCGATAAAGCCGTATGGGACCGTTTGAAAAAACTGTATGCCGATTATGAAGAAAAACGGGTGTTATTCATCCGCGAAAACGAACATAAAATGGATCGTGCGGTCCTGGAAAAAAAGCTTCAAGACCATTTGCAAAACGAGTGGCAAGAAATCGAGCGGTTGGAGAGTATGCTGACGAGCTATGATATTTCCGACCCATTTGGCGGCGATTTAGACGTTTATCGAGAAACATTGGAAGAAATTGGTAAATATGTTGATTTATTAGTAGAAAAAATAACATAACCATCTAAAAAGTCAGGGGATGTAAAATGAAGAAAACATATCGTTTCAGTCTGCGTATTAAACTCATGTTATTTACAACCGTTCTGGCTTTCGTTACGTATTCAGTCAGTGCATTTTTTCTCTATATCGTCTATGATATCGTGTCGGCATATTGGGCCGTATCGATTGAAGTTTTTACTGTGCTAACACTCCTACTTGGCATCATTTGGTCTGGAATTCTCGCATTTTTAGCTGCTCGCTTTTTAACGAAACCATTGGAAAAATTGGAACGTGTTGCATCGGATGCTGCCAGCGGGAATTTGCATCAGTCCATCGATATCCATACATCGGATGATGAAATTCGCTCTCTTGGTTTAGCTTTCGATGCGATGCTAAAAAACTTGCGGAATATGGTGGCTAATATCGAAGCTCATTTTGCTCATACGAATCAAACCGTCATTGATATGCGCACGGCTTCGCATGATGTGGCGCAATATTCTGAAGCGATCGGCGTCTCCATTGCTGATATTTCCCGCGGTGCTGAAAACGCATCAGAAGCCATTCAACATACGGTAGAAGCTGTTGAGAAAGCGACGGAACTGGCCGAAAACGTTCAAGAAAAAGCATCCGGATCCCGAAAAAAGTCGCAGACGATGTTAGAAACATTACATTACGGGGAGAATGTCGTCAATCAACTCGTTCAAGGGATTCAGCAATTAGCGAAAAATCAAGAAAGCTCGCTCGCTGATGTTAATCGATTAAACGACAATGCCAAACAAGTCGAATCGATTACTACAATGGTCGGCGATATCGCTGAACAGACGAATTTACTTGCTCTGAATGCTTCCATCGAAGCAGCGAGAGCCGGCGAACATGGGAAGGGATTTGCTGTTGTAGCCGAAGAAGTTCGCAAGTTGGCCGATGAAAGTACCCAAGCTGTCCAACGCATTTCTGAATTAATCTCGTTGATTCAGGACGATGTCAAACAAGTTGTGACAAATATTAATGATAATGTCACAAAAGCCAATCAAGAGGCTGAAAGCGGATCTGAGGCAAATGTAGCCATTGAAGAGATGGCCCGCTCTGTGGAAGATGTTGCAGGCGAAATTGATGCGATTTCTAAACTCGTCGATGAACAGATGACATCCATCCGGTCAACGGCTTCGCAATCGCAAGAAGTCGCTGCTGTAGCTGAAGAAACATCGGCTGGGGCTGAGGAAGTCAATGCTTCGATTCAAGAGCAGGCGGGAACCGTAGAAAAAGTTGAACGTTTGGCACATGATTTGGAAAGACAAGCGCACAATTTGAATAGACAGATTCAACAGTTCAAGCTGTCTTAACAAAACGATGATGAAGAGGTGTATAGACATGAAAGTGATTTTAACCTCCGACCATGCCGGCATGACGATTAGACGTGAAATCGGCCAGCTGCTCGAGGAGATGGGCATTGATTATGAGGATACCGGCTGTGATTGTCAAACATCGGTTGATTATCCTGACTACGCGCTTCCAGCTGCCGAACGGGTGGCAAACGGGGAATTTGATCGGGGTATTTTCATCTGCGGCACTGGTATCGGCATGTCGATTACAGCGAATAAAGTAAAAGGCATCCGCTGCGCCCTCGTTCATGATGTTTACAGTGCTCGCTTAACGCGTTTGCATAACGATTCAAATGTTTTGGCAATGGGTGAGCGCGTTATCGGACCGGGATTGGCGCGAGAAATTGCCAAGGAGTGGCTGACGACCGATTTTGATGGTGGGCGGCACGCCAATCGGGTTAACAAAATCGCATCGTACGAAGGTCAATAGCCTATTACAGCATGTTTAAATCGTCCTTTACAAAAGCAAGATGCATATAAGTAGTCGTGCTAAAATGGCCACGCCATATGGCTGCAAGCAATCTTTATCCATCAACATATGTAGTCGCGAAGGAGGATTTATATGGAACATGTCCAACAGGCCGATCCAGCTTTATATGAAGCCATTACGAATGAAAAGAAGCGCCAGCGGGAAAAAATCGAATTGATTGCTTCGGAAAATTTTGTCTCAGAAGCCGTTATGGAAGCGATGGGCTCAGTCCTTACGAATAAATATGCTGAAGGCTATCCGGGCAAACGTTATTATGGTGGTTGCGAGCATGTTGATGTCGTTGAAAACCTTGCCCGCGATCGCGCAAAGGCATTGTTCGGGGCTGATCACGCCAATGTTCAGCCGCATTCGGGTGCTCAGGCGAATATGGCTGTCTATTTCTCCATTCTCGAATCCGGTGATACAGTGCTCGGGATGAATTTAAACCATGGCGGCCATTTAACCCACGGCAGCCCGGTCAATTTCAGCGGTAAGCTTTACCATTTTGAAGAATATGGAGTCGATAAAGAAACCGAGCAGCTCGATTATACCGCTGTTTTAAAAAAAGCAAAAGCCGTTAAACCTAAGCTCATTGTAGCAGGTACGAGCGCTTATTCGCGCACGATCGATTTTTCTAAGTTCCGCGAAATCGCCGATCATGTTGGGGCTTATTTAATGGTTGATATGGCGCATATCGCTGGGCTGGTCGCAGCGGGGTTGCATCCGAATCCAGTACCCTATGCCGATTTTGTGACGACAACGACCCATAAAACGTTGCGTGGGCCGCGTGGCGGTATGATTTTATGCAAGGAGAAATTTGCCAAACAAATCGACAAAAGCGTCTTTCCCGGATTGCAAGGCGGCCCGCTCATGCACGTGATTGCCGCCAAGGCTATGTGCTTTAAAGAAGCGCTCTCTGATGAGTTCAAAGCTTATTCCGAACAGATTATCGCTAATGCCAAAGCATTGGCCGAAGCACTTCGTAAAGAAGGCATCCGCATCGTTTCCGGTGGAACGGATAATCATTTAATATTGCTCGATGTGACACCACTTGGATTGACGGGGAAAGATGCGGAAAAAGTCCTCGATGATATCGGCGTGACAACGAATAAAAACACGATTCCGTTTGATACAGAAAGCCCTTTTGTGACAAGTGGTATACGCGTCGGGACAGCAGCGGTCACAACACGTGGCTTTAAAGAAAAAGAGATGCAGGAGATCGCTGAGATAATATCAACGACGCTCAAAAATCATGAGGATGAAACGGTTCTGCAAAAGGTAGCGGAACGTGTCACGGCTTTGACCGAAAAATTTCCATTATATACATGATGAAACGAGCTCCTTTTTAAACGGGAGCTCTTTTTAGTACGATTTGGCAAAGCGGGTAGGCCAATACAACTCAAACCACATTTTTCAACTTGAATCTGAGTTAGTTTTTCTGTACAATTTACAGGATGCAATCAATAGATAGGAGTGAACAGGAAATGGGACAGGTCCATGTTCTCGATCATCCGCTCATTCAACATAAATTGACATACATACGGGACAAGCGAACGGGTACAAAGGAATTTCGCGAACTTGTTGATGAAGTAGCTATGCTCATGGCTTTTGAAATTACACGAAACTTACCGCTTCAAGAAAAAATGATTGAAACCCCCGTTATGGAAGCAAAAGCAAACGTACTCGCTGGAAAGAAGATCGGCCTGATTCCTATATTGCGCGCTGGGCTCGGTATGGTTGATGGCATGCTGAAGCTCATCCCCGCTGCTCGCGTTGGACACGTCGGTTTGTACCGCGATCCGGAAACATTACAACCGGTTGAATATTACATAAAATTACCGTCTGATATTCACGAACGCGAACTGATCGTCATTGATCCGATGCTTGCGACCGGTGGTTCAGCTAACGATGCCATCCATTCGCTGAAAAACCGCGGTGCCAAACAAATTCGTCTCATGTGTCTTGTCGGGGCTCCTGAAGGCGTTGAAATGATTCATAACGAGCATCCGGATGTCGATATTTATTTAGCAGCGCTCGATGATAAACTTGATGAGAAAGGATACATTATTCCGGGACTCGGTGATGCTGGTGACCGATTGTTCGGAACAAAATAGACGGCTATGACAATGCTTAAAGGATGTGAACACAAGCAGATGACCAAACGCATTAAAGTCATGACTGTTTTTGGGACACGGCCGGAAGCGATCAAAATGGCACCGCTCGTTCTCGAATTGAAAAAACGCACCGATCAGTTTTTGCCGATTGTTGTCATAACAGCCCAGCATAGAGAAATGCTCGATCAAGTGCTTGATATTTTTGGAATCACGCCGGATATTGACTTAAATATTATGCGACAAAAACAAACAATCGCCCAAATTACAACACGAGTTTTGACGGGTCTTGACGATGTGCTCAAAACGAAAAAGCCCGATATCGTTCTTGTTCATGGCGATACGACGACAACTTTTGCCGCTTCACTCGCCGCCTTCTACAACCAGATCCCTATCGGTCATGTTGAGGCTGGTTTACGAACAGGGAATAAATATTCACCGTATCCGGAAGAGATGAATCGGCAGCTGACCGGTGTCATGGCTGATTTACATTTTTCTCCAACGGAAACGGCTAAACAGAACTTGCTTGCAGAAAATAAACCAATCGAACGCATTGTGGTAACGGGTAATACAGCGATCGATGCCTTAAAAACGACGGTTGATACCCATTACTCACACCCTGTTTTAGAAACTATCGGCAATAAGCGACTTGTGCTTGTGACGGCTCACCGTCGGGAAAACCTTGGCTCCCACATGGAGCAGATGTTTCGCGCTATCAAACGGCTTGTCGAAACACACGATGATATCTGTGTCGTCTACCCTGTCCATTTAAACCCGCTCGTCCGCCAAACCGCAAGCGTAATTTTAGGTGGCAATGATCGCATTCAATTGATCGAGCCGCTCGATGTTGTCGATTTCCATAACTTCGCCGCTAGATCGCATCTTATTCTAACTGACTCAGGCGGTGTTCAAGAGGAGGCCCCATCGCTTGGTGTACCGGTTTTGGTCCTTCGCGATACAACAGAGCGTCCTGAAGGGATCGAAGCGGGAACGTTGAAACTGGCAGGGACGGATGAGGAGACGATTTTTCATCTAGCGGATGAACTGTTGTCGAATCCAATCGCGCATGAACAAATGGCGCGAGCTGTCAATCCGTATGGTGACGGTGAAGCCTCGCGCCGCATTGCCGATTCGATCGTTCATTATTTTAAAAATAAAGGATAGACGGGATTCAGCTTGGCTGAGTCCCGTTTTGATTTGGCCTCCTTTGCTATGTTTTGCCTGCCTTCTGCATCTTTTTCCATGGTCCACACATACTACTAAAAGATATGCAAAATTAAAGGAGTCCCGCTTGTATGCGTTTCATATATTGTCTTATTCTCATTAGTCTATTGATAATGTGGAGTCACCCGACATTTGGTCATGCACAATCACAATCAGCTGATACCGAGGCGATCATTATTGAGGTGGAAGGTGATCCTAATAAACATCAATCTTACATACAGAAGCACCATCCATTTGTCGAAGTTGTTCAGACGTTCAATATGCTATTCAACGGCCTTGCTCTAAAAGGTGAGCCGGAAAAACTCGCTAAACTCACTTCATTGGATTTTATCAAAGCGATCCATCCCGTTCGAACGTATAAAGCGTTAGCACATGATGAGTCGATTGATTTATCATCTTTTGTATCAGAACCTGATGTAGCTCCGTTGACACTGCCTGCGATGCTGAATAAAACGCCTTATACAGGTAAAGGCGTTAAAGTAGGTGTTATTGATACAGGCATCGACTACAACCATCCGGACTTAGTGGCTAACTATCGAGGAGGTTATGACCTCGTCGACCTCGATGATGATCCAATGGAAACCGATGCGACACAAGGAATGCCGACAATTCACGGAACACATGTTTCTGGCATTATCGCTGCGAATGGAGAAATGAAAGGCATCGCTCCGGATGCGGACATCTATGCGTATCGAGCGCTTGGTCCGGGGGGATCGGGTTCGTCGGTACAAGTGATCGCTGCGCTTGAACGTGCGGTACAGGATGACGTTGATATCATAAATTTATCTTTAGGAAACGCGGTTAATGGGCCGGATTATCCAACAAGCATCGCGGTGAACCGTGCGATTGATAGGGGCGTTGCCGTTGTTATAGCCAATGGAAACGATGGGCCAGATGATTGGAGCGTCGGCTCACCAGCAACGTCTCCTAAAGCATTTGCCGTCGGAGCGACACAGATGCCGCAAAGAATTCCGTATCTTTATGCACCAAAGCATGATAGACAAATTAGCCTCACTCCCATGCTTGGTGCCGAGCCGTGGGATTTAGAAAAAGATTATCCTATCGCAGAGTGTACGGGCGAAGAAGAAGCGGTGGTAGGAAAGATTGCTTTGCTGCAACGTGGAGATACCCCATTTCATACATTAGCTAAGCAAGCGGAAAACAATGGGGCTGTTGCCGCACTGATCGTCAACAACGAAGATGAGTCCTTTCAAGGTTCCGTCGAGCATGAATCCGATCCCGTCACCATTCCGGTTGCATCGATTTCCAAGGCAGATGGAAAATGGCTTTTAGAAAACATGGCAGATGAGCCAACCATTTTAGAAACAGCTTATCATACAAAAGACACAACCATTGCCGAGTTTAGCTCACGCGGTCCCGTGACGATGAATTGGGATATCAAACCGGATATCACCGCTCCGGGATCCGATATCGTCAGCACCGTTCCAGGAGGTTATCAAGCCTTGCAGGGAACGAGCATGGCTGCTCCGCATGTCGCAGGTGCCATTGCTCTTTTAAAAGAAGCTCGGCCCGATTGGACTAATGAACAAATCGTCGGCGCTCTTAAAACAACTGCTCAGCTTTTAAAAAATGAAGAAGGCGATCTTCTAGAGCCGATAACACAAGGGATGGGAACGATTCGTCCGGCGAAAGCTGTGCATACAAATACGATTATTCATAATCCATTATTATCCTACGGTAAAATCGATTCGTATCGGCAAACGAAGACCATCGACATAACGATTGAAAATACGACAAATACGCCGCAAACATATACGTTTGATGTTCCTAAAAAAACACCGGGTTTAAGCTGGCACCTTCCTCAATCGTTTACATTAAAAGCAAAGGAACGAAAAACGGTACCACTTGCGCTCGCCATCACAACCCAACCGCTCGATAAAGGAATCCATCAAGGATGGTTGACACTCCGTGATGATCGCAATACGTACCGTTTACCTTATCTGTTTATCAATAAAGCAGCGGATTATCCGAAAGCTATGGGACTGGAATTCAGTTTAAAACCATTAGCAGACGATACGTATGTTTATCAGTTTTATTTAACCGAATCAGTCAAACGCATCGATGTGCATTTATATGATGCGGATACGCTCATCTATGATCGCTCGCTTCTGCATTTTAAAGATGTCGCTTCAGGAATGCATGAAGGAGAGCTCCCGAAAGCGGATATCGGCGAGCCCGGCATATATAAAGCATTGATCACCTTGGAACTCGACGATGGCACATATGCGAGTGAAGAAAGCATCATTCATATTGAGTGAGCGCTTTGATGGCGGCTGCTAATGTCGTTTTCTGTCGAAAATTCATAAAAATGTCACTATCACTATGGGAAATAAATCTTTTATAATGGTCTGTAGGTTGATATAGAAAAGTAGCTACCGTTCCCTATTCAATGCTATAATCGTAGTATCATACGTTTATGGGGGAACATTAAACCGATTGACAATATAGTCAGCCTATTGGTAAACTGATTGAGTGTGGAATGATAAGGTTTTCATAGTTGTTTTTCTACATATGCTCCATGACTTCAGCCGCCGTTTTGTGATAAACATTGAGGAGTTATAAATGTTGGTGGACGAGCAAGATGGTTTATACAAAGCTAGACGGTTGTTTAATCCAAGAACTTCGCATAAACTTATTGTATAATAGAGTTTAGGGAGACAGAGCATGTCGAATTATAAACGTATGACTATCCGTCAGCGCAAATGGATGATCTATCTTCTCGCCATCTTAGTGCTTGGGATCGGCTTTACACCATATACGCAAGTCTTTTCCGGGCTGCTATTAGGGGCGGTTGCGAGTTTCTACAACCTATGGCTGTTGCAAAAGAAAATTGCTGATTTTACCGAAGCGATTGTTAAAAAGCAGCGCAGCGGTATTGGTACTATTTCTCGATTTGCAACGGCAGCACTCGCGATTATGATTGCTATTTATTTTGAAGAACATTTTCATCTTCTTGCTGTCGTCATTGGGTTAATGACGTCTTATGTGATTGTTATGCTTGATTTTTTTATCCATAGAAAAAGCATTAACGTTTGAAAAGAGGTGAAACAAGGGTGGAGCATGAAGCGCCAATCGTTGAGAATGCGTTTGGCATCCCAGGGCTTGATTTTAATTTAGCGAATGTCTTAATGATCGCTATTTGTTCAGCTATTGTTTTCTTCTTCTGTGTATGGGCAAGCCGTAAATTGCAGATGAAGCCAACCGGGATGCAAAATTTCATGGAATGGGTCGTTGACTTTGTCAAAGGTATGATCAACGACACGATGGACTGGAAAACAGGTAAGGTGTTCCTTCCATTAGGACTCACCTTGATCACTTACATCTTAGTCGGCAATTTGGCAGGCGTGGCAACCGTCGGTATCTTCGGTGATGAACTATGGTGGAAATCACCGACTGCCGATGCAACGTTAACGTTGACATTATCCGGCATGGTTATTGTGTTGACCCATTATTATGGCATTAAAACACAAGGGGTAAAAAACTATCTGAAAGGATTTATAAGCCCGGTTAAAATCATGTTGCCGTTTAAGATTATTGAGGAATTTACAAACACGTTAACATTAGGGTTGCGTCTATTTGGAAATATTTACGCTGGAGAAGTATTGCTGTCGCTTTTAGTCGGGCTGGCAACAAGTGCCGTACCGTTTGGATTCCTTTTTGCCGCCGTTCCGATGATGGCATGGCAAGCATTCAGCATTTTTATTGGCGCCATTCAGGCATTTATTTTCACGATATTGACAATGGTCTACTTGTCGCATAAAGTGAGCAGTAATCATTAATACAAATACAAAATTATATATGGGATTTCATATTAGATAAGGAGGATTTTTAATGGGAGCTTTAGCAGCAGCAATCGCAATTGGATTGGCGGCATTGGGTGCCGGCCTTGGTAACGGAATGATTGTCAGTAAAACGGTTGAAGGGATAGCGCGTCAGCCGGAGTTGCGCGGTGCGCTACAGACAACGATGTTTATCGGGGTAGCTTTGGTCGAGGCGATTCCGATCATTGCAGCGGTCATTGCATTCATGGCTATTTTCTTAGCATAAAGCGATTGAAAGTGGCGGAGTTCACGTATGCGAATCTTCGCCATTGCTTTATGCTGTTTTTTACCAATGCGTTTTACGATGTGCTAAATCCCAAGCCCTTGTAATGCTGTCGGAGTGGAAGGAGTGAATACTTTGTTTGCATACATTGCCTTTATAGGCGGTTTAAGAGTAGGGGACATGCTCGTTCAGCTGTTTTTCTTCCTGTTATTGTTATTCTTGCTTAAGAAATACGCTTGGGGACCTCTTATTAACATGATGCAAAAACGAGAAGAATATGTAGCGAATGAAATCGAAGCGGCGGAAAAAAGCCGCGCTGAAGCCGAAAAAGCATCGCAAGAAGCAGCTGAGCGGTTGAAGCAAACAAAACAAGAAGCCCAACAAATTATCGAAGATGCTAAAAGCGCCGGTGCTAAACAAGAACGCGCTATTATTGAGGCGGCTTACAAAGAAGCTGAGCGCATTAAGCAGTCAGCACAGGAAGAAATCGAACGTGAAAAAGAAAAAGCAATCAATGCCTTGCAGGATAAAGTTGCCTCATTATCGGTTTTGATTGCCTCAAAAGTGATTGAAAAAGAGATCAGCGAACAAGATCAGGAAAAATTGATTCACGACTATATTAAAGAGGTAGGAGAAGAGCAATGAGTGGACAAATTGTAGCAAGGCGTTACGCAGATGCTCTTTTCCAGCTCGGCGACGAAAAAGGATCGCTCGATCAGCTTGTTGATGAGTTCCGTCTCATCAAAGATGTCTTTCAAGAAAACGAGCTGCAAGCCTTCCTGGCACATCCACGCGTTGCACTCGATAAAAAGTATGCGTTTTTAGATCGTGTATTTGCTGGGTTTTCCCGCGAATGTGTCAATACGATCAAACTGCTTGTCAAACGGCACCGCATTCATATCGTTCCATCTGTTGTCGATCACTTCATTCAGTTGGTCAACGACGCACAAGGCATTGCCGAAGCAACGGTATATTCGGTTCGCCCGTTAAGCGATGAAGAGTTAAAACAGCTCGAAAAACCGATTGCCGACCGGTTTAATAAACGTCGAATCGTATTTGAAAACATTGTTGACCCGTCGGTGCTCGGCGGTGTTAAAATTCGGATCGGCAATACGATTATGGATGGCAGTCTCGGCGGTAAATTAAAACGTATCGAGCGACGGATTGTAACGGCGAACTATTGATGATAGGGGTGATGTAATATGAGCATTAAGGCTGAAGAAATCAGTGCACTGATTAAAGAGCAAATCGAAACGTTTGATTCGGAGATTGAAGTCTCTGATGTCGGAACGGTGATCGAAGTTGGTGACGGTATCGCCCGCGCCCATGGACTCGACAATGCCATGGCTGGTGAGCTTGTTGAGTTTTCCAACGGCGTTATGGGAATGGCGCAAAACCTTGAAGAGTCCAACGTCGGTATTGTTATCCTCGGTCCGTTTACTGATATTAAAGAAGGCGATGAAGTACGCCGTACGGGAAGAATTATGGAAGTCCCCGTCGGTGAGGAACTCTTAGGACGTGTTGTCAATCCACTCGGTCAGCCAGTAGATGGAAAGGGGCCGATTGAAACATCGAAAACACGGCCGATTGAATCCCCAGCACCAGGTGTTATGGACCGTAAATCGGTTGATGAGCCGCTGCAGACCGGAATCAAGGCGATCGATGCACTCGTTCCGATCGGCCGCGGTCAGCGTGAGTTGATTATCGGTGACCGGCAGACAGGAAAGACGACCGTTGCTGTAGATACCATCCTCAACCAAAAGGATCAGAATATGATTTGTATTTACGTTGCCATTGGTCAGAAAGACTCAACAGTCCGCAGTACGGTCGAAACATTCCGCCGCTACGGGGCGCTCGATTACACGATCGTTGTGACCGCCGGTGCATCGGATCCAGCACCGCTTCTCTATTTAGCACCATATGCCGGTGTGTCGATGGGTGAAGAATTTATGTACAATGGTCAGCACGTTTTAGTCGTATATGATGACTTAACAAAACAAGCGGCAGCATACCGAGAACTGTCCTTGCTGCTACGCCGCCCACCAGGCCGTGAAGCGTTCCCTGGAGATGTGTTCTACCTTCACTCGCGCTTGCTTGAGCGTGCAGCTAAGCTAAGCGATGATAAAGGTGGCGGTTCCTTGACTGCACTTCCGTTTGTCGAAACGCAAGCCGGCGATATATCCGCCTATATTCCGACAAACGTCATCTCGATTACCGACGGACAAATCTTTTTACAATCGGATTTATTCTTCTCCGGCGTACGTCCAGCGATTAACGCAGGCTTATCCGTATCGCGCGTGGGCGGTTCCGCTCAAATAAAAGCGATGAAAAAAGTAGCCGGAACATTGCGGTTAGACTTGGCATCGTATCGTGAGCTGGAAGCATTTGCTCAATTTGGTTCGGATCTTGACAAAGCGACCCAAGATAAACTGAACCGCGGAGAACGAACGGTTGAAGTGTTGAAACAAGGCTTGCACCAGCCGCTTCCGGTTGAAAAACAGGTGATGATTATCTATGCCTTGACCAAAGGGTTTCTCGATGATATTCCTGTGGAAGATATTCAGCGTTTCGAGACGGAATTTTATGCGTGGTTGGATGAGAATCGTAAGGAACTTCTCAGATCAATTCGTGAGACAGGCCAGTTGCCAGACGTAGAGGATATGGACGATGCGGTGGAGTCATTTAAACAGACGTTTTTACCAAGTGAATCCAAATAATTCGTCAAGAAAACAGAGGGTGATTGCAGCTCTTCACCGCCTGGGCTGTCACCTCTGTTCGGGAAGGGGTGAAACGCTTGGCATCGCTTAGGGATATTAAAAAGCGAATCGAGTCGACAGAAAAAACAAAAAAAATAACTAAAGCTATGGAAATGGTATCCGCTGCAAAAATGTCACGAGCAGAACAAAATGTGCGCAACTTTTTGCCCTATAGTGAAAAAATTCAAGAAGTTGTCACAAGCATTGCCCAACATAGTCCTGATGCGGATCATCCGATGCTGCAAGCGCGCGAGGTGCACAGGACGGGTTATATTGTCGTCACCTCAGACCGGGGTCTTGCCGGTGCGTACAATAGTAATGTGTTGAAAAAATTGTTGCAAATCATTCGCACAAAGCACAAATCAGCTGATGAATATATGATTATCGTTGTCGGTCGAGTCGGCTATGATTTTTGCAGAAAAATGGATATGCCCGTTGTAAAAAGCATTATCGGTCTGGACGATCAGCCGAGCTTTGCCGATATCAAAGATTTAGCCTCTGAAACGGTGGAGATGTTCAGCAACGAAGATATCGATGAATTAACCATCATCTATAACCATTATGTCAGTGCTATTTCGCAAAAAGTAACCGAGAAACAACTGCTACCGATTACCGATCTTGACAAGGCCGAGGGCGGCAGTTCGTACGAATATGAACCGAATGAGGAAGATATTTTACAAGTGTTATTACCCCAATATGCTGAAAGCTTGATTTACGGGGCACTTCTTGATGGTAAAGCAAGTGAACACGCCGCCCGTATGACGGCGATGCGCAGTGCTACGGATAATGCCGATGAATTGATTGATGAGTTGACATTATCCTACAACCGAGCACGCCAAGCGGCGATTACACAAGAGATTACAGAAATTATCGGTGGCGTAGCCGCATTAGAATAATTGCTGAAAGTCAGTGAGGAGGGAATTGGATGTCGAAAGGACATGTGACACAAGTCATGGGCCCTGTCGTCGATGTCACGTTTGACGACGGCAGGCTTCCTGACATTAACAACGCATTAAAAGTCCAAGCGAAAGCCGGTGAGGATAGTGAAGTAGACATTGACCTCACGCTTGAAGTCGCCCTTCATCTTGGCGATAATGCAGTGCGCACGGTTGCCATGTCATCGACGGACGGTTTGAAGCGCGGCATGGAGGTTGTTGATACAGGCGGGCCGATCACTGTACCGGTTGGTGAGGAAACGTTAGGCCGGGTATTTAATGTACTCGGTGACAACATCGACTTGGATGAACCGATCAGTGATGATGCACGCCGCGATCCGATTCACCGCGAATCGCCGGAATTCGAGGACTTGTCAACGGAAACGGAAATTTTGGAAACAGGGATTAAAGTTGTAGACCTATTGGCGCCTTATATTAAAGGTGGAAAAATCGGTCTGTTTGGCGGTGCCGGTGTTGGCAAAACTGTTCTCATTCAGGAATTGATCAATAACGTCGCTCAGGAACACGGGGGAATTTCTGTGTTTGCTGGTGTGGGCGAGCGGACAAGAGAAGGTAACGACCTTTATTATGAAATGAAAGATTCCGGTGTTATTTCCAAAACGGCTATGGTTTTCGGCCAGATGAACGAACCGCCAGGAGCGCGTATGCGCGTTGCTTTAACAGGTCTGACGATGGCCGAATACTTCCGCGATGAAGAAGGGCAAGACGTTTTATTGTTTATCGATAATATTTTCCGGTTTACACAGGCAGGTATGGAAGTTTCAGCCTTGTTGGGTCGCATGCCTTCTGCCGTCGGATACCAACCAACGCTTGCGACAGAGATGGGACAACTTCAGGAGCGCATTACATCAACGAATAAAGGTTCGGTCACGTCGATCCAGGCGATTTACGTTCCAGCAGACGACTACACCGACCCGGCGCCAGCAACAACATTTGCCCACTTGGATGCCACAACCAACCTAGACCGTGGACTATCCGAGCAAGGTATTTATCCAGCGGTGGATCCGCTAGCATCTACATCGCGTGCACTCGATCCGGAAATCGTCGGCGAGGAACATTACAATGTGGCACGCGAAGTCCAGCAAACGTTGCAGCGATACAAAGAACTACAAGATATTATTGCGATTCTCGGTATGGATGAACTATCTGATGAAGATAAATTAACGGTGGCACGTGCGCGCCGGATTCAGTTCTTCTTGTCGCAAAACTTCCACGTTGCTGAACAATTTACCGGCCAGCCCGGTTCTTATGTGCCGGTTGAGGAAACGGTTAGAGGCTTCAGGGAAATTCTCGACGGAAAATACGACCATCTGCCGGAAGATGCGTTCCGTCTTGTCGGTCGTATTGAAGAAGTCGTGGAAAAGGCAAAGCGAATGGAAAATAACGAATAAAAAAGGCTGTAGGCGGAAGCACATCGCAACCATCTTCCGCCTGTTCATCGGAATCCGATGGTTTTTGCCTGTCTCGAGGAGGGATTATGTTTGAAAACACTAGCTGTAAGTGTTGTCACTCCTGATGGTCCCGTGTTGGAAGATAGCTTTGATATGGTCATTTGCAAAGCGGAAAACGGTGAAATTGGTATTTTACCAGAACATATCCCGATGGTTGCTCCCCTTGAAATCAGTGCTGTGCGTCTGAAAAAAGGTAGCGATACGCAATATTTGGCGGTTAACGGTGGATTTTTGGAAGTTCGACCTGACCATGTGACAATTCTTGCACAATCGGCTGAAAAACCGTCTGATATTGACATCGATCGGGCAAAGGAAGCAAAAAAGCGAGCCGAACAACGTTTACAATCCAAACGGGATGATATTGATTTCAAGCGTGCGGAACTAGCATTGAAGCGGGCTATAAACCGTTTGAATGTAGCGCAGTAAAACCAAAAAGTCCCTTGCAGCTTAGCTGTAAGGGACTTTTTTGAATCACGACTTAGGCGACTTGCTATGTATATGAACTAAATAATACGCGTTAATCCAAGCGGCGATAGGGATGATGAGAGCTATCCCAATCCCAGCACAACAGATCATGATCATTTCCGCACTGAATATTTTGGAATTCACAATATCACCAAACGAATAGGATAAGTCTTTAAACCATAAAAGCAAGGCCATATAACCGCCAATGAAAGCGAAAAATAACGTGTTTGTATTGGAACCTAAAATGTCTTTACCAATCGTTAACCCTGATGCAAATAATGCTTGACGGCTGATCGTTGGATTGTGATTAAAAATTTCGCGCATAGGCGATGTAATGGAAATCGCCACATCCGTAATTGCGCCGATCGTGCTCATAATGATCACCGCAGCCGCGATCTTGACGAAGTCGACGCCAATGTATAGTGAAAAAATACTCAGTTCCTCGATCTCTTCTTCACCAAAACCATGAATCATTGCTTTTTTAGTGACGACGTATATAAACATAAACATGAATGCAATCGTGATGATGGTTGAGATAAAAGCTGTGACAGTCTTGCTGTTAACTTTATTGATGTAAAAGAGATTGATGGCACTGACTGCCGTACACGCGATCATCGTCAAAAGGATAGGATTGGCATGGGGATCGATCATGATGAATACAGTAAGCAGCACGATGGTAAAATTGAAAAATAACGACATGAAAGACCGTGCTCCTTTTTTACCGCCTATGGCAACCATTAACAATAACAAAATGAGCGCTAGCAACACTAAAACATTCATGATTTTACCCTCTTTCGTTTAATGAAAAAGATGGATGCATACAAGCCGATCGGGATGGTGATGACAATTCCAATACCGCCAGCAAGCGCCCGAGCCAATTCCAATGAAAGATTGATGGAAAGAGTGAATCCAAGCGGCGAGTAATTTTTGAAATATAGAATCAGCATGGGAATCGAACCGCTGATGTAGGCGAAAAATAATATATTCGCCATCGTTCCCATAATATCTTTACCAATATCGAATCCGGCTGTCTTAAGCGCTTGAATCGATATGTTATGATCTTTTTGATAAAGCTCAAACAAAGCAGCGGAAATCGAAATGGCAACATCCATGACGGCACCTAATGAGCCGATGAACAGCCCTGCCAAAAATACGAGTTTATACGGCCGGGTTAAAAATTGCATTTCTTCATAGTGCAGGCCGTTTTCTGATGTGATCCACATGACAAGATAGGTGATGAACAATGATGCAAATGTGCCTAACAAAGTGGCGATAATCGCCGCATACGTTTTTTCATTACAGCCGTTAACGAGTAACAAGGAAAGGACTGTGAATAAAACGACCGCTAGGCCACATATCCATAATAAATTTATATTCGTATTGACGTATATGTCCAAGGCAAATGACAAGAGAATAATATTTATTGCTAAACTCAAACCGGCCAATAAACCTTGTTTTTTACCGACGAAAAGAAGTGTTACCATAAATATCCAGGTAACGATAACGATATATTTATCGCGTTTAACGCCTGTTATATCTCCCGTTAACACCGTGTTTTCTCGTTCATCTTGATCAATGGAAACAAATACTTTATGTCCGGCTTGATACGGTTGATCGTAAGCACCTGATGCTGAATATTCATTCACTAAATGGATCCGTTCTCCTTTTAACACACCGTTTGTTATTTCCGCTGTTATATGTTGTGTAAACAATTGATCTTCATTATGGTAAGCATCCGTTATATCGGTTACATCTTCCAGTTCAGTGTCGATCACTTGAGCAATAGTCCGTTCGTACAACGCATCATTATGATCGACAAATATAATGGAAGCGATAGCAACGCATGCTATGACGATATAAAATGAAAGGCGTTTATAAAGCGAACGTTTAAATAGGTAAATGATCCGCTCACCTCTATCATTTAGTTTTAAAGATGACATTAATGGTGGACATTAGGATAGCAAGGAATGGGACAAGGGTCAAGAAAAGGTTAAAAGTACTAATCAAATGGATAGCAAATCGTAAACTGTCGATATTACCCGGGAAATGAATGGATTTTTGTCACATGTTTTGTTGACATTTCCCTTTTTCCGTGGCAAAGTAGCAAGTAGTCATAACGAGCACAAGGTGTGGTTAAGTTGTTTTCGATTGGACAGACGGCGCTTGTCAGTATTACTTCACATATTATTTTTATCCTCATCACTTGGCGCGTTCTTCAAGCGCTCAATGTCGACCCTCTTATACGTAAAGGCCGGGTCGTTGAAGCGCGGATATTGCTATTGTTTATTACTATTGTCGTTGGCAGTGGTGTCAGCCGGTTTTTCCTTGAGTTTCTCCAATGGTCACAAGAACTGATTTATTTATTTTAAACACCGATAAAATCTACTATTCTATGATTCAAGTATAAGTCAAGGCCTCCTTGTTCATACTTATGCTAGATGAACGAGGAGGGTTTTTAATGCGAAAGATTACTTTTGCCATATGTATATTGTTATTGATTATACCCGGGCGAACAGGCGCTGACCAACCAGCGAGCGATGCGCACGTTGCGTTAGCTCAATTTACGCAGGCGCATATCGGCGAGATTGACGATTGGAACGTTACGATAAAAGAAAACATGGACCACGAAACAATAAACCAATGGATTGATGTGTTACGTGATAAAGACGGGGTGTCGGTTAAAGATGTCGAAAATGCGATTGAATACGTGTGGACAAGCGGACAGCGAACAAACCATATATCCGAACATTATAAGATAATTTTACCAAAAAATACGAAACTTAAAGCCTCTTTTATTGTGACAATTACCGGGATGCAGTGGGATGAACGCGTACGGCAAGCTTACTTGCAGCGCAAACGAATGATACACGAACGTTTTTTTACCGATAATGCCCGTTTATTTGCTTGTTTATCAACTGAGATCCATGATATAATCGAAAGTGTGTTTATAAAAAATAAGTTACGCGATGAACTGAAACTCGTTGATATATCTGTACAACATGACAATGTGAATGACACGGTTCATAATACGTATGTATACGGGTATACCCCGTTATGGCATGAATACATGACTGTACTGGATAAGCCTGTCAATTTTCATATGGCCATAAACGATAAGCAAAATGGCCCGGTAACATATACGATAGGCACACCGATCTTAATCAATGAATATTAATATAGTGATATCGGATCTGAAGGGGATTAGAAATATGGATAAAATCATCGTACGAGGTGGGAGGCGGTTAAATGGAACCGTCAGAGTTGAAGGTGCAAAAAATGCCGTATTACCTGTCATAGCAGCAAGTATTCTTGCAAATGAAGGAAAAACGATTGTTAAAGATGTTCCAGTCCTGGCTGATGTGTTTACGATTAATGAAGTGTTAAGAAATATGAATGTAAAAGTGCAATTTACAAACAATACGATTACGATCGATGCAACAGAACCGTTGACAACAGAAGCACCGTTTGAATACGTTCGCAAAATGCGGGCATCTGTTTTAGTCCTCGGTCCGCTTCTGGCTCGCTACGGTCATGCCAAAGTGGCGATGCCGGGCGGTTGTGCCATCGGTTCTCGGCCGATTGACTTGCATTTAAAAGGATTTGAAGCAATGGGGGCGGAAGTCCATGTAGGCAATGGTTTTGTCGAGGCAAAGACGCCGAATGGACTTAATGGGGCAAAAATCTATCTCGATATGCCGAGCGTCGGTGCCACTGAAAATATTATGATGGCTGCGACTCTAGCTAAAGGGAAAACGGTTATCGAAAACTGTGCCAAAGAACCGGAAATCGTCGATCTGGCTAATTATTTGAATAAAATGGGTGCAAAAATTGTCGGCGCTGGGACAGAGACGATTCGCATCGAAGGGGTGGAAAAATTGCATGGTGCTACCCATGCGATCATCCCGGATCGCATCGAGGCAGGAACCTTTATGGTCGCTGCGGCGATCACAGGTGGGAATATTTTCATCGAAAATGTAGAAAGCGAACATTTGCGTTCAGTCATATCCAAATTAGAAGAGATGAATGTTACAGTCAAAAAAGAAGGCAGTGGCATTCGGGTCATCGGTCCTGACAAACTGCAACCCACTGATATAAAAACATTGCCGCACCCGGGTTTTCCGACCGATATGCAGCCGCAGATGATGGCGCTTATGCTTAGTGCTCAAGGCACGAGTGTGATTACCGAAACGGTTTTTGAAAACCGCTTCATGCATGTTGAAGAGTTTCGACGTATGAACGCTCAGATGAAAATCGAAGGCCGCAGTGTCATCATTGAAGGATCAGATGCATTGCAAGGGGCTGAAGTGGCTGCAACCGATTTGCGCGCTGCCTCTGCACTTATCTTGGCAGGTCTTAGGGCAGACGGTATCACACGTGTTACAGAATTACAGCATCTTGATCGTGGTTATGTCGATTTTGCTGGCAAGCTGAAAGCCCTCGGTGCGAATATCGAGCGCATCGATGCATCAGGCCGTGTCGTTGAGCCATTTGCACAAACGGATCAAACAGGGAGCAATATTGTTGCCGAATTACCTTAAGCTTCAAGGCAGATCCCCGTGTACCCAACGGGGATCTGCTTTTTTATGCTTAACTGCAAATGAATCATTGAATTTTGGAAAAAGTGTGTTAGAATGAATGAAACAAGCAGTCATGCGAATAGACTGAAAATAGTTGGGGACATAGCATTGACTGATATAACTTTTTTAATAATATTGTAATCGCTTACAAATCGACAACTTTTTTAGATTTTTACCCAGAACGCCTTTTTTAGCCATAAACGGCATGGGGGGTGGGCAGCGTGCTACGCTATATATTCAAGCGCTTGTTTATCATGGTGATTACGATTTGGATCATCGTTACTTTGACGTTCATCCTGATGGTCAGTGTGCCTGGCTCGCCTTTTAACAACCCGGATCAAAACATGAACGAGACCGTGCGAGAAAATCTCGAAAAACAATATAATCTCGACCAACCTTATGCGATTCGATATATACTTTATTTAAAGTCAGTCGTTACACTTGATTTCGGCCCGTCGATCAAAAAGCCAAACGATACAGTGAACGATTTGCTCGGACGCGGGTTTCCGATTTCGTTTGAACTCGGTATGGTAACCATCCTCGTTGCGGTTATCTCAGGGATTATTCTCGGCGTCATGGCTGCGCTTTGGCATAACGGCTTGATTGACTATATGGCGATGACGATTGCTGTGCTAGGCATTTCTATTCCGAACTTTGTGTTAGCTGTGTTGCTCATACAAACCCTCGCGGTCAACGGGATTTTCCCGACAGCGCGCTGGGAAAGCCCTGTCCATATGGTCCTTCCTGTCATCGCTCTCGCCACAGGGCCGATGGCGATTATCGCTAGGCTTACGCGTTCAACAATGCTCGAAGTGCTCACGCAAGATTATATTAAAATGGCCCGGGCGAAAGGGCTTTCGCCGTGGAAAATCGTCATTAAACATGCGTTGAAAAATGCTCTGATGCCGGTTGTAACAATTATGGGAACGCTGTTAGCTAGTATTTTGACCGGCACGTTTGTCATCGAAAAAATATTTGCGATCCCCGGCATGGGTAAATACTTTGTGGAAAGCATCAACCAACGTGACTATCCCGTCATCATGGGAACGACCGTCTTTTATAGCGCTTTTTTAATCATCATGCTTTTTCTTGTCGATCTCGCATATGGCATTCTTGACCCGCGCATTCAAATACATAAGAAGGGCGGCGATCAAAAATGAAGCCGACACGTGTACCTGATGAATGGTTTAAATGGAAAGAAAAAAATCTCGAAATCGCCGAGACCGTCTCCCGTCCCTCTCTCTCGTATTGGCAAGATGCGTGGCGGCGACTTGTTAACAATAAATTGGCAATGACAGGATTAGTTTTCCTCATTCTGTTAGCTGGTATGGCTTTGTTTGGGCCGAAATTAACACCGTATTCAGTCAACATTCAAGATTTGCCCAATCAGTATCAACCCCCATCAACCAAGCATTGGTTTGGCACGGATAATTTAGGACGCGATGTGTTTACGCGAACGTGGTACGGCGCGCGCATATCGCTTTTTGTCGGTTTGATGGCCGCCTTGATCGACTTTTTTGTCGGAGTCATCTACGGTGGAATCGCTGGTTACAAAGGTGGGCGGACCGATGAAGTGATGATGCGGATCATCGAGATTTTATACGGTTTGCCGTATTTGCTTGTAGTCATTCTGTTGCTTGTCGTATTAGGCCCGAGTTTGCTTACGATTATCATCGCTCTTTCGGTGACCGGTTGGGTTGGTATGGCGCGGATTGTTCGAGGTCAAGTATTACAGTTAAAAAATGAAGAATTCGTTCTCGCTTCGCAGTCGTTTGGAGCAACGACATGGCGGATTATTCGCAAAAACTTGCTCCCGAATACGATGGGCCCGATTATTGTACAAATGACACTGACGGTTCCGACTGCTATATTTGCCGAAGCCTTCTTAAGTTTTATCGGGCTCGGTATCCAGTCACCGTACGCGAGTTGGGGAGTGATGGCGGATGATGCCCTTGGGGCGATTCTTTCCGGTCATTGGTGGACATTGTTTTTCCCGGCGTTTTTTATCTCGTTCACGATGTTTGCATTTAATGTGCTCGGTGATGGGCTACAGGATGCGCTCGATCCGAAATTGCGGAAGTAGGTGGAACCATTGGAAAACGTGCTTGATATAAATGACTTACACGTAACATTTTCGACGTATGGCGGAACGATTAAAGCCGTAAGAGGTGTCAGTTTTCGCATTCATAAAGGTGAAACATTGGCGCTTGTCGGGGAATCCGGGTGCGGAAAAAGCGTTACAGCCAATGCCATCATGCGTCTGATTCCGGATCCGCCGGGCAAGATTGCTCGCGGAAAAATCATGTTCAATGGGATGGATTTGGCGAGGCGAACCGAGCGAGAGATGCGCCGTATCCGTGGGGTCGATATTTCGATGATCTTCCAAGATCCGATGACGGCTTTGAACCCGACGCTTTCGATTGGAACACAACTACTGGAAGGTATTAAACACCATCGCAATCTGTCGACAAAGCAGGCGAAGCAAAAGGCGTTGGAGATGATGCATCTCGTCGGCATTCCTAATCCAGACGAACGTTTAAAGCACTACCCACATCAATTTAGCGGTGGCATGCGTCAGCGCATCGTGATCGCCATGGCGCTCATCTGTGAGCCACAGCTTCTGATTGCTGATGAGCCGACAACCGCTCTCGATGTCACGATCCAAGCGCAAATTCTTGATTTATTTGCGCACATCCAGAAAGAAACAGGTGTAGCCATTATTCTCATCACCCACGATTTAGGCGTTGTTGCTCAAATTGCTGATCGGATCGCCGTTATGTATGCCGGTAAAATCATTGAAACAGGAACAAAACGAGACATTTTCTACAGGGCTGAACATCCGTATACAAAAGGTTTATTACATTCGGTGCCGCGCCTTGATCGCAAAGAGGAGCAACTCATCCCGATTGACGGGACACCACCTGATTTATTCGCACCTCCACAAGGTTGTCCCTTTACAGCACGCTGTCCTTTTGCCATGGAGGTGTGTGATAAATTATATCCCGTTCATACAAGGCTATCGGCGACCCACCGAGTGGACTGCTGGTTGCAGGATGAACGGGCGAAACAACTTCTGGCGCAAACAGCCGGAAAATAAGGGGGAGAAACAATGATGAAAAAGTGGTTTGGGATTGTGTTCGTCGTTTTGGCTGTTTCCTTTTTGGCGGCATGTACAGCCAATGAAAGTGCTGGTGAGGATGATGATGCAAATAACGAGGAAAGCGAGGACAATGCCGAGGTACAAGAAGAATCCGATGATATGGAAAAGGTCCTGTACATGAACAACGGAGAAGAGCCGTCATCATTCAACCCGCCTGTCGGTTTCGATTCGGTATCGTGGAATGCATTGAACAATTTGATGGAAGGGTTGACACGGCTCGGTGATGATCATACACCAGAGCCAGCGATGGCCGAGGATTGGGATATTTCCGATGACGGGATAACATACACCTTCTACATTCGCGATGATGCCAACTGGTCGAATGAAGATCCAGTAACCGCTGATGATTTCGTCTATGCTTGGACGAAATTATTGGATCCAGAAACCGAATCACCTGCTTCATTTTTAGCTTTTTTAATTGAAAACGGCGAGGAATTTTATAATGGTGATGCATCTGCAGATGATCTTGGGTTGAAAGCTGTGGATGAAAAAACATTTGAAGTCGAGCTTAATGCGCCAGCGGGCTATTTCTTGCATGTCGTCACAAACCCTGCCTTTTTTCCCGTCAACAAAGCCGTCGCCGAAGATAACCCCGATTGGCATGCGGAAGCCGATTCATTTATCGGCAATGGGCCATTTGAGCTGGAATCCTGGGAGCATGATGACGAGTTTGTCATGGTGAAAAATGATGCGTATTGGGATGCCGAGTCTGTTCATCTGGACAAAATTCATTGGGCTATGGTGAATGAAACAACGACTGAATACCAGATGTTTGAAAATGGTGAGCTCGATATGTCGAGTATTCCAGCGGAAATGTCAGATGAATTGATCGATGATGCAAACACCGTGATTGAAGATCAAGGTGGGCTTGAGTTTTACCGGTTTAACGTCATGGAAGAACCGTTTACAAACGAAAAGATCCGAAGGGCGCTTGCCTTTGCAGTTGATCGGGAGGAAATGGCGGAATACGTTGTCAAAAACGGCGTTGAACCGGCGTTTGGCTTTGTGTCTCCCGGATTTCTCAACCC
The DNA here is from genome assembly GCA_035301265.1 of Bacillota bacterium. Lineage (GTDB taxonomy): Bacteria > Bacillota > Bacilli > Bacillales > Amphibacillaceae > DATGUP01. Next base: position 58,553 of record DATGUP010000013.1, read on the forward strand.
GTCGGATGAAGATTTTCGCGATGTGAATGGCGACTTGGTAACCTTTGATCCCGAGGCGGCAAAACAGTTGTTAGAAGAAGGAATGGAAGAAGAAGGTTATGAGGAGCTGCCGGAAATCACGCTTTCGTACAATACAAGTGAAGACAACAAAGCCGTTGCTGAAGCGTTGCAAGGCATGTTTGCAGAAAATCTCGATGTTGAAGTATCGTTGGAGAATAAGGAATGGAACGTATTCTCCGAGGAGCAAATGGACTTGGAGCTGCAATTTTCCCGCAGTTCGTTCCTGTTTGATTACGCCGACCCGATCAATTTCTTGGAAAGTTTTATTACCGATTCGTCGATGAATCGAACCGGCTGGGATAATGAAGAATATAACGATTTGATCGCCAAGGCTAAGACGGAAAGCGACGAGAACGCGCGCTGGGAATACATGTACGAAGCGGAAAAACTGCTGGCAGAAGAAATGCCCATCCTTCCGATTCGTTATTACAATCAGGTAGTTATTCAAAACCCGGATATCTCTGGCATTGTGCGTCACCCAGTTGGCTATATTGAATTGAAACATGCCGATAAAAACTGACGAGTAGACGAGGGCCCATTTACATGTAGGCGTATTTGGGCCGTTCTTTTTTATCAAAAATGCAGAATTCTTATGATGGCTCCTTCGTTTTCTTATACGTTGTTGTGCGTATAACAATTGATGTTAAATAAAGGGATGAGCTCAATGATATATCCAAAGCGATTGAAGCGTGGGGATACTATCGGCCTCATTGCACCGGCCGGACCGGTGGATGTGGACCGTTTAAATCAAGCAGTCGCTTTTTATGAAACCCTCGGGTTATGCGTCAAGCTCGGCCAGAATATTGATCGCGTTTACGGTTATTTGGCCGGAAGAGATACTGAGCGACTAGGCGATTTGCATGCGATGGTAGCCGACCCGACGGTCAAAGCGATTATGTTTGCCCGCGGCGGTTACGGCACAGGACGACTTGTATCCGATATCGATGAGGGATTGATACGCACCCATCCTAAAATTTTTTGGGGCTATAGCGATATCACTTATTTACATATAGCGATTCAAAAACGAACGGAATTGATCACTTTTCATGGGCCGATGGCTGTATCGGATGTTGCCAAAGCCACCTTTGATCCGCTGTCGGCACGATTGTTTTCCCAACTGTTTGCACCAAGTACACTCATCTATGGTGAACAGATTGCTCCACTTCATGTCTATGCTCATGGTGAGGCTAAAGGGCGGCTTGCCGGTGGGAATTTATCGCTTATTATCAGCACGCTCGGCACGCCGGATGAAATAGATACAGATGGAAAGCTCCTTCTTTTAGAAGATATTGGAGAAGAGCCCTACAAGATAGACGGCATGTTGAATCAACTCCAACGTTCTGGGAAATTAGCTGGGGCAGCTGGTATCGTGCTTGGTCATTTTACGCGCGCGCAACCGCACGTTAAGCCGTCGCTATTATTAAAGGAAGTGTTTAATGACTATTTCGCTCATCTTAACATCCCAGTCATCGGCGGTTTTGAAATCGGGCATTCGCTGCCGAATCTTGCTGTTCCGCTTGGTGCTCGAGCTTATTTGTCCACAGATTCCAAACGGCTTGTCGTTGAACCTGGTGTCACTTAACGTCCATTGGCCGACTGTGCACTTTCATTCGTTATCTGTTAGTAATTGATGTCTTGAGAGGAGGAGGACTATGAATGAAAACATATTACAAGTAAAGGCGTTGACGAAGCATTTTGATATCGGGCGTGGGCAAAGATTGCAGGCGGTCAATCATGTAACATTCGATGTCCGTGTTGGAGAGACATTCGGACTTGTCGGTGAATCTGGCTGCGGTAAGTCAACGATCGGTCGCACGGTCATGGGCCTTTATGACAAAACTGATGGCGATGTATTTTACAATGGGCAAAATGTCCATGACATGAGTGCTGAGGAAACATTTCAGTTCCGTCGCACGATGCAGATGATTTTTCAAGATCCGTATGCCTCACTCAATCCTCGTTCGACAGTAAAAGAAATCATCGCCGAACCGATGGAAGTTCATCGGATGTATACCGATAAAAAGGCACAGCTCAATCGTGTTTATCAGCTGCTTGAAGAAGTCGGTTTAAACCGTGATCATGCCAATCGCTATCCCCATGAATTTAGTGGTGGCCAAAGGCAGCGGATCGGCATTGCTCGGGCCTTGGCGCTTGATCCTGAATTTATTATTGCCGATGAGCCCATTTCCGCACTTGACGTTTCCGTCCAAGCCCAAGTAGTGAATTTATTGAAACGTCTACAACAGGACAAAGGATTAACGTTTTTGTTTATCGCTCATGATTTGTCGATGGTGAAACATATTTCCGATCGGATAGGTGTCATGTATTTAGGAAATCTCGTTGAACTAACAAGCAGCGCACAGCTATACGATAATCCGCTCCATCCATATACACAAGCGTTGTTGTCAGCCATCCCTATCCCCGATCCGGATGTTGAGGAAAAACGTGAGCGGATCATTCTCCAAGGCGATTTGCCGAGCCCGATCAATCCGCCAAGCGGTTGCGTCTTTCGCACGCGTTGCCCGTTAGCTATGGAAGTTTGTGCTCAAGAAAAACCGGCTTGGCAAGAAATCGAGCGACACCATTATGTCGCCTGCCATCTTTACAATAAGAAAACAATAAAAACAGAGCAGATGTTGAACATACATATAAGATAATGTCCTACATTTTTTCAGTTCTATTTTTTCCTCCCACTGTATAAAAGTAATAGTAGGGATGCTAGAATACAGCGAAAACTGTAGCAAATTTGATACAGGGAGGTAGTTTATGTTTGGAAAAAAGTTTAACCAACGCTACAACACGATTCCCAAGATTCGGAAACAGAAAAAGAAAAATCGGTTCTATGTTTCGAAAAGTAAAATCGGCCAAAAACGCATCTTGCACTCGAATAAACGCCCACCATGGCAATGGCCTGCCTTTTTGTTTGTTGCCATATTCGTCGCTGTTATTCTTGTCATCCCCGCGTTAATCGTTGTTCCGTTTATTCAAGATGATTCCGCAGAAAGCGTCACTGCTGAAACCGATCCGGTCTCTGTGGAATTGCAGGAAGGAGATTCTCCGTTTTCTGTTGCGGTCTTGCGGTCGCAAACAGACAAAATCGAGGATGTGCCGCTGGAAGAATATGTCTCAGGCGTGGTCGCGGCGGAGATGCCTGCTGATTTTGAAATCGAAGCGTTGAAGGCGCAAGCTCTCGCTGCCCGGACCTATATTGTGAATCATCTTCTTTATCAAGACGAATCAGGAGAAGATGATGTGACAGATACTGTTAGGCACCAAGTGTACAAAAATGAAGAAGAATTGCGCAAGCAGTGGGGGAGTGACTACACTTGGAAAATGCGCCGGATTAACGAAGCAGTCGCAGCCACCAAAGGGGAGATTCTCACTTATGACGATACGACGATTACACCGGCTTTTTTCTCAACGAGTAATGGCTATACCGAAAATGCCGCTGATTACTGGGAGAATGACTTACCGTATTTAAAAAGCGTTGAAAGCCCGTGGGATGAATCCTCGCCGAAATTTCTCGATCAGCAAGTTGTCACATTAGAAGAGGTCGAGCAAGCTTTAGGCATTTCTCTGCCTCGGGACGAATCGATCTCAGCTGATATAACTCGAACCGACAGCGACCGAGTGAAACAATTACAGCTGGCCGGTGAGACATTTTCCGGTCGGGATGTTAGGGAAAGCCTTGATCTACCATCGACCGATTTTACTATTGAACAAAAAGACCATCATTTGATTTTTACGACGAAAGGTTTTGGCCATGGTATCGGCATGAGCCAGTACGGGGCAAACGGCATGGCTAAAGAAGGAAAAACATATCAGGAGATTGTCACGCATTATTATCAAGGAGTGGAAATTAGCGAGGTTGCTGATACCGCACCAACCCTTGTCGCACAGGAGGGCTAAAGCAGATATGTATGCACCCGGGGTGTTCGCATCCCGGGATTTTTAGTTCTACACTTAGCGCAGGCTACTTAGCTTGCCCAGATTTTTGTTAAAAAATGCACAAAATCGTGAAAAATGCACCTCATCATGTATAGATCTTATTTTTTCTGATCAGACTGGTTGATGAGGTGATAATAATGAAAGAAGAACAAAACGGGACTCCGAAAAATAAATGGAGTCGCTTATTCCGCAAAAAGTGGTTTTTTCCGGCGGTATATTTAGTTGTCGCTACCCTTTTGCTGGTCGGGGTTGTATGGTATCAAAACTTGGATCATCAGATGCCCGATATGGCGGATGACCATGACGAGTTGACCGATACCTACACGCCAAACCCGTTTGATGAGGAAGCCGAACCTGTTGTTGATCAGGATGAAGTCGTCAAAATGCCTGTCGAAGATCAGGAGCAAACAGAAATCGTAACTAAATTTTATGATTACAACGCAGATGAAGAAGACCAAAAAGACGCATTGGTCTTTCATAACAATCGCTACCATCAAAGTACAGGTATTGACATTGCAGCTGAAGACGGCGAACCTTTTGATGTCACAGCCAGCTTAAGTGGAACGGTCGAAGAGGTAAAAGAGGATCCGTTGCTTGGAAATGTTGTTACATTATCACATGGCAACGACGTGTTGACGTACTACGCAAGCCTCGATGACATTGCTGTAGAAACAGGCCAGGAAGTTGAACAAGGCGATACTCTTGGAAGTGCAGGCAAAAATCTTTTCGGCAAGGATAATGGCAATCACGTCCACTTTGAAATCCGAAAAGAAGGGAAAGAATACAACCCGGAAACATTTTTCAACAAGCCGGTAAGCGACATCGGTGCAGAATCGGACGAAGAGGCAACAGAAGAATCTGATGGTGGTGCTGATGATGAACAAGAAGAAGAGATGCCCGAAAATGATAGGTTAGAAGATGAAGATACCGACACGCCAGATGATGTTGAAGATGGTGAAACTGACGAAGATTAAGCAAGAAGATAAATGTGAAATAGCTACTCCAGTACATGTTGCTGGAGTTATTTTTTTGTGCGATCGTTGTGCAAAAAGTGTCGAACGAAAAGGGGCTGATTTCTATTAAATCTATGTTATGATGTACTACGTAAAAGCCTTTTTCAGAAAATAAACAAACGAGTGAAAGCGATTATTTGATATAAAAATTTGAAAGGAGACGTCTGTCATGGATTTTTCGAGACCCCATATAGGAACCCGTTCCATGCCTATTAAAAGTGGCATGTCTTTAGAGCATTTGTTGCGAATGCTTTCACAACAACATTCCGATGCATCGACGCGGGAGTTAATCCGAAAGTATTGCCTAGAGACAACCTCAGATGAGATGCAGAAAAAAGGGATGGAATTTCTATATATACACGGTTTTCTTTCCGATCTCGAGCAGCTGATTGAAAAAAATCGCACATCCGCTGATACGTCGAAGCAACAATGGGCAGTGGCTTACCGGCTTGTGATAGATTCCAGAAAGGAAAACATCCCGCCTATAGACATTTTAAGGCGCGCCCGTAATATCAAAACGCATGAACCAGAGCTGAAGTGTGTCGTCGAGTTCGTCAAAAATACCGCTTACTTTCGACTCAATGATTACGGCAGTATGGGCAATTTTTTACATAGATTGCAACAATTATTCGATCAGATTGATGACCGGCTGATCGTATCCTACTTTAAAATCCGGTTGTATCAAAATTTGTTTATCTATTATTGGATGCGAAATGAATTGATCATCGCCAGAAAATACGCTTTCCGCGCTTTGAACAAGACGCCGAATCCGATGACGAAAGTGAATATTCATATTAATCTCGGTTTGACATACACGTTTGATACGTTTCATCAAGGGATGTATCACATGTCGGAAGCACTTAAATTGTCTCAAACCCACCGTTATGATGATCAGATTTATCGGATAAAGCATCGGAACATTCCTTTTTTAGCGGCCGTGTTCAAGCAAACTGAGAACATGACAACCGATGATAAAAGCGAACAAGCTCATTTAGCCATTGCACGAGGGGATTTGCCAAGAGCACGCGCCCTATTAGATGAGATTCCGATTGATTCACCGTTTCGTCTTTACTATTTAGGTTTAGCTCAACAAAACAGGGATATTCTTACCCAAGCTTATAACCAGTTTATTGAAAAAAGAAGCGACTTTTTTTTCAGCCGTTTACCATTAAAAGCTTTAAGCAAACTGTAGGAGCTGCAGCTACCTGAGCAGTCGTTTAACGTTTTTGAAAGGGGGGAGAATCATGAGTCACTTCTTATTCAAACTTTTCTTCAGCTTTCCACAAGCTCAATTGGATCCAGAGCTCGGCGATATCGATTAACGAGCGATGAAAGAAGGCTGCTCGGTTATGGGCAGTCTTCTTTTGTGCACATTCAAAACACGGCAAGAGCTCCCCTTCAGCCGCTGCTTTCGCGGTGTTACATATATCCATTAACCTCTCGCATTTGCATCGACCGTTGTTTTATTCACGATGTGTCCCTTCAATTAAATATAACCCGTCCTTATTCGCAAAAGTCTAAATTTAAGCATATTCCCCTGCCCCTAATAATAAAATGTTACAAACCAAGCAATCAGACATCTGAGGTGAGCACTTATGTGGCTTTTTATCAAGGCAGGTCAACCGAATATCATTTCCGAACATAAGAAAGCTTTTGTACATAACGGTTATTAAAACTTTCAACTGTTAGTAACAACACCATGACTTTATTGAAACATAACTACTGCAATGCATGCCTATGATGGGGCATACGTTTAAACCTACATCATGAAAATAAATGAACATCTTCCCAATTCCTCACGATACCATCCGAATAATCGCAAGCCGCATGGTACATGTATCACCTTGTCTCGATTCACACCTTAAAATATTCCAGCTTAGGGAGGCGAATGGTGTGCACGATTACATCAAAGAAAGGACAATCAGGATCGGGAAACATGTCGTGGAGACGAGGAAAACCGTCCGTACGATCGCGAAAGAATTCGGCGTTTCCAAAAGTACCGTCCACAAAGATTTAACCGAGCGCTTGCCGGAAATCAACCCGGAGCTGTATCAAGAAGTAAAGAAGGTCCTCGAATACCACAAATCGATCCGCCATCTTCGCGGAGGAGAAGCAACGCGTAAAAAATACCGCTTGAAAACGGTCAAAGCCAAGTCGGCTAAACCAGTCGGATAAGGATGCTATCAAAAGCCTAATGATTCAGTATACAATGAGGTGATGGATGAAACAACCGAACAAAATGCATCATAACAAAAACGCAGTCGATCTGTTGGCTGCGTTTTTATCTATGAGATTCGACAAACACATTTGAACATCGATTGTTGTTACAGTCGCCCTTCAGAAATTTTTTTGAAAAACTTTACGATCTTTGCAGTTAAGGGTTGAAATTTGTGGTAAAATATTATATTAGTAGCATTATGTGCGAAAAAAGATACGCAAAGCAGGGAGGTTTGACCTAGTTATGTTTTCCAGGGATATCGGCATTGACCTCGGGACGGCAAACGTGTTGATCCATGTAAAGGGAAAAGGCATTATACTCAATGAGCCAGCTGTTGTCGCTTACGATCGCACGACGGGTAAGGTGCTTGAGGTCGGTGAGGAAGCTAGAAAAATGGTCGGTCGAACACCGGGCAATATTGAAGCTGTTCGTCCACTTAAAGACGGTGTGATTGCCGACTTTGATATAACCGAAGCAATGTTGAAGCATTTTATCACAAAAATCAATGTTCGTGGCTTTTTTTCTAAACCGCGCATGCTCATTTGCTGCCCGACCAATATTACGAAAGTCGAGCAAAAAGCGATCAAGGAAGCAGCGGAAAAATCAGGCGGTAAGAAAATTTACTTAGAAGAAGAGCCGAAAGTGGCAGCCGTTGGCGCTGGTATGGAAATCTATCAACCAAGCGGTAATATGGTTGTCGATATCGGTGGTGGCACAACCGATGTTGCCGTTTTGTCGATGGGTGATGTTGTCACATCCCAATCGATCAAAATGGCAGGCGATCATTTTGATTTGGAAATTTTGCAATACATAAAGCAAAAATATAAACTCCTTATCGGTGTGCGAACGGCCGAAGAGATCAAGATCAACGTCGCAACCGTTTTTCCCGATGCTCGTAACGAATCGATGGATATTCGTGGTCGTGATATGGTTACCGGTCTGCCGCGTACGATTACAGTCCGTTCCGGTGAAATCGAAAAGGCTTTACGTGAACCGGCGTCGATGATCGTCCAAGGGGCAAAAACCGTCCTCGAACGCACACCGCCGGAGCTTTCAGCAGATATTATCGATCGCGGTGTCATTTTGACAGGAGGCGGTGCGATGGTCCACGGTATCGATCAATTATTGGCCCACGAGCTTAAAGTGCCTGTTTTCGTTTCTGAAGAACCGATGAACTGTGTTGCAAAAGGAACGGGCATTATGCTCGGTAACATTGATAAGATCGAACGAAAAAACATTGTGTGAAGGTGAATTTTTTTATTTTATTATAGACGATTTTTTTATATGTCCAATGTCCAAGCAGCGTTAAAGGAGGTTGTCACCGATGTTGAGAGGCTTTTATACGGCGGCGAGCGGAATGATCTCCCAACAGAGACAACAGGAGGCGCTTGCTAATAATATCGCTAATGCCAATACACCCGGCTATAAAGCTGACCAGCCAACGCTCCGAGCATTTCCTGAACTGCTCATGCGGGAAACAGGTTCTCAAAACATCCCGACGAAATACGGTTTGAATGTACCTGTAGAAAATCCGGTCGGCCCGTTGAACACCGGTGTCTACGTTCATGAAATCATCCCTAACTACGATCAGGGCGATATACGAGAAACGAATCAGCCGACAGATCTCGCCATCGTTAACGGCGTGCTTCCAGATGAGGCTGGCGGTCTTTTCTTTACCGTGCAAAATGAGACCGGAGACGTTCGTTATACACGAAATGGTCAATTTACCGTAGATGGTGATGGTTTCCTCACTACAAGTCAAGGTTACTACGTTCTTGATGAAATGGGAAACCCGATTCAAACCGGCGGCATGGACTTTGATGTCACTGAAGATGGGGTGTTACAAGTCGACGGGCAGGCGATTCCGCTCGACATTCGCTATACGGATAACGTCCATGCATTGACGAAAGAAGGCGATGGCTTGTTTGCCGGGGATGCAGGAGACGTTCCAGCTGGTGCAACATTTAGCATTCGGCAAGGCTTTCTAGAGCGTTCCAACGTCGATGCGGCAAAAACGATGACGCAAATGATGGAGGCTTACCGGATGTTTGAGACGAACCAGCGCGTGTTAAAAGCTCATGACGAAAGCATGGATAAGGCTGTAAACGACATTGCCCGAATCACTTAACGCGTCAATATATAGTTAAAGGAGGGATTGGGCATGTCACGACCAATGATACAGGCTGCTGTTACGATGAATCAGTTACAACAAAAAATGGATTTGATAGGAAACAACTTAGCTAACAGCCAAACAACTGGTTATAAAAGCCGTCTGGCCCATTTTTCCTCCCTGCTGTTTCAACACATTGACAATATGCAGGAGACAGAGGTCAATGCCGAAGGACGGCTGACACCGGATGGCATCCGAGTGGGAACAGGTGCAAGGCTTGCTCCGACAATGCTCGATTTGACTCCGGGGGCGATCAACGAAACAGATCGTTCTTTAGATACAGCGTTGCTTACAGAAAACCATCTTTTCCAGATCGCCGTGACAGAAAATGGGATCACGGAAACACGCTACACGCGAGACGGGGCGTTTTACATCAGCCCGTTGGGTGATGGAGAGTCGGTGTTATTAACGACCAAGGACGGCTATCCCGTTCTTGGTGAAAATGGTCCGATCGAGTTTGCGAACGACTTTGAGGATATTACCGTTCAACCGGATGGACAAATTACAATCACCCGTGATGGTGTGACCGAAACAATCGACAACCTCGCCATCGTCGAAGCAACTCGTCCCAATATTTTGGAGGCTGTCGGCGAAAATATTTTCCGCCTGCCAGACATTGACGTGCTTGGCTACGATGTGAATGACATTATCCAGCCGGTCGCCTTGAACGGGGAAGTAGTCAAAAGCGGTGCCCTTGAACAATCAAATGTCGATTTGGCTGAGCAAATGACTGACTTACTCACGGCGCAGCGATCGTATCAATTTAATGCCCGTACCATTTCCATGAGTGATCAAATGAGTAGTCTGATCAATCAACTCCGCTAATGTTTAAAATGGAGATAGCTAGCCAAAGATTCAATGGGGAAATAAGGGGAAACATGCCATGTCAGTGAATCAAACGAAAAGGCGGGCAGCCGACAAGTCGAGGCGACAGCAACGTCGGCAAAAAAGCCGTCTCCATGAGGAAAAAAGGACCGATAATCCGAAAAAAGAAAAAATGCGCAAACATAAAAAGCCGCGCCGGCGCCTATTTCCGATCTGGCTGCGGTTGATCGTCTTCCTTGTGCTCAGCATCTGCATCGTAGTGTGCGGATTGATGATCGGCTTTAGCGTCCTCGGAGATGGTAACGCAAAAGATGTTCTCGATAAAGCAACATGGCAACATATCATCGATATCGTCATAAAAGAGCAGTAGCTTGTCTGTTTGTGAAGGAGGCTTTTTAGAATGGATGTCCAACAAATTCAAGCAACGATCCCGCATCGTTATCCCTTCTTATTGGTTGATCAAGTGTTGGAAATCGAGGAAGGTCAACGCGTTGTCGGATTGAAGAACGTTACAGCTAACGAACCGTTTTTCCAAGGCCATTTTCCTGACTACCCTGTCATGCCCGGTGTACTTATAGTTGAAGCCCTCGCCCAGACCGGAGCTATGGCTATTTTAGGTAAAGAAGAAAACAAAGGAAAAATCGGTTTTTTAGCAGGCATCGATAAATGCCGTTTCAAACACCAAGTGAAGCCCGGAGATCAACTTAAACTCGAAGTGGAAATCATTCGTTTGAAAGGATCGGTCGGCAAAGGAAAAGGCAGGGCAACAGTTGATGGTGAAATCGTTTGTGAAGCAGAAATCATGTTTGCCATTCAGTAATTTATCTGCGTTTTTGTCGCTAAATGCCTCCTCCTAGTCAAAATGTAAAAATCCGTATCATTTTAAAAAAAAAGGTTAAACTACGGATGATATCGAATTCACTAAAGGAGGAGTTCAGCAAATGCACAAGAAATGGCTCATCAAAATAGGGGCGGCAATTTTCGCATTAACGTTCGTTGCAGCGTGTGCGACAAACAATGATCAAAATCCAACAGATGATGACCAAGCCCCAATGGAACAGAACGACGATGGGAATCGTGACAATATGGAACAAAATAATGACGATAATCTAGATAGAGATGATCAATTCGATGAAGACAATAATGATTTTAATAACGACAATGATCGCCAAAACGATGACCAAACAAACAATGATGACCGCTAAAATCATGACGATAACCGTTAAACACTTGTTACAAATTGGCAAGAGGCTGGGACAACACCCAGCAAAATAATAACGGTGTTCAGCTGAAAAAAGCTGGACACCGTTTCTTATTGACCTTCACTTCAGACATTTGCTTTCCGCGGGGACGGTCTCAGCTTCTGTATCGATTCTTTCGGAGTCGATACAGTGATCTTCGGATGCGTCCTGTTCCCGCGACGGACAGAACGTCCTAGTGTCGACAATGCCACAGGAAGTGGCGTTTTTGTCGAATGTCTTCCGTTTCGTACATCATTTTAAACAACAAAAAAAGCACCTTCTGGTAACTCCCCAACCATCAAACGGCCGTATTTCATTTAACGTTGAATCTATTTTTTACTGATTTCGACCCGTTTATATTTCATTAAGCTTGGTTTTGTCCCAGCCCTTTTTTTCGTCAGGCTTCTACATCGATATGTTGTCCGAGTGTTGGATGTGAAGCCGGCACACTTTGTTGCAGCATGCTGATCAATTGCTCGTTTTGGTTTTCCACGACATCCTTTAGATGATTCATGACTGCGAGACTGGCATCGGTGCGCACTTGTTGTTGATTCATGGCGACAGACATTGCTGCGATATCCATAAACATCCCTCCGCTTCAGCGCCATTATACCATATTTCTCTAATCCTTCGACACTGCTCGATGAACATTGACCGCAGTGGCTAATCTTCGCTTTCCATAGTACAATATCCATATGTTAATTTTTAGAAAAATAATAAAAAGGGTGAGGTGAAGGTGATAACGCAAGAGACCAATGCATTGATCAAACGCCATTCATCCTATTATAAAACGCGCATTCTCGACGGCAAAGGAGAAAAACATTCCATATATAAACCTGAAGTCATTCTTCATAAGAGTTGTTTAGCTTATGGAGCGACATTTGCCGGAAGAAAAGCAGCGGCGGAAAACATCTTAAAAAGCAAAATTAAATTGCCTATTCCTGTCATTCCCCAACAAGGTGTCTACATGTTTCCAACATCGGCGTTGAAAAGTCCGCATTGCACGTGGCTTTCTTATTACCAGATTCGTTATTTTGAAGCGCGTGATAACCGAACGTATGTCGAATTCCATGACGGCACCCATTTATTCGTCAATGTTTCTGTCCGAGCGTTAGACAAGCAGTATAAACGAACGAGCCAAGTGATTGCCGTGCTTAATCGTTCGCTGTTCTTCGGTCATAACTAACGGCTTGGAGTGATTCAATTCATCAAATAAATTTCCGCTTGCAATGACGACGTTCGTGTTTTATGATAAGTAAAGGTTAAAAATATACAGACGATAAGCGGATCCGCCGGTTCACTGCCAGCATAGCCGCCATTGTGGTGACTGACTGGTTAGTCATATATGATCAGAACCAGCTCTTACACACAAAAACACAAGACAGGTGTGATCGATGAACGAAAAACAACTGACACTTATGGAAACGGGTATGAAATTGTTTGCCGAAAATGGTTATCATGCAACGTCTATTCAAGAAATCGCTGCGGAAGCAGGGGTTTCCAAAGGAGCTTTTTATTTATATTTTCATTCTAAAGAACACTTTTTAGCAACATCGATTCAATTTTACCATCATCGTTTAACGAAGCAGATCAATCAAGTTGAACACCTCCGTCTGTCGCCTAAAGAAAAACTAGCCGAACAGATTACAGTACTCGCTGAACACATTTGCAAGTTCAAAGATTTTATCACGATGTATCTACGTGAAAATATGCCGATTGGAAAATATACCGATGATCTCTTTCAACAAATTAAACGGGAAAATGTCCAATGGCTGAAAACGAACATAACATCGATTTACAAAGAGGCCGTCGAGGATTATTTAATGGATGTCATCATCCAGTTCGAAGGGTTGCTCACTGGCTATTTGAAATGGATGGTCCTCGATGATGTAGACATCGATGAGCGAAAACTCGGCCCCTTTCTTGTCGATCGTCTCGATGATCTTGTTCGGGGTCTTATTCAACGAGACGCGGCACCGCTAACAACGCTTGATATATGTCAAACCGAAAACAACGGTATCGTAGACGTTTTACAGACGATAAAGAAAAAATTGCTGACATTACCGCTCACTGAGAAAAAAATAAACCAATTATACGACGCTCTCACCATCATTGAAAAAGAATCTTTTCAGGAAAAACCGCAATCGACCATCATCCAAGGTATGCTCGCCCACTTACGCACAGTGCCAGAGCTTGCGGAGGAAAGTGAACAAATTGCTTCGCTATTTGATATTGAACTTTTGGATTAATAGAGAGGAGTTTATTTCATAATGAAGAAAATGATGTTGGCGACGATAGCGCTCATGTTTATGATATTGCTTGTCGCATGCGGTGAAGCAAACAGCGCAGATGATGATGAACAGCAGGATCGCTCGATTCCGGTGGAGACCGTCGAAGCTGAAAAAGGCGATCTTGTTGTAGAAAAGTCTATCTATGCGAGAACTGCGCCATCTGCAACGACGCCCGTTATGGTAGAGCAGCCAAGCGAGATCGATTCATTGGAAGTGACCAATGGCGATCGTGTTGAAAAAGATGATTTGCTTGCCACGATTGCCACCCCTTCAGGTCGGACAAATATATATGCCAATCAAGCAGGGGAGATAGCGAATCTTAATGTCGAAGAAGGATCCATTGCTACGACTGAAGAACCGCTTGCAGTTATCGCTGATTTAGACACGTTAAAACTCGAGTTTACGGTAACAGCAAAGACGCGCAAACTATTGACAAAAGATGAGAAATATCCAGTACAAATCGCTGGTGAAGAATATGAAGCCAAAATCATCTCGATCGATACCATGCCCGATGATACGGGGCTTTATCCGGTCGAGGCAACGGTTGAAAACGCCGATGAAGATATTTTGCCGGGAATGGTTGCTGTCTTAAAAGTGCCGGAAAAGCGCGTGAAAGATGCTATTCTCGTGCCGACTGAAACAATCGTTGAAGAAGGTGATGAAGCATTTGTTTACGTAGTCGAAGACAATCAAGCGAAGAAAACCGATGTAACAATCGGCGAAACACAGTCGGATCAAACAAGTATCGAAGGTGACATCGCTGAAGGTGATACTGTCGTTGTCAATGGTCAACTCACCTTGTCTGATGGCGAACAGGTGAATATTGTGAAGGAAGGAGACTAATCGTGAAACTTGTCAATACATCTGTCAAACGTCCAGTCGGCGTCATTATGATCGTCCTTGCTGTGATTGCACTTGGCATTGTCTCCGTCCGAAATTTGCAAGTTGATCTGTTTCCAGAAATTGACTTACCGATTGCTGTTGTTGCAACAAGCTATGAAGACGCCGCACCGGAAGATGTTGAAAACCTTGTTAGCAGGCCGATTGAATCTGCAGTCAGCTCTGTCGAAGGTATAGAAACGATTCAATCGCAATCGCAGTCCGGCTCATCGCTTGTTTTAATGATGTTTAAAAACGGGACGGATCTCGACCAGGCGCTTTTGGATGTTCGAGAAAAAGTCGATCAAGTAAAAGGATTATTGCCTGAACAAGCTAACGATCCAAGCGTCATCCGTTTCAATCCGGATCAAATGCCTGTTATTTGGGTCAGCTTGACCGGAAAAGATCCGGAGGTGCTCACCGAGTTAGCCGACGAGCAAATCGTCCCTTATTTTGAACGTCAGGGCGGTGTCGCATCGGTTAATATCGAAGGTGGAAAAGAGCGGGAAATCCAGGTTGTGCTCGATAAAGCGAAACTCAAGCAGTACGGCTTAAACGCGGAGACGGTCACACAAGCTTTGAATAGTTCCAATCAATCCGTATCCGCCGGTACTGTAGAAAAAGGCAACCAAGATTTGCAAATTCGTGTTACAGGCGAGTTTACCTCGCTTGATGACATTAAACAGACGGTTTTACAGACAGAAACGGAGGCAACGGTTCACATCGAGGATGTGGCTGATGTCGTTGAAACGCATAAGGAAACGGAATCTGAAACATTCGTGAATGGCGACTCATCGCTTGTGCTATCTTTTATGAAAAAAACGGATAGTAACACCGTCGAAGTAGCCCGAAATGTCAAAGATGGGATTGAGAGTCTCCAAGCTGAACTGCCGGACGGTGTCAATCTCGATGTTGTTATTGACACGGCTGAATTTATCGAGCTATCGATTGACTCCGTCATTCAAAACATTCTTATCGGTGGTGCTATTTCAGTATTTATTTTGTTACTCTTTTTGAAAAGTGTGCGGGCGACACTCGTCATCGCCTTTTCAATTCCCATTGCGATCATCTCGACGTTTGCTCTTATGTACTTTACCGGAGAAACTTTAAACGTCCTAACCCTTGGTGGTCTTGCACTTGGTATCGGGATGATGGTGGATAGTTCTATCGTTATTTTAGAACATATTTATACCTACCGGCAGCGCGGTTACAGTTTAATGGAGTCAGCTACAAAAGGGGCATCCGAACTCGCTCCGGCCGTTATAGCCTCAACGACAACGACTTTAGTCGTCTTTTTACCGATCATTTACGTTGAAGGCATTGCATCGGACTTATTCACACCGCTTGCTTTAGCCGTATCGTTTTCGCTTATCACATCGCTTATCGTTGCTGTGACCCTTGTGCCGATGCTTTCTTCTAAACTATTGTCTAAAGCGATGAGCGATGACGGACGACGCTATTGGTTCAACCGTTTATTGTATAAAGTGGCCAGTGGTTATCAGCGTGTATTGCGCTGGGTTCTCGGCCATCGGAAAATGACCGTAGCTGGTACAGTCGTTGCGATCATAGCAAGTTTAGCCTTGATTCCATTTATTGGCGCGGAATTTATTCCGGCTTCAGACCAAGGCCAGATGCAAATCACAGTCGAAACAGCACCGGGGAGTTCGTTAGAGCATATTCAATCGATTACGGAAGACATCAATGACAAATTGCACGATTACGAACCGTTGATGGAAACGAACTTTGTAAGTATAGGCAGCGGTGCCGAATTCGACGGAGATATTGGCAGTGCCGATACGGCCACTTATATGATCCAACTCATCCCGGCTCCTGACAGGGATAAAACAACAGATGACATCGTCAAGGCGATTGATGACGACTTGCAGGATATTCCAGGAGCCGATATTACCGTCAGTTCTTTAGAAGGATCGATGGATCTTGGCAATCCAATCCAGATTCAATTGAACGGCCCAGAACATGATGTGTTGCGCGATTTGGCAGAAGATGTCGTAGCGGAAATCGATGCGATCGATGGTGTGCATAACCCGGAATCCGCTGCATCGGAAGGCATTCCGCAAATGACGATAAACATCGATGAGGAAAAGGCTGCTGCATACGGCCTCGATCAACAGCAAATCCAAAGCCAAATCCAGCTGCAATTTACCGGACAGACCGTGACCCAATACCGCGAAGAAGGCCACGAGATGGATGTTACGCTCATTTACCCGGAGGATGAGCGCCGTACGATTAGCGATTTGCAAAATATGCAAATCCAATCGCCAAGCGGTGCTACGATTCCGCTGGAAGATGTGGCCGAGTTAAAACACGTCCAAGGCCCTGTGTCGTTGTTGCGACAAGACCAGCAGCCACAAATGAATGTATCGAGTGATGTGATCGATCGCGATTTAGGAAGTGTTGTATCTGATATCGAAACTCGTCTCGACAACATGGATATGCCCGAAGGTTACACGTACCAAATCGGCGGTCAGGCTGAGGATATGGCCGAATCGTTTGCCGACTTAGCTGTTGCGCTTGTGTTTTCCATATTTCTCGTTTACGCTGTCATGGCCGTTCAATTCGAGAATTTCTTGTTTCCGTTTATTATCATGTTCTCGTTACCGACGACGGTTGTGGGCGTCTTGCTCGGTTTATTCGTGACCGGTCTGCCGCTTAGCATCCCCGGTTTTATCGGCATCATTATGCTGGCAGGTATCGTCGTTAATAACTCGATCGTGCTTGTTGACTATATCAACATATTAAGGCGAGGCGGCATGGATCGTTACGAGGCGATTCTGGAAGCCGGACGCAGCCGGTTGCGCCCGATTTTAATGACGACATTGACGACGATGCTCGCTATGATTCCACTCGCAATCGCATTAGGTGAAGGAGCGGAGACGCAACAGCCGCTTGCGGTGACGATCATTTTTGGACTCGGTGTATCGAGCTTGTTTACACTCTTTTTAATCCCGGTCATTTACACATTGTTTGATGACTTGACAGCTAAACTAACCCGCCGTCGAAAAAAAGCATAACGACATAAAGACATCTCCTTGTCCCAGCGGCAAGGAGATTGTTTTGATGATTGGCTGCAACCGTTGCTGAAGTTTTCATATTACGTTGGTGGAAGCTGGAATTTCCTTCAAAGCCTGTGCTATTATTTGTCAGCAACGTCATTCACTATCATTTAAGCGATGCATGACAAGGTTAAGAGCACATTTTTAAGCTCGATACGCTGATCGCAATCATCTCAGTTTATTCGATCATTTGAGTCGACACACGCTTTTGTGGTATTTTTAAACTGTATCAGCCAACGATAAACAAGAGTAGATAGATCGAACAGAAAGGAACGAACAACATGACAAAACAGCAAATCGGCGTCATCGGCCTTGCCGTTATGGGAAAAAACTTAGCATTGAATATTGAATCGCGCGGCTTCTCCGTCTCCGTCTATAACCGTTCGCCGGAAAAAACCGAGCAAATGATGAATGAGGAGGCGAGAGATAAAAACATTGTCGGTACATACAGTATCGAAGAATTTGTCCATTCATTGGAAAAACCGCGCAAAATTTTGCTTATGGTGAAAGCCGGTCGTGCCACCGATGCTACAATCGAAGCTCTGCTGCCGCATTTGGAACGCGGCGATATTTTAATCGATGGGGGCAATACCTTTTTCCAAGATACGCAACGCCGTAACCAGGAGTTGGAAAAACACGGCATTCATTTTATCGGCACCGGAGTCTCCGGTGGGGAAGAAGGGGCTTTAAAAGGGCCATCGATCATGCCCGGTGGTCAAAAAGAAGCGCATGAACGCGTGCGCCCTATTTTAGAGGCGATCGCGGCTAAAGTTGATGGTGAGCCGTGCACAACCTACATCGGCCCAGATGGAGCAGGGCACTACGTTAAAATGGTGCACAATGGCATCGAATACGGTGATATGCAGCTCATCGGCGAAGCGTATGCCATCATGAAACACATTCTCGGTCTGGATGCGCAGAAATTGCACGATGTGTTTACTGAGTGGAATAAGGGTGAACTGGACAGCTATTTAATCGAGATTACGGCCGATATTTTTGCCAAAGTTGATGAGGAAACAGGAAAACCGCTCGTCGATGTCATTCTCGATACCGCTGGCCAAAAAGGAACCGGTAAATGGACAAGCGAAAGCGCTCTTGATTTAGGTGTTCCGCTACCGATCATCACCGAATCGGTTTTCGCACGCTTTATCTCGGCGATGAAAGATGAGCGCGTCAAAGCAAGTCAAATCCTCTCCGGTCCCGAAGTGAAACGGGTAGAAGGTGACAAAGCCGAACTGATCGAAGCTGTTCGTCAAGCGCTGTATATGAGCAAAATTTGTTCGTATGCGCAAGGGTTTGCGCAGATGCGCGCGGCATCGGATAAATATGACTGGAATCTCGACTACGGTGCGATCGCGATGATTTTCCGCGGCGGTTGCATTATTCGTGCGGCCTTTTTGCAAAAAATTAAAGACGCTTATGATCGCGATCCAAAACTCACCAATTTGCTGCTCGATCCGTATTTCCAAGCGATCACGGAAAAATATCAAGCAGCGCTTCGCAAGGTTATTAGCCTTGCTGTGGAAAACGGTATTCCGGTCCCAGGTTTTTCCGCTGCGCTCGCTTATTACGATAGCTACCGTTCGGAACGGCTGCCAGCTAATTTACTTCAAGCGCAGCGCGACTATTTCGGCGCGCATACGTATCAGCGTGTTGATAAAGAAGGCATTTTCCATACCGAATGGTTGGAGAAATAGAGTTAAATGAGAGGTTGAGTAAAAACAGATTGGATCATTGAAATATTTTTGATCCAATCTGTTTTTTGTTCATGCTCGTTAATACCGTTTTACTTTTAAATCGATAGGTAAAACCAATTGAAGTATATATACATAAGCGTACCCCGGTTTTGTTGTTTAAAATGATGTATGTTGATCGAAACAGAAGATATTTGCCTACTGCGGGAATTGAACGTGTCTAAAGATTACTGTAAGCAGATCGTTACGGATTAACGTCACTCATAAATAAACGGTGTCCAGCTTGTTTACAGCTGAACACCGTTTATTACCAGCCTCTTTTCGTCTTTTATTCAATCCGCACGCCTTCAAATAATAGCACCCGTGCTGGTGAGGCGTCTGTCCCTTTAATTCTAAGCGGAGCAGCTACCATGAAATAGTCGCCCTCCGAAACATCTTTTAATCGCAACCCTTCCATAATGATGACATCGTGCTGGAACAATGTTCGGTGTGTCGGGTGTTCCGGCTGACTCCGTTCGATACCAAGCGAATCGATGCCAACGCCTTTGATTCCGATTTCAGCTAAATGCGATGCTGCATCTTCTGCAACAAAAACGAAGTTAAAATCAAACGCATCGTCGAAGGAATTTTTTGTTTTGAAAATGATGAAATCGTCGCTTTGAATGTCCAACCCTTCTATATCTTGTTTGGTAATCCGATCCTCTAAATGCGTCATATCGAACACTTTCACCTGTCCGACTAAATCCTCCATCCGAATGGTCTCCATTGTTTTGCCGTCATTAATCATATGCAGCGGTGAATCGACATGCGTTCCCGTGTGCAGATCCATCGAAATGCGCGATTCGGTGACATGGCCGTTTGTCACGGTATTAATCTTAGGCTGTTTCTCTTCTTTATTTTTGTAGACGGGCATCCCTTCGTAAATGGGTGCGGATACATCGTATAGTTTCATTTATAATCACTCCTTTGTATAGTTAAATGATGGCTGATAACATTGCCGGTCGACTTGCTAAATCAGAGCGGTTTGGGATGAATTATCCCAAACCGCAGCCATTCGTTAATTTTTATCATCGCTTGTCACCGGCCACCAGTGGAATCCGTCGTTTTCCAGCAATTTGTCCGCTGCCTCAGGTCCCATCGATCCGGCGGGATAATTCGGGAAAGCGGCCTTTTTGTCAGCCCATGTGCCGGAGATCGCATCGATGAATTTCCATGACAGCGCCACTTCATCCCAATGGGTGAAATTGGTCATATCCCCGAGAAGGCAGTCATGCAGTAATTTTTCATACGCTTCGGGTGTATTGATACCGCTCGCCCCGTTGTTGCTGTAGGAGAGCTTAACAGGCTCGGCTACTGGGCCGGCACCTGCTTTTTTCGCATTCAAATAAAGCATGACACCTTCATCCGGATAGATGCTGATGACAAGAAGATTCGGGTGTTTATCGCTTCGATTGGCGTAATATAAATTCATCGGTATATCTTTAAATTCGACGACAATTTTGGTTGATTTTTCCTTCATCCGTTTCCCTGTGCGGATGTAAAACGGCACGCCTGCCCAACGATACGTGTCGATCATGAGCTTGCCGGCGACAAACGTTTCCGTGTTGGATGTCTGTCCCAAATCATCGCGGTACCCGCTGACCTCGTTTCCATTGATCACCCCTGGTCCGTATTGTCCGCGTACAAAATAGTCATCGACCTCGTCTTTGGCAATCGGTCTGAGCGCGCGCAGCACTTTCACTTTCTCCGAACGGATATCTTCCGGTGACAGCTTGATCGGCGGCTCCATCGCTAGAAGCGATACCATTTGTAGCATATGGTTTTGCACCATGTCGCGGATGGCTCCCGATTCATCATAATATTGCGCACGCTCTTCGACGCCAATCGTTTCACTAGAAGTAATTTGGATATTGGCGATAAACCGGTTGTTCCACAAATGTTCGAAAATACCATTGGCAAAGCGGATCACTTCAATGTTTTGCACCATTTCTTTTCCTAAGTAATGGTCGATCCGATAAATCTGCTCTTCGTCAAAGGCGGCGCGGATGTCGTTGTTCAATTTCTGTGCGGATTTCAAATCGTGACCGAATGGTTTTTCAATGACAAGCCGCGTCCATCCGCCGCCTTCTTTCAGACCGTTATCCTTCAAGTTGTTGGCGATCATTCCGAAAAATTCCGGTGCCATCGCCAAGTAAAACATGCGATTACCATCGGTGTTGTATGTTGTTTCGAGTCGGCGCAACAGCTTGTCCAACTCGACATACGATGCAGCATCAGCGACATTGCTGGATTGGTAGTAGAAGTGGGAAACAAATTTATCTAAACCATCGTCTAGATCAAGTGCCTCCTGGATGGATTTCCGAACGTTATTTCGAAACGTGTCATTGGTCCACGGGCGTCGGGCTACACCAACGACAGCAAAATTTTCACCGATTTTACCATTTCGATACAGTCGATATATCGAAGGAAAAAGTTTGCGTCGTGCTAAATCTCCGGTTGCTCCGAAGATAACAATCACTGCTTTCGGTTGTTTATGCTTACTCATCATAGAAGTACCCCGCTTTTCATGTTGTGATCTATCACCCTGAGTATATTATTTTACGGCTATTGAAGTCGGAAATCAAATAGGAGCGATTGGGAGCGGTTTAGCGTTGGCTGAACGCATGCCACTGTATCCAGAATGAGGGAGAAACAAATGATAGAAAAGGGAGTGCCACAGAAGGCGGCATTCTCTTTTATGTCAAATACATAATCTGTGAACCCACATCGTATCAATGATAACATGCACCCATGTCAGTAAAATGATTCTAGGGATTATATTTAAGCGGCTTTCCGGCGATACTTATGATGGTTGTTAAAATCTCAAAGGAAAGACGATTATGAATCCCTCATTATATATGCGGAGTGAGCCGGCCAAACGAATCGAACATTTATTTGTCTATTTCATCTTGCTTCAACCGGTATTAGATATATCCGCTTACTTCGATCTTTTGATTTCGGATTTGTTTCGGTTATTGGCTATGGGACTTGGTGCCGTATACATTGTTTTACATCCCAAAGCGAAGAAGAAAAAAACACTTCTCTATTTTATCGTACTCATCGTTTTTATCGTTCTCCACTTATCGATCAATGTCTGGGTGAAAGCTCCATTCCATAGTCAAACTGAGTTGACATATACGATTAAGACAGCCTTTTTTCCTGAAATGGTCATCGTCTATGCATTGGTCACGCTGTCGTTTTGCCGACAGAGAAATGAACAGACATCCATCCTTCGTTTTATACCGATCAATATTGGTTTTATCAGCGCTATCATGCTGCTGGCGACATTAACAGATTCGGGAAATAGAACGTATGGGGCGCTTGCGAAGGCAGGTCACTCCGGTTGGTTTTTTTCTGGTAATGAATTGAGCGCGATTATGGCTATGGGTTTTCCGATCATCGTTCTGTCGTTACTTACAGTGAATTCGCTAGCGAAAAAATGCATCATCCTCCCATTGGTAGGAATCGTTATTTGGTCGATGTTAACGATCGGCACAAAAGTGAGTTTTGGCGCTGTGCTCATAAGTTTGGTTACAGCTGTTTTCGCATCAAGCATCAACGCTATGCGCAATAAGAAAAATCGGTTCGATCTAACGCTCGTCAGTTTGTTATTCATAATCACGATTCTCGTTATGCCAGAGACACCGATTGGCAACAATTTAAATGTATTGTTAATCCCACATGAAGATGAATCAACGGGTGAGGTCGAACAAGACGATGTCATTAAAACAAAGCCGCAACTGTTAAGTGGAAGACGCGCGTTTTTAGAACAGCTCAATGAGCAATATCGACGCGCTCCCTTCATACAAAAGATGTTTGGCATGGGCTATGGTGGCAACTTTGTCGATGAGCCAAAATTGGTGGAAATGGATGCTATTGACTTGTTTTTTAATTTTGGTTTGATCGGCATCATCATTTTGTTGTTACCTGTTCTTTATATAGGGTACCGGATCATCGCTAACATCATCTATACACGTTTGACAGCAGTGGATCAGCCGTTGCTTTTTACAGGCCTTGCCGTTGGTCTTGGATTCGGCACTGCTTTTGTTGCAGGGCACGTGGTATCAGCTCCAGCAGCTAGCATTTATCTTGCTGCCTTGCTCAGCCACTTACTCGTCTTAAGCGAAAAAAGACAGAAATCGACATAATGACGTATAGGGGACGGAGAAAATGGAAAAAATACTAGTAATCAGTACGATGTATCCGAGCAGAAGGCATCCATCGTTTGGCATTTTCATCCGCAATCACGTTCAAGCATTAGAAAAACGAGGCTATCAAATTGATGTGGCAGCCGTTCGTGATCCGCGGATGAATCATTGGATGATTGTGAAAAAATATGTCGTATGGTTCGCCAAGCTCTTTTTCATTTTTTTAACTAAGGGAAAAACTTATGACCTGATTCATGCGCATTATGTATTTCCGAGCGGATGGGCGGCGCGTCTATTTAAGAAAGTATTTCGGCAACGTATCATCGTCACCGCCCACGGGGGCGACTTGAACAAAATGGCTCGAAAAGGCGCTTTCTTTTTTAAAGCGACGAAAAAAACGCTGCATGAAGTCGACCATATCGTCGCTGTCGGCGAAAAACTGCGAAGCGATATGATCACGAATTTCAACGTGCCAAAGGAAAAGATCACCTTGCTCAATATGGGAGTGGATCGAACCATCTTTAAACCGATGGACAAACGGAGCGCACGGCAAACGCTAAACGTTGATCTAACTGCGAAGGTGATACTGTATGTCGGCAATTTGCTCGAAGCAAAGGGGCTTATCGAATTAGTAGCGGCGTTCAAAGACTTAAAAAACATATACCCGGATATAGCGCTTTATTTAATCGGCGAAGCGAAAGAACCGCATTTTGCCCAACGGCTCATGACGATGATTCACCAAGAAAATGTTCGCGGCATCCAGATACACTCATCAATGAACCAACAAGCGATAGCCTTATGGATGAATGCAGCAGATGTGCTTGTCATTCCGTCACATACAGAAGGGTTCGGCCTTGTCGCATTGGAAGCGATGGCGTGCCATACCCCCGTTGTCGGTACGCATGTTGGCGGTTTACGTTATTTGTTACAAGATGGTGCTGGGTTAGCCGTCAAACCGAAACAAAAAACATCTCTACGCTGGGGATTGGAGAGGGTTATCAACGATAAGCATTTGCAAAAAGATATGCTTCAACGAGGGGAGAAACGAGCGCGTGAGTTTGATCAAGAAAGGATTGTCGATCAGCTTACGAAACTATATCACGAATAGGAGCAACAAGAGATGGAACAGAAAAGAGTCCTGCTCATTTCCTCGGTGGGCGGTCATTTGACACAGTTATTGCAGCTGGAGCCCCTTTTTAAAAATTACCATTATCATATTGTCACTGAAAAATCGACCATTACAAAGGAACTGCAGAATAAATATCCGCTGTCATTGCTCGTCTATGGTGCCCGAAATTATCCGATTCGCTATTTATTTAAATTTTCGTTCAATATTTTGAAGACATTGGTTATTTTCTTGAAAAAACGTCCGGATGTCATCATCACAACCGGTGCGCATACGGCGGTGCCGATGTGTTATATTGCCAAGCTCTTCCGCAAAAAAGTGATTTTCATTGAAAGTTTTGCCAAAGCCAAAACACCTACATTATCCGGCAAACTCGTCTATCCGATTGCCGATTTGTTCATCGTTCAGTGGGAGTCGATGAAAAAAGTTTACCCGAACGCTCGTTACGGGGGGTCGATCTATTGATACTCGTTGTTCTCGGCACCCATGAATTGCCGTTTACACGGCTTGTCCAAGAAGTGGAGCGGTGTAAAGAAAAAAACGTTATCCAAGAAGATGTTATCGTCCAGCACGGCCATACGAAATACGCTAGTGATTCATTGACTTTAAGACCGTTCGTCTCCTACGATGAAATGCACGATTTATATGATCGAGCGCGTTTTATCATTACACATGCGGGAACGGGTTCGGTCATAACAGGGTTGCGGAAAGGGAAGAAGGTGATTGCCGCCCCTCGTTTGAAACTGTATGGCGAGCATAATGACGATCATCAGCTCGAGTTAGCTACCGAGTTTGCGAAAGAAGGCTACGTGTTAAGCTGGTACGACGGTGAGGCGTTGGAAGATGCGATCCGCAAAATCGATACATTCAAGCCGAAGCCGTTTCGTTCCAATAAAAAACGTATGTTTCAACTTATTGAGGACTTTATTGATGAGGCGTGATGTAAAGGCATAAGCATTACCCCCCGTTGCGCTTTCGCATGAGATCTTTTTTAATCTTTGTCGTCGATATTCCGATTGTACGCGGAAGATAAACGATGTCACAGTATGGTTTTAAGAAGTCAAAGCGACCTTTCCAATCATCGCCCATAACAAAAACATCAATTTGATATTTTTGCACATCGGCGATTTTTTGCTCCCATGTTTCCTCAGGGATGACTTCATCGACATAACGGATCGCTTCTAAGATCGCTTTTCGTTGCTCAAACGTGTAGTAAGCTTGTTTTCCCTTCTTGGCGTTGAACGCGTCTGTAGAAATTCCTACGATTAAATAATCACCGTATTTTTTGGCGCGGCGTAATAAATTGATATGCCCTGTATGCAAAATGTCATATGTGCCATATGTGATGACTTTTTTCATGTTTTTGACCTCCGGGTGAGTATGTGTCTTTAGTTTATGTGGCTGAAAACAAATGATGCAAATTCATGGTAAGTATCGCATAGTCACATGCAAAAAACCAAAAAAAACTACCTGGCTAATTTTATACAGATGCATTTGACGGAAAACGCATCACCAATGTGAAAAATCCACCGGAAAGCTCATTCGACAGCCGAACAGCCAAAAGGCAAGTGCAGCGCCCATAATAACTAAAACCTAGAAGATGTACATTTCTTCTAGGTTCAGCGCGCTTTTGTATGCTGTTTATCCGCCATAAACACCGCCTCGATCAATTGCTTACTCGCGTTTCCGTTAGAATACTGATTCCATTCGCGCGCAAATGCCTTAATGCGTTCCATATCAAAAGCGTTATTACGAACAACATCGATCAGCTCCTGAGTTGTTTTGACAATGGGTCCGGGAACGAGGTCTTCATAATCGTACCAAAATCCTTTTTCATCTGCATACGTTTCTAAATCATAGGCAAAAAACACCATCGGCTTATGCAACAAAGCAAATTCAAATGGAATGGATGAATAATCGGTAAGCAAAAGATCGGCGATGACTAACAAATGGTTGACGTTATGATAATTGGATACATTAAACACAAAACCTGGAAACTTGTTTTCAAAGGTTTCATTGACCGCGGGATGTAGCCTCAAAAATAGGACATAGCTGTGTTTGAGCTTGCGATACATCTTGTCTAAATCCAATGCTAAATCAGCCATGTCGAGCGCATGATCCCGATACGTCGGGGCGTATAAAATGACTTTTTTCTCTTTGATAACTGGAAACGTGTCGGCGAACGACTGTTTTACTTCATTCATAGCTGCGTGATCGAACAAAAAATCTGTTCGCGGTATTCCGGTTCGCAATATATTTTTGTCAGTCAGACCAAAACTTGCTTTGAAAATATTCGCCATATGCTCTGAGCCGACGACTACTTTATCGAACCGTTGATAAACGTTTTGAAAACGTTTATGTGCCCGTGGGGAACGATTTAGAATCAACGGATCTTGCCATCCGAATTTCTTAATAGCTCCAGCAGCATGCCATAGCTGAATGCATTGTACATTTGCTTTAAACGGGGCGGCGGCTAAAAAGCCGTAATAGTTGTCGACAAAGACTTTCTCGGATGTAGCTAAATGATAGATCGAACGTATCCAGTGATCAATCTTTTTGATTTCAAAGATTAAAACCGTGCGTTTTCCTGATTCAGAAAAATTCAGTTTGCAATGGGAGGTTTTAAGAATCACGATCTCATAATCGTCGAATTGTTTTTCGAGCGCGTTTACCGTATAAAAAATATTATCCCCAAACGAAGCGACGCAAGTTGTTTTCTTTTTTTGGGGAAACAGTTGGCATAGTGAAAACAGAACTCGAAAAACAAACAAGTAGAACGTGATGGCGATTTCCCTAACCATTTTTTGCTTGATTCAAATCGTTTTTGATTTTCGTCGTTGAGATGCCGACTGTACGCGGCAAGTAAACGACTTCACAATACGGTTTGAGAAAGTCGAATTTTCCTTCCCAGTCGTCTCCCATCACAAACACGTCTACATCATGTTTTTTAATATCGTTTATTTTTTGTTCCCAATTGTGCTCGGGAATCACTTCATCAACATAGCGGATCGCTTCCAGAATCGCTTTGCGTTGTTCAAACGTATAATATGCTTTTTTTCCTTTGATCGCATTGAATTCGTCAGTAGAAATGGCGACGATCAAATAATCGCCGTATTCGCGCGCACGTCGCAAAATGTTGATATGGCCAATGTGCAACAGATCAAACGTTCCATATGTGATGACTTTTTTCATTTTAATCCTCCA
>DATGUP010000014.1:0-19635 GCA_035301265.1 Bacillota bacterium
TTAGATATGCAAAACCGATTAATGCGCATCGGCATAAGTATTGAAACCATTACCGATTCACACAATCAAATGATTCGTTCCAATTCTGTCAATAAAGAAACCGTTATTGTTGCGATCAGTCTAACCGGTAGTACTAAAGACGTTGTTGATGCAGTTAAAAATGGAAAAAAAAATGGCGCCACCATTGTCGCTATCACCAATTATACGGCATCTCCTTTAACAAGTTATGCCGATCATATCCTACTTACGTCGGCCAAAGAAAATCCATTGGATAGCGGTTCACTCGTATCAAAAATTTCCCAGCTGTTTGTGATTGATCTTTTATGCACAGGTATAACGATGAAAAATCATAAAAAAGCGAAGAAAATAAAGGAGCAAGTAGCTGAAACGATATCAAACAAACTGTATTGAACAATGTATCAATCTTGACAATATCGGAATAGCAATAAAAATAAATTAGAACAAAGCAGCCTTTTTGTTTTACATTCAAATACCACTAAAGACACTGAGAAAGATCGCGCCGACAAAAAGCAACAGTCTGAAAGAAAAAGTAGTCCAGTTTTTGAGCTGAACTACTTTTTTATTTATATACGTTTTGTTTTGTCTCAAAACGGCTTCGTAATCATTAAAGCAATGATGATCAAAAAGACGACGTTTGTAAGCCGTTCATAGAAAAATAACTGTTTAGCAAGCCGATAATATTCATCTGGGATTTTCTCGCCCTGATGTTCCTGCAAAAGAGCTTTGATCGGCTTAGCCTTAGGTGCTAAAACTGTTGGGCCCGCTAAAAGTGCTATTAAAAACAAAATAAGACTTATAATATACCAGCCCTGTGTGAAAAGATGCGTGTTTAAAAATCCCATCCACAGCCCGGTTACGACCAATAATGTTCCACCGACCATCACAAAAACATGGATGCGATTGCGAATGACGTATGCGTGCCGTAATTCAGTCATCGTTTTGGCTTTTGTCACAATATAAATCATTACAAAGCCCGGACCCAGGCCGAGAATAGCAGAAAATATATGAATAAACACGAGAATATCGTAAAAAGACATGCTTCTTGCCTCCGAACATGAAGATGATACCGACACCTATTATACAATACTTCGGTATACGAAGGTTGTGACATAGCACACATGTGTGGTGGGATTTTCCATTTAACGCTTTGGTAAGCCTTGACTATGTGTATCTGACAAAGCATGATATATTCCTGTCATCTTATCCCTCTCCCACATACCGCTTTAAAATCGCATCCACGTGCGCCCCATAGCTTTCACCAAATAGATTTAAGTGCACGAGTAAATAATAAAGTTGATACAATGGTTTCATGTCGGCATAATTGTCATCAAGTGGAAATCTTTCCTTATAAGCGTCGTAAAATGTTTGCGAAAATCCGCCAAACAATTCCGTAAAGGCCAGCTCGAAATGCCTGTCTCCATACAAAACCGACGGGTCGATAACGTATGGTTCACCGCCAGGCCCGACAAGCCAGTTACCACCCCATAAATCCCCGTGCAAACAAGATGGCTCAACTTTCTCCGGAATCCACTCTCCTAATCGTACGAGCAATGTTTCCATTTGTCGGCGGCGTTTACCGGTTATCCGATGACGATCAATGCCTTGTTGAAGCTGCGCGCCTAACCGGCGGTCGCGGTAATATTCTAGCCAACTTGAAAAGAGCCCGTTCGGTTGCGGTAGGGCGCCGATAAACGATGCTTCGAAAAATCCGTGCTTGTTGCCGATATGTTTGTGTAACCCGGCGATGCGCTCACCCAACTTCTTTTCCGTATCCGCCATCTTTCGCCCTTCAACCCATTCCATAACGAGAAAAGCGGCATTTTTCGCATCAGAAACAGCGTATACTTCTGGTACCGCGACCGTGTTTGTTTGGCGAATAAGTTCCAGTCCCTCAGCTTCTGAAACAAAAAACCGCTCCGGTGCATTCATATGATGTTTGATAAAATATTGGCCTGTTTCAGTTTCTACAAAAAAAGTCTTATTAATGGATCCGCCGTATACGCGTCTTATTTCGTGCAAAGTCGAATGATCATTGGCTTTGTGGAGTGCTTTTTGAAGCCAATTATCCATGATGAGCTACCTCCTGTGACGTTTTTGCCTTTGATCTCCATACAACATACGATTGATTGACAGATTGCTGGATTGTCTCTTTCTTTTGCCTCAAGGGATGTACGCACAATCACCGGCTCACTCTTTTTAGTTGTCAACATAAAGCCCTTTTATTCAAAACTACTCGCAAACAAAAAACACAGGTCTATCCCTGTGTTTTAGCATCAATCCCGTTTGGCAAAAAGTACGATGACCATCTTTTTTTATGACCGTTCCTTCCACATTTGCATCGGGTTTTTCTGGTCTTTTTCCAGTGGCATATGTTTCATTTTTACTGTCCGCTCTTCACGTGCTTTCGTAAAATCTTCATATAGAATAGTCGATGCATCGAGACCTGCATCGGCCGTTTCTTCGACAGAAGCACAGTAGTATCCTTCAGTAATGCCGGCATAAAACATAGCGGTTAAACACATCGGACACGGCTCACCGCTTGCATACATCACATGGCCGGACAAATCATTGGTCTGAAGCTTCTCCTGCGCCCGGCGAATAGCAAGTAATTCTGCATGTCCGCTAACATCATATTTTATATGAATTTCATTAACACCTTCAGCCACGATTTCTCCGTCTTTAACGAGTACAGCTCCGAATGGCTGCCCACCTTCTTTCACATTGTCAGCTGCTAATTGGACCGCGCGTTTCATAAACTGATCCATTCAGAGACCCCTCCATTCTAGAAGAACATTCTTATATTCATCATAATATAAATTTCATGATGATGCCATAGCGTTCTGAAATACACCTTATTCATAGACAATTTTCATATCACCAGATTTAATCCAGTTATTTTTTCTAAACGCTGCCGTAACGATTAAACTTATTATAGCTGGGGCAATGACATGCAACAATAAGATGCTCCAAAAAACGCGCCACGAAAACCCCATTGTTTCAAACGTCATGATTTGACCGACTAAACCACTTGTTCCCATGCCCGCACCTGCTGAGTTATTTTCTAATTGCAACCACACTGTGGCGATTGGCGCCAGCATCGCACCTGCGACTGTAGGTGGGATAAGAATCAGCGGATTTTTTATAATATTAGCGATCTGTAACATTGACGTACCGAGACCTTGGGCTAAAAAACCACCTAAACCATTATCGCGATAACTCGCAACAGCAAATCCGATCATTTGTGCCGAACAACCAACAGCCGCAGCACCTGCTGCAAGTCCGTCAATCGATAGCATAAAGGCAATCGCCGCACTCGAAATCGGCGCCGTTAGTGCCCAGCCCATTAACACAGCCACTAGAATGCCCATGATGAAAGGTTGTTGCGTCGTCGCCCAATTGATCAATTCTCCAAACCAAGTCATCAATGCATCGATCGGTGGCCCGATGAACTTTCCTGTCAAAAAGCCAACCAAGATCGTCATAAACGGTGTCACTAAAATGTCTACGCGAGTTGTTTGATAGACGATTTTGCCGCATTCACCAGCCAAGACCGATGCTACATAACTACCGGTTGGACCACCCAATTCCGCACCGAATGCGCCGGCGAACAATGCGGAAAACAGCACAAGTGACGGTGCATTCAGCCCGTAAGCAATCGCCACCCCTATAGCACCGCCCATCACTTTCGTTTCCATTGCAAATTCGCCCATTTCAACAAAAAACGAAAAACCTGGAATCTGTTCACCAATCGTTTTAATAATCAGCCCGATGATCAATGATGAAAACAACCCTAGCGCCATGTAACTTAACGCAGTAATCACATATTTTTTGACCGACAGAGATACTCCCTTTTTCTTTAAAAACGCTTTCATTTTTAGCCTCCTATGTGAAATTATTCACAAAAAATGCAGTATAAATTTTTGTGAGAAATTTAACTTGCTTGTATTATTACGTGATTTTTTTCACATGTCAAGCGCTAAGGTCATTTTCGCTTAAAAAATAATCAAGACGCGACATATCTATGATGATACATCGAGTCTTGATTTCATCGCCGGATTCAATCCACCCATACCGTACTTTTCAGTTGCCTATCTTGTTCATGACGCTCGATAGCAAGCTCAATCAAGCGATTGATCAATTCCGTATATGGTATACCGCTTGCTTCCCACAGCTTCGGATACATGCTGATTTTTGTAAAACCTGGAAGCGTGTTGACCTCATTAACAACAATGTCCCCATTTTCCAACAGGAAAAAGTCAACCCGTGCGAGTCCCTCGCACTGCAATGTTTCAAATGCTTTAATCGCTGTTTCTTGAATCTGTTTAACAACATCACTCGGCAAATCTGCCGGAATCGCTAATTCTGCTCCTTTTTCATCAATGTATTTTGACTCATACGAGTAAAATTCAGTTTGCGGTAAGATTTCTCCGGGTAGAGAAGCGATTGGGCTTTCATTACCCAATACTGAACATTCGATTTCTCGCCCGATAAGACATTCTTCAATGACAATTTTATGATCGTATTGGAAGGCCTCATCAACGGCAGCAGAAAATTCTTCTTTTGTTGAAACTTTGCTGACGCCAACTGAAGACCCTTGATTGGCCGGTTTGATAAACATCGGCGTACCTAAAACGTCAGCTGATTTAGCAAAGTCGATCGCGTCTTGTTGATTACGTGTATAAGTCAAGCTTTTTGCCACATTGAGACCGGATGCTTTCATGAGTGTTTTGGCAATATCTTTATCCATGCAAATTGCAGAAGAGAGCACACCCGGACCGACAAACGGAAGATTGGCCATGCGCAGCATTCCTTGCAATGAACCGTCTTCGCCCGATGTCCCGTGTACGATTGGAAAAATAACATCCAACTGATCGATTGTATCGGCATTTGCAGAACGAATCAGTTGATGATCAGACGAGCCCGGAACGATGGCAATATGTTCATTCGATTTATTCAATTGTATGAGCTGTGGATTATCAGCATTGAGTAAATAGGCCGATTGATCGTTCAAATGCCAATTTCCTTCTTTGTCTATCCCGATCAACATGACGTCATACTTATCCTTATCAATGGCATCGACGATGTTTTTTGCTGACTGTAGCGACACTTCATGTTCAGTCGATTGGCCACCAAAAATAATCCCCACTTTTCTTTTTTTCATTATTTGTCTTCCCCTCGTTATATTCTTCCACTATCAATATATACACCGACACTATAAAATGTACGATTTTTATTACATATTTAAAATAGCATGTTTGCTACGTTCTGTCATCATACAAAGGGATTAAAGTCTTTAGCTATAGCGATCGGTTCATTCTAACAATCTTTTTCATTACAAAAAGCTGTAAAAGCATGGTAGTATTATACTTTGCCACTTTCAAGTGATATAAACCGCCCATACGAAGCATGTGCTTATGAACCGATGCTAAACGAAGATTAATAAAGAGAAAATAGGAAAATATAGAAGAGGAAAACAAATCGAAAGAGGTGTTCACTGATGATGGGTGGATACGGCCCACAGTAGCACGATGGGAGGCTATGGCATTTTGGCTATTTGATTCATTTCATTTTAACGGGTGTTGTCGTTTATATCGCGGTTAAGCTTGCCGTAAGAAAATAAAAAGCATGCGTTCTTTGGACTTGGGCTGCTTGAAGAAGCAGACCCATTTCCATACTAAGCTTTCGTCTTTCCTATTTCCCGCGTTTTTTCCGTGCCCGCTTATAGTCCTCTTCACTGATTTCACCGCGTTGTAATTTTTCCCGCAAAATAGTAAGTGAATCCTTCGCAGAACCTTTTCCATTTCGGAAACGCACAAGAATGATTAAAAGAACAATTGCTACGACCAGCCCAAGAACCACCCGTATGAAAAAAGGCAATCCCCAAAAATACGCCAGCATATTTATCACCTCATCCTTTATTTATTACCCCGATCCTAATTTTTAAGCATGTTCAACTTCCTTTATATAACACGATTTGTTATTGGACACTCGTCATATTTTTTAAATCGTCGCTATGTATAATAAAAAGCTTCGAGTAAAAACTACCGAAAAAGGAGGCTCGGCATGAAAAAAGTTCTTTTCATGTACGCAACCGCCTTCGCATTGATTTGGACTGGTTATGGCATCTATGCTGTGATCACTGAGCACGTGTATGCATACATCATCTTCGGCATCGGCTTAGCTTTTTCACTGGTCATTTATGCGGCTGCTTGGTTTGCCTATTGGCTGTTCAAGCACTATAAAAAAATCGATGCGATGGCAAAAGATATTCTTAAACAAAAACAACAGGAGTGATCCATATGGCAGAGCAACCGATCAAACTCATTATTCTTTGCAGTTGGGGAGCGACATCGAGCCAGCTGGCCAAAAAAGTACAGGAGGCGGCAGAAAACCGCGGTATTGATCTTGAGGCTCATGCAGGTGGGACTGGGGAGTTTAAAGAAAAAGCCGATCAATATAATGTAGCTTTGTTGGAGCCACAAGTCCGACATTTGAAAAAAGAAGTATCCAAAGTTGCTGATGCACATAATATTCCGCTCGAGCTTGTCGACCAGCGGGCCTTCGCATTGATGGACGGGGACAAAGTGCTGGATCAAGTTCTGAACATGGTTGATAACACGTAGGAGGAATCTTTGATGAACATTGCACAATGGCTGGAAGACCACTTGATGGAACCATTGGGAAAAATCGCTCAGAATAAATATTTACAATCGATCCGCGATGCTTTTGTTATCTTTGCCTTGCCGGTCATCATTACCGGAGCGATCTTTCTCATCATCGCCAACCCGCCCACTTCACTTAACTGGGGCGTCATTAACGCCTGGGAAAATGCCGTGACACCGATCCAAGGCCAACTGCTTTTTCCGTTCAATCTCACCTTTGGGCTCATGGCACTTACCGTTGCTTTTGGAGTCGGCTACAGCTTGGCGAGTCGAGAGGACATGGATGCCGCGTTGGCTGGAATTTTATCGATGCTTGCCTTTTTTATGACGGCCTTTCCCGTTGTAGACATTGAAGAAGTCACCTTTGGCGAAGTGCTGCAATACCTCGGTGGGCAAGGACTGTTTGTCGCCATCATCTTAAGTATTATTACAACAGAGCTCATGCGGTTCTTGATCAACAAAGGATTCGCTTTTGAAATGCCTGCGGGCGTACCTCCTTATGTATTGCGAACGTTTCGGGCGCTTGTACCGTTTATGCTCATTCTACCGCTCGTCTGGGCACTTGCCTGGATCGCTTGGGCCAATACCGGTCGAACCATCCCGCAACTCGTTCTCGATTTGTTCAGCCCGCTCGTATCCGCCTCCAACTCTTACTGGGCAGCTCTTGGCATGATTCTGCTCATGCTTGTGTTATGGTCGATGGGTATTCATGGCATGAACGTTGTCTCATCGGTCGCTTATCCGTTTTGGATGACACAGCTCGCCAACAACGCCGATGCCGTTAGCGCGGGAGAAAATGCATCGGGTATTGTGACCGAACCTTTTTTTCACATGTTTACACACGTCGGCGGTTCTGGTGCGACATTGGGGCTTGTCATCTTCATGATATTTTCTGCTTCCGCCCAGCTCCGGCAAATCGGTAAAACCGCGATCATCCCATCTTTTTTCAATATTAATGAGCCGGTTATTTTTGGTGTACCGATTGTGTTGAATCCGATGCTGATCATCCCGTTTGTGCTAGGTCCAACTATTATTGTCACAGTTAACTATATTTTGTTTGCAACAGGTATTCTCCCGCCAGTCATCGTACAACCACCTTTTACTGTACCGATCTTTTTCGGCGGATTTATTGCTACAGGCGGGTCGTGGCTTGCCGGTATTGTGCAAATAGTCAATGTCGTCATCGCCACCATTATATATTATCCTTTCTTTAAAAAGTATGAGAAGCAGCTTATTGATGAGGAAAAAATGGCTGAGGAGGGCTAAATCCGTGAACTACGAAGATATTATGACCAAACTGATCCTGCATGGCGGAAATGCTCGCGGAGCCGCATATGAGGCTTTGGATGAAGCGGAAGAATATAATTTTTCTGCAGCTGAGAAGTT
The DNA here is from genome assembly GCA_035301265.1 of Bacillota bacterium. Taxonomy (GTDB): domain Bacteria; phylum Bacillota; class Bacilli; order Bacillales; family Amphibacillaceae; genus DATGUP01. The sequence continues at coordinate 8,070 of DATGUP010000014.1, forward strand.
GTTGGAAGAAGCGCATAATGAATTTTTATCAGGGCATAAATACCAGACAGAGTTAATTCAGAGCCAAGACGAACAAACCACTCCTAGTTTTTTCATGATTCATGCACAGGATCATGTCATGACAGCTCAAGCCGAATTGCAATTAATCAAACGATTGATTGATCAGCTGCGTATGATGGAAAAATTAGAAAAGCGCGTAGCGCAATTGGAATAACTATATTGGTAAGAGGCTGCCGGTTATCCGGCAGCGACAGTTTTAAACAGTAAATTAACTGCCATTAATAGAACCCGGCTTTTTCATTAATCTAACTACGCATCGCTCGAGCCGGATTGCCAACGACTATATCTTGTTCTTGAACATCTTTTGTCACAACCGCACCTGCTCCCACAATTGCACCTGCTCCAACCGTTATATTAGGAAGAAGAGAGGCGTTATTGCCAATGCGGGCACCGGCTTTAAGAATCGGGCCGTGCAGATCGACATTGGTCGATCCCATATATTTATCGTTCGAAGTGGACACACATGGGCCGATGAAAACGCCATCTTCTATCAACATTTCGGCCGTAATATACGAACTTGTCTGAATCGTAACTCGTCTGCCAATATACGTGTTAGGTTCAATCATTACATTTCTGCCGATTATGCTCTCCGACTCAACAGCAACATTTTCCCTAATGCTCGCTAAATCACCGACAAACACACGATCCATAATTGCTGATCCGCGATAAATAACACTGCCAGCGCTAACATTTACATCAGCCCCCACTGTCAATGGCGCTAAGCATTCATCTGGATTGCGCGCCATATTCACACTCGATATGGGCATTTTGCCTAAAATGACATGATCACCGATCGTCACGTTTTTACCGATAACCGTCCCCCGTTTAATCACAACATGGTGGCCGATGACAGAATCGTCCCCGATGATCGCGTCTTTTTCTATCACGACACATTCACCGATTTTTACGTTTTTGCCGATACGTGCGGACCGATCGATCATATGCATTCTCCTTTTCATACGTTTTATCCTACCTACGTTGAAAAATCACTCAACGGCAATGTGACAGGTTCTCGAATGTTATCCGATCGATATAAAGCAAAAATCGTCTCCAACGCCCGTTTTCCTTCCTTGGCAGTCATTAAATACGGCCGATCGCTCTGGATCGCTTGTAAAAAATCTTCATACATCGCAACATGTTCAGTCGACTGGCCAGCAATCTGCAGCAATTCATCTTTGGCATCAGGCAAATCATCGATATAACAATGATTTAGTTCGTCAAAAGCTTTACCCCCGATGCAAACCGTACCGTTTCGTCCAAAAATAGCAAGTTGGTAGCCGACGTTTTCCGGTTGGGTAATCGTATTCGCTTCAATCAACCCTTTAGCATGATTTTTGAACGTGACCACCCCTGCCGCTACATCTTCGGTCGCTTTACCTTCCACATATGTCGCCATTTCCCCATAGACGGATTTCACATCGCCCATGAGCCAGACGAGTAAATCAACTAAATGAATGCCTTGGTTCAGCAACATCCCCCCATCTTTCTCCCATGTTCCTTTCCAACACGAGGATTCATAATAATCTCGCGAGCGGTTCAATCGCAACGACACCATGCCGAAAAAAAGCGGCCCAAAATAACCGGCGTCTAAAAACGCCTTTACTTTTTGCAGAAGTGGCCTGTAGCGCAATTGGTGACAGACTAGCGCCTTTTTTCTGTAAACCGCTGCCAAATGAATGATAGTCTCAGCATCTTGCAACGACAGTGCAAGCGGCTTTTCGATGATCACGTGCTTATTTTGCTTTATCGCTTCCTGGGCGATTGCAGCATGCATACCAGAGTAAACAGCGATAACGACAATATCGATTGAAGGATCCTTCAGTAGTTCACGATAATTTTCATAGCACGGTATTAAGACGCGACGGCCCGATGCTTTCTGATAAAGCGATTCTATCTCTTGCATATTGATCCGATGGATGTCACTCAATGCCGCTAAAGACACATGGTCTAACTGCGCGATCGTTCGGACATGTTTTTCCGCAATACGACCACAACCGATCAATCCTATATGAAGCATCCATTCACCTCCTCGAAACATCGCAACGCTGTGATCACTTGATTTTGCTCTTGAAACGTTAAAAATGGAAATAGCGGAAGAGCAAACAACGTCTCTGATAAATATTCAGCGATGGGGAAGTCACCTTTTTGATAACCTAATTCATGATAGGCTTCTTGCAAATGAAGCGGTCGTGGATAATAAATGCCAGTTTTAACACCATGTTGAGCTAAGTGTTTTTTCACCGCTTTTCGCACATTTGATTGCACGTTGAACAAATGATAGACATGCGTCACATCGCGAATAGACTGTGGCAATTTTAAAAAGGATAAATCGGCTAAATAACGTTGGTAACGGTCTGCCAAAATTCGGCGCTGGTCATTCCAATCGTCAAGTTGCTCGAGGCAAGCGATGAGAATAGCCGCATGCACTTCATCTAGCCGGCTGTTGTAACCGACTTCTTTATGCAAGTATTTCCGCTGGCTTCCGTGAGCTCTCAATTGCCTTATCTTTGCTGCCACTTCATGATTCGATGTCGTTACGATTCCTCCGTCGCCAATCGTCGAAAGATTTTTTGTTGGGAAAAAGGAAAAACAAGCGGCATCTCCCAACGCGCCGACAGGCTTTCCTTGATAGGTTGCTCCAAAAGCCTGACACGCATCTTCAATGACGACTAAACTAGATTCGTGTGCTATTTGCTTGATTGCATCCATAGATACAGGCTGGCCAAACAAGTGAACAGGAAGGATTGCTTTAGTAAGCGGTGTGATTTGCTGCTCTACTTTTTGCGGATCAATGTTGAACGTCGTTTCATCTACATCGGCAAACACCGGCGTCGCCCCAACCCGAGTGATCGCTTCAGCCGTGGCGAAAAACGATAGCGGTGTTGTGATCACTTCATCTCCGTGACCGATTCCAAAAGCCTCAAGTGCAAGCACGAGAGCGTCCGTGCCACTAGCAACAGCAACCGCTTCGGACACACCGAATCTTGTAGCAATGGTTTTTTCCAATTCAATTACATGTGGTCCTAATATATAATCACCGCTCATAAGCACGGTTTCTATTCGATCTAATATATGAGCATGTATGCTCGCCAACTGCCGTTTTGGATCGCTAATAGGTATCATAGACATCTTCCTTTTAACGTAGTTTGACGAATCTCTTAATACACCTTATTCCAGTTTCCCCTTTCGCTGCACGGCATCTCCCTCGTCTTGCGGCAAATCCACACGTATATAACGGCTAAAAAATAAACGCCTTTTTTATGCAATGAACCGAACAACACTTGCAAACTTGCATATAAAAATAGTGAGCTTTCTATGAAAGGAACATGTATATGATAGACATAGAAAGGCGAATCGGTGTTGTCGGGCTCGGCTATGTCGGTTTGCCTGTTGCGGTTAGCTTTGCCGAAAACGATCGGGTGATAGGTTATGATGTGGATGAAAATAAAATCAAACAGCTCCAACAGCAGATCGATCCTACCGGACAATTTTCACCGGACGAATTAAAAACGCGCGCGATAACATTCACAACCGATGCCGATCATTTACAAAGATGCACCCATATTATTGTCGCGGTTCCGACACCGATCGGTTCTGCTAACGAACCCGATTTGTCATTTCTAAAACAGGCATCGAAAATGATCGGTGCAAATATGGCACAGGGGACGATTATCGTATTCGAATCAACCGTCTCTCCAGGAACGACTGAGGGAACTTGTATCCCCATATTGGAAAAACAGTCGGGCTTTATCGCTGGCGTGGACTTCTATGTCGGCTATTCCCCCGAACGCATCAACCCAGGTGATCAAGCACACGCGTTCAAAAATACGCCTAAAGTCATTGCTGCACAAAATGGGGAAGCGCTTGAAAAAGTATATGACCTCTATCATAGAGTTGTAACCGCACCTCTTTTTAAGACATCTTCCATTAAGATAGCTGAAGCGGCAAAAATTATCGAAAACACGCAACGCGATGTGAACATTGCCTTCATGAATGAAATATCGCTTATTTGTGACAAATTAAACATTGATACGCATGAAGTACTCGAAGCTGCTAATACGAAATGGAACTTTATCCCATTATCTCCCGGTCTTGTCGGTGGCCATTGCATCGGGGTGGATCCTTATCACTTGATCCATAAATCAACGCTGGAAGGATACGACCCAACACTTTTGCGTAAAGCGCGCCAAATCAATGAACAGATACCTAAATATATCGTCGAATCATTATTGAAACTCATCGTCTCTCGCGGATTCAACCCGAAAACGATGCGAATAACCATCCTTGGTGTCGCTTTTAAAGAAAACATCACCGACACTCGGAATTCCAAAGCTCTCGAGATCGTAGACCGATTAAAACAACTCGATCTCACGGTCCAAGTGCACGATCCTCATGTCACTTGTGAACAAATCCCCATGCTCCAACCATTCGATCATTTAAAAAAAGCGGAGATTGTTATTTTGGCTGTCCCCCATGATGCCTACGATGGGAAACGACTAGCGACGCTATTGAAAGACCGGGGCGTTTTAATGGATATAAAAGACGTCATTCCCGCAACGGCACTTCCCGAGAACATCACTAAATGGACGCTATAGAAGGGAGCTACACCTCCCTTTTTTACTTATTCACAACCGTCCATTCACAAAATACGACACGTTATATACATAAATCGGAAAGGTGGTAGATTTGCATGACTGAAAAGTTAAAAATACTCGTTTTAATCAAGCCGTTTTGGATGTATGCTAAGCATAAACCGAAGTTCGAAATGATTCAGTCTCTCGAAAAATATGCCGATGTGTATTATTGGTATCAAGACGGACATATCAAGGATATTTTAAAACGGTTAAAAATCAGACCGCATTTTATTTTCCACTATGACATTGCTTGGAATTATGGATTGGCACCAAAGATTGACGGCCTCGCCGATATCGACTGCTTGAAAGGATGCTTTGTCATTGACCTACATTGGAAGCCGGAAGAGCGCAAGCGCTATTTCAGGCAAAACAAAATTGATCTTATTTTTTCCGCGACAAAACACCCGTTTCTAAAAGTATTTCCTCAATACAAACAAAAACTGCGTTGGCTCCCTTGGGCGATCAACCCAGCCATCATGAAAGACTGGAAACAGAAAAAAGATATCGATTCCTTGCTCATGGGGCTCGTTTATATTAATCCGGAGAAAAAGGGGCCATTCAACTTGCCAGCAAAAATTCCCCCTAAAGGCCGGTACGCTTTTAGAGACGCCGTTTTTAACAAAATGAAAAATGAACCCGGATTTGTTTTCCACCCTCATCCAGGCCATCGAGTGGAACAATCCAGCAACTTACTAGTTAATGAAAAATATGCTCAAGAGCTGAATCGTGCTAAACTATTCTTCACTTGTGGAAGTCGGAATCAAGCAGGTGGAGTAGCCGTTATGAAGTTCTTTGAGGCCCCCGCTTGCCATACGCTACTTCTAGCTGAGCCGAATAAAGATATTCAAAGCCTTGGATTTGTCAATGAAAAAAATTACATCGCCTGTTCGACTGGAAATTTAAAAGAAAAAGCCAAATTTTATTTAAATCACGATAGCGAACGGAAGCGAATTACTAAAAATGGATACACTTTTATTCACAACCATCACACAAATGATCAGCGAGCAAAATATATGATCAATGCAATTAAAGCAAATCTTTAGTTGTCAGCGCCAAACCTATAAGTTTATTATAGGTTTGGCTGCACCTCATCTTTTTTTAATAGAAATGTGTGTCTATATTAAATCGTCTGCCTGAACAAGATTCGCACGTATACATACCATATAGTAAGTTCAATAGGATAGAAAATTGAACTGACTTTTTTGAAAGGAGGATCACTCTTGGCTGTTAGTAATTTGCTAATCAACGGTGGCTTTGAAAGAGGCTCACTCGACGGTTGGATAGGCAATAATGCGTATATAACAGCATCCTACAGCCATTCAGGACAATTTTCAGCCAATATTTCCCCCGGTTCTACTCCATCCTCACTCGTTCAAACCGTTCCCATCACAGATTCCGGGCAAAATTATCAGCTGCTTGTATCTTTAGCCAAATACGGTTTTTTCCAAAGCCCAGCACTTACGATTCGTGTCTCTTATCTTAACAGCGATAATATAGAAGTTGGCACTGGGGGTAGCACAATAATCATAGACGGCAGTCTTCCCAATGTGCTTTTGGAAAGTTGGAAGGAAATCTATCTTGTAACAGATGTTGCTCCTGCCGCGGCTACACAGGTCCAGGTCGAAATCGCTAAACTTGCAGGTCGTTTTTACACATCAAATGTGCTCGTAGATGACGTCGCTTTATTAGCATTCACAACCGATACAACGCCACCGGGACCGACAGGACCAACCGGCCCATAAAAATTGACTTGTCAATTTTATAACGGGAATGATGAAGATACTCAATGGATTTGAGTATCTTTTTTCTCAAGAATGAGCGATGATATCAACAATATATGCCAGGAGGGCGCATGTGGTTACGATTAGTTTATGCATGATAGTGAAAAATGAAGCGGACGTACTGGAAAGATGCTTGAATTCTGTTAAGGATATTGTCGATGAAATCAACATTATCGACACAGGATCTACTGACAACACAACAAAAATCGCCAAAATATATACTGATCGCGTGTTTCACTTTAGATGGACCGGCAAATTTAAAGATGCGCGTAATGAATCGTTCAAACATGCCACAATGGATTATATTTTTTACCTTGATGCTGATGATGTATTATTGGAAGAAGACCGCGAAAAACTAAAAATGTTAAAGCAAACATTGAATCCTGCTATCGATTCGGTCTCCATGTACTATCACGCTGGTATTGATGAATACGGAAATGTAACATTGAAATACCGGAGAAACCGGCTTGTCAAACGAAACCGTCATTTCGTGTGGAAAGGTGACTGCCACAATTATTTAGATGTTTCCGGAAACATTCTCAATACTGACATCGCAATCACCCATATCAAAAACAGCCATGCAACGGAACGCAACCTCGCTATTTATAAACAAAAAATCAACAACGGTGATTCTTTAACACCGCGAGATTATTTTTACTACGGCAACGAGCTACGCGAACATGGTTATGATAAAGCAGCGATCGAGCAGTATTCGAAAAACATCAACATGGAAAGCGGATGGACCGAAGATAAAATGTACGCCTGCATTTTCCGAGCGGATTGCTGGCGCAGACTGGGAAAGTATGAACATGAATTAGCTTCCTTACTGGAGGCATTCACCTTTTCCAAAGACCCGCGTCCGGAAATCTGCTGCCGCATGGGCATGCATCTGCAACAAAAAGGGTTGTTTCATACAGCTTTATTTTGGTATCAACTTGCCACACATCAAAAAGACAACCCTAATAAATGGAGTTTTACCTACCCTGCTTACGCTACGTGGTATCCTCATCTTCAATCAGCCATTTGCTATTACAATTTGCAAGATTTTGCAAATGCGTTTAAGCATAACGAAAAGGCTCGTGAATACCGTCCACACGATGAGCTCATTCTTTTCAACAAGGCTCTACTGGAGAAAAAAATAAATTAAAATCCTGACTCTGAAAAGTCAGGATTTTAGTGATTGAAGTCATGATGCGTGTCTCTTGCTCGTTTGTTATGGCAACGGAGGCGTAGGTGGTGTAGGCGGGGTAGGTGGCGTTAAAGCCGATGTCAATGGCATGATTTTGTATGGCGTATTGATCGTGCGAGGGACCGTTATTGGATCGTAGTGCCGGTGTTCTAAATCAACGAACTTACCATCTCTTTCAATACCGGTGCGAACGAGGGTGACATGAGTCCGGATGACAGCTTTAAACAAGAGCAGATTGACAACAAGTCCGCCGTTTGGCCCTGTTCCTAGCAATGGCTGGTTCAACGTTTTTTCGATAACCGGCTCTCTGACGATCACTTGATCGCTTGGGCATGCACCTGGACATTCCATCGTTTCTTGGAAGAAAATCTGGATCGGGATATTGAGAGGCAATCCAGGTGGAAGTGGTGCATTAGCTGTGACATTCAATGTCGCTGGGATATTGCCAAAGACCATCACTGCATCGTTTAAAGCCGTTGCCTCTTGCTGAACCCCCGCATAATTAGGAACAACCTCTACATTGAGCCCGGCAGGCAAGCCAAGACCGGCAATAAAATCGTAAATGGGCGATCCTGGAGCACCGGCTTCAACGGCAAAAGGCATGGTGAATTCGGCGGTTGTTAAGACATTTTTAGAACAAACAACTTTTTCAACTAAATCACCGTGTTCTCGGCAAATATCGCATTTATTCACTTCACAATTGTGTTTGCAATATTTCGGTGCATGATGGTGATGGGCATCATGATGATAAAAGCTTCCACGTTTAACCAACGAAAATTCCTCCTTAATGTTTTTTAGAAGTTCTCCTTTGCCTATCAACGTTCGTTTAGATTAGATAGGTTACTAAAACTCCTTACACTACTTTATATGTCATACGTACGTAGTTTGCATAGATACGTGTACTTGTACATTCGCATATTTTATCGTTTTGCATTGTGCAGATAAGGAGAAAGCCGTGCAAACACGGCTTTCCGGAGTGGAGACATCTTCATGGGTAATCAGCTACAAGTCTTGTACTGATTGCTATATATGTATTTCGAATCCGCGTTGATAGAAGCGGCTTGCTCCTATTTTAAATGGTTTTCCACAGATGTCTTAAGACACTCTATTCATTTTTACAGAAATAGACTAGAAAACAAGCGTAATGAAACGATGTTGAGTAAACTATAACAACTTAACGCTTATGTATAGGAGAGAGAGCATGGGAACATTTCGAAAAGGATTCGAAGCGCAGCCAGCCTGCACTACGGAGCATCATTGTGTATGTAGCACTGTTCAACGCATTTATCAAGTGCAAATGAAGACGCACGAACAAGAGTGTTCTATAGGTTCTAATGCAACGATCCGCCAGTTGCGGGCACACAAACGCGAGCCTCGCTATACAACCATTCCTTTCATGCTTTACCGTAAGAACGACACAGATCCCTTTACAGGAACAGGCATCGTTAAATATCATAACACAACACAGAACCAGCACTGTTTTGAATGTGTAGAATCACCGGTATTCAAAGTTAAACACATGGATAAAACATCAGGCTGTTGTGCAACACTTGAACTGCTTCTTCCCGTTAGTGACGATTGCATTTTTTCACCTCCAATGGAAGGAGATTACAAGAGTATACAGCAATTATTTCCGGTTGAACGTCCGGTCACAGGCTTCATGGAAACCGGCATTTGCCTGACGGTGGAACTAAAGCATTTCATAGCCATCACATGTCTTGATCCGATGAATCCTTTACCTGCCGATTGATTCGCAGGAACAGCCTATTGTCTTCACGGCACTTTTCTATGCAGCGAAACTACTTCATGGTATGATGACGTTTGAAATGGAGGTTACAAGGATGCGCGAATTTGAACCATTACATTCTATTAAGGCCATTGATGCATTTATTCAAGAGCATCCCCTTGCGTTACTCTTTGTCTCAAAACCTCACTGCAGCGTATGCCATGGGCTGTTGCCACAAATAAAGCAGTTGATGGGAGATTTTCCTGAGATCCAACTGGGACACGTGGATGCGAGTGAAGTTGAAAAAGTAGCTGGGCGGTTTCATATTTTTACGGTACCGGTTCTTTTATTATTCGTTGAAGGAAAAGAATCTATCCGAGAAGCACGGATTGTGCATATGGATTTGTTTCAAGAGAAATTAAAAAAGATATATGAAAATGTCGTCAAGTAAGCAAAAGAAAGCCCGGATTGCCCCGGGTTTTCTAGTGTCTTATTCGTTTTTGCCGATGATCCGCCGCAAGTCTCTTGTCATCTCTGGCGGTATAACATAAACATCATTATGGCCAAAATAGCTCCACCGACTCGCTTTTCCTTCATCCCCTAGCCATAGGCGCAGCATGTGGGTTGGTGATTCATCGCCAGTCAATTCATAAACGCGCCATATATCATAATCTGAATCACTGTCTTCTGCCTTTGGGCCATCCTGTTTAACTGCATTTGTGATCGCTTGTTTTATCGCACGGATGTTGTCATCATTCGTCACCGTGAAGAAAAACGATTCGTTCATTTTGTATGGACTGTTTGATTCTGAGACGTCCACTTCAGCAATGTCTTCATCAAGTGAATCCATCGTTTCCGACTGTTTCTGACATCCGGCGAACAATATGATCATCAAGACAGCTGTTCATAATGGTTCACTCCTAACTCGATTATCGCGTTTAAAATATCAATTCCTGACTCAATCACAGCTGTTCATAATGGTTCACTCCTAACGCTTGCATTGGATCGCTTTATTGAACTAGTGTGAGATTGTGCAATGATAATGTGTAATCTTCATCGTTTGCCGAATCTTTTTCCACAATATTCCCTTCGTATACGATATCCCCTGTATCAGTATCTACTACAAAGAGTGAGGCTGGCTGCTCGGGCTTTACAGTCGGTGTGTATATCAACAGCCGGTTATGACTTATTGTCATATTAGGCTTTTGTGCTTCATCATCCATGCCATCATCTGCTGCGATGTCATCAGCCACAGAATCGCCCATCGCATCATGCACACCCATCCGTTCTGAATCATCTGCAACAGAATCGTTCAACGCCCCTTTTGGCAAATCCACTTTGAACGCATCAGCCGTCGCCGCATCTGCGATATTATAAATGCTCACATGCAGCGTATGGTCTTCCATTTCCGTGACATATAAACGGGAGCCGTCAAACAAATCCACATCAGGCTGTTTGCCCCATTCTTCGGACGGATCGAACGTCTCCACCTCACCTGTTGCAAAATCGTAGGCAAACAGTTCTCGGCTTAATTTTTCATCCATGTACATCCCATCGTCCATTTCTACGTATTCCGTCTCTACTTGACTGATAACCGCATATTCCTCAGGCTGGTAATCATCTGGTCCAGGCAGCTTCACAAAATCGATCGAATGGTTTTCATCCGGTTCAGTCGCCGTGATCACCGTTTCGTCATCGAGAAGCGTCTCTGCATCCATGTCGAAAGTATATACACGGATAGACTGATCGCCATTATCATGAACATTTGACGTCATAATTTTCAGATTGTCGTCAATTCGCTGCACATCCTCCACCATGATAAAATGGATATCGTCCTCAACGGCCGAAAGATGATAGTCAAAAGATGTTTCTTCATCCGTTTCTTTATCCAGAACATCGATAACCAGTGTAAAATCTGTGGGCTCCACCGAACGGTGAGCAGATGACATATCAGCATAAATAAGATATGTATCGTCTTCATAAAAGTTCAAAAATTCGGTTTTCTCCCGCATAAACCCGCGGTATTCACTTTCGAGACGCTGGAATAACGGCAATCCTCTCTCCATGTCCAGCTGTTTCCAATAAGGATATTCGCTTAAATACTTGCTGCCATCAGGCGTAATATATACCATTTCTTCAATGGTATCTCTCTTATAGCTGCCTTGCAGGACGATAT
>DATGUP010000015.1:0-28490 GCA_035301265.1 Bacillota bacterium
AATAAATGAGTTGTCAATAAGCAATAAATAGAGATGAATTCATTTTGAGGAGGCTCGATTAACTGAGTCAATACGAATGTTATCCGCACAATAATGTGACTTGATGATAGTATAGAGATGTTATCTCACAGTAGAAATCAAATCAGACTTAAACTATAACGAAAAGGCTGGATAATCAAAGTGAGATTGGTCGCCAGTTTTAGATAAGATCAATTATCAGATATAAAATGAGTCTAACTTATATAAAGGTTTAGGAATTTGAAGAAGTCGGGATGACAGGATTCGAACCTGCGACTCCTAGCACCCCATGCTAGTGCTCTACCAAGCTGAGCTACATCCCGTTAAAAGCTATGGCAGAAACTATTATAGGAAAGTTATGTGGAAATTGCAATAGAAAATAACTATGTTTAGCAAAGTTGTATGTCTTTGTAATGGTTGATCGCTTGTCGGTGTTCAGTCAAATTCAGTTTTTACAATATGCATACGAACTGTCAAAACCTTTGCCTGGATAACATTAATAAGACAATCATGTTTAATGCTAATCTATAGAATAATAGAGCAGTTTTATATTATGCTTTGTTGCGGTTATATAAAAAAAACCATACAATACAAATATGAAACGCTAGAGTCGAAGTAATATTCGGCACGTAGGAGACACACGATGTGTTCTAGGAGTGAAACAAGATGAAATTTTTTCATACGGCTGATTGGCATTTAGGAAAACTCGTGCAAGGAGTGTACATGACAGACGATCAAGCGTATATATTAGAGCAGTTTTTGCAAGCCGTTGAAGAAGAAAATCCAGATGCTATTGTGGTAGCCGGGGATTTGTATGACCGAGCTGTTCCACCGACAGATGCGGTCCACTTATTGGATGAGGTGTTGGAAAAAATTGTAGTGGACTTGGACGTCCCGGTTTTAGCCATCGCTGGCAATCACGATAGCCCGAGCCGTTTGGATTTTGGCAGCAGCCTAATGCAAGAACGAGGATATCATATTGTCGGAAATTTACAGCAAGATTTAAATCCCGTTGTGTTACAGGATGAGCACGGTGAAGTTCATTTTCATCTTGTGCCGTATTGTGAGCCAAGCGTCGTCCGCACAGTTTTGGATGAGGATGATATTCGCACCCATGATGATGCGACAAGACAGATCATAGCGCGTATCCAAGAATGTATGGATCCGTCGGCACGGCATGTTTATGTCGGTCATGCGTTTGTAACACCGTTCGGAAAAGAAGCGGAAAATACTAGCGATTCAGAACGCCCGCTTTCGATCGGCGGGGCAGAGTATGTGGATAGCCGACATTTTGCGCCTTTTCATTATACAGCGTTAGGCCACTTGCATCAGGCGCACCGTGTTTCAAATGATACGATTCGTTATTCCGGATCACCTCTAAAATATTCCATATCCGAAGAACATCATAAAAAAGGGTTTCTCATTGTCGATATGGATGCATCCGGTAATGTGGTGGTAGAAAAACGGCTCTTAAAACCAAAAAGAGATTTATACACAGTGGAAGCGACGATGGATGATTTGCTGACACATCCTGTAAATGAAGATTATGTCTTTATTCGCCTTTTGGATGAGACCCCTGTTTTGTCACCTATGGAAAAAGTGCGCTCGGTATATCCGAACGCAATGCATGTGGAACGGAAATATGCTTTGGCTTCTTCACATACAACAAAAAGGGAAAACACGGTCAATCGAAGCGCACTCAGTGATGTCGATTTGTTTAAAGCGTTTTACAAAGAGGTCAAAGGCGAAGAAGCATCAGAAGAAACGGTAGCTATTTTCGAAGATGTGTTGGATGAACTTTTACACGATGAACGTGAAATACACTCTCAAGAAATTTACGCTGCTGAAGGAGGGGAGAATACGTGAAGCCGCTACAACTAAAAATGACGGCATTTGGCCCGTACAAAACGACGGAAACAATCGATTTTAATGAGTTGGGAGAGCATAACTTGTTTGTTATTTCCGGTCAAACCGGTGCTGGCAAAACGACGATTTTTGATGCCATCTGTTTTGCGCTTTATGGTAGCGCCAGCGGATCGGATCGGGCGAGCGGCGATATGCTTCGCAGTGATTTTGCCGATGATGATGTCCACACATCGGTTGAACTGAAATTTGCGTTAAAAAATCGCACGTATCGTGTGTTTCGGCAATTAGGTCATATCAAACAAGGAAATAAGACGAAAACAGGGGAGCGGTATGAATTTTTTGAGATTGTTGATGGCGAAGAAATTCCATGCGTGGATAGACAAATCGTGTCGGCGATCAACCGGAAAATCGAAGCGTTGATCGGATTGACACACGATCAATTCAAACAGATTGTCATGCTTCCCCAAGGTGAGTTTCGCAAGCTGCTGACATCCGATACGGAAAATAAAGAAACGATTTTGCGACGGTTGTTTAAAACCGAAAAATATAAACAGATGAATGAATGCATCCGCCAGAGAAAAGAAGCATGCGAGCGCGAATTTCATCAAGCTGAACAGTTACGAGACAACCATATTCATAGCATCGCTTCAATCTTGCCAGAACGGAAAGACTCACTTCTTTTCAACGTGCTCGCTAAAGACTATTATAATATTAAACAAATAATTGCCGGACTGAATGAAGAAGAGCAGTTTTACCGCAAGCAAATAGCTCAAGATCAAAAACAATACGAACAGGCCTATGCCAAACACGATGAAAAACAAAAAGCGTTGCATAAGGCAGAAGCATTGAATGAGCGTTTTCGTGAACTAGAAGAGAAAGAAACGCGTTTGCAGGAATTAGATTCTCAAGTGCCGTTATTTGAGAAGAAAAAAGATCAGTTACACTACGCCGAACAAGCGGCTAGTTTAGAAATGTACGAAAAACAAACAGAGGAATGGCGCGCAGAGGAAGCGGAAAAAAGGCGTGATTTGCAAAGTGCTAAAAAAGCAAAAATACACGCTGAAAAGCAGTTGGTAAAAGCGCAGTCCATTTATGATCAAGAAGCCAATAAAGCGGATGAACGTGAGGCTATTGTCAAAAAATTAGACCGACTGCACGAGTTAATGCCAATGGTAAAAAACATTGACCATACAAAGCAGAAATTGGCTCAACAAAAAGAGGATCTCACCCGATTGTATCGCACCTTACAAAATATAAAAGCGGAGATAGCTACCCAAACAGAAACGATGGAAAAAAATAAGCAAACGATCAATGAACTTGATGCGGCTGTAGCCGATTTACCCGATAAAAAAATAAAGCTGCACAATATGCGAGAAAAAGCGAAGTCGCTCAAACATTATCTTGATTTGTGCAATGAACAAATGCGTTTTGTAAAAGATGCCGAACGAAAAAAAATTGCTTACCAAAAGGTAAAGGCCGAGTATAATGAATTAGAACGTGCTTGGCTCAACAATCAAGCCAGCCTTCTTGCCAGCCATCTGCACGATGGACAAGCGTGCCCAGTATGCGGGAGCACCGAACATCCGCATAAAGCAAAGGAGAGGTCAACTCAAACAACGAAAGAGGAGCTGGAAAACTTAAAGCAAACGTTAGATGAAAAAGAGAAAGCTTTTCGGGAAGCCGTGATTAAGCAGGAAACAACTGCATTGCAAATAGAAGAAGTCCAAGCGTCTTTAGCATCCGAACCAATGGATTTGGAACAGGCTGCTTTCATGTATCGTCAGCTTGTCGATGAGGGCAAACAGTTGAAACAGGAGACGACAACACTTGAGAGCAATATGGAAAAACTTCAAAAGCTAAAAAAACAACAAGAAAAAGCGATGGATGATTTGAAGCGGCTGGAAAACGACAAAGAGCGGTTAGAAAAAGCGTATTACGAAAATAAGTCACAACTTGACTCAGACCAACGCGTTTATGAGGAAACTTTGCGGTATATACCTGAAGATGTTCGGGAGATTGCCCAATTAGAAAAACAAATTTCCAAAGTACAGGAACGAAAAATGGCATTGGAAAAAGCGTGGGAAAAAGCTCAACAAACGCTACAAACGGCAAAAGAAGCGCATACGCGAGCAATCTCCAACGTGACTCATGCAGAAAAACAGCTAAAAGAAGCTCAACAAAAGCGAAAAAAAGCCGAACAACAATTTACTGACAAGTTAACAGCGGCCGGCTTTGCAACGGAGGATTTCTATCGTCGGGCCAAAATGCCAGCATCCGAGCGTGAAGCATTGCAAGCGGCGATTGATGCTTTCAATCAGAAACGATCCACATTAAAACAACAAACTGCCGAGTTGAGAGGATTTTTGCAAGATAAAGAACGGCTCGATGTGACGGTGCTCAAGTCAGAATTAAAACAGCTAAAAGATAATTATGAAAAAGCGCTCGATCAACTGCATCGTTCGCGTGAATTTCATGAAGCTTGTATCGATTTTAAAGAAAAAATCATGCTAGCTGATGAGAAAGCGAATGAATTAGAGCATCAATTGGCTATGATAACGGATGTTTATAATGTGATTAGGGGGCAAAACGAGAAAAAAATCTCATTTGAACGATATTTACAGATTGAATATTTGGAACGTATTATTCATGCTGCTAACCAGCGTTTAAGGGAATTATCAAACGGTCAGTTTTATTTAATTCGAAGCGATCGTCAAGAATCTTATGGCCGGCAAAGCGGGCTCGCTTTTGATGTATACGATGCTTATACAGGTCAGAATCGCGATGTCAAAACGTTGTCCGGCGGGGAGAAATTCAATGCTGCTCTTTGCCTTGCCCTTGGCATGTCAGATGTTATTCAAAGCTTTCAAGGCAATATATCCATTCAGACGATGTTTATCGATGAAGGATTCGGCTCGTTGGATGAAGAATCATTGCATAAGGCGATCGATACACTGATCGATTTGCAAAGATCGGGTCGGATGATTGGCGTTATTTCCCACGTCCAGGAACTCAAAGATATTTTCCCAGCTGTACTAGATGTGACCAAAACAAAAGAAGGTTATAGTCGGACTCGATTTATTGTGAAATAGTCGGTTTCTATACCGTAGTGTTCGAATTGCATGTAACATGGCAAATGCAAGTTGCAAGTTTTAAGGCAGCGGCCCGCGTCGGGAGATTTCCGCTGCCCATTTGGTGGTTCACATATGGTCTCCGTTGAAAATAGAGTTTTTAACGATAACGTAATCAACATGGCGGATGGCATCTAGCGTGTTTCCACCAGCATAAGAAATGGAGGATTGTAAGTCTTGTTGCATTGCGGTGAGAGTGTCTTTTAAAGCCCCTTTATGTTCGACATATATTTTTTTACCCTCCACATTCTTTTTCTCGCCTTTTTGGAATTCTGATGCTGAACCGAAATATTCCTTATAAAGCTTTCCGTCTTTTTCGATAGTTTTGCCGGGCGATTCCTCATGTCCGGCAAACAGCGATCCGATCATGACCATGGATGCGCCGAAGCGAATCGATTTGGCGATATCGCCGTGGGTGCGAATACCCCCATCCGCGATGATTGGTTTCGTGGCTGCTTTGGCACACCATCTTAGCGCAGCGAGCTGCCAGCCTCCTGTGCCAAAACCGGTTTTCGTTTTGGTGATGCAGACTTTGCCCGGACCAATCCCGACTTTGGTTGCATCGGCACCGGCGTTTTCTAATTCTCTTACCGCTTCCGGAGTCCCGACATTGCCGGCAATGATAAAACTATCAGGTAAATGCGTCTTGATATGACGGATCATTTTGATGACCGCATCGGAATGGCCGTGCGCAATGTCGATCGTGATATATTCTGGGATAAGCTTATCCGTTGCCAATTGTTTGATAAATTCGTATTCGTTTTGTTTAACACCGACACTAATGGATGCAATCAGACCGCGTTTGTGCATATCTTTAATAAATGTCGCGCGTTCTTCGGGTTTGAAACGGTGCATCACATAAAAATAGCCATTTTCTGCTAGAAATAGAGCGATTTCCTCATCGATGATCGTCTGCATGTTGGAAGGAACAACAGGCAATTTGAATGTGCGTCCACCAAAAGAAACAGATGTGTCGCATTCCGACCGGCTTTTGACGATGCATTTTGCGGGTATTAATTGGACATCTTCATAATCAAACACATTTTTCATCGTAAACACCTCTAAAAACGAATATTAATAAAAAAACAAATAATATTGTTCGTATATAAGTTAATTTACATCATGTAAAAAGAAAAGTCAAACGTATTTTCAAATAAAATACAAACATTAATCGGTATATGATACAGAATATACTTGAATACAGATTAAACATAAACAATAAAAAAACGGACTGCATCGTCCGTTTTTTTATAAGAAACAGCATTTTTTATTGTTAATGGCCGTATAACGGCTATGATACTTTCAATTTTTCTCTTGCCCGAGTGAACGATCAGAAATCCAAAAATGGGCTTAACCGAACATCTACTTTATGTTTTTATGGAAGGCTCAAGTTGATTGACAAAGCACTCCGGCAAATGATTGTACTGTTCAAAAAATGCCTACGGGCAGGGCGGAGTTGAGGCGGTGCTCGCCGCATGCAGCTGTTTGGGGGTGAAAATCAACCTTTTTTACATAAATGAAACGAAATGCTTCGTTTCATTTATGTACTCGTTTTGGTCCCATCCAATCTGTTGGTCAAGGTCATGTGTGGCGATGAATAATCTTATCGCTGGAGTTCACTTGCTTTTTTCACTGCTTGAACTTCGTATCGTTCGTTTTCCACACTGATTAAGTAATCGGGTTTCGGCTGGCCGCGTTTTGCTTTGTGTGCTGCGATATGCGCATCGCTCTTCTCCCATTTTTTCCAATGTTCTTCTGATTCCCAACGAAACATGACGATCACTTCTTCTTCTTCAGCCCGACGTGCTTTTTTCTTCATAATCGTAGTATCAATAAGCCCGTCTTGTTCGTCTATAATTCCTTTCTGGCTGAACTGATCGATGATTTGATCGGCATGCCCTTCCTTGACAACCATTTTTCTTAATATGATAAACATCGTATCATCTCCTCTTATGTATTTTCAATTTAACCTTTAACGAGCATGTCGCAGGCAGTATCGGCTAAACGTCTGCAGCGCTTTAATTCTTCGGAGTTTGGCTCAAGGTCCACAATGATGCGGTCTTCAAGCATGGTGGCTCCGAGTTCTTCCAACTGCTCATATATCATGTCGACGGCTGTACCATATTCTTCATACGATGAATCGGCAGATCCAAACACTCCGCAAATTTTCCCGGTTAAATCCAGGTTGTATAAATCATCGTAAAAGTCTTCTACATCCAGAGGGACATCGCCTGCAGCCCATGTGTATACGCCGATGAAGATGGCATCATACTTTGAAAGCTCTTGCACATCGATCGGGTCATTGTCAAACTCTTTTACAACGATTTCACAACGGTTAGTTTCCAGCTGGTCAATGATGGCTTGTGCCATCATCTCAGTATTACCCGTTAAACTTGTATAAAGAACGAGCGTCTTACTCAAATTGCACTTGACCCTCCCATATTCCTTATATTTTGATAATGATTATCATTTTCAATATAAGCTATTATAATCTTATTGTCAAATTATTATATACGAATAGCGGTTCATTCGAAACAGCAACGTCGGCTGGCAATAGGTGATCGGGATATGCCGATGAGTCAGGCCGGAGCTCATTCAAACAAACGATGTGTCCGAATTTGTACAAAGCGATTTGAGCGAATTGTTTTCTGCTGTTTCCATTTGCATGGCAAACGATGCATGTTTATCGATAGGGAAAACCTTAATGACGGTTGTCATGATTATCAATACAAACGAATAGGCATGAAGAGAGGGTTGTCCATAGCCGGTATGATATGGATTGAGGAGGACATAAGATGGTATGTTTTTTGAAAAAAAGCAGCCTCGTCTTTGTCGGTGCCGTTATTCAAGGATACGCTATGGGACTTTTTTTATTTCCCCAATCCATTCCCTCAGGTGGAGCGGGAGGACTGGCTATTTTATTGAATTATTTTACCCATTTGGGTATGGGGCCATCGCTTTGGATTTTTAATTTTTTGCTGTTGCTTGCCCCGATGAAATATTTAGGAAAAAGGTTTCTTGTTTGGACCCTCGCCGGAGCGACCATTACTTCGTTTTCCATTGATTGGTTTGAAAACATGTTTTATATACCGGATCGGAATCTTTTTTATGATCTCGTTGTCGGTTCGTTATTTCTCGGAACAGGCATCGGCATTCTCATGCGCCAAGGTGTTTCCAACGGCGGTGCAGGAGGTTTGGCGTTCATGATTGCTCAGGCGCGGAAGATTCTTCCCGGAAAACCGTTGTTTATCATCAATTGTTTTGTTTTCTTTATGACCGCTGCAATCATCGACTGGAAAATCATTTTCTTTGCATTGATTAGTCAATGGATTTCAACAAGAGTGGTCAACATCGTTTATCGGATTGACGTTTATCAATTTCACACACTGTGGAACGGGCGGAAGAATATTTGAATAACAGATGGTGCGGTGCAGACGAGTATGCAAGGTGACATTTAAGCGTTAAGATTTCTAGCCTCATTCAAAAAAGTCCGATCGATTTATTGGTTCTCCACCATTCAAATCGCGTTTCTTTGTCGGGATTCATATTCGGTGAATTAAATATAATTGTACCTGAAGGCGGTATTTTTGTGAGCGTCGCCGTTTTTTCCCTTTGTATGAATGAAAAATAAAACGAGCAAAGCAATGACAAAAGTTAGCGCTGCAATGGATAAAAACATGCCGCTTCTCGACCAATCCATCAAACGAGCGAAAATCGGCGGGCCGATAGCGACTCCGATAAAGCGTACCGATCCGTACAAAGACGTCACAAAGCCGCGTCGATTTTTGCTGACGGATCCGGTAATCAAACTGTTCACACACGGTAAGATCAATCCAGCTCCGATGCTGCTTACTGCAAGGACAGCAAGAAAGAGAGCGAGCTTTTTGAATAAGACGAGCCCTGCAAAGGAGATCGTCATAAATACGAGCCCGATCAACATAAGTTTTTTCATCATATTCAAGTTTTTACCGATACGGCTACCGGTTATATATGAGGCGATGACCATGACAAGAAGCGGGATGGCCAATATGAATCCTTTAATGACACCGTCGATGTGATGTTTTTCTTCGAGCATATCTGACAAATAGAACAGAATGCCAAACAGTGTAAATAAACAAACTCCTCCAGCCATATATGTAACGAGTAACCACCTTCCTTCCGCTTTGAAAATACCGAGAAGCCCGCGGATATATTTTGGAAATGATGGTGCTTTTTGTACGTTTGTTTTCTCTTTGATGAAAATCCAAGATAAAAGAACGGAAACGAGACAAATTGCCGGAAATGCGAAAAATACGGAATACCAGATGAACAAACCTAATAGCGCACCAATGATAGGAGACAATACTTTGCCCAAACCGTTTGAAGCTTCGACAATCCCTAAAACACGACTTTGTTCGCTTCCTTTAAATAAATCGCCTGTCAATGCCATGGCGATCGGGGCTGTTCCGGCTGCACCGATCCCTTGTAAAATTCGTCCGATAAGAATCCAAACGTAAGCATGGGGCCATGCAGCCGCCCCAAACCCTGCCAGCAAACCACCGATTCCAAACAAAATAAGCGATGGTACGATGATAACTTTTCGGGAAAACCGGTCAGAAAAATAGCCTAGAACAGGTATGAAAATAGCAGCGGCAATGGAAAATACCGTGATCGTTAGGCTGACTTGCATTTGTGACAATTTTAACGATTGCTTCATTGCGGGAAATATAGGAATCAGCATGGAATTGCCCAACGTCATAATCAACGGGATCGACCCGATTGCTGTAATGGTTGCTGCTTGATTTTTTGCTACCACGTGAGCTGCACTCCTTCTATGTTGATGATTTGACGTTGATGGGTGGCGGAGTAAGCCAACCTTTTTGTTTTGCGATATGTTTTAGCTTTGTTTCATAATCGGCTTGCGTAGTGTGAAAATCGCTGAACAAGGCTTGGATATCTTCTTGAAAGGTAATCCCCATCATATAGCTGCAAGTTTCTTTTCGGTATATGAATTCTTTTTGAACAATGATAGTGATTTCCAGTTCATTAAACCGTCCACCAGCTGGGATATCCTGCAATTCAACATTCGGGCGATCGGGCGGGGCAGGCGGCAGGCGAATCCCTGTTTGTTTTAGAATAGCTTCGACTTGCTGTTCTTCCTCTTTGTATACACTTTCCTGTAAATCATTTAAAAACGTTTTTAAATCATGATCACCGGTATGACTGCCTAAAACTTGCAATGTCACGATATACGCCTTTGTATAGTATAGATACATCCATAAGTGATAAATTTCTCCGGAATGGAACGGTTCTTGTTGTTGTGTGGTCATCATAATCCCTCCTAAAAAGGTTGGTTCGTTTATTTTTCCTAAACAGACCAAAATTATAATCTCGGACAGGTACCTAAGCGATATTTCTTCATAGGCTAAAGCAGCGTATATTTTAAATAATTGAATGGGGATTTGCGGTCTATGAAAAAAAATATGAGTATACTTACATTTGGCATAGCGTTGGTTTTACTCATCGTTTTATCAGCGTGTTTGCAAGAGGACGATTCATCTACCAAGGAGAAAATCGTCCGCATCGGTTATCAAAAAAACTGTCCGTTTGTTATTTTGAAAGGTCTTGGAACATTGGAAGAAGCGCTTGAACCGTTGGGATATGAAGTGGAATGGAAGCTGTTTCAGGAAGGACCAGAACTGACGGAAGCTTTAAACGCAGGCAGTATCGATATCGGCCGAACAGGCAATACCCCGGTTGTGTTTGCACAAGCAGCGAAAACCCCCTTTGTGACGTTGGCTGCTGGTGCACCAAAGTTTCACGGCAGCGGCATACTCGTCCCCGAGGATTCAACGATTACATCGGTTGAAGATTTGCAAAATCAACGGATCAGTTTTGCTAAAGGATCCAGTTCGCATTACTTGCTTGTCAAAGCTTTAGAAGAGGCGGGTATCGATTACGGTGATATTGAACCTGCACTTCTTCCGCCGGGTGAAGCGCGTGTTGCCTTTGAGAAGGGAAATGTCGATGCGATGGTTGTGTGGGATCCGTTTACAGCATCAACAGAACTGTTTTCTAACGGCCGGTTGCTGATAACCGGCGAAGGGTTGACAACTGATAGAGATTTTTTTGTGGCAACGCAAGATTTTGTCGAAAACCATAAAGAAATAGCGGATATAGTCATTGAGGAAGTTGATAAATCTTCGCAGTGGGCTAATGATCATCACGAAGAACTCGTTCAGATGTTGGCCCCAATATTGGATATCGATGAGATGGCTATTGAAAAGGCCGTCGAACGGCGGGAATATGGTGTAGATGACATCACAGCAGATATTATCAGCGAACAGCAAGATATCGCCGATACACTTTATGATATGGATATCATCCCGGAAAAAATGGATGTCCGGGAAGTTATGGAATATTGATCTTTTTATGTTTCACTATCTGCCAATTAGGCATGTTTTGCTAATGTGGTGCAAGGAGGGTGGCGGTTGACATTTAATATAAAAGGTGTGATCAAACAATTCATACCATGGATGGTACCTTTTCTGCTCATCATCTTTTGGCAAATATTCTCGTATTTCAATCTCATTCCTGAGCGAGTATTGCCCGCACCGGTTGATGTTGTTCGCGCAGCGGTTACTTTGTTTTCTACAGGGGAGTTGATCGAGCATATATCCATCAGTTTATGGCGGGCAATTGCTGGGTTTTTGATCGGCGGCAGTATCGGATTTTTACTCGGTTTATTTAACGGAATCTCGCGTTATTCAGAACTGCTTTTTGATACATCTATCCAAATGCTACGGAATATCCCACATTTAGCATTGATTCCGCTTGTTATTTTGTGGTTTGGTATTGACGAATTTTCGAAAATATTTCTCGTAGCCCTTAGTGTTTTGTTTCCGATTTATATCAACACATTTCACGGTATTAAATCAGTCGATAAGGGTTTGATCGAGATGGGGCAGGCGTACGGATTAAAAGGAAAATCGTTGTTTTTTGCCATCATTTTTCCTGGCGCCATGTCCTCCATTTTTGTAGGCATCCGGTTTTCTCTTGGTGTGATGTGGTTGACCCTAATTGTTGCTGAGACGATTTCCACGCATTCAGGGATTGGTTTTATGGCGATGAATGCGCGAGAATTTATGCAAATGGATGTCATCGTGCTCAGCATTGTGCTATATGCGTTGTTTGGAAAATTATCCGATATGATTGCTAAGTTTTTTGAAGGAAAACTTTTGCGGTGGGATATTTGAAATGATGGGAGAGAGATGCTGAATGACAGTTACGCATATTTTGCTCGAAGGTGTGAAAAAAAGCTATTCGGATACACCGGTGTTAAAAGGGATTAATCTCCGTATTCAAAAGGGAGAGTTTGTAGCCATTGTTGGTCAGAGCGGCTGCGGTAAAAGTACGCTACTCAGATTACTCGCCGGGCTTGAATCTCAAGATAAAGGTTTTATTCAAATGGACGATGAACCGCTTACTGCATTAAATAAAAAAGCCCGGATAATGTTTCAGGACGGCCGGCTTTTGCCATGGAAACGCGTCATTGACAATATTTGCATCGGCTTGACAAAAGAAAAACGTCCCAAAGCGGTGGAAGCATTAGCTAATGTCGGCTTGACCGATAAGATGTATGAGTGGCCTCGACAATTGTCCGGTGGTCAAAAGCAGCGAGTAGCTTTAGCGCGGGCGTTGGTTCACGATCCTGATCTTTTGCTTTTGGATGAACCTTTGGGCGCGCTTGATGCTTTAACACGGATCGAGATGCAGGCGCTTGTGGAGTCGCTATGGCGCAAAAATCACTTTACATCTATTCTTGTGACGCATGATGTAGAAGAGGCAGTGGCGATTTCTGATCGGGTTGTTTTAATCGAAAATGGCGTGATCAGTTGGAATCAGCCCATTCATCTGCCTAGACCAAGGCGACGGACAGACCCCACGTTTTCGACGTATGTCAAAGATATTCTTGATCAGATCATGGGGCGAACGACGCCATCAACATATGGATTAAACCATGCGAAAACAGTCGATAAAACGTCCTAACTGAACAAGACAAGTTTTTTCATTCTTTGTAAAACACATGATGCCCAGAGGAAATGACACCGTCAGTGCTTTAATCGGTATATTGGAGGTGTTAACATTACTGAAGAAGCATAAAAACGATGACACAGTATACCATCGAACCCACTGATTATAGAGGTTGGACTGAGCTGAAAAGGGTTGGCTACAGACGGGTATAAAGAAAGGGACGATTGATCAAAACGTGATGAACTCCTGTTCCTTTGATGAACTCAAAGCGTTCCGTAAACAGAAAAGTATGGAACGCTTTTTGTAATTTTTCTGTCTTCATGTTAAAAACTTTGATGAATGTTTCATTTTATATAAACTTGTATATGCCGATAACTATATAAAGAATAGGGCATAAACATAGCCCATCTTATGTATTGGAAGATCAGTGCCCTGAGGTTAATCGTGTAAAAAGGTATTTTGTTTTATGTTTGTTTGTCTGTTGTGGTAGAATAATCTTTCGTATACATATAAAAGTATTTGCGTGCTATCGTCATATATGAGCTAAAGAGGGAATACTGATAAGAGCATTATTTTTCACGATAGAAAGAAGGAAGAATATGGTTGATGAGCAAGCTAGGCCAGAACAAAAGCAAAGCATTAATCGAGTACCCCTTATGATTGTTTTAATCTCTGGGGCGTTTGTAGCCATTTTAAACCAAACGCTTTTAGGTACGGCGTTGCCACCGATCATGGAAGATTTGAATTTATCCGAAAACACAGTCCAATGGCTACAATCTATTTTTATGCTTGTTAATGGAATAATGATTCCGATCACGGCATTTTTGATCGAACGGTTTACAACGAGGGGCCTGTTTTTAACAGCAATGGGTTCCTTTGCATTGGGAACATTACTATGTGCTATCGCCCCAAACTTTTCATTTTTAATGGTTGGCCGCGTTCTTCAAGCTTCGGGAGCAGGTATTATGATGCCGTTAATGCAAACGATTCTGTTTCTTGTTTATCCGATTGAAAAACGCGGCTCAGCCATGGGCATGTTCGGGCTTGTCATTGCGTTTGCTCCAGCCATCGGTCCGACGCTATCTGGGTGGCTCGTTGATCAATTCCCGTGGCGAAGCGTGTTTTATGTCGTTTTGCCGATCGCTGTACTGGATATAATTATCGCTTATTTTATTCTTAGAAACGTGACGCAACAGACGTTTCCGAAAGTTGACATTTTATCCATTATTCAATCTACCTTAGGTTTTGGCGGACTTTTGTACGGATTTAGCGTGGCTGGAGATGTCGGCTGGAACAACAACCAAGTTGTAATTTCTTTGATCGTTGGAGCAGTGACATTGAGTTTGTTTATATTCCGACAGTTAAAACTCGAGCAGCCGATTCTTGAATTTAGGATATTCAAATATAAAATGTTTACGTTGACGACGGTACTTGCCATGATTAGCTTTATAGCAATGATCGGCGCCGCTGTTATCCTGCCGTTACTAATGCAAACAATGCTCGGTTTTTCCGCACTTGAATCCGGAATGGCTCTTCTGCCTGGCGCCGTTTTAATGGGGCTTATGAACCCTGTTACAGGAAGGCTTTTCGATAAGTTCGGTGCAAAATGGTTAGCGGTTATCGGTCTTTCCATTGTTACGGTGACGACATTTATGTTTACAGTGCTTACCCCAGAAACGACATTTGCCTATATAGCCATTGTGAATGGAATCCGCATGTTTGGCATATCCATGGTAATGATGCCGGTCACGACAGCTGGGTTGAATCAGCTGCCGACAAATGTGATTCAACACGGTACTGCTATGAACAACACATTAAGACAGGTCGCCGGTGCAGTCGGCACTGCTCTTCTCGTGACGGTGATGACGACTAATGAAATTCCCGAACAAGGTGTGAGTGGATTGATTCATGGCGTCAACGTTTCATTTATCGTTGCCGGCATTGCCGCGGTGATTGCACTCATTATGGCTTTCTTTATTAAAAACTCACGGCCAGGGGTTGATTCGTAATACATCCGTCACCAGTCTTCGAATCCATGCCCTCAATTGTTGTTTGCGTTCGATTGTAGTTGTAGCAGATTCATTGACAGAAATTATCACATCTTCCTCTCATCCTTATAACCGAGTAACATAAGGAGATAGGAGGCAGGGAAATATGTCACAAATTCGTTGGATTATGAACGAATATTTAGCTTAAGTTGCATGTATAATGTGTGAGGAATGAAAGGTGGATTGTATGAGTCGCATTTTATATTTTATTGTCACCGTATCATTTCTCGATACATTCATCCAATTGCCGATTATCACACCATATGCGTTAGAACTCGGTGCTTCGCATATTTTGGCGGGCGCAATCGTTGCTGTTTATTCATTGACCAATATGGTTGGCAATATCTTCGGCGGGCATTGGATCGACCGCTTTGGCCGTAAAAAAATGTTATTCGCTGGAATGATAGCGGCTTTTGTTATACTTCTTTTTTATCCATTAGCCCAGTCAGGAGAACAGTTGTTTATCATCCGTTTTTTCCACGGTTTAGCAGGAGGAGTTCTCATACCGGCTGCTTTTGCCTACATCGGTGATATGAAACAAAAATCAAGTGGTAAAGTGATGGCTCTGACCGGGGCTTGTATTGGAACGGCAGCGATCGTCGGTCCGGCTGTAGGTGGAGCAATGGCTGCTCGGGCAAAAGTGGCGTATGTGTTTATACTTGTTGCCGTGTTATTTTTTATCAGCGCTTTGCTCATTCTTATGTTTATCAGTGAATCGTCTATATCAACAGAGAGGGGAAAGGCATCGTTAAGACATTTTTGGCCACTGCTGAAAAACCCCGCTGTACTACAGGCTTCGCTTGCTGCTTTAGCGCTTATGATCAGCAATGGGACGATGGCGTTTGCATTGCCGCTAAAAGTAGCAGAGATGGATTTAACATCAGCGGCAACAGGGATGCTATTGAGTTTATTTGGTATCACAGCGCTTGTTGTGTTTTTGACGCCGCTCAACCGTATTTATGATAAATATGTACCGGTTGTGTTGGTGACGATTGGGATCGGCATTATTGGATTCGTGCATATCATGTTGAATATTGTTAGTCAAGTTGGGATTGTTACCAGTTTGATGATTGTTTATGGCATCGGTTTTGCCCTAGTCTTCCCATCGATGAATAAAATGATTAATAACGCTGCATCCTCTGTGGATCGAGGAAAAGCCTTTGGTATTTTTTATGCTTTTTTTTCACTCGGTGTTGTTGCTGGCTCCATTGTGTCCGGAACATCATCTGAAACGCTCGGGATGCCGTTTTTATCCAGTGCTACCACGATGGTTGTCGTTGTCATTATTTTGCTATTCATTTCCCGAATAAAACGGCAATACCGTAAAAATTGATAGTGTGTCATCGCTTATCAAGAAAAACATATGTTACATCAAAAGAAGGGAGTTCACATCAATTGGAACTCCCTTTTTTTATAATTTTTACTGTGAAGAGTTTTGTTGAGCTTGCTGTAATTGTTGCTGTGCTTGCTGGAGTTGCTGCTGTGCTTGTTGTAGTTCTTGGTTTTGTTGGGCATTTCCTTGACTTTGTGCTTGCTGAACTTGCTGTTGAGCTTGCTGTAATTGTTGCTGTGCTTGTTGTAGCTGCTGTGGATCGGCACTTGCCTGTGCCTGTTGCACTTGTTGTTGTGCTTGTTGTGCTTGTTGCAACGCTTGTTGCATCTGTTGTGAATTCTGTTGTTGTGCCATGAAGTAAACCTCCAAAAGATTTATTGAGCGAGTTACGCTCTGATTGTTATTATTGACGAGTTATTGGAGAAATATGTATTTAACGTTATCATGCGCCTCAATAAACTATAAAATTCGTTTTGACATATCGTCGCTAGGAATGAAGCAACGTGTTTTTCGGGTGAATTTATAGCGGTTTTTAGCAAAAAGATCATACAGTCTATCCCGTATCGGTTTAGGTATGATAAGAAGCAAGGATGCTAATTTCCATAACCCGTGCAAATGGCGAGCGATGCGCAAGATGGCCGAAGATTTCGTATAGTATGTGCGACCACTTATTAATACGACACTTGTTATATGGTGAGGAATACCATATGCCTGACGGATCGTTTTCCCAGACTTGCTTTTCAATGCTGCAAATTTATAAATGCCTTTTAAATCTCTTTTGGTAACGAATTGCACACTGTAACAGCATAGATGACATTCACCATCAAACAGGATGATCTTAGCCATATTCGATTTCCTCCTTCAATGTTGTCCTATTGTAACATATGTCATTATGAGCGGTGCCACCCAGCACTGCTTGTAGTGGGAAGGAGGAAAATGGACTATATTAATATTGCGAGATCAATCTATCCCGATCGTTTAGTTGACCTCAAACATCTTTTAGAGTTCTGATTGGCTCAAGAGCCACATCAGAGCTCTGCGAAAGACTCTCGTCATACGGTTATCAATATTTAATTTTGTTTTCTAAATAACCCAACAAAAAATCAACAGAAAAAACAATAATATAAAATTTAACGGAATGTTTACACCTTCGTTTTTAGTAATGATTTGCTTTAGGCTTGCACAAAAAGTTCAGAAAAACATCAAAAAATCACCTGCTATATTTAATCTAATGATGTAAACTAGACGGAGATCCCCCTATGAAGATAGCATGAATTTAGCGTGCCTTACTGTGAAAATCAATCAATGGATGTAGCAATTACATAATTTGAACTAAAAATTTACTTTACCTAAAAGTTTTTCATATAATAAAATTTAAAACCATGATGGGAGTGTGTATATGATAATTATTGTACCCATAATAAGTGTATTCGTTATATCATTTTCATTAATCCTTTTGTTAATTTATAAAGGTGAAAAACATGAATTAAAGAAAAAAAAGGAAGTATATTTGCTGCTATTACGACAGCTATCATACTTGCATTAGCGCCAACTATAATCATTTTCATTATTTTGTTTGCAATATTTGGAACAACAATTCTTACGAACAATGTATTTTCATTAGATATAAATGTAAGTCAGCTTATGATTTTTACTCTCTCTCTGTTTGTTTATTTATACACTATAGATAGCATTATCGCAGTGTTAATTAAACATATTCTAGGAATTGAAAGTATATTTAATTATATTATTTTATTATTTGTACGGATACTCTTTTTCTATTTTATAGGGTTACTAGTTGGTCTTAATCAATTGAATAATTTTATTATAGCGGTAATAATAGCTTTCTTAATTTTCCTATTTGAGTTTTTTAAATTTTTAAACACCGCTAAAGAGGAAATTTAATGAAAGTTTCCCAACAAGAACGCCAGTTCTCATGGAAATCTATTAAATTATACTGTTTCTTAGTCGAATTTTGTCGCTAAACCATATAATTTTCCCAACATGCCCTCTAGTAAATGTATGGTAAAATATAAATGTCAGAATAATTAGGTAGATAAAGGAGGGACAAATTAAAAAACACCAGGAGAGAAAGCGAATAATAATTTTAAAATGCGAAAGGAAGCTTATAAAAATGAAAAAAATCACAGTGTCTCTTATAGCCCTTGCAATGTTGTTAATCCCGTTTTCCAATGTAGCTGCAGCATCTAAATCTAAAGTTGAAATAGAGTCCAATACAGATGAAAACAGTTATTCTCTTGAATAAATATTAAAAGAGGATCATGTAACAAATGGAGAAATGGATAAATATAGTCAATATGCAAAGGAGGAGATGGCTAACGAACCGACCCCTCAATGGAAACTTGGGGCTGTTAAAAAGGCAGTTAAATTTGTTGTTAATAATAAAAGTCTTATACCTTCTAAAAAAGTTAGAGGTTGGGTCTCTAAATATGGAGGTAAAATGATTGATGCTCTAGATTTTGTTGAGACAGGTACTAAAGTAGGATTACAATTAGCATTTGAAGAAGCAAGTATACCAAAAAATGTAGCAAAAGCTCTGGCTGATTTTATCGTTACATTTATATTATAAAATCGAGCAACTTATAATATAATAAAAAACCTCAATTCAAATATAGTGGAATTGGGGTTTTTTATTATATTGGATGACAACTATGATAATAATTAAACTTTTTATATGAGTCAATTTCATGAATATAATGCTTGGTTTTTAATCCTAATTTTATATTTATAATCCCGGGATTTATGCTATGATGCCATTAAATACATGTAAGTATTCGACATAGGTAAGCCGGATTTTATAATGAATGCGTACGGGGTGGCATAATGCGGTATAAACATAGGTATGGGTTCGCGATATTGATCTTATTAATATTTGTTATTCTAGCGATTATTCCGTCCGATGAAGAGAAGTCGTTTGTGAAAATGGAAGAGGAGACAAGATTACCAATGGATGACTCTAAGGAAATGGTTCATTCCAAAAATGAAACAATGGCTGAGCAATTGGATGCATTCATCGCCGCAGAGCCCGTCCTCGATGGTGCGTTAGTCGGAGTAAGCGTCCGTTCCGCATCGACGGGAGAGATTTTGTATGATCATTTCGGCGATACACGTTTTCACCCGGCATCCAATATGAAGCTTTTAACCGGGGCCGCAGCTCTTTCGACGCTCGGTAAGGATTATACATTCCGTACCGAAATCAAAACGGACGGCGACATCGACAAGGATACATTAAAAGGAAATCTTTATCTCATCGGTAAGGGCGATCCGACATTGCTTCCGTCTGACTTTTCCGATTTTGCTGCTAAACTTCGTCATATGGGTATCAAACAGGTAGATGGCGACGTTGTTGGCGATGACACGTGGTTTGATAATGTTCCGCTATCACCTGATCTCATTTGGTCAGATGAAAATTTTTACTATGGAGCACAAATTTCCGCCTTAACCTTATCGCCGGATACGGATTATGATGCAGGATCTGTCGTTGTACGGGTTCGTCCAGGGAAGATCGGTGACAAACCGTCTATTTCTGTGGCGCCAGAAACGGAATATGTCGACATCAAGAATAGGGCCGAGACAGTCGATTCAGATGTAAAAGAAGATTTGACCGTTGAGCGTCAGCATGGTACGAATGACATCATTGTTGAAGGAACGATTGCTGTTGATGCAACGGATTACGCTGAATGGATCGCGGTTTGGGATCCGAGTCGATTTGCTTTAGCTGTTTTCCAAAAGGCGCTTTCCGAGCAAGGCATTGCTTGGACGGGCGATGTCACAATGGGCGAAAGTCCGGACCAAGCCGACACGTTATTGACGCACGATTCGATGTCTTTAGCGGAATTAATGGTTCCGTTTATGAAACTAAGCAATAATACTCATGCTGAAATATTCGTTAAAGAAATGGGAAAAGTCAAACGTAATGAAGGAAGCTGGGAAGACGGGTTAAAAGTCATGGAAGAGGCATTGGCAGATCTTGATATGGATACGGATAAGTTGTTAATTCGGGATGGATCAGGGATTTCACATGTCAACATGATCCCACCCCATACTATAACGAAGCTGTTGTACGATATTCAAGGTGAGGATTGGTTTGAGGTGTTTGCGGATTCATTTCCTGTGGCAGGGGAAAAGGACCGGATGGTAGGTGGGACATTGAGCGATCGGATGGACGGCTTAGCGGTCAAAGCGAAAACGGGAACCATATTCGGTGTCAGTACGTTGTCTGGATTTTTAGAGACAACGGGTGATGAAACATTGATTTTTTCGATCATGCTTAACAATCTTCTTGATGAGGAAGATGGTCCTGCGATAGAAGATGAATTAGTCAAGATAATCTCTGGCAAAACATAATCCCGCCTTCGTGTGCATGTTAATTTTTATGGCGATTCAAGGTGATGGCGTTTTTTGATGAAAAGCATGCGCCAAACGCAGTCAGTAAATAGCCGTTTCTGCTTCGGTAATATTTGTATATTGATTTATCAGATCAAGGCGAACGGCCTCCCACAAGTAAACGGATGCGATCGTGTAGTGAGGATGCCATACATCAGCCATTTTTATTAAAATGTTCCGGCGTTCTCTTCTGTCTACTTGATACAGCCATTGGGCACCGCGTTGAATGCCGATATCATCCAGTGACAGCACATCCATCCGTCCGAGTGAAAAAATTAAGAACATCTCAGCGGTCCACTTGCCGATGCCCTTAGTTTTTGTCAATTGTTTAACTGCATCTTTATTGTTTAAACTGGGCAATATATTTAAGTTTAATGTCGCTGAGCGAATTTTAACAGTCAAATCGCGCACGTAGCGAATTTTTTGTTTCGAAAAACCGACATGGCGCAAGTCATTGTCTGAAAGAGCACTTATGTTTTCTGGGGTCAGCGTTTTTCCAACCAATGCTTTAAGATGGTTATAGATGGAATTGGCTGCAGCAACTGATATTTGCTGGCCGATAATCGAGCGTACGAGCGATTGGAAAAAGTTCGGGCGCATGATGATGTGCACATCACCAATAATATGGATAAGTCTACCCATAAGCGGATCGACTTTAGCGAGTTGAATGACACGTTCGTCATTTTGTTTAATCGAAATAGTATGCATTTCAGATGACCTCCATTTTCAGTATAGTATGAAATAAGGCAAAAGGTCTATAGAAAATATTGTATCGTGTGATTAAAAATGTTCCGGTAGTCATAGCCCATTAATAAAATATTTGCTATGATAAATATGCAACGGAAATTATTCATACGTTTTCAATGCGACCACCGCGAAAAAAAGCACATATAACCAAGTGCCAATTTTTAAGCTAAAGGAAGGGGTATGTTGTATGCAGGCCAACAAGCCAAAAATTGTCGTCCTTGGCGCAGGTTACGCCGGTATGATGACGACAAAGCGATTGACACAGAAATTAGAACCCGAAGAAGCGGATATTGTGCTGGTCAACAAACATAATTACCATTATCAAACGACATGGCTTCACGAGGTTGCTGCAGGTACGATCAATCCTAACCAGGCACGCATCATGATTAGTGACGTCATCAATCCAAATCGCGTACGTTTGATTTATGATGAGGTTATCAAAGTCAATAAAGAGGAAAAACGGGTAGAACTGGCTAATAGTGAAATCAGCTATGATTATCTCGTGATTTCACTCGGATTTGAAACGAACACATTCGGCATTAAGGGCATGGAAGAAAATGCATTTTTTATTAACGATATCGACACTTGCCGTTACATTTACGATCATATCGAATATCAGTTTGCAAAATACAATAATGAGCCTGAATCAGATGAAGAAAGTTTGCATATTCTTGTCGGTGGCGGTGGTTTTACAGGCATTGAATTTGTCGGTGAACTCGTAGAAAAAGTGCCAAAACTTTGCAAGAAATACGATATCGACCGAAACAAAGTGCGCATTATTAATGTGGAAGCGGCTCCAACCATTTTGCCGGGATTTGACAAAGATCTTGTTGCTTATGCTAAACAGTCGCTCGAATCACGCGGTGTGGAGTTCCGGGAAAATGCGAAGATCCAAGAATGTACAGCCAACGGTTTTATCGTCGGGGAAGATCGTGAAGAAATTAGAGCTGGAACCGTTGTATGGACAGGTGGTGTCACGGGCAATTCGGTCCTAGACAATTCCGGGTTTGAACTGACAAAAGGTAAAGTGACAGTAAACGGTGATCTGCGTGCTCCGGGAGAGGAGGATATCTTCATCTTAGGAGATTGTGCATGGGTGATGAACAAGGCAGAAGACCGTCCATTCCCGCCGACAGCCCAAGCAGCGATGCAGCATGCGGATACGTGTGCTGACAATATCCGTGCACTTCTGCGTAATGAACCGTTAAAAGAATTTGTTTTTGATGATAAAGGAACGGTTGCCTCACTCGGAAAAACCGACGCTGTAGGAACGGTCTTTTCCGGTACAAAACTATATGGTAAAGCAGCTGCGACGATGAAGACTATTATTGACGATCGTTATTTATTCCTGCTTGGCGGACCAAGACTGCTGTTAAGAAAAGGTAAGTTCCGTCCATTTTAACTAAGAAATCAACTTCAAAGGAGAAGGGGGATTTGCGGTGAAAAAAAGAACGTTTTATTTCGTGCTTGGGGCATTGGCGGCTGTCGTTGGTTATGTTGTGGCAAGTCGTCAAATTGAGGAGACCCGCGATTTTCGTTAATGTACTTAAAACAGCCACTCTATTTTTAGAAGGAGTGGTTGTTTTTTGTATGATTATTGCTCACGTTTAGAAGATTTTCATATTTTCATAAACAAAGGGGATGGTTAAGTGAGTATCGGCCTTGTTATTTTTCTCGTTGTATTGTTTATTGTAGCGTTAGGATTGACGTTATATGCTTTTAAACAAGAAGAAAAGAAAATGAAACAATATGAAGAACAAGGCGTAACATCAGCGGATGAATTGAGGCGTTCACATGAATACGAATCACGTTCATTAAAATCCAATGTGTTATTACTGATTTTGATTTATGTTATAGCGATAATTTTAGCGGTCGTCTTATTTGTATGGTATGTTTCCTAATCTGTATTGTACTCTTTCATCATGCAAACAATCGCTGGAAGAGACGGTTTTATGAAAGGTGAGCACCCTAAAAGTTATCGTTAAACTGTTAGGGTGCTTTGTACCGTCTTTTTATGATCACATGGTTATTGTTTTGCTTTCCGTGATTTGACCCAGTTAATCAAACCACCTTGGACGATGATGTCTTTTTGCCGAGGTGATAAAGTGTAGGAGAGGGTGATTGTCTGGTCTTTTCCTTTGATTGTTGCCTCAATGGTGTCGTATTCCAAAATCGTGTGCCTTATGTTATTTAATACGATGACATCATCTTTCTCCAAAAGATTGTAATCCGCTTCGTTTGTAAATGTAAGCGGCAAGATGCCAAAGTTGACCAGGTTTTGCCAATGGATGCGGGCGTAGTCTTTGACAAGAACCGCCCTGAGACCGAGATAGCGCGGAGCTAAGGCAGCGTGCTCACGGCTTGATCCTTGTCCGTAGTTGAAACCGCCGACAATGGCGTGACCATCTTTGTTGCGCGTTTCTAATGCCCGTTCGACATACGTTGGATCAACGGCTTCATACGTAAACTTAGCAATTTCCGGTAGATTGCTTCGGTAGGGGAGAACGCGTGCACCGCCGGCAAGAATTTCATCCGTTGAAATATTGTCTCCCACTTTGAGCAGTATAGGTATTTCAAGATTATCCGGCAATGCGTCCATCTCCGGGATGGAGACAATATTGTCGCCTTTGATCAGTTCAACTTGACGAGCTTCTTCGGGGGGAAGCGGTTTTGTCAGTAAGTGTTCTTCGATTTTGATTTCTTGAGGTTCGGTCACTTTCGGGTATGGAAAGTCAAGTGTGCGCGGATCGGTGATGGTTCCGGTCAATGCAGATGCTGCGGCCGTTTCCGGACTTGATAAATAAACACTATCTTCGGGGGTGCCTGATCTACCTGGGAAATTGCGCGGCGTTGTCCGTAAACTGTTCTGTCCTGTCGCCGGTGCCTGCCCCATGCCGATACAGCCGTTGCAGCCTGCTTGATGGAGTCTGGCTCCAGCTTGGAGAAGGCTTGCGATGTGTGATTCAGAAACGAGACTCGTCAGCATTTGCCGGGATGTCGGGTTAATGTCAAACGACAGACCGTCGGCGATTTTTCGTCCTTTAACCATTTCGGCCGCAATGGCGAAGTCACGAAATCCTGGATTGGCGGATGAACCGATATAGGATTGGTAAATCGGTGTTCCGGCAACCTCGCTGACCGGGACGACATTGCCAGGGCTTGATGGCTTGGCGATCAGCGGTTCTAATTCGGAAAGGTTGATTTCCTCATCTATATCGTAGGCGGCCCCTTCATCGGCAACGAGTTCTATCCAGTCGTCTTCCCGGTTTTGTTGTTTTAAGTAACGTTTAACCTCACTGTCAGAAGGAAAAACGGTTGTCGTTGCCCCGAGCTCAGCTCCTTTATTCGCAATGACGTGACGATCCATGGCAGATAGATGGTCGAGCCCCGGTCCGTAATATTCGATGATTTTTCCGACACCGCCTTTGACATCGTGACGGCGCAGCATTTCCAGAACGACGTCTTTGGCACTCACCCAGTCGGGCAGTTTACCGGTCAATTTCACACCCATGATTTTCGGCATTTTGATGTAGAAAGGTTCCCCGCTGATCGCCATAGCGACATCGATACCGCCAGCGCCCATCGCTAACATGCCCATGCAGCCGTTGGCACACGTATGGCTGTCCGAACCAAGGAGCGTTTTTCCCGGAATGGCAAGACGTTGCATATGAACAGGGTGGCTGACACCATTACCCGGGCGACTGTAATAAAATCCGAATCGTTTAGCACTGCTTTCTAAAAACAAATGATCGTCTGGATTTTTGCTGTCTGCTTGAATCAAATTATGATCGACATATTGCGCTGAAACTTCCGTCTTAGCATAATCCAAATCCATCGCTTCGAGTTCGAGCATAACCATGGTGCCCGTCGCATCTTGAGTCAACGTTTGATCAATTTTGAGACCGATCTCTTCGCCGTGTTCCATCTTACCTGAGACAAGATGCTCTCGGATCAGCTTTTGGGTAACGTTAAAAGCCAATATATCTCCTCCTTAAATAGTAATGCATATGTGTTATTACTTCCATTTACCCTTTTTGTAGATGTTATAAACTAAACGTTAACGTTATTATCATGAAGTAAAAATAGGCAAAATATGCATTTAGATTGCGGAAAACTTTTAAAGGGCATAAAAAATGCCAGATACCTGTGATAGGGTATCCGGCAATGATGTATATGCATAAAGAAGGAAATTTATGCTTCTTTATATGCTTCTAATTCGATGTTGATCGTCACTTCATCTCCGAGGAGAACCCCGCCAGTCTCAAGCGCTGTATTCCACGTTAGATCAAAATCCTTCCGATTGATCTGAGTCGTTCCGCTAAAGCCGATAACCTCATTTCCGCTCATCGGATCTTTGCTTTGTCCGGCGAATTCGGTATCAATTGTAACCGGTTTGGTGATGCCGCGCAGGGTGAGATCGCCTGTAATTTCATAATGATTGTCTGCTTTTTTCTTGATCTCCGTGGAAACAAAGGTAGCCTCTGGATAATTTTCTACATCAAAAAAATCCGCTGAGCGCAAATGATCATCCCGATCGTTTTGGCGTGTGTCGATACTGGCGACATCAATCGTCACTTCAATATCTCCACCGGTTAAATCATCTGGATCAACGTGAATATTGCCAGAGAATTTCTCAAATCCTCCTTTAGCTTTAGCGATCATCATATGTTTGATGGAAAACTCGATTGAGCTATGTACAGCATCAATTTTCCAATTTGTTTTAGCCATATCATACCCTCCTATTGTTATTAAAAGTATGTTGGTTATCTTTAATAACTAAGTGTAAAATGATAAACAACAGATGTCAAGTCATACCCTAAGTATACCCATTACACAAGGAACAAAACTTTTATTGGTAAGGATAGGCGATGGAATGTGTCTGTTGATTTGTGATTATGTTGGAAATGTGATATAATCCGGGTAACGAAAAAAGCAATATAAATATAGAAGCCTCAGGGGGAGCCAGTGGGCTGAGAGTGAATGTGCATAACGTGCCATTCAGACCCTTTGAACCTGTTAGTTAGTACTAGCGTAGGGATGGTGGCTTTTTTGATGGTCGATAGACAAGCAATGCGAGCGGTTTCCCATCAGGAAGCTTCCCCTTGGCATTGCTTTTTTTGTGTTCGCAATGCGGATGACAACTGGGGAGGTAATGAGTAGAATGCGTTCAAAAAAAATATTATTTTTGATTGAAGTTGCAATTTTTGCGGGATTAGCTTTAGCACTCGATCTTATTCCATTTTTGAAGTTCAAAATTTGGGCTCAAGGTGGTTCGATTTCGTTTGCGATGCTGCCGATTTTCATCGTGGCATTTCGCTGGGGTGTGAAAGGTGGGTTACTGGCTGGTTTTATTTGGGGGATGTTGCAAATTCCTCTCGGAGGTTTAGTCTACCATCCAGTGCAAGCCTTTATTGATTATACGCTCGCTTTTACGGTTCTCGGTTTTGCTGGTATCTTTGCTAAACGCATTCAACAGGCGGTAAAAGAGGACCGGCCGAAAGCATACTTCACTTATATTATCAGCGGTATATTCCTCGGCTCGATGTTGCGATTTGCAGCCCATGTTGTAGCAGGCGTTGCATTTTTTGCCGAGTTTATGCCGGAGGGATGGGATAACATTTGGCTCTATTCATTCGTTTACAATGTATCCTATATTATCCCATCCTTCCTGTTATGCGCGTTAGCCATCTTTTTCTTATTCAACAAACAGCCGAAAATTGTATTGCAAACGGATGCATAATTCGTAAGATCCGCTCGCATGTTGGTTGGATAACCTCCTGACGATGTAGAGAGGTTTTCTTTTTTTATTATAGGAGTTTTAACGTTTCAGAGTTGGTTTACTAGCGCCAATAGTCATTTGCTGCTGCTATGGTTTGGAAATGGATAGCAACTACGTGTGAAACAGCTGTCAGACTGTCGGGATTTTCGGCGTATTCCGGGCGTATTTTTTTAGCACGTCTGCCGATGGCTGAGTATAAGCGACTCCTTTTCTTGCCAGTTTAATCGCGAGCTCAAACCCTTCTTGAGGCGTATCTGTTTTTAAGCTTGTCAGCCATTCTGCTACTTGTGTTATCGTGCACCATTCATTCATTCTATTCACCTCTTCAGTCAATCACACAACATTCATTTGTCACCATGCTAGCATATATTAAAATTAAGTAAATATTTAATAGTTTGAAAATTTATCTTATTTTCATATGAATAAGATGTACTAAAAGTGTTATCGGATGTTTACTAACTCATCAGTTAAAAATTTAGATGCACGTTCTAGGCGACTAAAAATTGTTGGAACTATGCCAGGTGGGATTATAGAAGATTGTCTAAATTATGTTAATACATACTTATCCTAACTATTAAAAGGATTTACCAGACGATTGAGGAAAGGTTACTGTGGTTAATTTAATTTTAAGGAATTGGACGATTGTAGTGATTATTATAGTTGTAGTTAGTGGGCTATTCAGAAAAGGTATAAAAACAACATCGTGCTCGATAGACTTAATTTAGACGTTGCCAAAGGCGACATGATTGCGATTATGGGAAAGAGCGGTGTAGGCAAGTCAACCTTATTAAACATTATTGCTGGACTTGACAAGCCAGATAAGGGGCAATATTTATACAAAGATCAACCGATTCATCAACAAAGCATTCATGATCTTGCTGCCTTTCGCCGCAAAAATATAGGTTTTATTTTGCAAAATCATCCGTTAATCGATAGCAAAAATGTCTTCCATAACATTGCTCTGCCATTGGAATATAGTAAAATGTCGAAAAACACTATTCAAAAAAAGTAAATAAAATCTTATCTGATTTAGAAATAATTGATTGTAAAGAAAAATACCCTTCGATGTTATCCGGGGGAGAGGCACAACGGGTCGCTATAGCTCGGGCATTGATACAAGAACCTGAATTGATTTTAGCTGATGAACCCAC
>DATGUP010000016.1:0-89210 GCA_035301265.1 Bacillota bacterium
TCATCTTCACGCAAACGTTCAATCCAGCTTTTTGCATCAGCCACAAATTGTTCAAACCTCATGTCTTCTTCATCAATGATGGCTTCTTCATTTTTTCCCGATCCCCGCTTGTCATAACGAACGCTCGCAATACCAATGTCAGCCAGTTCCTCAGCCGGATACTTGAGGCTGTTATTGGTAGCTGCTTTGGAGTTCCCATTACGATCGGTCGCACCCGATCCCGGAATGATGAGCATCACTGGGTATGGCCCTTCTGTCTCAGGGATTTCCAGTTCTCCGTACATTGTCCCGAGTTCTGTTTCAACATGCAAAAACTCCGCCGTTTTTTCATCATCCACAGCTGGCTTTTCACCTTTTTTTAATGCAAAAGGAAACGATTGACCATGCTGTTTGAACGTTCCTTCTATACGATCGGTTTCCAATGTTCCATCAAAAGTAATCAAGTCACCTTGGATCTCCATAATAAGCACAATCTCCTCTGTATTCACATCAACACATTTGAACGGGTAATTTTCAATACCTTGAACGGGAATGCTGACCACCTTCCCAGGTATCGTCATGTTCGAGTTCTATTTCAATATACAATGGTTGATCCGATATTTGAATCAAACCCGTCCAGTATCCTTCAAGAGCCTCCGCTTCATCACCCCCTTTTTCGCCACCAGTACAGCCAGCTAAAACTAACAAAGCGATCCAAATCCATACGATCTTTTTCAATCGTCTGACCTCCCCTTTCTTATTTATGCTTCGGCTGACACGTTATTATAAACACAATGCATAATATCTACTGTCCCGCTCAAAATATTATTGACTCTCATGTAGGAGGTTGAATAAATGGAAAACCAAAATCAACAACAACATTTAAACAAATCTACGCAAACGACACATGGCGGCCATGAAATGATTGAAACACATCAAGTGCTTTCGTCATTGACAGGATGCATGGAACAATATGTGCTTTATGACCAGTATGTTCAGGACCAGGAATTAAAAAATATCATGCAGCAGCAGCGCGCCTTTCTGTCACAACTCTACAACACGATTGTGGATACGCTTAAAACGGGTCAAGATCCGGCTGTTAAGACACAAACATACCTCATGGATCAAGAAAACGATGTCGTTTATGGCATGCAACCAACTCAGCCGAAAACACCGGCTCAATCAACAGCTGAAATTAATGATCAATGCATTTCCAGTTTTATGATGGATGGGCTTAAAGCCAATGCATCATCCTTCACGATGGCAGCACTTGAGGCAACCAACCCTGTATTAAGACGAGTCCTTGCCGACAGTATACCGAATTTGATAGAAATGGCGTATGAAGTATTTTTATACCAAAACAAACATCAATATTACCAAGTCCCTCTACTAAAACAGGCGGATATGCAAACGTATATGAACAGTTTTGCTCCGATTCAGGGAACAATGCCGCATTAACAGTAACGCGTTGTTTGACCATCCGTTCAGTTTCTATAAAGCGGGTGGTTTTCATTTGACAATAAAACATAAAACCTATTCATAAGCATAATTTGCCTTTAGGATGAATAAACTTTCGCTGATTCCTTTCGTCATTCAATTTAGTCGATAAGAACTAATTTAGTTGGTAATTCATGTCAT
Source organism: Bacillota bacterium (assembly GCA_035301265.1). Classification (GTDB taxonomy): domain Bacteria; phylum Bacillota; class Bacilli; order Bacillales; family Amphibacillaceae; genus DATGUP01. The sequence continues at coordinate 1,618 of DATGUP010000016.1, forward strand.
TTTTATGAAATCCCTTGCTTTTTACCCCAAAAATGAGTAAAATATATGTTCGTTATTGATATACTTGTTTTGATAATAACTTTGAGGTGAAAATAATAATGAAGAAGTTACTTTCTTCAAAATGGGGTTTTTTCAGTCTTGCCGTCGTGACTATTTGGCTGAAATCCTATTTAATCTATTTATTTGAGTTTAATTTGGATATTCAAAATAGCATACAACAATTTCTATTATTCTTTAACCCGCTCAGCTCGTCTTTAATTCTTCTCGGGCTGGCGCTGTTTGCCAAGGGGAGAAGAGCCGGGGGTTGGATAATCGTTATTCACGGGACTATGAGCTTATTTCTATATGCCAATGTCGTTTTCTATCGGTTTAATACCGATTTTATCACATTGCCGACGCTGACTCAGACGAGCAATTTTAGCAGTCTCGGCAGCAGTATTGCCAGTCTCGTCGAATGGCATGATCTGTTTTATACACTTGATTTTATTTTCCTGATCGCGCTGTTTATCTGGATCAGGCCTAACTGGTCTAACACGCGCACGCGCCTGCAACTGCGGAAGCCATTGCTTGTCATCATGGTAGGGATTATCGCATTTGTAGTGAATCTCGGTATGGCAGAAGCCGATCGCCCACAACTGCTTAAACGAACTTTTGACCGCAACTACATTGTCAAATATCTCGGTGCCTATAACTTTGCGGTCTATGATGCCATACAAAATGTCAAAACTTCAACACAACGCGTACTGGCTGACAGCAGTGATATGACTGTCGTAGAAAACTACACCAAAAATAAATATGCTGAGCCAGATCCGGAACTTTTCGGTGTTGGTAAAGGCAAAAACATTATCAAAATTCACCTTGAGTCGTTCCAATCATTTTTGATTGATTTCGAACTACATGGTGAAGAAGTAACACCATTTATTAATTCACTCGTCCACGACAACGAAGATTTTACGTATTTCGATAACTTCTTCCACCAAACCGAGCAAGGAAAAACAGCAGATGCGGAGTTTATCATGGATAATTCACTCTACGGATTGCCTCAGGGAGCCGCTTTCGTTACTAAGGCTAACAACACGTACCATGCATTACCGGCGATCTTAAACCAAGAACAAAACTACACATCAGCTGTTCTTCACGGTGATAATAAGTCCTTTTGGAACCGCGATGAAATTTATAAATCATTTGGTATCGATGAGTTTTTTGACGCCAGTTATTATGACATGAGTGATGAACAAGTCATCAACTACGGCTTGAAAGATAAACCGTTCTTTAAAGAATCGATGCCGTATTTACAATCATTGGAAGAACCATTTTACGCCCATTTGATTACACTGACACACCACCATCCTTATCTGATCGATGAAGAAGATGCAACCATCGATCCAGCGGAAACGGGAGATGGCTCTGTCGATCGCTACTTTCAAACCGCCCGTTATTTAGATGAGTCATTAGAACAATTTTTTGATGACTTAAAGGCGAACGACATGTATGAAGACTCGATCATTATGATCTACGGAGACCATTACGGAATTTCCGATAATCATAAACGAGCGTTGAAAGAGATTTTGGGAGAAGAGATTACCCCGTTTAAATATGCCCAATTACAACGGGTACCATTTATGATAAAAATCCCCGGTGTCGAAGGGCAAGGAATCAATCATGAATACGCCGGACAAATAGATGTCATGCCGACTTTGCTTCATTTGTTAGGTATTCGTGCACAAGATTATATCCTTTTCGGAACAGATTTATTCTCAGAAGACCATAAAGAGTTTGTTCCATTCCGCAGTGGCGACTTTATTACACCGGAGTACAGTCACATTTCCGGAGCCTATTACGATAACGAAACGGGCGAGGAAATTAAACCAACCGAGAAGATGAAAGAACTGAATCAAACCGTTCAGCATGAACTGGAGCTGTCCGATGAAGTTCTCTACGGTGATCTCCTCCGGTTCTACACACCAACCGATGATTGGGAACCGGTGGATCCGTCGCAATATAAATACGGGAAGGAATAACGATTGATAAGGGAATGTATGAGCTATACATTCCCTTTTCTTTAGGCTTCTAATCGTATACTTCTAAATCTAATCGAGCAACCGGTTCGTTTCATCGACTTCCAACACCCGTGACGGGCCAGGGTTGATCCCCTTGCCGTTACAAACGCTGCATTTATACTGCCAGCCTTCGTCATCAGACTGCATCCCTCTACCGTCACAAGCTTTGCACATTTTTTTATCTGCTCCCATTATAACCCCCCTTTTGCGTCTAGTATGTGTCAAGCGGTGCATCATTATGACACTTCGATATAGTGAAACATTTATCCTTCTGCTAGCATATCTTACCAATTTCCTGGACATACTAAATGTGAAAGAGGAGTGATGCAAGAATGAACGGACATGGAGGTCGCGGCGATTAATGCGCGGGTGGCAAAAACTCAACAAATTGCTTTACAACCCGAAATTACATACAATAATGAAGGAATATAAACACGAAAGAGGCATGCATTATGAGCAAAAAAGATGTCAATGACTATCTCAAGGAAGGTATTTATGGGACACGCCGTCCGAAAGAAGCCGAGCGTGCCTACTATCTTGGAACATTGAGAGAGCGAATCGTCCTCGCCCTTACAAAAGGGCAAGTAATGCGGGATAAGAGTCTTACTGAGCTCGAGCAAGCGATGCAAGAGCATCCGGAAACAAAGTTATTGATCAACGGATCAATCGGTTACCGGTTTTTAAAAGCGGAAAAAGATCTCGCTGAAAAATATAATATCCCTTATACGATCGTGACTCATACAGAAAACGAAACGGACATCGGCGCTGTGTTGACGTATGATTATGCCATTGATAAAGAAGATATTTTCGTCAAAGACGACGCTGGCAAAAAGAAAACGGAGAAACAACCTGCTGAACGCCGATCATTGTTTTCTAAAATTATCAGCTGGTTCAAACCCTCCGATTAAAATAAGTCTTGTGGCACACCAATCCAGATATTGAATATCCCCTTGCAATGAAAAGAAAGTAGTCCAAGCTTTGCGGGACTACTTTTTCAATTTGTTATAGTTTTTGGCCGTAATACTTATCGAGTGAAAATCCTCGGCCGAGAATTTCCGATGCATTAACGAAAACGACAAATGCGGTCGGATCTTCTTCTTGTAGTTTTTTGCGCAAATAGACAGCCTCCTGCTGTTCTGTGACGCAAAAGATGATGGTTTTTGCCTGATTGGAATAACCGCCAACCGATTTTACTTTTGTCAAGCTCCGGTCAATTTCTTCGTGAATAAGCGCTTGAATCTTTTTTTCGTGTTCAGTAATGATCATGATTAATTTAGTCGCCGATGTATGCAATTGGACACGATCAATAACCTTACTTGTCATATAGATGCACATGAGTGCAAAAAGGGTTAATTCCAAATTAAAAACGACAAGTGAAGCAATAACGACACTGCCGTCGACGATGAACTGCGAATAACCACTGGAAAGTCCTGTGAATTTTTTAACGATTTGAGCAACCGCCGCAGTCCCACCAGTTGATCCATTTCCTCGATAGACAATTCCCAGTCCGGCTCCAAGAATAAGCGCCCCGTATACCGCACCGAGCAATGGATTTGTAACAGTATACGGAATATCTTCACTGAGCCAAATGACGAACGGGACCCAAAAAGTTCCTACTAGCGTTTTCCAACTAAAATCTTTTCCTAAAGTGATCCACCCGATCACAAATATCGGCACGTTGATTATAAATTGTGTGTATGCCGGGCTCCATTCAAATGCCTCGTATAAAATGGTGCTTACACCGGAAATGCCTCCGGCAGCCAGTTTTGCCGGCAATAAGAACATATTATAGGACAGGCCGACAAATGTTGCCCCGATGATAATGAGCATGTATTGTTTTACTGTATGTTTGATTCCGTGCTGTGTCATATTGTCTTCCTTCCTCACGTACTGCACTCATACCCATTTATTTTAAGTATGTTATAGTCGTCTGTCAATGCTGGCGTGCCGGGCCGCGAATCAGCCACCCATTCAGATCACCATGTTTTTGGGGGATTTCATAGTTTTTGTTTACAAGACAGCACATATGAAGACAGGCTCCGTTTCCCGCCTGCGATTTGAATGAGCTGCGGCAGGAAAAAAGCAGGCATATTTCATCTTAAAGCACAAATACTAAGCATGGAGGTGCTAGCATGACACAGCCGTACCGCTGCCCTAATTGCAAAACAAATCGCTCACGTTTCAACATGATCCAACAGGTGGCAAAACCCGTGAAACTGGATCCCAAAAACGGGGACATACTCAATGACTACACAGAAGATGTGATACCGATCTTCCATACGCGTTACACAGGCCCTGAATATCGGATTCAATGCGGTGTTTGCGGTCTTGTGGAAGAAGAACAAACATTTATCAAATTTGCCAAGTTCGAGTGACGTTTAAAAAGTCTAGCATGAGAAAGAAAGGTGAATCGAAATGCCCGACAGACCAAAAGGACCGAAACAAACGCAACAGCCCAACTTGCCAAAAAGTCCGGATCAGCCCTACGGGGAACCGTTGGACGGATCACATAAAGTCAAGCAAAAAAATCATTCCCGAAAGAAAAAAGGCGCCGATCATGATATGTAACACATGGCATTAGTCTGCCCAATGTAAAACCTCTTCATCATCAGGCAGCGGGGGTTTTGTCTGTTCCATTTTTCGGCAAATAACGAATCGATAAAGCTAATATTTTTTTGTGACACGGAAGATTGTTGAATCGCCGCGGCGGCAGCTGAAGGTGAACGCTGCAGGCACACTCTATTTAAAGACCTCCAAACGAATAAAATCTTTGTCATACAGGCATTGCATACAGCAATGCCATTTATCATGAATAAATGGCATACACCTTTTTTGCTTATTCAGACATGAAAACATAGATGTTATACCAATTTCAGCGCTTAGGGAACCTTTTTCTGCTATACTGAATGCAAGTAAACCATCACAAAAGAGGTGTCGACGATATTGCTGACGATCAGTCATGTTCACAAATCTTACGGAAACCTTCAGGCCCTAAAGGATGTCTCCCTCATCATTCCAAACGCTTATAAAAATTATAGCATCGATTATCCGGGACTATGCTGGAAATGTTCAGTTCACCGGTATGACAGATAGAAGCGTCGATAAACGATGTCGTCGAACAGAAAAAGTAAAGGACAGCTGCTTACCGGCCCGCAGCTGTCATGCAATTTTTAGGAACGCGGCTACTGCATCTCCTTCCGTGCTGTTTTAAAAAACGACACCGCCATCAATATAACGATGGCGGAAAATGGCAACGCGGCGATAATCAACATATTTTCAAACCCTTGAATACCGCCTGAGAACAAAACGATCGCTGCCATAGCCGACAAGACTATCCCCCAGATAATTTTGACCTTATTGTCCGGGTTAAGACGTCCGTCCGTACTGAACATACCTAAGACAAATGTCGCCGAATCTGCAGAAGTGATGAAAAAAATCGCGATGACAAAAACCGTCACAAAAGATAAAATCCCGCCGATGGGATAATGTTCAAACATGCCAAACGTTGCTGTTTCTGTAGCGAGTTCGGATAATTGGGCAAGCCCAGTTTGTTCCACATTTAACGCCGATACTCCAAAAACGGAGAAGAAAATGATCGTAACGAGCGTCGGCGCCAGAAGCACTCCGGCCACAAACTGTCTGATCGTACGGCCTTTAGATACCCGAGCGATAAACATACCGACAAACGGCGACCAAGAAATCCACCAAGCCCAGTAAAAGATCGTCCATTCATTAATCCACGCTCGCCCTTGTTCGCTCAGTGGCTTCAATTGAAAACTCATCTCTAGAAAATGTCCCGCATAATTTCCGATCGTTGTTGTAAACATGTTCAAAATATACATGGATGGACCGACAACAAAAAGTACCGTCACTAAAGCAGCTGCTACCCACATGTTGACCGAGCTAAGAATTTTAATTCCCTTTCCAAGTCCCGACCATGCAGAAATAATAAAGAGAACCGTCGCAACAATAAGAATCACTAACTGAAACCAGAAAGCTTTCGGTGCATTGAACAAATACGTTAAACCACTGTTGATTTGGGCCGATCCAAAACCGAGCGTTGACGATACACCGACAATCGTTGCAAAAATCGCTAAAGTATCGACGATTACACCCGGCATCCCACGCATGGCTTTGTCACCAAATATTGGAATCAGTGTTGAACTTACAAGTCCGGGAGCTTCTTTATGGAATTGAAAATAAGCGAGAACGAGCGCTACAATCGCATACAGCCCCCATCCATGAAATCCCCAATGAAATGCAGCATACTGCAACGATTCTTCAATGGCTTGATCACTACCCGGCTCAGCATTCGGCGCATTGGCAAAAGCATGGGAAATCGTCTCAGCTGTCGTAAAAAACATGAGGCCAATCCCCATCCCGGCACTAAACAACATAGCAAACCACGCTGGCAAACTAAACTCCGGTTCATCGTCGTCTTTGCCAAGTTTAATTTCTCCGAAGCGGGAAAACATTAGAAACAGGCAAAAACTAATCATTGCCACAATGACAAACATATAATACCAACCGAATTTATCAGAAATAAACGCCGTTATCGACGCTGTTGTATCGTTTAAATTATCAGGAATAAACGAACCCCAAAGCACGACCGCGATACATATGATAACAGCAAACCAAAACACTCGTGTTATATTGCGCAAACGAATACCCCCTGCACTTTTCTTGTTAGTATGAACCACATAGATCAAGATCATGCATAGGGGATTCGCATGCACAACAACACATTGCCCCTACTAATAACAAAGCCCCGGCATGTCTCTTGTGACGACATAAGCCAGGAGTTTCATAACTCACGCAAAATACTCATCCATGTCAGCGTCCTCAAGACGATGACCGATATAAAATGTACCGAAAATGCCATAGCGTGCACTTACTTCGTCGAAACGTGTTTCATAGATGAGCTTTTTAAATTGGAGCGGATCGTGACAGAATAAAGAAACCCCCCATTCGTAATCATCCAACCCTGTCGATCCAGTAATGATCCGCTTGACATCAGCGGTAAACGGCTTAGCCGTTTTAATATGATCAAACATCAAATGTTTTCGATCCTCTTTTGGCAGCTGATACCAATTGTATGTTTCACCGCGCATTTTACTCATCGGGTAGAAGCATATATAGTCGTCTGTTGGAATTTGTGGGAACAGTTTTTTGCGCATTTCCGGATCGTCGAAAGGATTATCGTAATCTTTCGTGTAGGAACTTTTTTCGACAATCGATACAAAGGAGCCACTTGCTTTTGTAAACGTTCCGAGCGTTGACTTATTGAACATAAGCTCAACTTGATTGATCTCTTTCATCGTCGGACGCAAGATCATTAACAGAAGATCGGCTTTTTGACCGACAACTGAATAAACAGCATGATCCCCCCTACCGGCATCGGTTACTTTCTGCCAAGATGATAAAAGCTCTCGGAATTCTGCCAATGCTTTTTCTTTGACATCCCCATGAGCCTCCTGCCATCTTTTCCAATCAATTGTACGGAAATCGTGCAATGCATACCAACCCTCATATGTTTTAACCGCTTCCACTGTCATGATTAAACCCTCCTATATCTTATTACATATCATATGACAAAACCAATGTATCAACATTGCTGACCATTATGTGTGATTTATTTCACTCTTTGCACCGACATGATGAGAAATGTATGACAAATGATTGTATTATCAGAATCGTTTTTCAGAACATCTTTACAGTTATGAAGCGCTTACAATATAATAAAGGTAAGACTGTACGAACCAGGAGTGAGCTAAAATGAAACCGATCGAAGAAGGCACATTGTTGTGGGAACCTGATGCGAATCGAAAACAGCAAACAAACATTTATCATTATATGACGTGGTTAGCCAAGCATAAACAACTCGATTTTTCGGATTATCATAGCCTTTGGCAATGGTCCGTCAGCGAGATAGAGGCGTTTTGGGAATCGATTTGGGACTATTTCGATATCCAATCTGGTACACCATACCAAACCATACTCTCAACGCATACCATGCCAGGTGCCCGATGGTTTCCAGGGGCAACCATCAATTATACTGAACATATTTTTCGCAACCGCGATCTAGATCGAACAGCCATTATCCACGCTTCAGAAATGCGAAAGACAGCGGAAATCACTTGGGGAGAGCTTTTTCGAGACACCGCTGCATTACAGCAAACATTGAAACGTCTCGGTGTAAAAAAAGGCGATCGCGTCGTCGCTTATGTCGCCAATATTTATGAAGCCATTACAGCTTTTTTAGCAACAGCCAGCCTCGGGGCAGTCTGGTCGAGCGCCTCGCCTGACTTTGGCACCCAAAGCGTTATCGATCGTTTTAAGCAAATCGAGCCGAAAGTCATGATCACAGTCGATGGCTATAGTTATGGCGGCAAATCATTTAACCGGCTTCCTGTTGTGGAAAGCATTCAAGCCGAACTGCCGACATTAGAAGCAACGATCGCCATTCCGTTTCTACAGGATGAGCCTGATTTTAGCAGGTTAAAAAATGTGATCCATTGGAAGGACGCTGTACATGCAGACGGAAAGCCAAACCTCACTTATGAACGCGTCCCATTCAACGATCCATTATGGGTGCTCTTTTCCTCCGGCACAACGGGAAAGCCAAAACCGATCGTCCAAAGTCAGGGCGGCATTTTGCTCGAGCACTTGAAAGCACTCACTTTCCATGCTGACTTAGGTGAGGAAGATCGCTTTTTCTGGTTTACAACGACGGGGTGGATGATGTGGAATTTCCTTGTCGGCGGACTGCTGACGGGAAGCGCAATTATATTGTATGATGGCAATCCTAGCTATCCTGATTTGCATACGCTATGGCGCTTGGCTGAAGAAACGAAAATGACTATCTTCGGCACGAGTGCCAGCTATATTACATCGTGTATGAAAGACGAAAACCTTGTTCCCAAAGAACAATTTAACCTCAGCTATCTAAAAAGTATCAGTTCCACCGGATCCCCGCTTCCGCCCGAAGGTTTTAAATGGTGTTATGACAATGTGAAAAAAGATCTCTGGATTGCTTCGGCAAGCGGCGGAACCGACGTTTGCACTGCCTTTATCCTCGGGGCGCCGATTTTGCCAGTTCACGCCGGGGAACTGCAATGCCGCGGGTTGGGCGCAAAAATTGAAAGCTTTAATGATGAAGGAAAACCGGTGATCGAGGAAGTTGGCGAACTCGTCCTAACCGAACCATTTCCATCCATGCCGATCTATTTTTGGAATGACCCGGACGGCTCCCGACTCCGCGACAGCTACTTTGATCTATTTCCAGGCGTTTGGCGCCACGGGGACTATTTGAAAATTACCAACCGGGGAACATGTGTCATTTACGGTCGGTCTGATGCCACTATTAACAGAGGCGGCATCCGGATCGGAACGAGTGAAATTTACCGAGCCGTTGATCACATTAAAGAAGTCGCAGATAGTCTCATCGTGGATATACCCGACGGCGATGACTCTTTCGTCCCATTGTTCGTTCTTATGAAGGAAGGCGAGGAACTGACAGAAGACATCAAAAAGAATATCAAGCAGCAAATTAAGACTCAATGCTCACCGCGACATGTGCCATCTGCGATTTACGAAGCGCCGGATTTACCCAAAACGTTAAACGGCAAAAAATTAGAGATTCCTGTGAAAAAAATTCTCATGGGCAAACGAGTCGATCAAGTGGTCAACAAAGGATCGTTAAGCAACCCGGATTCATTAGACTATTTTGTGCAGTTTGCGGCAAAGCATTTACATGCAAGAACATGACATTTACCACAAAGAAAGGTCAACCGCTGCTGCATCGCTTAAACCATTCAAACATGCATGAACGTAGGCGCCGGTGCAGACCGGCGCTTCCCTTCTTTAATCTTTCAATTTCCACTTTTCCTGGCTTCCTCAACTAATCCGAGCCATACGGAAAAAGACCAATCATAAATTTTAAATCGTTTATGATCTGGAATTTTCCCACCATTAAGGAAGATTCATCTGTTCTCTTTTTGTTTTTCCCTGCTATAAAATATATGACAATGAAAATAGCCATAAGGATGATATCACATGGCTGACAACAAAGTTATCGAAAGATTTTTCCAATCCAAAATTAACAAATGCAAAAATAACAAGTGCCCATACAATGTTTTTTTGGTTCATATAAAAATTAGCTGCCTTTCTCGAATCTGACCCGATTGTGGCATTTAAAACTAAAAGAACTGCTGCTCTGATAATATAGCACATCTGTAAACTGGAAATCATTACTCCATATTTTTGGAAAATGCGTCTTTGAATGATTATAATGAATACAACACATTTCCAAAAGGAAGGATACATATGGCAAAAAAACTCATTCTTGCCTCTTCATCCCCAAGAAGACAAGAGCTCTTAAACCAAGTCGGAATTCCTTTTACACTTCGGAAACAAGATGTAGATGAATCCAAAATCACAACAACAAATCCGCTGGAAAAAGTGAAGCAACTCGCAAGCTTGAAAGGACTGAGCACCCCATTAAAAGACGATAAGGAAGTCATTTTATCGGCCGATACCGTCGTTGCCTACCAAGAACGTATTTTTGAAAAACCGCAGTCGAAGGAAGAAGCTTACCAAATGATCGCCGCATTAAGCGGAGCCACACACGATGTACTTACTGGCGTTATGCTCCGTTCACAGGATGATGCATATGTATTCGCCGAACGAACAAAGGTCGAATTTTGGCCTTTGACACCGGAGGAAATCGAATGGTACGTGTCGACGGATGATCCGTATGACAAAGCAGGTGCTTACGGCATTCAAAGCCTCGGGACCGTGCTTGTTAAACGATTGATCGGCGATTATGCCAATGTTGTCGGTTTACCGATTGCCCGCGTCGTTCGCGAGCTTAAAAATTTTTCCGTGTACCCGAAATCAATCTGAAAAAAATCTCACCACGTGGATCCGTTTGTACTGTATGAATGGAAATTCAAATAGTCTAGCCAACTCAGGCTCATGTCAAAAGGTTTGAATACTTATCGAATAAGAATTTCTTCATCGATCTGACTCAGAAACAGCTTTCTTTTATTTGCGAATTTCCTCCAGCTGAAAGTTTTCCCTGCTTTTAAGTAAAGTGTTGCCGAACGCCTGCCTTCAACCATTTCGCCGTCGATGTGTCAGCGTTTAACATTTCCTCTGGCGTGCCGGTAAATATAATCTCCCCGCCTTTCTGTCCTCCGCCCGGTCCTAATTCGATGATCCAATCGCTCGCCGCTATGAAGTCTAGATTGTGTTCGATAATCATAACGGAGTTCCCTCTATCCACAAGTTTTTGAAAGACGTCCAGAAGGTCCTCATTATTTTTTGCATGCAACCCTAACGACGGCTCGTCCAACAGGTAGATTTGTCCTTCTTTTTTGAGATGGCTGGCCAATTTGAGACGCTGAACTTCCCCGCCGCTCAGCGAACTCGTCGTCTGTCCCAAGGTGAGATACCCTAATCCGACTTCTTTGAGCATATGCAATTTTTTAATCATCTTCGGCCGTTTAAAATAATTGAGCGCCTCATTAATCGTTAAATCCAAAATCTCCACGATATTCTTACTCTTATATCGATAGACGAGCGCTTCGGCTGAATATCGCATCCCGTTGCATGCCTCACACGCAATTGTTACAGGGTCGGCAAATGCAACATCCGGCTTGATTTCGCCTTTACCTTGGCAGACAGGACAGGCACCTAATGAGTTAAAGCTAAATAAACCTGCGGGTCGCCCCGATTCTTTGGCAAAGATAGAGCGAATATCATCCATAATTCCCATATAAGTTGCAAGTGTCGAACGGTTGGAGATGCCTATTCTCCCTTGTCCTACCGCTATCGTTTCCGGATACCTTTCCATGAATGCTTCCAGCATTAACGAGCTTTTGCCTGATCCCGACACACCGCACACAGAAACTAAGACATTTTTGGGAATACGGACACTGATGTTTTTTAAGTTATGGTGATTGGCTCTTTTAATGGTAAACCAATGTTTGATATTCCTTGGGTTTTTGTTTATCTGTAAATTATGGTTGAGAGTTGTTGCGGTTGTTTCGTTTTTTAATTCGGCCACTGTTCCTTGAAAGACAATTTCCCCGCCGTCCACACCTGCACCTGGTCCCATTTCGATGATTTCATCCGCGGCTTTTATGACAGATAGATCGTGTTCGATGACGATAACGGTATTATGCTGCTCTTTGATATTTTGTAGCATTTGTATTAACATCTCCACCTCATCGGGATGAAGACCTGCCGTTGGTTCATCAAAAATATATATGATATTGTTCAAACTGCTCCCTAAATGGCGGGCGATTTTGACCCGTTGAGCTTCCCCTCCGGACAAGGTGCCTATTTGCCGAGATAGACTCAAATATCCTAACCCCATATCAATGAGTTGTTTTATACGTGGCATGGCTTGTTGTGCGATCGATTCGCCTAACGGATCTTTTATTTTCGCTAGTTCTTTGAGCAATTCTGTCAGTTCCAGTTGGTCGTAATCAGCAATGTTTAAGCCATTTATGCGACATGCTAACACCTCAGGGTTTAGGCCCGAACCTTGACAAATCGGACATAAAGAATGTGTCGATACGGCTAAGACATCATCTTGGGATACGTCTTTGAGCTTTGAGATATCTCTGTTGATATAAAGACGCTTGAACCTTGGCAATAATCCGTCCCACTCATGGTCTTGGGGACCGTTTTTAGTATGAAACGGTGCATAGACTTTTTCGCCTTTTGGAGGGCCGTATATCAGCAGGTGACGTTTCTCTTCAGGGTAATCTTTTATAGGAAGATCCGGATCGAATAAGCCGCCGCTCATCATCCATCGGCCTTGCCAACCAGCGGGCGATAATGGTTTAAATTGGACGGCATAATCTCGAAGTGACTTATTGAAATCAATCAACTTATTTGGATCAGGTACAATCACTCTTCCGAATCCACCGCATTCCGAACATCTGCCAAAGGAACTGCGGCTTGAAAAATCAGTGGCCGTGCCGATGGATGGCTTTCCAATTCGCGAAAACAACAATCTAATCAATGGATCGATATCCATATAAGAGCCAACAGTTGAGCGAAAATTGCCTCCTATCGGTCTTTGCTCGACGACAACAACTGGGCTTAAGTTTTGCATCAGATCGGCATGGGGCCTTTCGTATCTTGGCATTTGATTGCGGACATAGAGCGGATGATTCAACGTCATTTGTCTTCGGCTCTCAGCTGCCAATGTATCAAAAACAACCGAGCTCTTGCCTGAACCGGAAAGACCAGTCAATACAGTAATGGTTTCTTTCGGTATATTTAAATCGATATTTTTTAAATTATTTTGCTTAAGTCCCCTTAAAATAATTTCATCTCTTATTGCCACAATACCACCCTTTCCGGTTGTGTCATTGGAGGAGATATTAAGGAGCGAACGGTACAACACCCGTTATCAGTAAAATAAACTACAATACAAAAAAGATGGGAAAAGAAAGCGATAAAATCAACGATATCGTCGGTAACCATTTCCTTTCCCCTCTAAACAATGCGATCATTGCGTATACAACCAATAACCGTCAGTCCAAGCATCATATAGTCCCCAATAAGCGAGTCGATCATCACAATTCTTATAGGTGGGACAAACGTAATCAAAAAGCAAATAACTCCAATGGCCAAAGCAATATAACTCATAGCACCGTGTTTTCGAGAAACAGTTGCATTAGTCTTCTAGCCGCTCCCGCCAAACAGGATGAGAGACTACTCTTGATGCTTTATCACAACGATCAGCCGCCAAATGGCAAGCCGCCCGTTTACGAGACGGGCAGCTCTTCTTTTTGCTGTGTACCCAAACTCACCAACACATATACGACAAAGGCAGCTACAACAGGTAACACGACCGAATGGAAACCGAATGGTTCAGGGAAAAATGTATCCGAAAGAATGTACAACCCAACGCCGACAATAATCGAAGCAAGGGCACCGTACTTGTTTCCCTTTTTCCAATACAGCCCCATAACAACCGGCCAAATAAACGCCGCTTCCAAACCGCCGAATGCAAATAAATTAAGCCAAATGATCAAATCAGGCGGATTCAAGGAAAGAACAAATACGATGATACCCAAAACAGCCGTAACTCCGATGCTTAAACGTCGGACGCGGCTAGGTGAGGCTTTGGGTGCAAAATAGTTCAAATACACATCTTTAACGACCGCCGAACTGACTAAGAGCAAGAGCGAATCCACCGTCGACATGATCGCCGCCATCGGAGCCGCCAGCACAATGCCCGCCAGCCAGGCCGGCATCACTTCAAGCGCGATGAGCGGCATCACCTTATCCCCGACTTCAATCCCCGGCAAAATCGGCCGCGCAAACACGCCGATCAAATGCATATTCAGCATAATAAAACCGACGACGATCGTCCCGATAATAATCGCTCGGTGCAGCGAGCGCGAATTTTTATAAGACATCGCTCTGACAGCAATCTGCGGCAAAGCCACTACTCCGACACCGACAAGAATCCAAAATGACGATACAAACGCGGGTGTAAGCGTCCCCTCTGCACCGTATGGGGTGATTAGATTCGGGTTTTCTGCCTTAAGATCAGCGATAATATTCGGCACTCCGCCGCCTGCGATAATGACGGCGATGAGCAAAATCAATGTTCCGATAAACATAATCGTTCCTTGAACGGCATCGGTCAGCGCCACCGCGCGAAAACCGCCGATCGTCACATAAACGAGAACAGATATGGCAAAGATAAACAAAGCACTCAAATAAGACAAACCTGTCAGCGACTCGATCAGTCTCGCCCCGCCGATCCATTGAGCGGCCATCGCTGAAAAGAGAAAAATAATAATGCTCACTGCTGATAAAATGACGACCCATTTGGACTGATAGCGCGTCTTCAAAAAATCGACCATCGTAACTGCCTTGTACTTTCGGGTAACGATCGCAAATTTTTTACCAAGCACCATTAAAACAAAATAACCGGTCGCGACCTGAGTCATGGACAACAGCACCCAGCCAAGCCCTTCTGTATATGCCGTTCCCGGGCCGCCGATAAAACTCGACGCACTGCCATACGTTGCCGTCATCGTCATCGCCAGCATAAAACCGCCCATGCTCCGGCTGCCGAGAAAATACTCGTCCAAAAAAGAATCAGACGCCTGTACGTATCGTGATGCCCATACACCGACGCCAAAAATGATCACCAAAAGGAGAACAAGCGGCATAATCGCCTGTACGCTCATTTCTCGTCACCTTCTTCACCGTCGAGCGGTAAATCTGTAAAAAACAGCTTGACCACCATCGTAACCAATACGACCATTACAATATATCCGACAACACAACTATAAAAAAACCAGGCTGGAAGTCCAAACACATATGAATAGTCGGCAGGATCTTTACGTCCCAATCCGTATGCAAAAGCAAACCACCAGACAAAGTTAAAAATGACTAATGCTACACCAAACCATGCTTCTCGATTGGCAATCTTAAAACGCTTGTCCATTCGGTCACCTTTCTGCTTTTGCATAAAAATCCCCCCCATTTCTCTTGTTGGATGAAATATACAATCATTTCTTTTACTAATATAACTTAAAGTTTGAAAAATAGAAATAGATTCCTACTCATGGATAAACAACATCAAAGATCGCTCAAAAACATACGAGTAGTTGTGAAAACCAACCGAAAATAATAAGGAAAACTTCCCGTCTTTTTGATCGCTACATTACAACTCTAACTATTTCCCTTTTTATTTTATTTTTATTATCCTTGTTTCGGGAGGCGTTATAATGACAAACCAGATCAAACCAACTTCTCATCCTCTTTTTAGATGGATCGGCGGAATCGCGTTTACATTTTTCATTGCTTTTCTCGGCTATTTACTCGCCCTCGTTCCGGGATTTTCCTATGTCGGTCAGTTAGCATGTGCCATCATCATTTCCATTGTTTACGCGCAAATTTTCGGCTATCCGGAAACGTTCAGACCCGGTGTCACCTTTGCTGCAAAAAAATTACTTAGACTCGCCATCATTCTTTACGGGCTACGCCTAAATATCGACACGATTTTAAGCGAAGGATTAGGGCTGCTTGCTCGAGATGCGGTTGTTATAATATTGGCCATTGGCTTGATGATTTGGTTGGCTAAAGTCTTTAAAGCAGACCAAACCCTTTCCCTTATGCTTGGCGTAGGAACCGGTGTGTGCGGTGCAGCTGCCATTGCTGCTGTTGCTCCGATTGTGAAAGCAAGGGATGAGGATACCGCCATTGGTGTCGGGATCATCGCTTTAATAGGAACCATTTTTTCGATTGTTTATACCATCATTCGACCTCTTATTCCTTTGGCAACGCTTGATTATGGTGTATGGTCAGGCATCAGCCTGCATGAACTGGCCCATGTTGCACTTGCGGCTGCACCAGCGGGAGAAGATGCACTCGCCATCGCTCTTCTTGCCAAACTCGGTCGTGTGTTTTTACTCGTACCGCTTTGTTTTGTGCTTATTTTTGCGATGAAACGAAGAGCGAAGCATACTGAAGAAACAACGACAAATGTTTCTTTTCCATGGTTTTTAGTCGGTTTTATTATCATGAGCATTCTCGGAAGCTATGTATTCGGTCATTCCATTCCAGTTTCCGAAAGCGTCATAAACGGCGTGTATAGTTTAAGTACTTGGTTCTTAACAGCTGCTATGGTCGGGCTCGGGGTTAGTGTCAGCCTGAAAGATTTGCGCACTAAAGCCATGAAACCATTAATCGCAATGGTCGTGACGTCTATCTGCTTATCCGTTGTTGCTTATTTTATGGTCTAATCAAAAGAACACCACTGAAAAAAGAGTGGTGTTCTTTTTCTATCATGCATTCCCCGAATCAATGGAGGGCCGTGGTTTTCTGGCCAAGCACAAAATACCAGCGATCAAATAAAACATGCCGATAAATATACCATGGGGGAATGCTATGAGTATTGTGGCTGCACCAACGACAAGCAAAGTAATCCCGGCGGCTTTTGGATTTTTATTGCCTTTGAGCATGATCATAGCAACAATACCAAGGATAATGGCAAGCAGACCACCAATAGTAATCATCCAGCTTAATGGTCCGGCTACCTGCAAGATTTCATCAATTTCAGATGCAGCCAATCCCTGATCATGTAGCATTTGTTCGCGCACTTTTTCCATCATTTCCTCGCTGCGTGTCATCCATACATAAAAACCGCCTATAGCCGTAATGCAAAAGTAAAGGAACATGCCGATAATGCTTAATATCATTTCCGTAGTCCGTTTCATATTGAATCCTCCCATTCTCCTAACACCAATATATCATGAATATAACACACGTCGTATAAAATAAAAAAGCGTTATCGTTAGAACAATCGTTTCCCAAAACAAAGGGGCAAACATAACGATTATCGATGTTGCCCCCCTTTTTTACGATATCATTCGATTATAATCATGCTACTTTCATAACAAAGCTTTCATGAATAGCAACTAAATACTAAAGAAACTAGCCAAAGCGAAGATTGAAACGATCGCTAGGCCAAATCCGCAAGTAAATAAAGCAAGACTAATTGATTCAAAAGGATTGGGATTAAAATGTTTCCATAAGCCGCATGTATAAAGCAAAGCTAATTGATGCATCTTGTTAAAGTGAAATAAAAACGTATGTTCACTTGTGCAAAATACATGCCGTTAAAAACAAACGGAGCGATGTTTTATCAATCTTTAAATGTCGGCTTCCGCCCTGTTCGCACCCAGATTAATCGTTGATCGAGCGCCATTTTTTTAGCCACTTTTGGCGCGATCCATAGCGGAGGTAATAACAAAATCGATACAGGGACAGCGGTGATCACGATAGAGTTTTGAATCGAAGTAATACTATCTTCACCAATTGTTAGTATAATCATGGATGTCGCCCCGAAAATCACAGCCCAGAACACGCGCAACCAGCGCTTCGGATGGTCATTGCCGGTCAATGTAGCCGCTACAGTATAGGACATGGTGTCCGTTGTTGTTGCAACAAAAACGATGGATACAAGTAAAAAGCCGATCGCAAATAAAACCCCAAAAGGCAGCTGATCCATAATCGCCATAACGGCAGCAGGCATCCCCCCTTCAGTCAACGCGTCTGAAATAGAGCCCGGTGATTTTATTTCTAGCGAAACCCCTGTTCCGCCAACAATGGAAAACCAGAAATTACTAACAAGTGGGGACACAATCGATACAGCAACAATCAATTCTCTAATCGTCCGCCCCCGAGAGATACGACTGATAAAGACAATCAGCATCGGGGCATAGCCGATAAACCAGCCCCAGAAAAAAATCGTCCAGCCGCCAAGCCACGCAGTATCCCCACGAAACAGACTCATCGCAAAAAAGTTTTGCAAATAAAAGCCTGATCCTCCAACAAAAGCATCGATGATAAACAATGTCGGTCCAACAACGAGAACGATTAAGCCAAGAACAATTGTCATACCGACGTTGATTCGGCTTAACAGTAGAATCCCTCGATCTACTCCGGTCGCTGCGGAAATCGAAGCGATGAGCACGAGTATGCCAATCACCATAATACTAATCGACACTGTGTTTGGAACGGAAAACAAATGATGCAAACCATAGGAGATTTGTAAACCGAGAAATCCGAGTGGCCCGAGTGTACCAGCAACCGTAGCAATAATGGAGATGACGTCTGCCGCAGAGCCGAGAACACTTTTTTCATATATTTTTTCGCCAAAGATCGGATAGAGTAACCCTCTTGGCCTTAGCGGCATCCCTTTTGTATAGTGTACATACATCATAACAATCGTCGCTAATGTTCCTAAAATCGCCCAAGCAGTGAAGCCCCAATGCATAAAAGAATGCGCGAAAGCACCATCAACATTATCGAATGCACCACCGCCCAATAGCGGAGGGGTATCCATATAATGATACATCGGCTCAGCAGCTGCCCAAAACACACCGCCGCTAGCGAGCAATGTACAGAGAATCATCGCTACCCAGCGATAATAACTATATTTCGGTTTTGCTTGGTTGCCAAGCCGAACATTTCCATACTTCGAACAAGCTAAAAAAACACCGATGAAAAAATTTCCCAAAAGCAATAGTTGCCAATATGAACCAAAAATGTCTGCTGAAGTATCAAACAATGTTGTAATCGTTTTATCGACCATTGAACTGTTGATGAGTGATAAAACAATGAATAAAATTAAAAACCCGCCGCTGACATAAAATACCGGCCAATCCGTTTTTTTTGTTTTCTTCTTCTGCACGCTTATCCTCCTATTTTAATAGGAGCAAGTGTCCATAACATTATGTGGCGTATCATCATTACAGACCGTTGGATGGTATATGCTTTTTAACAAAACCATCGGCTTGCTCAGTGTTGTTGAAACAATTGTCAATTATAAGCGGTGCCTCGGCGTTCGTCAATTGTATAAAAAAGACGTATACATTAACTAACCGCTTATACGAGTCAAAGACGCGTAAAAAATCACGCAAACGCGATATATTGGTTATTTTCAGCCATATGTTATGGAACGCGAAGCCATGTTTCAATGCAGTGTAAAAATCAACATTCCAAATGTACAAAAACACGATCTTCACGACCGTGTTTCGCCATTTTCCTATAGTTGTGACAAAATGTTATTCATTTACAATTTTATCGACTGTCGCCTGCACTTCTTGGCGAGTCATTTTTTCATTCCCTTTTTTCATCGTGTCGAGAGTTTGCTTCGCCAATGCAAGCGGAATTTTGCAAAATAAAAGGATGTTGCGCGTTTTAATATCCTTAATATATTCATCTGCCATCTTTAAATGAGCCGTAGCATAGTCAAACACATCATCCCTGCTCCAGCCATCCGGTATAAAACGCACACCGCGCTCCTTATAATCTTCGTCCTGGTTACGTAAGATATTGACCGCCTGCAGTCCGCGGCCGTAACCGATGGCTAAATCCCGATCGGTCCTTGTATTGTCATACCATTCCCATATATCAGAAAGCATAACGCCGACAAGACCAGCAACATAATAAGTATAATCATCTAAATCTTCCTTTGATTGGATATGCCATCCTTTTTCCACCCAATCAGCCATCCCAGAGGCCATGATACTTGTTGACTCTTTGACCTTACCGACAATTTCCGGTGGGCAGAAGGCGACCCAATCTGCAAGCCGCAATGTCACATCGGGTAACATTTCTTTATACGGTTCGATAAGCGCTTCGTATTCAACATTGTTAAACGTAGATTTTTGCAAAAGCTTGCTCACTGCGCGGAGCAATGTTTGTTTCGTTCGGACATCCATTGTTTCATGATCCTCGATTTCATCCACCGCTCGCATGCACAAATAAGCGGATCCAACCGTTTCCTTTAGCGCTGGCTTGAGCATACGAATCGGTATATAAAATGTCCGACTTGTTAACTTTAGCATACGCAGCGCATCTTTATGCAATGTCGTGTGTTTGGACAACGCGATTCCTCCCTGATTGTTAAGACAATTCAAGTATAGCAAAAAACAGAGCGGATGCATATCAAAAAAAGAAAAACCGCAGCGGATTACTGCGGCTTATATCAAAACTTCATTACGCTCCAACCGTTTGTAAAGCTTCCTTGATGCTTCCTGTAGTAATGTTTGCATGGGATGTATGCCAGAGCACCTTTTTATTTTGTATGAGAAAAATTTGCGGTGACTCGTGTTTCACACCCGTATCGATCTCGATCTTATTAGATACATCTCTGTTTTCAATCACTTTTACCAAATAACCATCGATGCCAGTTTCAGTTTGTAAAAATGCCACATATTCATCATACGCGCGTGCACTGATCGGACAGGTTGTGCTGTGCTTAAATACGATAACAGGCTGTTGCCTAGATTGTTCTTTCGCTTGTGACCATTCGTCAATGGTTTGCAGCTCCTTGTAGTCGGTCATCGTTATCCTCACCCTATCTGTATAATTATTTTATTTAACCATTTTTATTCCGCAGTCAATCATTCACAACAAGCGAAGCGACACGGCATTTCGCTATTTTGTATATCGTCGTGAAGTGCGGTATGTGAAGAATGGTTTCTATCAAAACATTGGTATTTTAGCGTGCCGTAGCTTTTATGTTCATCTTATGTTTACGTAGACTCCAGACAACGCCCCTCCCTTCATTAATAAATAGCGTAAAAGAGATGATCGTGACATTCACTTTAAATCGATCATTCGCCAGATGAAGTTTTATAAACAATATTGCTAGTGTGCGAAGATCGAATTAAGATATGCTCGTTCCATTTTCCACCGGTTCATCCGGTTTTAAAAGCACAACATCCCCTTCTTCAGGAATACCGCCGATAACGAGGACTTCTGATTTGTACCCAGCGATGCGCATCGGCGGGAAATTGACAACCCCGACTACTTGCCTGCCGATGAGATCGTCAGGTTCGTATCGACGAGTAATTTGCGCCGAAGATTGTTTGATACCGATTTCCTTACCGAAATCGATTTCCAGTTTAATTGCTGGTTTTCTTGCTTCGGGAAATGGATCTGCTTTGATCACTGTGCCAATACGCATATCGAGTTTCATAAAATCATCCATCGTTGCCATCGCCATAACCCCCGTTTTACCATAAATCCATTCGTAATTTTCAGATTTTAATCTCGCGCTTTATCTTATACATTTTAAGACTTCCGAAAATCTTTCCATGTAACGACAAAAGCAGTAATAGCTACAATAAGTGCGAAAATCGCGAGAATAAATGACAAAATCAACATTGAAAAACAACCTTTCTCATTTATTTTTGACCGTGAATACGGTGCGGGGAAATAAGACCGATATATTTTCTTTTGCATGGAATTATACCGATACAACAACCATTGCGCAAGCGGTTTCCGTTTTACTTTCATATAAGAACACTTTATTTCTACTCATCACTGTTTGAAGATGTTTGCAAGTTGTCCACTTGTGTTTTCGTTTTAACAAGTTTATGATTATATTCGTGACATCGGGACATAATGAAAAAAAGAGGCGATCGATATGAATAAACGCGTTTACCTATTAATGGTCGTTTCCTTTATAGTTGGCATGGTCGAATTAATCATCGGTGGCATTCTCGATTTGATTGCCCAAGATCTTCATGTCAGTCTTGGACAGGCAGGCATGTTAATCACTATTTTTTCCTTAACTTTCGCCATCTCTGGACCAATTTTGCTAGTGTTGACAGCAGGATACGAACGCAAACGTTTAACGATGGTTTTCTTATTGATTTTTTTTCTAGGAAACATTGTATCGATTTTTAGTCCCACATATAGCGTTCTTTTCATATCGCGCATTATTTCGGCTTTAAGTGGAGCGCTCCTTGTCATCCTCTGTCTTATCATCGCTCCGAGTATTGTTGAGCCGAAATACCGCGGACGGGCTATTGGCATTGTTTCCATGGGGGTTAGCGGTTCAATCGTGCTAGGCCTTCCCATCGGTTTGTTCTTAGGCGATGCGTTTAGTTGGCGAGCACCGTTTGTACTCATCGCCATTTTGACAATCATTTCCATGGCCGGTGTCTACTTCTTTATGGACAAAGTTGCACCAAAGCCATCCATCCCTTTGCGTGATCAACTAAAGACATTAAAAAACCGAAAAATATTGTTTGCTCATATAACCATGTTTCTTTTCTTAGCCGGCCACACAGTGCTCTATGCCTATTTCAAACCTTTTTTAAAAACAACGATGGGGCTAGAAGGTACATGGGTTAGTGTGATCTATTTAATCTTCGGTATTGCAGCTGTAAGCGGTGGCGGATTTGGAGGTGCCATGGCGGATCGTTTCGGTACTAAACGAACGATTCTCTTGACGATTGCGATTTTTGGGACTACCCTTTTTGTTATTCCTTACACAACGTTTACCATGCCCCTTTTTCTTATCGTTATGGTCATCTGGGGTATGATGAACTGGTCGCTAACACCTGCGTTACAAAGCTATTTGATTGAAACATCTCCAGAGACGTCCGATATTCAACAGAGTTTGAACAACTCGGCATTGCATTTTGGCATTGCATTTGGATCATTTATTGGCGGCATGGTGATTGAACAAGTATCAGTCGTACACAATGCTGCGGTTGGAGGAATGATCGTGATACTATCTTTTGGTGCTGCGCTCATATCCATGTTTGGTATATCCTCATGGAAAAAAAGCAAAACCATCCACCGCAGTCAAAAATAAAGATTGATAGGGACGGGTTTTCCAAATTCCTGTCTTACTACGTATCAAAGTATTGAAAGCGATCCTTTGTCCAGCAAATACCTAATCATGGCTCATCTTTCGAGCCGCTTTCGTACTTTTTATCGTGCATATCTTGAACATCCGTTTCTTCTGCAAACTCGGTCTGCATCTCTAACCGGTCCGTCGAACGACGATCTTGTGTAATTTGGCTGACAAAATAATGATGGATAAATGGTTCGACACACGCTATAAAAAAAGCAGCGGTTAGAGCTGTCGTTATGATCGGAAAACCTGTACCGATAAATAGTGATCCTAATAACCAAAGTATTGCAAAAACAAGGCCAAAATCCGCCAGTGTTGCAATGACATTTCCCAGTTGCCTAAACACAAACAAATCGCCAATCAAATAAGTGATAATCGTTGTAAATAAGCTGATCCATAATAAATTACCCAAACCTATATCGTTAAAAACCCCGAAGATCGACAACACTGTCACCGCAATGACAACGAACTTAATTCCTAATATTTTCAAATGCTTCATCGACTAAAAATCATCCCTTCTGTAAGGATTTTATTTTTAGTATGAAGCATATAGTCTGGAAATATCATCGTTTCTTAACGGTAAAAGTTGGAGAAACCGTCAGGGCTGCATTATGCGCCCCTAATCAATCCAAGCTCATCATAACCTCCTTTGTCCAGCGCGCCTTTCCCGACGCCTTTTTCGAAACGGGGCCGACTCATATAATTCTTTTTCCTCTTCACTTTCTGGGAAAACTCCAGGAACTGGGATCGGTTTCCCTGCTTCATTAACCGCAACCATTGTCAAAAATGATTCGGTTGTTAGTTTTTCTTCATTTTTAATCAAATCATGTGCTGTAACCTTAACATATACTTCCATTGAACTCGTCCCTGTATAAGTCACAAAGGCTTCCAATGTAAGTGAATCACCTATTTTAGCCGAAGAAAGGAAGTCAACCGAGTCAATGGATGCCGTCACAACGGCACTCCCAGCATGTTTCATCGCCGTAAGCGCCGCGATTTCGTCAATATATGCCAAAACTTTTCCACCGAATATTGTATCTAGATGATTCGTATCTGGTGGCATGACTAGCCGAGTTTGAACGGTTTTTGTATCCTTAATAGCAATTTTTTGCACGTTCATTTTCCTCCCTAAATAAAAAAACCCTTTGAAGAAGGGTTTCATTATGAACAGTCGTCTACGTACAAAACACACATAGCTATGTATGTACGACCTGTCGCAACACCCTTCTATCTCCCGTAGAAAAGAATGTTCTTCCTTATGGCAGGTTTCCTGGCTTAGCTTCATCGAACTCTCCGCACCTTCCCATTCCCTATGGAACAGTGGCTTTTCATGAAGGTTCTCGGCATGACAGTGGCGGGACCGCGCTGGATTTTCACCAGCTTCCCTTTTAAACCTTTTCTAAGGTCACCATAAGGCGTTTATTAAGTTTTCTTAAAAAGTCTACGGATCGTTTCACCCTCCATTATAGCATCATTCTTATCTGCTTTCCGGGATAAACCGACCACTCACTTCCAAAAACAATCAACTCTTTAATAATACTTGAGACAAGCCGCACCATATCATCATCTGCAAATATCCTTTTAGAGCAGTGATTCATGAATTAAAGCAGCTGATTTTTATACACATCGACATATTCCTCATAATCCAGCACTTCAATCACATTGGACCAGTGCAGCACTGTTCCGACAAAGTCCCGGATGTCCAACCCTTCCATTTCGTACGTTTCCTTTGTGTTGACGGTTCCGGTGGCATCTTCAATAAATGTGACACTGTACCCTCTATCAAACGCTGAAATCGCTGTGAACTGGCAGCAAAATTCCGTGTTGAACCCGGTTATAAAAAGGTGGTCCACCCCCCATTTTTCCAGCACATCGACTAATTCAGTTTGATAAAAAGAAGCCGGAGTCTGCTTTTCAATCACATCATCCGCATAGGCTTGCAGTGAATGATGGAGATGGGAGCCTTCTGATCCTTTATACAGCGGGCTTTCTTCTATATCGTCGACATGCCGGGTAAAGATGACAGGATATTTTTCTCGTTTGAAATCCATAATCATGGTTTCGATCTTGGCCAATTCGGCATCAAAATCACTCAGGTTCACCAATCCATTTTGTACATCAATCACTAGAAGCGCTTTCATGACATCCTCTCCCTTTCCTGGCGCAGGTCGATCCGTCCAATGCTCAAGCAACATCGATTTCTTCCGTCGTGTCCGGAAATGCGCGCATCCATTTTATATTTAAGCATACAAGATTATTAGTGAAAATAAAACATAGTTTTTGAAAAAAGTTTTTATTTTCTATTAGATTTTATAACATTATTTCCATTTTGAAGCATCATCAGGCATAATAAGAGCAGAAACAAGACAAAGTGAACGTCTGCGGGACTGTTACCGCGCTATAAGGAGGATGTAATAACATGCATTTACCATTCAATCCGCTTCCAGAATCATTTTACAAGCAGAAAACACTGGACTTGGCCCAAGCATTGCTCGGCATGATTCTTGTTAAAACAACGTCAGCAGGCACATCTGCAGGCATCATCGTAGAAACCGAAGCCTATCTCGGAGCCATTGACCGCGCTGCACACAGTTTTCAAAACCGGCGGACCAAACGCACCGAAGTCATGTTCCACAAACCGGGCCTTGTTTACACATACACGATGCATACTCATTGTCTTGTAAATGTTGTTAGCGCTGAGGAAGGCGTCCCCGAAGCCGTCTTGATCAGAGCAGTGGAGCCGTACAGTGGGATCGATCTGATGTACAAACGCAGACCGGTGAAGACATATACCAATTTAACGAACGGTCCGGGCAAACTGACGAAAGCGCTCGGCATCACGATGGATGATTACGGCCGGACTTTTTACGAGCCACCGCTTTTTATTGCCAAAGGAAAACCTCCCGCTGACATCGCGCAAGGTCCGCGCATCGGCATTCCAAACTCAGGGGAGGCGCGGGATTACCCGTATCGTTTTTGGGTGCGCGGGAATACGTTTGTGTCTAAATGATGTTAAATAATTACAGCGCCGTGATTTTTCATGCGTAAACGGATCACTTCAACACTTTCGGGAACGCGCAAATCAAACAGCGCCGCGCCAGTAGCCTTAAGCGCTTCATCAGATACAACCCCTGACTCCTCCACCGTTAAAACACCTGCAGAATCAGGGCGCCAGTCGTCCATCCACCTTTCCTCGGTAAACTGGCAGATCACAAACTCATTTGGTAGACTGTCAATACCGCGTCTCAAACAAAAGCTCACATGCTAAAACGCCTCGTCAGCCAGCTGCCATTTCCCTTCTCCTTCATTTCCGAAATATCGAAAATGCAGCTTGTATACAACCATCTTTCACGTCTTCTTCTCTGGAAATAGCGTATACGACCAAGAAACGACCATGTCGATCGCCAAAATGAGTGTCCACAGTTGGGTGATTTGCAAAATAATATCCTCCGTGTAAGGCGAACGGCTGGCATCTTCATCTCCATACCAGGTCAAATCAGATAAATAATACATAAGGTCATGGCTATGATCGCCGTACACGTGCCAAAATATCGTCTGGACTATGATAAAAACGGCTGCATGTGTATACCACCATATCCGGTTTTTGCGGGCGACAACTTGCGGATCTTTCGCTCGTTCCATTTTGCGCTTATCTTCTTCGGTCAACAGGTTGATGCCGCGCCAGTAGCCCACTTTCTGTTTGATAAACCGGTCCAGTTTTTTAAAATCGCCAATGCCGAACGTACAGGCGTACACGAGAAACAGAACAATAACAACCTGAAACGTGGAAAATTCCCCTGTTTCCTGATAAATCACTCCGGCAAGGACGGCTTCCAGCACCATACAGAACAGAAACAACAGCAAAAATAAGACGCTTAACCGCTGTTTGGTAAACGCATAGCGGATAACGAGAAAGACAATCAAAAATAGTAAAGACACCACTTCCAAACTAATAAATAGTTCCCATTGATAATCGATGATAAAAGACATAACACCAGCTCCCATGTGTTCCTGAACAGTAAACTCAATTTATAATTTGAGTATGAACCAATGCTTTTGAAAAGGCAATCACATTTTGCGCTATTTTTAAAAACAAATCATGTATGGCAAAATAATTGAACAGGAGGATGCCAAATGAAAATATACGTTGATGCCGATGCCAGCCCCGTCAAAGATATCGTTATTTCAGCCGGTCAAAAAGCACGTATTCCAGTTGTCCTTGTACAAAGTTTTGCCCATTTTTCCCATGAGACAGCAGTTGATGGAGTAGAGGTGATTTATGTGGATACGGGAGCCGATGCAGCGGATTACCGGATCATCAAACTGGCTGAGGAAAACGATATCATCATTACGCAGGATTACGGACTGGCTGCGCTCGGTCTTAGCAAAGGATGTACCGTGCTGCACCATAAAGGATTTGCCTATACCAATGACAATATCGATCGGTTGCTTACAACGCGACATGCGAATGCAAAAGCAAGAAGAGGCGGTCAAAAAACGAAAGGGCCGAAACCGCTGACAGATGAGGATAAGGCGAGGTTTCAAGCATTGCTTTGGGAGACGATTAAAAAAATCCGATAGAAAACCACCTCTTCCTTTACTTCGGTAATATTCACTCGTGCACAACAAATATGTTCTAAGACCATCATACGGCACGTTTTGAAACAGACTGTTGTCCAACACACCTGCTAAGCAAAAAAAACCGACTGCCTGTAGCAATCGGTTCAAGATTGAGCACCCTGTACGGGTAAGTCGATATTCAACCTCATGAGAAAGGTGGCCGTGTCGCCTTCAAAGGCGAAAAAATGCGGCCGGTTTTCATCATCGTACACCATCATGTAAGGATCTTCTCGCTCAGGGAAGATAATGATCATTTCATCAACAAGACTGTCCAACCATTCATTCTTCACCTCTACAGCCGTTTGCAGGGGAATACGCACCATAAATCCATCACGCGGCATTGGATTTGCCAAACGATAAACATCTGTAATATGCTCTAGAAAACGTTCTGCATCGCTTTGAACATGCGATGTCACATCAGCATCCATGATCACTTTTCCTTCGCCAATATCGAACACTTCAACATGTTCATTAAATTGGGCATGCACAAGAATGGGACATATGAATAACACCATTAAGCTCACGGTCAATTTTTTCCACACGGGCTATCACCTCAATGGGTATTTTCCCCAGATCCATCCTGTTTATGTATAAACGACTACATATAGCCTACATTTGCTGCAATCGTTGAATCCGGCTTTCCACAGGCGGATGGGTAGCCCAGAGACTGCTGCGTTTTTTGCGCTTCCGTTTCAATGGCCGTTCGATATACATCGAAGCTGTGGCCGTATCGGCACGTTGAACGTCACGCGGATCGCCGCTTATTTTTTTTAAAGCGTTAATCAATCCCATTGGATTCCGTGTCAATTCAACAGCTGTGGCATCAGCCAAATACTCACGATTTCTGGAGACGGCTAATTGGACGAATTGGGCTGCAATCGGCGCGAGAATAACAAAAACTAGCGCAACAACTATAAGAATCGGATTCTGCTTGCGATCTCCACCCCGCCGACCGCCGAAAAACAACATCCGAGAGCCAAAGTGCGCAATCATAACTATCACGCCAACGAGTGCGATGCAAACCGTCATCAGACGAATATCATAATTGCGAATATGCCCGATCTCATGTGCTGCAACGCCAGCCAGCTCCTCCCGATTCAGCTTCTCCAAAAGCCCTGTCGTAAATGCTACAGCTCCTTTTTCCGGTTTAATCCCGGTTGCAAATGCATTCGGGGCGGGATCATCGACGATATATATTTTAGGCATGGGAATCCGGGCCGCAATCGATAGCTCTTCAACAATATCAAATAGCTGCGGATGGTCTTCCTTATGAATTTCTCTCGCTCCCGCCATACGAAGCACCTGGGAACTTGCAGACATATAAGTAGTCGGAACATAAATCGCTAGAATAATAGCAGTGATAAAAAGGCCTGTCACCGGATCATTGCCAAACAGATAACCGATCGCCCAACCAATCGCAAGAACAAGCAAACAAAAAACGATAATTAACCATGTCGTCTTACGTTTATTTTGCAAAATTTGTTTATAAAGCATCATCTTCCCCCACTAAAAGCGAACATTTGGCACGTCACGGTCTTCTTCTGGTATCGTTAACTGTTCTCGTTTATGGAAATTAAACATGCTGGCGATAATATTCGTCGGAAATGATTCGCGCTTAATATTGTATTCCGCCACTGTTTTGTTATAAAGTTGCCTCGAGTAGGCAACTTTGTTTTCTGTTGTCGTTAATTCTTCCTGCAAATTCAAGAAGTTTTGGTTGGCTTTCAAATCAGGGTAGGATTCCGACAAAGCAAAAATCGATTTCAATGCTCTCTGAATCTGATTGTCAGCATCAATTCGCTCCTGTGGTGTTCCACTGATCAATTGATTTCGTGCCTGGATTACCTTTTCTAATGTTTCTTTTTCATGTTTAGCGTAGCCTTTAACAGTATTCACTAAGTTTGGGATCAAATCATGGCGTCGCTTTAGCTGAACATCGATCTGGCTCCAGGACTCCTCAACCCAGTTGCGGTATTTAACAAGACTGTTGTAGCTTGTTATTAGGAAAATGCCAAGGATAACGACAATGGCGATAATAATAATGGTTGCAAGCATGATGATCCTCCCGCTTTCTTCATCGAATATTATTCATATATTATAACATATGACTGGCCGATCACATCATCCAGTTTAAAAAACCACCATTCGACAAAAGGAATGATGGTTTCTTTTAAATTTACTTTCGCCGGATATTCTCCATAATAAAGCGGCTCTTCGGAAGACTCGGAATCCGGACTAGGCTATAGGATAAGTCTTGTCTAGGTACATCATACGCCATTTGGTTGGCAAGCGCATCCAAGCTTGCTTTCATCACTTCTGTTGTCACCCATTCTCCAGGACAACGGTGACCCGACATGTAGTCACCACCACCTTGTGGTAAAAAGTCAAACGGGCTGCTATTCCAATCGCGAAACCGTTCCGGCTTAAAGATATCGGGCTCTTTCCATATGTGCGGATCATGATGAGCTCCGTACACATCAAGTAACACTAATGTGCCTTGTTTGAAGGCATGTCCTTTCCAGACAAAGGGACGGCGGACACGAGCCCCAAGAAACGGACCAAACGGATAATAGCGGCGCACTTCCTGGATGAACATATGACGGTAAGCATCATCGTTAGTCTGAAATTTTTTCTTCGTTTCCGGGAATTGGTGGAATGCGACAGCTCCATATGTGACAAATCGTCCAACCGCCACTGTCGGTCGCAATACGTTAAGCAGCTCGACGGCTGCCGATTGCGGATTTAACAGCATCCCTTCTGTATCACAAGCCCAAGCAAAAGCGTGTAAAAGACTATCTTCCCGCACCTGCAAACTCCCGCTACGAACCCTAGTAATCACTTGCCGGATCCATGCTTCTGATCGTTTTCTCGCCAATCGTCCCCGCCAATGCCTTGGACCGATTGCCCCAAAGGCATCGATCATCGACCCGAGATCATGGGCGCGACGTTCTAGTTCATTCGCCCACAACGGCACTTCTGTCCAACGACAGACAATCCGGCACATGATCTTTTCAGCTTCATGCAACAATTGCACTTGATCTTTTCCCTTCCATTGCTCGATCGCTATATCCCATTGGTCGTAAGTAATATCGAGCAATTGTTTCATCCTTCTAGGCTCCAGAAGCATTCTATATAACGCTTTTCGCTGTTTATGCGCATAGCCATCGAGCGTCTGCACCCCATTTTTACCAAACAATGTTTTCAAAACGCGTTTCGGTGCCGCCCCTTGGCGCTGGAATTTGTCGTTGTCATAAAATAAACGCGTCGCTTCCTCACCGGCTATACAAATTACTTTTTGCCCTCCCATAAGTCGAGTGGAAAAGATGTTAGAATTAAAGCGGCGACGCCTATTCGGGATATACATATATCCTTCTGTCATCAGGGCAAATGTGTTGTCCACACCATGATCAACGGGAATTTCTTCTCGGTAGTGCATGTTGTTCCTCCTAATGGATTTAGGATGCTACAGATATGTTTTGTAAATTCCCGTTGACTATACATATACGAGCGAATCTTTCATGTTTCCGCCACCTTCACTGACTCTTCGTTTTATCAACAGACGTACCGTAACGATCCCAAGCAAACGCATTTTCCAGTACAAGCGCCAGGAGAATTCCAACCAAAAGACCACTGCTCAACAAGGGCCGAATAATGCCAGGAAGTGTTGAAAAATAGGACGCCGGCATCGTCATAATGACAATGCCTACGAATAAAGGAATGGATGAACGAAAAATATTAATGGTATTAAATGAAACTTGCTGGAAAAACTCCCATGCCGAAAGCAAGAGCTGGACATAGGCAACAAATAATACAGCGCTCCCAATACTGAGCGGTAACATGGAGAAAAAATGTCCAACTGGTGGAATGACTCCCATTAATAGAAACAAAAATCCCCCAAGGACAAGCGGCAATCTTTTAATAATCCCTGTCTGACTCAGAAAACCAATTGACGATACATATGGTGTATACGGAACAAGACCTAATAAGCCGGCTAGAACGATGAATATACCGGTGATTGAAAAGCTAGACCGATAATCAGTAGAACTGATTGGTGTATTATAAAAACGATCCGTTCCTTTCAACGATCCGAATGTATTTGCTGTATTCAACAATCCGGTGAGAATTGCTGTTATAATAATGCCTATATCCCAAGCGGGTTTTCCTAGTGGAAACAAAGCAATGCCGGAAGAGTTCACTGCTGTTTGTCCGCCGGATTCTTGCTGGCCAAAAAATAAACTATATGCAATCCAGCCGATAATGATACCGATCAATAAACCGTACCGCCTGATGCTTGAAGGCGCCTTGACAGTTATAATAATCACGATAACAGCAATCACAATCGATAATAAAGAAACGGATAAATCAATCGTGGCGGACTGGCTGTTTTGTCCAAACGGGATCCCCAGCATCCCCTTCAAAAAGATCCCTACCAGCTGACATCCCAGCAAAAACATAAACACACCCATGACAGACGGATTGAACAGTTTAGCGATATAAGGCCCCATGCCGGCTAAACCAATGATCGCACTCAGAACCCCAGATATAATAATACCGACTGCCAGACTGCCTCCCACGACAGATAAAGGCATCCCCTGTGCTGCGGCCGTCGTGCACAGCGTCAAAATCACGCCCCACCAGAGTCCTGATTGTCCTTCCATAATCGCCCGTTTGTGGCCAAATAACGTTTGAGCCATACAGGCCAGTCCTGTCACAATAAACGATAGCTGCAAAAGGCTAGTTATCCGCTCCTGTGAAAGATCAAATGCAGCCCCGACCGTAATCGGTATGACGACCGTATTCGTAAAAATAAAAAAAAGCCATTGTAAACCTGACAACCAATTGTCTGACTTCAACAGTTCTCTCATAAATACATCTATCCTTTTCGCAATTATACAAGCTGAGATTTTATCCCTAACAACATACCGATTATCGTATCGACACCTGATGTATGACCCATATTGTCCATGACCTTCCATTGCCGTAGTAAATCAGTCTATTTATACCTCAAGAATGCATAGCACATATCGACAAGTTTGTATGGAACTGCCGCTCTGATGCGTACATGAGATATTCAAAACTTAGTCGTGTTGTTTTTTTCACCCTTTTTGCCATAAATAAGTTCGCAGTGATTCCCAAAACCGCTTATCCCCACCATCCATAATCGACAGTATGGCGCATAAATCTATCATAACATCATCACCGCTCGGTGTCAGACCTTGTCCTCTACCAATCCAAAAATCAAAACCCTACATCACTTTTTATGTTAAACACATTATATCGAATACACTCACGAAAGTAATAGTTCAATTTAGCTAAATTCATGTATTATTTTTGCATAAATTGAACAATGATCTAATCGAAATGATGTAACGAAACGACTTAAAACAGACCAATAAGCAAAAAAAGCCGATACCAAAATGGTTCTTGGGATCGGTTCTTTGTCAAACAACGGCTGCTGTATATGCCAATTTGCCTGCTTACATAGGAACAAAAAACCCTTCCTCGGAGATAAAATCCGTTGAAGGGGGTATACTACATTAGACTTTTATATTTTCTTTCATTCTAGCTCGTTGTCAGAATAAAATGGCGGAGAAGGTGGGATTTGAACCCACGCGGCGCTTACACGCCCTAACGCATTTCGAGTGCGTCCCCTTCAGCCAGGCTTGGGTACTTCTCCAGTAACAGCATTCGCACAATCCTTCCCTTCGCAGCGTGTCAACAATGAAGATTATATAACAGTTTTTAATTATTGTAAACCACTACAAGAAATTTTTTTACGATGAAATACGTTTTTTAACAAACCCATGTTGTCTTTTAATCTTATCTCCTTCCTAAAACCGTCGATCCATATGCCAAGTTTGAATTAATCGTACTACAATAACATAACCATTAAAAAGTCAGCCAGTACACGACTAGCTGACTGAAACATTTAACCTCCAAACTCAATAGGAGACCCTGGTCCTAACGGAATGCCTAAAAGCATCCATGCCACTAACATAATTGTCCAAAAGATAAGAAAATAGAGCGAATAAGGTAGCATTACGGAAATGAGTGTCCCAATCCCCATTCGTTTATCGTATTTTTGCGCAAACGCAATAATGATTGCAAAATAAGTCATCAATGGTGTTATAATATTCGTTGCGGAATCCGCTATCCGATAGGCCATCTGTGTCAGTTCAGGTGAATACCCAAGCTGCATCATGATCGGTACAAAAATAGGTGCCATCATGGCCCATTTAGCTGAGGCACTACCAATAAACAAATTGATAAACGATGATACTAAAATGAATAGCAAAATCAATGGGATGCCGGTTAGATTAATGCTATTTAAAAACTCTGCACCATACACACCAATCACGATGCCGATGTTCGATTCGTCAAAAAAGGCAACAAATTGACCGGCTGTAAAGGCTAGAACAATAAACATCCCCATCGAAGCCATCGTATCAGACATTTGTTTAGCAACATCTTTATCATTGCGGATAGATTTATTAACGATTCCGTAGACGAGGCCCGGAATAAAGAATAAAATCGCAATAATCGGCACAAGCGAATCCATAAACGGCGATTGGATAATTTGACGCATACTGTCGCCTTCTGTCCCTCTAAGCGGTGCATCAGGTGGTAAAACAAGCAATGCCGTTAAAACAAGACTAACGATCAATGAGACAGCAGCCCAGATCAAACCTTTTTTCTCAGCTGGTGTCAAATGTTGTAAATCTTCCGTAGTTCCTGTAACATCTTCTTCTGCATGCTCCCCTGTATACTCCCCTAAACGCGGCATAACAATTCGCTCAGTGACCCATGTCCCAACAACTGTTAATAAAAATACAGAGGCCGCGATAAAAAACCAATTCATAGCTATATTCATTGTTTCCGCATACGACGAGTTAATCGTCGCTGCTGCGTCAATCGTCAGTTCGCCAAGCATAACATCTGTACCTGATAACAATAGGTTTGCACTAAATCCTCCGGAGACGCCTGCGAACGCTGCAGCTAGACCAGCCAGTGGATGTCGACCCATCGCAGCAAAGATCAGTGCCCCAAGCGGCGGTAGCACTACATAACCCGCATCGGATGCCACGCTAGACATCACACCGGCAAAGACAAGTCCAATCGTAATAAATCGAGTCGGAATGGCTAAGACAAAACCGCGCAATAGAGCGCTGATTAATCCGGTTTGCTCTGCTACCCCAATACCGAGCATTGTCACAAGCACAACACCGAGCGGAGCAAATTCGATAAAGTTATCCGTCATACTCCCAAATATGTATTCCAAGCCTTCGCTGCTAAGCAAATTTTTAATTTCTACGATTTCACCTTTTTCACCGGGATGCTCAACCGCAATATCAAAAGGTTGTAAAGCCGCCGAAAGCAAAAGGACTAACCCGGCTAAAATAGCAAATAATGTCACAGGATGAGGCAATTTGTTGCCTAAGCGTTCGACTCCATCTAAAAAACGCTGAAAAATGCCTTCTCTCCGTTGTTCCATTTTCCACTCTCCCTACGTCCGTTGATAGAGATAAATAGTTTACACCAACTTTACATAATTAGTGAAATTGCTGTCAATCAATATGAGGTTTCTTTTTCCGAACAATTTTTCAATTATCAGATTATTAATCTAAAAAATAATGGATGCTCAAGGGGAGAATGGAATATAAGCATTGTTGTATACGAAAAATCTTTGTTCAGAAAAAGATATTTATAATGCCTATATCTGAATTAAGCCGTTCCTAATGACAGCAACAATAGCATCTGTCGTTCAACTTCAGAAACACAAAATACATCCTAAGCATGCAAAAGCCCTTTTGCATAAAATATGCTTAAAAATAAACGCTGCATCCTTACACCTCAAAGGATACAGCGTAGCAAGTGCTGGTGAGAGGATTCGAACCTCCGACCCCTTCATTACGAGTGAAGTGCACTACCAACTGTGCTACACCAGCATGCGGTGTTTCTTTCTGATCACATAAAAATAATAATACGTTTTAACGATTTTTTCAACCGCTTTAATGTTATTTTTACTGTTGCGAATATTTAACCACCTATTTAAGCTTCTCGATGAGTTCGCTTTGTCTTCTTTTGTCGCGTCTTCCTCGCAATGACGTTAACTAGTCGATCACTTTCCCTCCGGTCAAATTCAGCCATAGATTCACATCCCCGGGTACATAGGCCAAACGTTTCTGAATGTCTACGGCATCCTTCCAAACATCTTTGCCAAAAATTCGCGCCTCCCCCGCAGTAGCTTTTAACATTCCAAGTAGAATCCGAATTGTCGTTGATTTCCCGGCGCCATTCGGACCGATGAACCCATAGATCTCCCCTTCATTCACATCAATGGTCACGCCATTCAGCGCTGTCAATGTGCCGAACGTCTTCACCAAATTCTTTGTTTGCAGCAGACTCATGTCTCCTCCCCCTCTTGTTTATAAAAGAACACGTGTTAAATAAACATTCTTTTCTGAACAGGTTGAATCCTTTCTTTTTTAAAGGTAAACTTGAGAATAGATGAAGCAGGAGGTGAAGATATGGCGGAAGCAAATATTAAAGTCAGAGACAACGGCCCTTATCTCATTACAGGGTCATTTGAAATAGTTGATGCCGAAGGAAACACATTCGAAACTAAAAAAGCCGTTTCCTTATGCCGGTGCGGACATTCTTCCAACAAGCCCTTTTGCGACGGAACACATCGAAAAATCGGATTTGAAAGCGCACCACGAGCCGACCAATCAGAATAATGATAAAACACATCTGATGTTGGGAGGACACTATACCGGAGTTCATCCTCCCAGCATACAATGATCGGTACTTTGGCATTCTTGTTTTTATCTTCCGAACTTTTCGGTTAAAAGACTTTGGTTCTAATCCATTACTCCATCGTTTGTACATTGTAGACTTCTTTCGGCCAAAGGCGCCACGGATAATCCTGCGGCGGATGTGAAACAACTTGTACGACATCATCTCGTGTCGGATGCTTAAATGACAACGCATGAGACCATAAGGCAATCTGCTGGCCGGGACGGCTCAAATGAGGGGCATATTTTTGATCCCCATAAATAGGCATTCCGGATGCCGAAAGCTGCACACGAATTTGATGCGGACGCCCCGTGTGAAGCCGGATACCGAGCAAACTCAACTGTTCTGCTTGATCGATCACGCGATAATCTAATACGGCTTTTTTTGCATTTTTGTGGTAGGCATCGACTGTATATACTTGATTCTTGCGTTTATTTTTATATAAATAATGTGTAAGCTCAGCCTCCTTTTCCTCGGGTACACCTCTTACAACAGCCAAATACTTTCTATTGAAAGCACCTCTTCGGATTGTATCGGACAAGCGGGAAGCGGCTTTAGATGTTTTGGCAAATACCATCGCGCCGCCAACCGGGCGATCAAGCCGGTGGACGAGGGCGAGAAAGACGTTACCCGGTTTGTTGTAGCGAACTTTTAAATCATCTTTTAAAAATGTCAGTAAATCCTTGTCTTTTGAACGATCTTTTTGTACAGGAATATTAACCGGCTTTGCTACAGCAAGCAAGTGATTATCTTCATATAAAATAGGTACATGCATGACGAATCAGACCTTTCTTCAACATAGTGCCTTCATCATAACACACCCTTTTCCGGAAAGGTGGTAATCGACAAGAAGCATGTGGATTTCTATACGTTCCCACCATCATTTGCTAAAATATAACGAGATCCTGACTTATATGACATGCTAGGTGATACGTTTTGTCGAAAACACATCCAAAACCATGGCTGCTTGTTCTAACCATTGGGATGGGAACGATGCTCAATCCTTTAAACTCATCGATGATTTCAGTCGCTTTAACACGGCTGCAATACGATTTTGTCCTTACTTTTGCCGATGCATCGTGGCTCATTTCTATTTTTTATCTTGCCAGTGCGGCAGGACAACCCGTCATGGGTAAATTAAGCGATATGTTTGGTCCGAAGCGCTTATTTTTAACTGGGCTCGTACTCGTCGCCGTCTCCTGTCTCCTCGCTCCCTTTTCGCCAAATTTTATGTTTCTTCTCGGCTGCCGGGCATTGCAAGCGATCGGCAGCTCAACGCTTTTTCCGAGCGGCATGAGCATGGTTCGATCTCATATTACGGAAAAACAGGCGCGAGCACTAGCGATTTTATCCATTTTCGCCTCAACATCCGCCGCGTTCGGCCCGTCGGTGGGCGGATTTTTAATTGCCGGATGGGATTGGCCGGCCATTTTCTTAATCAATTTTCCATTCATTATACTAGGTTTCGTCCTGTCGCTGGTTGTTTTGCCA
This sequence comes from Bacillota bacterium, assembly GCA_035301265.1. Classification (GTDB taxonomy): domain Bacteria; phylum Bacillota; class Bacilli; order Bacillales; family Amphibacillaceae; genus DATGUP01. The sequence goes on from DATGUP010000016.1 coordinate 39,790, forward strand.
AACGACGGCCGGGTCACGATCGAATTGAAACGCATCGATTTTGCAGGCATCACACTTTTTGTCTTGTCCATAGTCGGATTAATCCTGTTTATGCTGTCGCTCGAGGAAAATATCCGCTGGTGGGCGCTTGCGCTCTTTGTCATACCGGGTATTTTGTTTATTGTCTATGAAAATAGACGCCGCGAGCCGTTTATTGATGTCGCTTCACTACAAAAAAATACAAATGTGACGTTGATCTATGTTCAGTTCATGACGATTAATTTAGTCCATTACTGCTTCTTTTTTGGTTTTCCGACATACTTACAACAAGCCCAGGGATACTCAGAAGACCACACTGGCTTAATCATGCTGGCGCTGGCGGGTTTTAGTGTTATCGTCTCACCAATTGCAGGCCAGATCATCGACAGACGCGGATCGAAACTGCCGATGGTGATCGGAACGGTTTTACTTCTCATTGGTACAGGGCTTTTGTTAACGTATCGCGAGATGTCACCTTTACTTTGGTTGCTTGTGATTATGGCGGTGCTCGGTATGAGCAATGGCTTCAACAATATCTCCTCTCAAACGGCGCTTTATGAACACGTCGATCCGGAAGATACCGGCTCGGCTTCAGGCTTGTTTCAAACGAGTCGTTATCTCGGGTCGATTTTATCGGGAAGCTTATTAGGGCTGACGTTCAATCATCAAGTCGACACAGCACATTTACACATGGTTGCGATCATTTGCTTTATTTTTAGTTTAGTCATTGTCGGCCTGTCGCTGAAGCTCCCGGGAAAACTGGCCTTACAACAACATTGATGCGTATTAAAAAATGCGCTTCCGGCAATACCGGAGGCGCTTTTTTTAACGACTTCGTTGTTTCAATAAGCTGCTCTCATCATTGAGCTTTAACTTTTCGAGAAATGCGATCAACGAATGGCGTACATGGATATATACTGCAAGGGAAATGAGCGCTGAGGCGAGACCGAAACTTGCACCAGCCACAACATCCGTCGGAAAATGAACACCTAGATAAATCCGTGTCAACATGATAAACAAAATCCAGAGCAGTGTGATACATATGACAGCTATTTTTTTCCAACGCCGTTTAGATATTAAAACGATAAGCAGCCCAATGAACCCGTAGAATAGCGCAGTAGCTGTCGCATGGCCGCTTGGAAAACTTTCATTCGTTTTTGTGATCAACTGCAATATATCCGGCCGATCACGGTCAAAAGCGACTTTGAAAATTTTTGTACATATAGCTCCGCAAAACAAAATCGTTCCACCTAGCCAGAGGCCCTCGGCAAATCGGCGTTTGAAAAACAGAATCAGTACAAGTATAACAGTCACACCAATCACAAGCCGGATGTTGCCTAACTCGGTTGCAACTTTAACGAAAGCTGTCAGTGATGGAGCAACAAAACGTTGGATATGATCGATCCCATACATATCAAACGCTTCTACCCAGCTGCTTTTTGTCCCAACGCCCCAGCCGATAATCATAAACAGAACAAGAAACAATAACCCTGCCATAAAAAGGGGGCGTGTCGCTTGCTTATAATCGTTCATCGTTTGCCCTTCTCTCTATTGACATTCTTTTACTATATTATCAGTTTCATCGTTTTATGCAATATAAAAATCCGATCAACCCTCGATCATTTTCACATAAAACGTTCGCTTTCTCGGTCCGTCAAATTCACAAAAATAAACGCTTTGCCACGTACCTAAAATAAGGTGGCCGTCTGCGATAATCAACGTTTCACTTGCTCCGATTACCGATGATTTCATATGGCCGTCGGAATTTCCTTCCATATGCACGTACTCGGGCTTATTCGGGAATGTCTCATCCAATCCCCGCTTCAGATCTGTTTGGACATCTGGATCGGCATTTTCATTAATGGTGATCGCGGCTGTCGTATGCGGACAGTACACAACCATAAGACCGTTTTTTACGCCGCTTTCAGACAATGCTTCATAAAGGTAGCGGTCCAGATTGATGAAGCTTTGCTTTTCTTTTGTTGAGATCGAATATGAGAATAACGTTTTCATCTCCAACCATCACTCCTTTAACATTTTATAATCCATGAATACAGCTTCTCATCACCACATATTTTACATGAAAGAGCTGATATACTCGAAATCATCGTTTAAAAATGTATTAATCAATCGTTTGACCAATATGCATCCAATAGCATAGTAACACTCCTAGCTTATATAAAAAAATCCCGTATATGTGGTGCACAAATACGGGATAACATATCGTTATGGCTATATTAATGATCAGATTGACAATGCAGAAAACGAATGTACGATTCCTATTCTCGATATGTTTCCAACTGTTTCTCGATATCTGTCATAATTTCGGCAGCCTCTTCCCAATTGCCCTCTGCCAACGCTTGTTGATAAGCATCGAACAAATCGGCAAATTCGCGCAGCACTTCTTCAGAATCGAGGATTGGCTCGGATGGCTCATCACCATCTTCATCTAGCCGATCGTCTTTCGCCTCGTCGTCATCTGGCTCTTCTTGCTCGCTTTCCGGATCGATCAAATCGAGCATTTTATCCAGCGCTTGATCAAATGTCGGTTCCATGACAATCTTATCTTCATACGCTATAATAACGCGTTTTACTTCAGGCAGTGACGTTTCATTAGACGACTCCAAGTAGACGGGTTCAACATAGAAGACCGTATCCTCAATCGGAACGGCTAACAAGTTACCGCGTATAACCTTGGATCCGCCTTGTGACCATAAATTCAGCTGCTGAGAAATATGATCGTCTTGGTTAATCCGGTTTTCGATTTGCTGTGGTCCGTAAATGTTTTTCTGCTTAGGAAAACGATACACAAACATCTCACCGTAATGGTCGCCATCGTTGCGGACACCAATCCAGGAAATCATGTTCTGTCTTTTCTTCGGCGTATATGGCATCATCAGAATAAATTCTTCCTCATCATGTTCCGGAAGTGCCATCGTTATATAGTATGGCTCCATTACAATGTCCTCGTTAAAATACTTTTCGGTTGGAAACTGCCAAAAATCTTCTCGATTATAGAAAACTTCTAAATCGGACATATGATACGTTCCATACATCTTCGCCTGTACAGAGAACAACTTTGCCGGATAACGGAAATGGTTTTGCACATCTTCAGGAACCTCAGTTGTCAATAAGTCTGGGAAAATGTTCTGATACGTCTGCATAATCGGATCGTCCGCATCGGCAACATAAAAATCAACTTCTCCCGTATAAGCGTTGATGACAACTTTCACTGAATTTCGGATATAATTTTCATTTCCTTTATGCGGTTCGGAATAAGGATAGCGTTCTGCCGTCAAATACGCATCAATCATCCAGGCCAGACTGCCATCATCGCGTACAAAAATATACGGATCCTTTTCGTATTCGAAAAACGGCGCGATGCGTTTAACCCGATCCATAATATTGCGTGTATCCAAGAGCTGACTTTCATCTGTTAGCTGATCGGAGACAAGCATGCGAAATGACCCTTCATTTAAAGAGAACAAGAATCGGTTAAAGCCTTGCATCGGAATCCCTGTATCAGCTTCAAAGCGAGTCGATTTATTTTCATCACCTGCCGGGTAGTCAAATTCATCCACTTTCGTCTTAACGATAACATTCGGATAATCCTCTTCACCGAAGTAGATTTGTGGTCGCTTAATATCTAATATTCCTTCAGGTGGAATATCGTTAATCATATATTCCGGCTGACCCGTCTTTGTCACATCATTGACATGGCTCATCGCCACACCATAACCGTGCGTATAACGTAAATAACGGTTTACCCACGTTTGCGCTTGTTCAGGGAGATCATCCATGCTGAGCTCTCTAGCACCGATAAAGACTTGCTCATAATCACCATTGATTTTATAGCGATCGATATCGACATCATTAAATTTGTAGTACGTCCGAATCGTCTGCTTTTGATTGTAGACCTCAAGGAGCGGTCGTGTGTCATTCACCCGGATATTTTCAACCGTTTTTTTATTCCGCTCAACCATTTTCTCATCAAGCGAATCGTTCCCCGGATGCTCTTTTTCTTCAATATCTTCCAGATCATATGCAGCTCGTGTATAGTTCAAATTATGCTCTAAATAAGGTTTTTCTTTGGAAAATTCATTCGGAGATACGACAAAATTTTGTACCACCACTGATGCCGCCTGTCCGGCAATGACAAGTACAACATAAAGCACAACCGGAACTGCCATGGCACGAAGCCGGCCGCGAACAAGGGATACGATCATCCAAATCGTCCCTATTACAGCTGCTCCAGCGAGCACATACGCTTTCGGAATATTGATCACATCATCGGTATAACTCAAACCGTAAACGACACTTTTTTGAAACAAGCTAACTCGATTCGTTAAAAGCGTCTCATAAGGGGCAAGCAAATGAAGGCCTGCCAATAATAAACCAATAACGGCAAGCGTCACGCCCATATGCAGCTGAGCTGAACGATTAATCCGCCACATATGAAACACCGAATAAGCAGCGATTTCTACGAGTAAGAAAAAGATGCTCAAACCCATAAGAACGTAGATGATCCATTTTAAAAAAGGTAGAACAAACATATAAAAGGAAATATCAAGATCAAAAAATGGGTCCGTCTGGCCAAACTCAGCGTGATTCAAAAATTTCAACGTCCGTTCCCAGCCCAAGCTTTGCACAATGCTGCTGCCAAACAGGCCGATCACAACAGAAATGCCGATAAAAATCCACGTCATTTTCTTGCGATCGAGCATGATTTTCGGCAGCTGAATAGCATCAAAATGGCTCAAATACGAGCGCCGGATCCAGAACAACGTCACATAGGTCGTCAGAGCAAACAGGACAAACCCGGCAACAACAAGCGATATTTTGCTCTTTAAAATCGTCGTAAAAACTTGCGCAAACCCTAGCGTATCCATCCATATGTATTCCGTTAAGAACTGGAATACGACTAATGCAATAATGAATGCCAATAATAGAAACAGAACTGTATAGCCAATCCGGGACATAATTTTTTTCCATTTTTCCATCTGATTCGTTGCAAATGGACTATCAAAATCCAAGCTCATTCTCCCCCCATTTATGTGTAGAATCTATTTGTCTTATTCCCATATTCCTGTTTCAATGTATATGCGCATTTTAAACTATCATTCTTCTATTGTAACATACGATTAAAAGAGCGAAAGAGTTTCATTGAAAAAGTGAAAAATGCCAATATAAATATACTCCAATTGGTCACAAACCGTAAAAACTTGCAGATGGATTCGCATGGTTATTGTCCTTAGTGAGCTCGGCTTATTTAGTTCTATAAGCCATTCTCTTTTTGCATATGTAACAGAATTTGCTTTTAGCAAAGCAAAGCACTTTTAATCTAAAAATTAGCATTATATGCTATTATTGATCCAACCAACCAAAGGAGGAGCGTCATGAGAGCAATTATCGCTAAACAACCAGGAGGAGCAGAACAATTGCAAGTCATCGATCAACCAAAACCGGATCCAAAGGCAGGTGAATTGCTCGTTAAGGTAAAAGCGATCGGCATCAACAGAACAGACATCATCAACCGCGAAAGCACATCCGGCTATTTCGATCACCCGATTTTGGGCATCGAGGTTGCAGGTGTTGTGGAAAAAGCAGGTTCCAGCACAAATATTCAAACGGGTAAACCTGTTATGGGGCTCGTCAACGGTGGGGGATACGCTGAATATGCAGTCATGCCCGCTGACAGAGCTATGCCAATTCCAGAAAACCTTTCCTTTGAACAGGCTGTAGCCATCCCTGAAGTCTTTTTGACAGCCTACCAAACGTTGTTTTGGCTTGGTAATCTAAAAGAAAACGAAACCGTGTTAATCCATGCGGGTGGAAGCGGAGTCGGGACCGCTGCCATACAACTCGCCAAACAACTCGCTAAAGCAAACGTCATCACAACCGCAGGAACAAAGGAGAAACTCGATTACTGCCGGACGTTAGGAGCTGATATCGGCATCAACTATAAAAATGAAAATTTTGCTGAAGAAGTCATGAAAACGACACAAAATGAAGGTGTCGACTTAATCCTTGATTTTATCGGAGCATCGTATTGGCAGAAAAATCTCCGTAGCATTAAAGTCGACGGACGCTGGATTTTGATTGGAACTCTGGGCGGCTCGGAATTGGAGCATGTCAACCTCATGGACATCATGGCCAAGCGCATTCGTCTGCAAGGCACATTGCTCACACCGCGGAGTGATCAATATAAAGCAGAGTTGACAAAAGAATTTTCAGCAAAAGCATGGAACCTTTTCAAAACCGGCTGGTTAAAACCGGTGCTTGATAAAACATTTCCGTTTGAACAAGTGCAAGAAGCCCATAAATATATGGAGAACAATAAAAATATCGGCAAGATTGTATTGTGGGTGGAGTAATTCAGCACGAGCATATATAAAAGATGCGCGCACAATATCATTGCGGAAAGACTGAATCGAAAAAGAGGAGCAAGCTGGGATACATCTTATTTAAATCTAAGATCCATTTAAACAAATGATGCCATTGGTAGCTTGTTATTTAGTTATTACAACAAACGATATAAAACAATTTCACACCCCGCTGTTAGAAAACGAATCTCCCGTTCAGTGAAAGTATCCCAGCCAACTTTCTCAATTAACGAAAAAACAGGGGGAAGTTTTCTCTCGATTTTCATTATTAAGTCATGCTTCATTATAACCATATCAAATGCCATCTGAAAGGTCCAAAGTAGATTCTTTCTTTTTCTTCCACTTAAATGGCTTGATATTGTCCTTTCCTTCTTTTAATACCGTTTCAACAAAGAAATCTACATCTTGTTCGCGCTGAAACAACCCACTTAATAACATAGGAGAATTTGTTCCGCCAATAACACGGACTTTTTCTTTTGTTGAGGCAATGCGAGAGCTCACATTAAATGGAGTTCCACCTGCTAAATCGGCAAAGCAAACAACACCAGAGCCAGTATCCACCTTTGTAATAGCAGCTTCCAGTTCATCATGCAATTTATCGGTATCTTCCTCAAATGAAACAACTTCTACTTGAGAAACGTCGCCTGCAATCAACTGTACTGATTGCAAAATCCCATTTGGAAACGAGCCATGCCCTGTTATAACAAATCCTATCATGTTATCTCCTCTCTCATGCTGTTGTATAGTGCATTAATTAGCTTAGACACCTTTCTGAGATCATCTACATAATATTAAAAAATGAACCGAGCAAACCGACAACAACTGTTATGCCAATCAGCCATAACGGGGATAAACCTCTTTTTAAAAGCCAATACATCAAAAGCGTATACCCGAGCGGAATTAATGCCGGCATAATTTCATCGAGAACGTCTGCTTGAATATCGAGCTCTGCTTCTCCTTGTTTCCAAACATAATCGATATTAAAATCAACGTAAGTTGCAATTAATCCCCCTACAACTGTCAATCCAACAATGGAAGCAGCGCGCGAAACTTTTTGCGTTGCTTCTTTGAGTTTAGCAATCGCCTTCACACCTGTTTTATAACCATAGTGCATCAGCCCAAAACGCGCTCCAAAGTGAATCGCATTAAACAAAAGAACAAACACAATTGGTCCGAAAATATTTCCGTCTTTAGCCAACGAAGCGCCAATTCCCGCTGTAATCGGTAGCATCGTTAAATAAAACAAGGCATCTCCGATTCCGCCAAGCGGACCCATGGTAGCAACTTTAATACCACGAATCGTTTCCCTATTCTCTTTACTTTGCTCCATTGCCAAAATAACACCCATTATAAATGTCACATCAAACGGATGGGTGTTAAAAAACTCCAAATGGTCTTTCATTGCCTTGCTTAAATCTTGTTTATTTTTATGAATATGCCTAAGTCCAGGCAAGATTGAAAACAACCATCCACCCGCTTGCATTCGCTCATAATTAAAAGAAGCCTGCAAAAACAATGATCGATAAACGAGATAATTCAGCTGTCTCTTACTAAGTGGAGCTGCCTTGGTCGTATCCTCATATACATAATCATTAGATGCCATCGGTTAACTCCTCCTCTCCAGGGGTATGAGTGGGCTCATTCTTTTTATTTTGATAAAAATCATACAATGCAATCGCAAGCCCGATAAGCGAAATACCTAAAATGGGCAATTCTAAATAAGCCGCTAATATAAAACCGACGATGAAAAACATAATATACTCAACTTTCATCATGATTCGTAATAACATCGCAAATCCGATAGCAGGCATAATGCCCCCAGCAATAGATAATCCATCGATAATCCATTCGGGAACTACTTCAACCGCTGCGCCGGCTTTTTCTGCTCCGAAGTAGATTGGCAGAAAGGCAATAAATGCGTTAAATATAAAGTGAATCGCCACTCCTAAATAGTTAATCCATTCAATCCCACGATAATTGGCCTCTAACGCAAACTGATCAGCCTTATGCATTGCTGGTGCAAGAGCTGTAAAAAGTAATGTAATCAAAGCTTGAACCGCTACTGCAAAAGGAATTGCCACTCCTATAGCTACTTCTGGATCATGACCAGCAATGATCCCAAAAGCTGTTCCAATCGTACCACCAATCACAACATTTGGCGGCTGCGCTCCTGCAAGCGGTACCATCCCCATCCAAATTAATTCTAATGTACCTCCAACCATTAAACCGGTCATCACATCGCCTAGTATTAAACCGACGACAAGACCGGTCACAACGGGGCGATGAATGTGCGTAAGGCCAACGTACATATCAATGCCAATAATACCTGCCCACAAAGCAATTAAAATCGCTTCCAGTAACATTTAATCTCCCTTCCTTTTTATGCCCCGAAATTTGTTTGCTCGCCTCAGAGCAAAACAACTGTATTTCCAATTAACATGCAAAAAATTCATGATTCATGATACTACCGAAATAGGAAATATATTAGCACCTACGTTACAGTTTTTTAATACGAAAACTTCAATCGTCTATTATTGTTATAAGAGCGAATGACGTTACAATAGATCCATTATATTTTGGCTTCGATCTGTCGGTACTTTGCGCACGTCCATTTCAACACCTAATTCGTCCAATTTCTTAAATGCTTCTATATCCTTTTCATCAACCGATATCGTTGATGTGATTTGTTTTTTTCCTTCCTCGTAATGCATATTCCCAACGTTAAGTTTATCGATAGGTACACCGCCTTCTTTCAATTTCAAAGCATCATGTACATCGCGTACAACTAAAAATATCTTCTGACGAGGTGATGCCTTATGAATGATGTCAATTGTCTTTTGCAAAGAAAAATAACGTGTTTGAATAACATCCGGAAGTACCATATCCATTAGATTTTGCTGGACTTCATCAGCTGAGACTTCATCATTTGCCACGACAACCAGATTGGCACCAAGATGGTTTGTCCAGGTCACTCCTACTTGACCATGAATTAAACGGTTATCGATTCTTGTTAACAAAATATTTGGTCCTTCTGCCATTTTACTCATCTCCTAATCATTATTGGTATCGGTTTCGAAAAAGCCTTTTGCGGTCATGTTGTCATAACCAGTATATTTTTTAAAATATGCTATTAAGCTATGCAAAACCCAATCGCAAGCGATGATCGCTTATGACGTTAATTCTGCGGTATAGGCGAATTTATTACCATGTGCGACGCTAACAGTATATTCAATCAAAGTATCATTATGATAAGCAAAACGCTTTATATAAACCTCATCCAATAGTTCAAGATTCATTTTCCCTGCCAATCGTTCATCCACGGCAATCATTTGGAATGACAATACATGTGTAGCAGGTGCTTTCCCAGTTTCTTCATTTCTTCTGTAAAACTATATTATTTTACTAGATTTCGATAATAAGATTGAGGTGCAACAAACGTTTCCTTCTTGCGCAGCTTGTTAATATAACCTTCCCTTTCTAATTCCTGCAACGTTTGTCTAACGGTAATCTCACCTCCTATGAATTTTAACTGGTTATAACCAACTATCTATATTGTAAAATACTTTAATCTTGATGTAAAGCCTTTCACATGAAAATAAAAATGATCATTCATTTGAAAGTATTTATTTATAGCAATTGTATTTGACCTTTTGCGTACACATATTATCCATCATCGTACGACAATGACTTAACCAATGATAAAGCCAAAATAAATAATACACATAGTTATTAAACATTAAAGAAGCTAGTAATTTCCACAAAACATGTGGAAAGGAGATCACTCTAACGTTACCTAGCATTAAAATACCTGGAAAATATAACAGACAGCCTTTATCGATTTGTCGAGGCTGTCTCTACATTATCCCTTTTCTTTTTTCGTCAGTTTAGCTTGAACAACAAGGCGACCTTCATCTTCATCCAATTCATAATCACACGTTGATAATGTAATGATTTGATCATCAGTATCCACGTCAACGTCTGTTTCGTATAGCGACTCATTGCGAATATCTGCAAGCAGTTGTTCAAAGTCTTCATCACTATCAAAATCAGTTTGGATGTAATTGAAGTCCGTTGTTGTATTGTAAACGGCAAAAATTTCCGCATTGTAACTGTCATACAGTGTATCAAAGTCAAATGTCCGGTGATTTGTAAAAAAGTCTCGATCCAAAAATTTTGTTAAATGCTTAAACATCGACCCGTCTTTCATGCGATGACCATATATAATTGTGTTGCGGCCGAGGGATTCAATATGGTTGCGGAAATCCATGAAAATGCTTCCAGCACTAGATTCATTTTTATTAAAATCTTGTGTTAAGTAATCGGTGTTATTTTGTGATTGCACGATAGGATAGTCGATATTAGTATCGTCAATCGCAATCCAGCCGACAACGTCTGGATTTTGGTCAAGTAATTCAATAAATTCCGGACGCACGCTACGGTTTGGTGCGTGTTTATCTCCTTTATCCCGTTCTTTCTTCTCTGCAGAAGCAGCCTCATGAAAGGTTTCCCGAACATCGTTGGTGACCTGTTGATTTTGGTAGTAATCTTTGCAAATATCAATGAGTCCGTACGCCGCATAGATGATAATACCGATACAAACAATTGTTATCACTTTCGATGCATACCTTTTAAGCTTGGATCGCTTACCTTCTCTCATGGCGCATATCACCCCTTTTCATTGTCAGCTAAATCCCTAGTGGAACAATATACATGCCGACATCATCATCCTGTTTCACAATCACATTAACGCCATAAACATCATAAATCAACTGCTTCGTCACAGTCGTCTGCGGCGCCCCTCTTGCCACAATTCGACCTTGTTTCATAGCGATAACCGTATCGCTGTATTGAATCGCTTGATTGATATCATGTAACACCATGACAATTGTCAGATTATGTTCATCACACAAACGTTTGATCAATTCTAAAACTTCGTATTGATAATAAATGTCTAGATTTGCTGTTGGTTCATCCAAAAATAAAAGCGGTGTATTTTGAGCAAGGGCCATAGCGATCCAAGCTCGTTGTTGCTGACCACCTGATAACGTGTCAATCAGGTCATGTCGCTTGTCGTACAATCCGGTGCATTTTAAAGCCCATTCCACCATCGCTTCATCTTGCTCTGACTTCAAAGAAAACGCCTTTTTATGCGGAAGTCGCCCGTAGTAAACCAATTTTTCCACCGTCATATCAGCAGGGGCTACGTTTTGTTGGTGAACTACACCGAGCATGCGAGCCAATTCTTTCGGCTTATATTGGTTAATCGCTTTCCCGTCTAAAACGACGTGTCCTTCCTGCGGCTGGAGATTATCCGTCAATACACCCAACAACGTCGATTTACCAGAGCCATTCGGACCAATAATCGTAGTAATTTCCCCTTTTTTAATGGTGCCGTTGATATGATGCAGACGTTTGATTCCATCATGATAAGCAAACGAAATATCTTTAATTTCCATAGATCCGATCACTCTTTCTAAGCAAGAATATCAAAAATGGGCCACCGATAATCGCCATAATAATCGAGGCAGGAATTTCCATAGGCGCCATAACTGTTCTTCCCAATGTATCGGCCGTTAAAATCAACAGCGCACCTGCAATCGTGGAAAAAGGTATCAACCACTTATGATCGGTCCCGACTAATGAACGCCCGATATGCGGAATGAGCAAACCGACAAACGTAAACATACCCGCTATAGCCGTTGCGATTGATGCTAACAAAACAGCTATAATCGAAATAACGAATCGCGCCCGATTCACACGAAAACCTAGATTTTTCAATGTTTTATCTTTCAATGCCAAATGGTTGCACCATGCATAAACGAAAAACGCCAGAATAAGTCCAATCGAACCGTAAAGGACCATGATATGGACATCATCCCATGTTTTCATCGAAAGTGTTGAAGTCGTGACGGAAATATCGGACAGCATGCTGCTGGCATTTTGTGCACCAAGCAGTTCACTAAAACCGGTAAACACTGCGTTGATCGCAACACCGATTAAAATCATCCGCAATGGATCAAGTCCCGATTTCCAAGAAAACGCGTAAACGAGCAAAAAGGCGAGCGCTCCCCCTAAAAAAGAGAATAACGGTGTATAGAAGAATAAGGTTGGGAAAAAAGAAACCATTAAAATGGAAACAAATCCTGCTCCTGATGAAACACCAATAATTCCTGGCTCGGCTAAAGGGTTGCGCATCACCGCTTGCAAAAGCACTCCGGATACCGACAGTGCTGCGCCGGCAAACAAGGAAATGATAATACGTGGCAGGCGTAAATCTTTAATAATTTCTACATTCTCATTTGACCCTGTGAACAAGCCTTTAATCAGCTCGCTCGCGGATACGTCAATACTCCCTGTCACTGCTGAATAAATGATGACCCCAACAAGAAGGGCGATAACGCCAATAAAACTGATGATCTTTTTGTACATCGTTTATACCTCTTTACTAGTCAACTAAGATATTTCTAGTTGTATGTGAATCTAATTGGATTCTTCGGGATAAAGAATCTCGACCAATTCCTCTAACGCTTCGGGTGCAGCTAAATTAGCTGTTGTGCCAAAGCGTGTTTCCTCTAAATCATACACTCGATCGTTTTGGACAGCTTTGAAATGCTTCCAAATATCATTTTCAGCAAACTCTTTATCGAACATCTCCACAACTTCATCAGGCATTCCGTGAGCCATGCGCAATATGACATCTGGATTCGATTGTTGTAAGTTTTCCGTATTAGAAGCAATGTATTCCCTATCCTCATCTTGAATGGCATTTATGCCACCAGCTCGTTTGACAAGATCACCGACATAGGAATTTTCCGTTGCTACGAGATAGCTCCCTGGAACTCCGAGTAAAATCAGAACGGTTGGAGATTCTTTTCCTTCCACTTTTTTTTCTGTTTCAGACAGCTTCTTTTCAAAACGGTTCACGATTTGTTCAGCTTGTTCTGTGCGGTCATATTTTTCCCCAAGATCGCGTATTGCATCATACATGCCTTCAACACTTTCTAAATCGATGAACGTAACCGGTATATCAGCTTTTTCAAAAGCATCCTCTAAATCGGACTGCAATGTAGTAACCGATAGCACGTCTGTCGGCTGGAGTGACTTGATAATCTCCATATCTGGCTCCATCGGATTGCCGACCTCTTCAGCTTCAGCATAGCGCTCGGGTAAGTCTTTATAACTTGTCGGAATACCGACAAGATCTAATTCCAATTTGTCCATGATCTCTGTCAAAGCAACGGTCGTCGCTACAATTCGATCCTCCTCTTCTTCAGCAGTCACATCCGATTGGCTATTTGATTGGGAATCTCCTGCACTCGATGCGCAGCCCGCTGCTAACAAAAGTCCGACCATCATAAGGGACAAGCTTAATTTGTATTTCACGGGTTGAACACCTCTTTCTTTAAAGGCGTACATCTGTTTGCAAAATGTTTTAATAGCAAAGGAAGTCTTACCGCCGCATGTAGGCAGTAAGACTCGCGGATTTGCTATAGCCTATCAATTTATGCATTGAAACGTTTCTTGAACTGAATGACCAATGGAATAGAAGCACTGATCAACAGAAGAGCATACAGTCCAATGTTGCTGGAGTCACCTGTTTTCGGGTTGGTGACTTCTTTGTCGGTCCCATCGTCTGATCCATTATTATTTCCTTCAACCGTGCCGTTTCCATTGTCACCGTTATCCGATCCGTTATTATCTTCAACCGTGCCGTTTCCATTGTCGCCGTTGTCTTGTTGGTCATTGCCATCGTTGTCGTCGCTTTCCCCGCCGCTTGAACCTTCGCCCTCATCTTCTTCTTTTTGCGGCAGGTCATCCAGGCCATTTAACTGTAATCTGAACTCAGGCTCGTGTCCATCCTCTAGACCTGGAAAGCCTGGAACAACATATCTTAATTGGGCAGGCAAAATCGTCTCTACTGAATCCAATTCATACGTGTAGTATGTGACAGTTCCACCGTCTTCTTCAGCAATTGGCTCCTTACCATCTACTTTGACCCATTCAATGTCGAAATCAAAATCACCAAACTCACCCTCGCCTTCGCCGCTTTTAGCAATGCCTAATGTAAGGGTTATATTTTCCCCTTTGACTGATAAATTAGCTGTACTATCAATAAATCCTCCAGCAACCGATTCCTCATCAGCATTTGCCTCGAGGGCACTAATATTGATATCATAATCACCATCTGCAATATCATAACTATCCGCAAATACCGCACTGCCCATCATTGGCAATGTAAATAAGCTAATGACAAGTGCCAACATGATTTTCAAACTTTTATGCATCATGTTTCCTCTCCTTTTTATTTTATGTTTTTTTTGCTACGAAACATCCAAAAACCAACACCAATGACGATCAATACGCCAATAATTACAAGCACCATCCACATGGTATTCGAGGCACTGTCTTCTGAAGAAGTTGCTTTGGCGGCAGTCTTTGCCTCTTTTTCGCTTTCGCTAGTTAATGCTTCACTTTCATCACCTGTATCATTCTCAATACTTTCATCACCTCCTTCTGTATTCGCATTTTCATCTGCGCGATCTTCAGAGGGTGCTGTCTCTAAATCATCAACATCAAACACTGCCCGTGCCGTGTGCGTCGTATCATATAAGTCCGGAACAACAACATGCATTTCCATCTCGACTGGCTCGGTCAAATCCTCATCTACCCGAAATTTAACCGTTCGTGTATCTTCACTTTCATCTTCACTGATCACCTCAACAGGGCCACTCGGCGCACTCAACGATTTAATCATATCCGCCCCAGTTACCGTTAATTGAATATATTTTGTTCCATTTTCCACAATGAGTTTAGCTGGCTTAGTAAAATAACCGTCCGCTATCGACGTATTGTCGTTATCGGCTTCTATCATCTCGTAATCAATTTCATACGTTCCATCGGCGATATCGGCATCAGCCGATTCTCCAAACCATCCGCTGTAAACTTGAAAAAACACTACCGCTATAATTGCGAGCGGAACGATCGGCAGGAGCTGTCTTCGCATGTCTATTATCTCCCTCCCATTTATTTACACTAACGACACGAGCTTGTGCTATTCTATAAAGTAGAAATGTGCTTGATAAAAATTCTATGTAAAACTTCCTATTACAGATAGTGTCATGTTTTTAATAGCCATACTTACTATATCAGTAAATGTATGACAGAACAATGAATATAAGATGAACAATATATGACATATTGATGAATAATTTGTGAATAAAATGTGAACATAATTGTTCGTATTTTAAGCCAGGTGAATGCAGACTACGTTTCTATATCAATGCTATACAACTGTTTTGCCGAGTCTAGTAATATCGTTCAAAATAAAAGCATCGGCCCTTAGGCTGATGCTTTGCCATAATAATAAATTTGCACTTTAACTGGCTGCCAACCGCGCTAGCAATCCATCATGTGGGATGATTGACTCCAGCTTATAAATCGGTATAGGAAACATCGGGGCACCGACATAATGCGGAGTAATGGTCAACGGTTGAAAAAACAGAACGATTGTTTTGTCAGCGATATAAAAATCTTGATCGGGCTGAATGGCCTCAAATGAATTCAACACAGGGATATCGCGCTCGGACAGTTGCTGTCGTATATGCGCCGACAATTGATGTACATAATCACTCTCAGGTTGGAACAGATCATTGAGCTCATATTGTTTTCCTGACGTTAAATCAAATGTCATAGCTTCAAAACGCGTCAAGCCATTAGCATAATTTGATGCAATGGCATAGTTCGTTAATACAAGACTAAGAACAGAACGTTCGTTTGTTTTAATTTCATACATCCCTAGCATTTCAGCAAAAACAGCCACGTCTTGTTCTACGTGTTGGCGCTGTATGAGATTAAGAGTAGCACGATAAATCGACTGGTTAATCGTCTGCTGTATAAATTCGTCCGTCAATCCTTTAATTTGCGGAAAATAGATCATTATCCCTTGGTGTGATATCATATACGTTTGTATGCTCACAGGCAATGATTGTACGACCATTCGGATCCCTCGCTTTTTGCGTATTTACGTTAATGTATGTTGCATTAGGCATAAGCGTTCGATCATTTGTCCATCACATTAGTGCCATAGGGTTTCTTGGTCGTACAGTTCGTTTGGCTCTATACGTTTAACAACTTGGCATTGATCGCAACAATGATCGTGCTCAAGCTCATAAGTCCCGCTCCGACCGCTGGGCTCAAGACGATGCCGATCGGTGCCAGCACCCCTGCTGCAAGCGGGATTGCCAAAATATTGTACCCTGCCGCCCACCATAAATTTTGAACCATTTTCCGGTATGTCTTTTTCGACAAATCGATCAATGATACGACATCTTTCGGATTGCTTTTTACAAGGATGACATCCGCTGTTTCTATAGCTATATCGGTTCCAGCTCCGATCGCAATACCTAAGTCGGCTGTTGCCAAAGCAGGCGCATCGTTGATTCCGTCACCCGTCATAGCTACTTGCCAACCCTGTTTTTGTATGTTTTCGACGTGATCGGCCTTTTTATCGGGTAAAACTTCTGCATGAACCTCGTCGATATCCAATCGTTTAGCGACCCAATCCGCCACGCTTTGTTGATCGCCTGTTAGCATAATGGGGTGGATACCTTTTTCTTTTAAAACATCTACGGCTTCTTTTGCCGTTTGGCGTACCATATCAGCAAGGGCGATCATACCGATGAATGCATCGTCCAGTAAAACGAATACAACCGTTTTTCCTTCATTTGACATAGCGTTAAAGGCTTTCTCATCATATGACAGGCCGTGATTAGCTGCATAGCCCGGGCTCGCGACCGTCACTTTTCTGCCATTGACAACGCCTTGTATGCCTTTGCCTGTCAGAGATTCAAAATCAGCTGTCTCCTTGAGCGCCACTCCCTTTTCCTGTGCCGATTTGACAATTCCTGCGGCAATGGGGTGCTCTGAATGTTGTTCCACGCTTGCCGCCCACTGCAGCACCTCTTTCTCCGCAAAATCTTCAGCTGGAACGATATCGGCTACACCAAACGCTCCTTCTGTCAATGTTCCCGTTTTATCAAAAACGACTGCGTTCAGGCAGCGTGCCCTTTCAAAATTGGCCCGATTTCTAATGAGCAAACCATGCTTAGCAGCAATCGATGTCGATACGGCAATCACAAGCGGAGCTGCCAATCCGAGCGCATGCGGACAAGTAATCACCATCACCGTGACCATCCGCTCTAGCGATGCAGCAAACGAATAGCCGAAAAAAAGCCAAATAATCAATGTCACCAAACCCGAAGCAAGCGCTAAATAAAACAGCCATTTTGCTGCGCGATTCATTAAATCTTGTGTTCTCGACTTGGATTCCTGTGCCTCCTTAACCAAGGTAATGACTTGGGAAAGGTAGGAATTGTCGCCCGTTTTTTCTACTTGAATCGTTAATGATCCTTCTTTGTTTACCGAACCGCCTATGACTTCGTCGCCTTTACCTTTTTCTGCAGGGACGGATTCCCCAGTAAGCATGGATTCGTCGATAGCCGAACGGCCGTCCAGAATGATTCCGTCTACAGGAACTTGTTCACCAGGTTTGACAAGCACCCGGTCATGATGTTTCAAAGCCGATAGCGGGACATCCGCTATATTTCCTTGCTCATCCAGTTTGTGCGCTTCATTAGGCATAAGCTTGATGAGCTCTTCTAACGCATGGGAAGCTCCCATTACCGAGCGCATTTCAATCCAATGGCCGAGGAGCATAATATCGATCAAAGTCGCCAGTTCCCAGAAAAAATCTTGGCCTTGCAACCCAAAAACGGTAAAAGAACTATACACGTAGGCGACGGCTATAGCGAGGCCGATCAGTGTCATCATGCCGGGATTTCTATCTTTTAATTCATCGATCCCTCCGGCAATAAACGGCCATCCGCCATAAAAAAATATAAACGTCGACAGGCCGAACAAAATATATGAACTACCGGCAAATTGCCACGCCACACCAAAAAAAGACTGAATCGCGGGCGACATAATGAGAATGGGGATGGTCACAATGAGGGAAATATAAAACCGTTTCCTGAAGTCGTTTACCATATCTCCATGATCGTGATGGTCTGAATGGCTGTGCTGCTTTCTTGAATCATGATGGGACCGGTGTGTTTGGTTATCGTAAAAGTTTACCATATATTCTCACCCTTGTAAAGTATCGTCACACTAAGCTTACTTTACCCTTATACCGTATATTATATTTACACCGGGTAACGTAACCGTCGCTCTATATCACGGAAAGAATCAATAGAAATGAAATGCACCTTTTTTTGTATACGTCAGGCACGATGCGACATTAGAACAGCAGAAAAAATCAGCTTTAAAAGGGTTCAAAAACACGAATGCACTCTTAATGCTTGATACATCCACCTATCGTTTAACTGATGGTGTGACATGCCGTTTTTTATGCTCTTTATTATGCCCCATTACTTTAAATAACCATTTTAATAGAGGCGGCACGGCAAAAAAGATGGAAAAGGTACGAAAGAGTTGGTAACCGGACACAATCGATAAATCAGCACCGATCGCATGAGCGATAATACTCATCTGATCCATCCCTCCAGGTGCCAGACTTAAAAGAGCTGTCGCTTTAGTTACATGATGCATTCCCGTCAACAGCATCGCGAGCAAAATCGAACCGAGCATCAACATCAATCCACTTCCGATAGCTAGACTAATCGATCGGGCTTTATGATCGATTTGGTCTGTCTCTAACATCAACCCGATATGCGTACCGATCATCAGCTGAGCGACATTAATAAGCGGTGCCGGCAAGTGAGGACCATTTAAACCAGCGAGCTGAAGTAGAACCGTCGCAATCAACGGCCCTAGTAAATAAGCCGTTGGAAAGTTGATCTTGTTTCCTATAACAGCAAACGCTATACAAACAACGGCAAAAAATACGATGTTCGGAAACAAAGGGGCTGATTCCGCAACAGATGCGGCAGATGTCGACATATTTTCCGCCGTGGATTGATTAAAAATTGGAATGGAGACTAGCAATGGCATCGAAATGACGATGATCATGAGGCGAATCACTTGTGTGACCGTAACAACCGCTAGATTGATACCTTTCGTTTCCTCTGCTAACACAACGACCTGTGTCAAACCACCGGGGATACTGCCCAACAAAGCTGATTGAAAATCGGTATTAGATAAGCGTGAAACAACATAGGCAATACCTGCACACCATAGCATCAACAATAACGTCAGCAATAGCATCGAGGGCAGTTGGTTGGCCATCTCCCTTAATGCCGCAGTAGTCATAGATAAACCGATCGTATAACCAACAATTACCATTCCTGTATCGCGGAGGGAATCATGCCATGTGAGATGCCACTTGAGCACATTTTTCCCTAAAACCATAATAATCATCGGGCCTAAAAGCCACGGAACCGGGATGTGCAACAGTTTGAAAAACATTCCTCCAATGATCGCAACAATTAAAGTGATTATAAATCTTCCATATTTGTTCGATAAATATTGATACAATATGCAATGCCTCTTTTCAATAATAAATGTTTTGAACCGTTTGAATAATCAAAAGCAGAGATGAACTAGCGCGTTTTCGACCGCGGTTGCACAGTAAAACATTCACTGTGATCAATTCGCCCCCATTAAAAAGAGCCGATTCGTACAGGGAACCGGCTCGTATATTAACTTAAGCGACATCATAACCTTGATCTTCTATTGCTTTGCGCATCGTTTCTTTTGTTACTTGATTAGCATCATAGGTTACGTCAACTTTTCCCGTCTCTACATTGACTTCGACCTGCTCGATGCCGTCAAGCTCTTTGAGTGCTCCTTCAACTGCCGATTTACAGTGGTTGCAAGTCATTCCTTTGACATCCAGTGTCATATTTTGCATACCGCCTCACCCCCTTTCAACATCGTATTAATTTATTTTCAACTATTACTATTATCTACACAAATTGACACGGGCGGACAAACAAAACGTTGTTTAACTAAAACATCGATATGCGTTTATACTTTTACCCGCTTCAGGCGCAGCGAATTGGTTACAACGCTAACTGAGCTAAAGGCCATCGCCGCTCCGGCAATCCACGGAGCGAGCAATCCAATAGCAGCGATCGGTATTCCAGCACTGTTGTAGGCAAACGCCCAGAATAGGTTTTGCCGAATATTTTTGATCGTTGCTTTACTCAACTGTATCGCCTTTGGTATGAGCAAGAGCTCACCGCCGAGTATTGTAATATCAGCCGCTTCAATAGCAACCTCTGTCCCTGTACCGATCGCAATGCCGATATCTGCAACAGCAAGTGCTGGTGCATCATTTACTCCGTCACCAACCATAGCTACACTTTTGCTCTGCAGTTGAATTTCTTTGACCTTATCTGCCTTATCTTCAGGTAAAACTTGAGCAATAACACGATCGATCCCAACCTGTTTCGCAATCGCCTTGGCGGTCTGTTCGTTATCTCCAGTCAGCATGATGACATCGAGCCCTTGATTTTTCAATTTACCTATAGCTTCTGCCGCTGTTTCTTTAATCGTATCTGCAACTGCGACGATCCCTCGGTATTTACCATCAACGGCAATCAGCATGGCTGTTTTACCATCTTTTTCTAAGGATGACAAATCTTGTTCAACATGTGCAACCTCGACGTCATTATCGCGCATGAGCTTTCGTGTCCCGACAAGAACATTTTTTCCGGAAACGATCGCCCGAATACCATGGCCGGGTATCGCAGTGAAATCACTGGCAGTAACGAGTGGAACATTGTTCTTCTCTGCATAGGCTACGATCGCCTCGGCCAGCGGATGTTCAGAACCTTTTTCCGCACTGGCTAAAAGTTGTAATGTGTGCGCATCGCCAGTAAAATCGGTGACTTCTGGTTTTCCTTTGGTGATCGTTCCAGTTTTATCAAAAACAACCGCATCCAACTTATAGGTGCGTTCGAGATGTTCGCCACCCTTAAACAAAATACCGTTTTCCGCCCCTTTTCCTGTGCCGACCATAATAGACGTTGGTGTCGCAAGGCCGAGCGCACAAGGACAGGCGATGACAAGAACAGCAATCGCAGCAACAAGCGCGGGTTCAAACTGGCCGGGTTGAACGAGCGTCATCCAAATGATAAACGTCAACACGGCGATCCCGACGACAATCGGTACAAAATAACCAGATATGACATCGGCCAAGCGTTGGATTGGTGCTTTGGAGCTTTGCGCATCTTCCACGGCCTTGACAATCGATGCGAGAGCTGTTTCTTTACCGACTTTCGTTGCTTCCATTTCGATCGTGCCGTTTTGATTCATCGTGGCACCTACAACATTGGAGTCGACATCTTTTTCAACCGGGATGGACTCACCGGTAAGCATGGATTCATCAACGGCCGTCCGTCCTTTAACAACAACACCATCCACCGGTATCTTCTCACCAGGTTTGACAATGATACGATCACCGACGACGACATCTTCCACCGGCACCATAACTTCCTCACTGTCACGAAGAACGCGCGCTTTTTTTGCCTGTAAGTTCAACAGTTTGGAAATGGCAACGGTCGTTTTACTTTTAGCACGCGTTTCCAAATATTTCCCGAATAAAATCAGCGTAATTAAAATCGCACTCGTTTCAAAATAGAGATGTGGCTCATAGCTAGGATTTCCGATCGTTTTCAATGCTTCATACAAACTGTAAAAATAGGCAGCACTCGTTCCAAGTGCAACAAGGACGTCCATGTTCGCTCCGCCGTTACGTAAATTTTTATAGGCGCCATCATAAAACTGCCAACCAATGATGAATTGAACCGGTGTAGCCAAAGCAAATTGGAACCATGGATTGAGAAAAATATCGGGCAACGAGACGCCGAACAAATGATCGAGCATCGTTATCAACAAAGGAAACGCTAAAACTGCAGAAATAGCGAGCTTCCATTTCATCCTGTTTAATTGTTTTTCTTTTGTTGTTTGTTCACCTTGTTCATCCAATTTACGCTTGGCATCATAGCCGAGTTTTTGAATACGGCCGATGATGTCAGTTGCTTCCATCATCCCCGGGTTATACTCAACTGTCGCACTTTCTGTTGCTAAGTTCACAGTAGCTCGTTTTATGCCGGCTTGCTTATTCAACACTTTCTCAATTCTTGATGAGCATGCGGCACACGTCATACCTAAGACGTCAAATTCGGCTTTTTCAGTTTGCACGCCGTAGCCGAGCTTTTCGATTTTAGCGGTAATGTCGTCTGGAGAAGCTGTTTCCGGATCATAGATTATCTTGGCCTGTTCAGTCGTCAAGTTCACCTGTGCCTTGACACCATCCATTTTATTTAAAACTTTTTCCACTCGGCTTGAGCATGCCGCACACGTCATACCTGTCACACCGACTGTCAAATGCTTTTGCTCACTCATGCTTGCACCCCCTCTTACTTCGAAAAATGCTTCATGATATCCATCAATTCATCGATGGCTTCTTCACCTTCACCGGACCTTACAGCATGGCTGACACAATATTTGGCATGCCGCTCGGCCAAGGAAAAGCCGACTTTTTTCAAGGCAGCGTTGATAGCGCTGATTTGCACTAATATATCCATGCAGTAACGATCTTCTGTGACCATTTTTTGTATGCCGCGGACTTGACCTTCTATGCGCTTCAAGCGGTTAATAACCGCTTCTTTTTCATCACGCGTTCGCGGTGTAATCGGATGATCGTGCAGAAAATCACCCATATAGACCACATCCTTTTCATTTCTAATTATACTATACCCCCCTAGAGTATTAGCGTCAATAAAGATGCACCCATCTCATAAGAAGAAATGCTTGCTTCGTTTACAAAAAATAAGGATGGATCGATAATGGCACATCCCATACCGATGACATCCTTTTCATTTTGTTCATTATCATGCGTTAAACAGTTGCATACCATTCACCTGCTGCTTCGACTTCCTCTATGGTAAGCTGATGCCCTTTCTTCTCCCAATGCAGTTTTACGCTGGCACCGGCTTCTTCCAATAAGGAGGCTAGCTCTTCTGATTCCTGCGGCGAACAAATCGGGTCGTTCGTACCTGCGGCAATGAATATGCGCTTGCCTGATAAATCCGGAAGTTGAATACCTCTTCTCGGTACCATTGGATGATGGAGAATCGCCCCTTTTAATGCGTCTCGGTAATGAAATAACAAGCTTGCGGCAATATTGGCGCCGTTGGAATAACCAATCGCGACTATGTTGTTTCGGTCAAAAGCATACGTTTCCGCCGCTTCATCTAGAAAAGCGTTCAACTCTTTCGTGCGATAGACTAAATCTTCCACATCAAACACCCCTTCCGCCAATCGCTTGAAAAAACGCAGCATGCCGTTTTCTGAAACGTTACCCCGGACACTTAGGACGCTGGCATCCGGATCGATTTTTTCTGCCAGCGGCAGCAGATCATGTTCTGTCCCTCCCGTTCCGTGCAACAAAAGCAACGTTCGTTTGGACACATCATTTCCTTTTCGAAACAGATGTTTCATCAGCAACCCCTCTTTTCTAGCTTTTTTCATCACTTCAATCCTCATATTCTTTCGGAAATTCTTTCGTGCTTCTTACAGTATCGATCGGTCGGACCATTTTTTCAATTTCTTCGCGTTTTGGTTCCAAAAACGGCGGCAAGACCAATTTTTCGCCAAGTGTTTCATACGGTTCATCTTCCATAAATCCCGGGCCGTCTGTTGCTATTTCAAATAATATTTGCGGTGCGACATTCGTATATAAAGAGCCAAAATAGTATCGCTCTACATAACCGGAATTCGGTAAGCGAAACGATGTCAAATGCTTTTGCCATTCGTCCAATTCAGCTCGATCCTCAACGCGAAAAGCGGCATGGTGCACGGTGCCGTAACCTTGACGTGCCCGCGGAAGTGTCGTGTTATGTTCCACAATCACTTGCGCCCCATTCCCACCTTCACCGGTTTCAAACAAATGATAAGGACCTTCTTTGGCGATTTCACTAAATTGCAAAACATCCTCCATGATCGATTTGAAGTAGGCAAAGTGGGATACGCGCACAAAAACCGGGCCTAAACCGATAATCGCAAATTCATTGGGAATCGGTCCCTTCAACCAAGGTGTTCCGCCCGCCACACCTTCGTTATTTTCATCAGAAATTAACTGATAGTTTTGACCATCAAAATCAACAAACGGCAAGATCTTTTTACCGAATTGTTTTTGGATTCCTTCATGCTGTACGTTCAAACGGTTAAACCGTTTAACCCAGTAGTCGAGAGCTTGATCATCGGGGACGCGAAATGACGTTTTAAAAATTTCATCAGTTCCGCGACGGCCTTTCGGAATACCCGGAAAATCAAAAAACGTCATATCTGTTCCGGGACTGCCAACGTCATCGGTAAAAAATAAATGATACGTCTGAATATCATCCTGGTTGACCGTCTTTTTAACTAAACGCATGCCCAATACATATGTGAAAAATTCATAAATTCTTTCCGCACTGCTTGTGATAGCTGTAATATGGTGCACACCTTTTAGCTGCTCCATCGGTTCACCCTCCGTAATGGATCTGGTTAATATCTCGAATTCGAAACAATTGTACAATGAATAACTTTTCATTGTCAATGCATCCAAAGTTTAGAAAACCAACACCCCCTTTTTGCTCGATTGTTTCGATGATCATTACAAGAAGCATCACCATTACTATCGTCTGCAGACGAGCCTACGTAGTAGTAAATTAAAAAAAACGTCGTTGCGGTAATTTTCTCAATTTCACCGCTTTTGAACGACGTGTCCACTAATGAGGTGCTTCTTTAGTATACGATAATGTGAAAAAAATGATTTAAGTGAAAGGATTGAGCTTTATGAAACTTTATTTAGATCCAGGTCATGGCGGAACGGACCCAGGCGCACAAGGAAATGGAATAAAAGAAAAAGATATCACTCTGGATATTGCCAAGCGAATTCGCGCGATTTTAACCGACGAATACGACGGCATCGAAGTGCGCATGAGCCGTACAGATGACAGCACAAAAAGCCTCGCTGAACGTACGAACGAAGCCAATAGTTGGAAAGCTGATTATTATCTGTCCATTCATTGCAATTCGTTTAATGGATCGGCTCAAGGATATGAAGACTATATCCACAACAGCTTACCCGATTCATCAACGACGGCTGCTTACCGAGACACGCTCCACGATGAGATTAGCAGCGTCAATCAACTCGATAATCGCGGTAAGAAAAAAGCGAACTTCCACGTATTGCGTGAAACAACGATGCCCGCACTATTAACTGAAAATGGGTTTATTGATAACGCGCATGACGCTGAATTAATGGCTGACCCATCTTGGCGACAAACGGTGGCTCAGGGACATGTGAACGGATTGGTAAAAGCATTTAATCTAGATAAGAACAATAGAACGTTGTATAAAGTGATCGCAGGTTCATTCGAAGAAAAAGACAACGCCATAAAGCGCGTCAATGACTTGCAAGAAAAGGGAATTGAAGCATATGTCACACCCGTCAACAAGTTGTACCAAATCCAAGCGGGCGCTTTCTCCAACCCCGACAATGCTAAGCAACAATTAAAGAAAGTGCACGATGCTGATATTGTCGATGCTTATATCCTTCGCGAAGATAACTAACCCGGAATAAACCTTCCGGGTCTTCGCATCATGTCACACGCCAATCGATTGGCTCACGCCCAACCTTTTTTAAAAACTCATTCGTGCGTGAAAAAGGCCGGCTGCCAAAAAATCCCTTATGCGCTGCAAACGGGCTCGGATGCGATGATTTAATGATCAAATGGTGCGGCGCTGTCACGAGCGCCTCTTTTTGCTGGGCATGCCGGCCCCAAAGGATAAAAACGACAGGATCCGTTTTAGCATTTACCTGCCGGATGACTTCATTCGTGAAGTATTCCCAACCTCTACCTTTATGAGAATTCGGCTGTCTCGCTCGGACGGTTAAAACTGTGTTTAATAAGAGAACACCTTGCTTTGCCCAATCGGTTAAGCACCCATGGTTAGGAATCGGTACGCCTAAATCATTGTGCAACTCTTTAAAAATATTTTTTAACGACGGGGGGATACGTACATGGGGCTGAACGGAAAAACTTAATCCGTGCGCCTGATTCGGTCCATGGTATGGATCCTGGCCGATGATGACGACTTTAGTATTGGCATATTCCGTATAATGAAGGGCATTAAAAATATCGTACATGTCCGGATAAACGGTAAAAGAACGGTACTCTTGTTTTAAGAATGCGCGCAGTTTTAAATAATATTCTTTCTGAAATTCTTTGCCAACAACTGAAGCCCAATCATTTTTTAATATGGCCATCACTTCATCTCCCAAATGAATAGATTCATACCGACACTATCATATCATTAAACGGGAAAACTGAAAAATGGCAAACGCTAATCAACCTGTCAGATTTCAGGATGACTTAAAGAATGTGGCTGTACAGTATCATATAATTATAATTAAATCGGCAAAACCGTCTCTGACCTTGCGAATACTCACTACAAACAACAACATTCAACGCTGATGTTTTTCCAAAAAATCTAGAATCGATTGATATACCTTGCTTTCATTTTCCTTTTTCGAAAAGCCGTGCCCTTCGTCTTCCAGTACAAGATATTCGACATCACGTCCGGCATCTTTCAACTTGGCGACGATCGGGTCAGATTCTTCTTTAACAACACGTGGGTCTTTAGCTCCCTGGATGACAAGCATCGGTTTGGTCATTCCATCAAGATACGTCACTGGCGAGTCTTTGATAAACCGGTCCTTGTCACGTTCCGCATCACCTAGAATCGGCTCTGCCAGTGCGGAGGGACGGATTTAGCAAACGTGAATAAATCAGACGGGCCAAAAATACGACGATAGCCTTGAAGTATTCGGGGTGGCGCCCATGCAGAAGCAACGCCATATATCCGCCGTAGCTGCCGCCGACGAGAAATAGCTTTTCCCGGTCAGTAATGCCTTGTGCCAACAACCATTCGATTCCGGCGACACAGTCAAGGCGCGGCCCTCCGCCCCAATCCTGTTCGACAAGATCTTTCGCTCGGCTGCCTGTGGGCCGCCATGAGGCAAGAAAATAGTATGACCGTTATCGTGTTCTGGCTTAGCTTTGAATAACAGAGCTTTAATCTCCATCCCATCGTACGATTCGTATGTGACGACATCTGGTTCAACCATCTCCGTCGTCTTTACACCTGGGACACGGTTATCCGTCGCGGATTAGTTAAAGCATAAAAATAGCGAGCAGTATAAAAACCGCTCGCACAATAATATAATGTTTCACGTATGATGGGGTAAGACAACCTCGAATGTGGAGCCTTTTCCCGGTTCGCTTTCCACCATAATTGTCCCATCGTGCCATTCAACAATTTTTTTGACGATGGATAGTCCTAGTCCGGTACTTTTTTCGGTGCGTGTGCGCGCTTTGTCCACTTTATAAAACCGTTCAAAAATCTGTTCAGTTTCCTCTGCAGCTATGCCGATTCCAGTATCCGTAACCGACACAGCCACACCACCTTCTTTATCGCGGCGTGTGCGAATGGTCACAGTTCCACCTGCTTCCGTATAGCGGATCGCATTCGAAACAAGGTTCATCCACACTTGTTGCAATAGTTTCGGATCTCCCCAAACGGTGAAGGGTTCAGTATCCATTTCTACAGTTAATCGCTTTTCTCGCCATTGCCATTCGGTCGTTGAAACAACATCTTCCAACTGACTCTCTATATCACAACGCGTCCAACTTTTTTTATCGACATCGCTCTCTAAAAAAGAGAGGGTGAGCAATTGTTTACCTAATGCCGAAAGCCGCTTACTTTCTCTCTCGATAATCGCCAAGTAATGCTGGCGCAAATTCTCGGGCAAATCCTCTTCTCTTAACGCCTTAGAGAAACCTTGTATCGATGTAAGCGGTGATTGAATTTCGTGGGATACATTAGATACGAAATCTTGCCGTTTTTCCTCCGTTCGGCGCAAACTATCCGCCATTTTGGAGAAATGGTTAGCCAGGCGCCCGATTTCGTCACGCCGATTAAGATCCAGTTTCAAATGATAGTTTCCAGCAGCAATTTTTTTCGTCGCGGCGGTCAATTTTTTAACCGGATTAACAATAAACCGTGTGCTTATAATAACTAACACAAAACTTAAAACTAATATAACAACAAGCAACACGGCGAGAAAGCGCCGCATTTCTCCAAATTGTTGAACTGTGTCCTGACGAGTGAACAAAGCGTGCGTTTCTCCATCCACTTCAATGGGTACACCAACGGTATTTTTCAATTCATTGCTGAAAAAACCGGTGATAAAAAGTCGCCACGGATAGTTGGCAATCCCGTGGTAAACTTCCCCATCCAAGACTCGTTCAATATGAGTCTGATCAAGATTAACGATTCGAAAAGGGTTGCCAAAAAAGCGCTCATTGCCCTTTTGATCTACAAGGTAAAACTGATAACCTAAATCGGTCAATGTCGACAAATACTCGTCGATATCCTGATGGGCGCTTTGCTCATAAATGGATACTGTATTTTGAATGATGTGTGTGACCTTTTGATCGTTAATTGGTTTTAAATGAACATGGTAATAGACATTAGTTGCCACAAAAGCGATGAGTGAGCTGGCAAACATGATCGCGATCGTTATGGCAAAAATGCGGGCATACAGTGTGCGCACGATAGCAGTTTCCCCCAATCCATTGATGATGGAGCTGAAGCAAGCAAATCAATCCGTACATTCCACCAGTTTATAGCCGAGTCCACGTACCGTTTGGATAGCAAACCCGGTTTCTTCAGCTGAAAAGCGCTCCCGCAATCGTTTTATATGCACATCAACCGTCTGAGCTTTACCGGTATAATCGTGTCCCCAAACGCGCTCGATTAACTGTTCGCGGGAAAATGTCCGGTTCGGATAGTTCGCCAGTTGAGCAAGCAGTTCGAATTCTTTCAAAGGCAAAATGGTTGTTTTACCGTTTGCTTTGACTTCGTAACTAATCCGATTGATTGTCGTATGGCCGATATGGATGACGTCTTCATTCGTCATTTGAAACCGTCGCAAAAGCGCCTTAATGCGGAACAATACTTCTTGAGGTTCAAACGGCTTAACGACATAATCATCGGTTCCTGCCTCATACGCTTTTGCCTTGTCGTCGATTTCGCCTTTGGCTGTCAGCATTAACACCGGAATATCATAACGTTTTCTAATCAACTCGCATAGTTCATACCCATCGAGATGCGGCATCATAATATCGACAATCGCTAAATGGATCATTTCCTTCTCGAGCTGAACAAGCGCCTCCTTTCCATCGGCTGCTTCCTTTGTTTGGTAGTTTTCGCGCTGTAAATAAAAGCGGAGCAACTCCCGAATATGTGGATCATCATCAACAATCAAAACCGTTGTCATATTATACCTCCTTGCTGTTTCCATAGAAAACTGCCCTCCAGCAAAAAGAGGGCAGTTTACTTATTTTGTGCTCATTGATCATCACTCTTTTAATCCAAGAATATCATCAATCACATGGGCTAGTCGGTTAGCATACGTTTCACAATCCTCTTTTGTCGGCGCCTCAACCATGACACGGACGAGCGGCTCGGTCCCAGACGGGCGCACAAGGACTCGGCCTTCTTCACCTAATTCTGCCTCTACTGCATTGATTTCATCTTTGATGCGCGGGTTGTTCATGGCGCTTTCTTTGTCGCTCACGCGAACATTTTTCAACACTTGCGGGTAGACTGTCATTTCTCCAGCTAACTCCGATAACGGTTTACCGGTTTCCTTTAATACATTAACAAGCTGGAGTGCCGTGAGCAACCCGTCTCCAGTCGTCGTATAGTCTAAAAATATAATGTGGCCGGACTGCTCACCGCCGAGGTTATAACCGCCCTCCCGCATTGTTTCCATCACGTAACGATCGCCAACAGCCGTTTTGCAGCTACGCATGCCGTGTGCCTCAAGCGCCTTGTAAAAACCGAGGTTGCTCATGACCGTAGATACGACCGTGTTGTGGCGGAGAAAGCCTTTTTCATTCATATACTTCCCGCAAATGTACATAATTTGATCACCGTCAACAATATGTCCTTTTTCGTCAACAGCAATCAGACGATCGCCATCCCCGTCAAAGGCAAGTCCAATATCCGCACCATTTTCGACTACAAATGCTTGCAATGCTTCTGGATGCGTAGAACCGACCTTATCATTAATATTCAAACCGTTCGGCGATGAACCAATCGTCGCAATATCGGCTTCAAGATCAGCAAACAGATGGGTAGCTAAGCTCGATGTCGCACCGTGTGCGCAATCAAGGGCAATTTTCATGCCGGCAAAGTCGTTGTCGATTGATTCTTTCAAAAACGAGAGATATTTTTGGCCACCTTCAAAATAATCGTTGACAATACCGACATCTGCACCTGTTGGGCGAGGCAAATAGTCTTCATTTTCTAGCAACCGTTCGATTTCCGCTTCCTGTTCATCGGACAATTTAAACCCGTCCGGCCCGAAAAACTTGATGCCGTTATCTTCCATTGGATTATGGGAAGCTGAAATCATAACTCCTGCATGCGAGCTCGTTGCCTTTGTCAAATAGGCAACACCTGGTGTTGTAATAACACCGAGACGCATCACCTCGGCACCAATTGACAACAAGCCTGCCACAAGCGCACATTCAAACATATAACCTGAGATCCGTGGGTCGCGTCCGATTAACACACGCGGTTTGTCGTTTCCATTTGTTAACACATAACCACCAAAACGCCCCAGTTTAAATGCAAGTTCCGGTGTCAATTCTTTATTGGCTATTCCTCTTACGCCATCTGTTCCAAAGTATTTTCCCATGTCGTA
Source organism: Bacillota bacterium (assembly GCA_035301265.1). Classification (GTDB taxonomy): domain Bacteria; phylum Bacillota; class Bacilli; order Bacillales; family Amphibacillaceae; genus DATGUP01. The sequence continues at coordinate 70,981 of DATGUP010000016.1, forward strand.
TCTCTCCTTTAATCCCCTTTTATTCAAAAGCGAGAGTTATCATTCCAAATGATGATCCCTTCTAGAGTTTAACAATCAGGACACTTCAACCGTGACTTGCTCATATTCACCATCGTATGTAACATCATCGGGGCCTTCAACTGTGACAGGCACTTGATGTTCGCCTGAATCAAGACCATCGACGTCAATGACAGCACGAAAGTCATCAACCGTTAATCGATCGACATCACGTTGGTTACCCGTTACCGTTAGATCCATTTCCGGCTCATCGGGAATAATAAATGTCACATTCAGATCATTGCCGGCGTTTTCCACTTCAATCGGGACAGCTGCAATCGTTTTTGTCTGTTCGATTTCAACGGCAACTTCAACAGTCGAATCATCAGTTACGACCCCATCGGGGAGATCCAGCCCCATATCCATTTCACGAGACTCGGTGATTTCCGATAAATCAACTTCTTCGGTAGAAACCGTATCAATCTCTTCCAGTATATGACTTTTTGCGAAAATTTCTATTTCATCTATATTAGCAGAAATGGACTCAAGAGAATAATCATCAGGTAAATCGCCTGTAGTCGGCACGTGAACTGAAACGGTTTTACTCGGATTGTTGACATCGACGGATACTTCCACATTTTCCGGTTCAATATGAACACGCAACTCATTTCCTTGACTGTCATACACGTTAACGGGTACTTCGCGATTGTTGATGGGTTCTGTTAAATCGGCAACGTCAACGAACACCTTGACGATGGCAATTTGTTCAACGACACTTTTGGAACTTGTGATGGTGACCGTCTCCGGATCGATCGTCGTCTCACCTAATTCATAACCATCGGGAAGCTTGTCCGTGTTTAAGAAATCAACACTGACTGGAAACTCCTCTGTAGCGCGTTCCTCGATCGTTACATCAATCGTTTTCGGTTCGATATATATCGATAGATCGTCGGGGACATTTTCATATTCAATTTCAACGGTATGATCTCCCTCTTCTAGCCCCGTCAAATCAACAAACACATCAAAGTTTCTGAGCCGGACGGTTTTGGTTAAAATGCTTGTTGGTCCTTCAAGCGTCACCGAAACGAATTCTGGCACACCGCTGACAACATAATTTTCATTTTCGATTCGAATGTCGACAGGGACATCATCAAGTGTTTGCATTTCCGTTGAACTGCCAAAAAAGCGCAATTCCGGCTGATTCGGATTTTCCTCCACGCTGACAAACACGTAAAGCAGAATCGCAAATCCAAGCGAAAGGGCACGAACGAACCATTTACTCTTAAACCAATTATCCATTTTTCTTGCCCCTCCAATTCCATAATCGTGGCTCAGGGTTGCGGAACGTTAAGGATAAGTTTTGCCGTAGAAATGTCCGAAATGCTTCTTGATCTAAATCCCTATGTAGCTCACCGTTTTTCGTGCATGAAATATGGCCGGTTTCTTCAGAGACAACAATCGTCAAGGCATCGGTCACTTCGCTAATCCCCATGGCGGCGCGATGTCTTGTTCCGAGTTCTTTCGAAATAAACGGGCTCTCAGATAACGGCAAGTAGCACGCTGCCGCAACGATTTCATCACGCTTAATGATCACAGCCCCATCGTGTAGCGGTGTATTCGGCGTAAAGATGTTGGTCAACAGCTGATGGGTCAGTTTTCCATTGATTGGAATGCCTGTTTCTGTATATTCGCCGATACCTGTTTCCCGTTCGATCGTTATCAATGCGCCAATACGTCGTTTAGCCATATAGTGACACGATTCAACGATTGCTTCAATCATCTGCTCGAGCTTTTCCTCTTCAGATTTTGAGCTTCGTGAAAACAAATTGCCTCGTCCGAGCTGTTCCAAGGCTCTTCTAAGCTCGGGCTGGAATAAAATAATGATAACAAGAAACCCCCACGATATGGCTTCTGCTGTTATATACTGAATCGTGGGGAGGCCAAGCATGATGCTAGCAAGCCTGACAGCAAAGACGACGACAATTCCTTTTAACAGCTGAATGGCTTTTGTTCCGCGAATCAACATGATTAATTTATATAAAACATACCAGACGAGAGTAATATCTACGCCGATTCGCAACAGGTCTAAAACATTTATTCCCCCATCGAGCATGTTTACACGTCCTTTGAGTCGATAGTTTTCCATCCATTTACGATCTGTTTGCAGTCTGTCTTTTATTATACCATATTTTTTACTTTAACATGACCAACCCATCGCCGTTACAAAACGTCACACAATCAATTCCAACTTAACAAAGCCAAAGCCACCGAATACGAATATAAAAAAAGAGCCATAGCCATTATCTTATCATTCCATATTTTCCACCTCTTCAGGCAACGATTTTTTAACTGCCAGCTGTGAATCCTGTGTACCTTTAATTTCCGCATCCAGAGAATAATCGGGTTTTCGCTTGCACAAACGATCAATCGTCAAGTTTGTCCCAATCCGGTATAGCTATGTGGAAAATTTTCGCCGTATAACATACGAGTGAACGTTAACATAAGCGCGAACAAACGCTTCTTGAACCACATCTTCCGTCTCATGACGATTGCTTAGCATCCTATAACAATGCTGATAAATCCGATCTTGATAAAATGCAATAATATCACTAAAGGCCGAGTGATCTTCTTTTTGAACGCGTTATTTTTTCCTTGATCATCGCATCCATGTTATGCCTCCACTACATGCAGTATTCTTACTTACGAAATACAAGCAGGAAAGGTTTCGTCGATTCCCTTTAAGTCAAATTTTGTATTGTCATCCAAAGTGCATTCTATTATGATAGTATACTAGACAGGAGGAACGAATAGTGGATAAATTAAGTAAAAAAATAGAAAAAGAGCGCACGCGCATGATTGCGCTGGCACAAACCCATAGCATGACATCCGAAACAGTGATCAGAGCGAGTCGCGAACTCGATCAGCTGATCAACGACTATCAAAGAAAAAAGCTGCAAGCGAAAACACTGCAGCCACACATCAAAGAACACGCCTAGTCCATAATAAAACCATCGCATAACATGAATGTTTCTTTTTATTTATATTTAACAACAAAATGTCAATACGTGCGCAAGCGCATCTAGCAATCTACTTCAATCGTTCACCAAATAACGATCCCATCAAAGCGACCGCAACTGTAGCCGTTTTATTTTTCTCATCAAGAATCGGGTTGACTTCCACGAACTCTGCCGATGTAATCATATCCGCCTCCGCCAGCATTTCCATTGCTAGATGGCCTTCCCGATACGACAATCCACCAATAACTGGTGTACCGACACCAGGAGCTTCAGAAGGATCAATACCATCAAGATCAAGACTGAGATGTACGCCATCGGTTCGTTTTTGCAAATAGTCCACCGCCTCAGTCATGACGGCCGGCATACCTAGCCGGTCTACTTCATGCATAGTGTATACGCGTATATTTTGTTCACGAATTAAAACTTTTTCGCCAGGATCGAGATCTCTAACGCCAATGATGACAATATTTTCCGGTTTGATTTTTGGCTTATCGCCTAAGATGCTCGTCAATCGTTTATGACCGAATCCGAGACTAACAGCAAGCGACATACCGTGGATATTGCCTGATGGTGATGTCGCTTGGGTATTCAAATCACCATGAGCATCAAACCAGATGACACCGAGATTAGTGTAATGCTTGGAAACACCAGCGAGACTGCCAATAGCTATGCTATGATCCCCGCCTAAAATGAGCGGAAACCGTCCGCTCTGTATTTGTTCGTCAATCATCTTGGCTAGTGTATCATTGGCAGCAGTAACTTGCTCGAGATTGCGCAAATTATTCCCATCGTCACCTATTTGTGCATCTCGTCTTTCAATCTGAATATCGCCAAGATCACGGACATCATAGTTAAGCGCTTCCAATCTTTCGATTACGCCTGCATACCTAATAGCGCTCGGACCCATATCCACACCGCGGCGACTTTGCCCAAGATCCATCGGCACACCGATCACGGATATATGTTTATTCATGTCCGTAACCTCCCTTTTTTTATTGTAACGAAAAATAGAGCAAAAACACAACCTAAAAATTACAAGAGTCTGCCAAATATTTACGTGAACTATCGTACCTTTGATTTTATGAATATTCTTTCCACAAGGGTCTCGTAGATATCCGCTGCTTAAGAAAAATGCTATCGTCACTTACTTTTTTTACAACTGATACGTTATGTTACAAGCTAGCCAAACCTCGTAATGCCTTGTCGTACGGTTTGGATTGATCATTTCTTGTCAATACCGGCAATATACCCTTGAATAGCTCCTACCGACGGATGTGTCTTCTCAGTTAATAATGTCGTAAGCATCTGATGCGTCGACCGATGGACAAAGGGCAGTAGCCATAGTTCCGAATTACTGCCTGAAGGCGTTGAGACCAACCATCCACTTCCCGTAGTTTCTTCGGCTTATTCGCAAGGATTTCTGTGTCGGCCCGTCTATAATAGTGATCTTTATATCCCACTACGTTCAGATATAACTGAAAATCCATGTGTTTGCGGATCGCAAGAAAGCTGGGAAAGATTTATATCCCACTACGTTCAGATATAACGAAACGTAACTTTTAAGATTGGATGGACATTCAATCTTTATATCCCACTACGTTCAGATATAACACGTCACTGTGCTTCTTATACAAAATCATTACTTTTTACTTTATATCCCACTACGTTCAGATATAACGCATCGTGTTTTTATAATAATTGATAGTCACCGCTCTTTATATCCCACTACGTTCAGATATAACATTAATAGAAATTTACTTGGCGATCGTTAAAGAAACTTTATATCCCACTACGTTCAGATATAACTCTGTAAAGATGGGCAATCGGATTGTGCCTGATAAACGCTTTATATCCCACTACGTTCAGATATAACTTATGATGATATATAAGCATGGTGACCTCCTATAAACTTTATATCCCACTACGTTCAGATATAACTGAAGGACTTCGGCGGAACATTTTTTGATTTGCATAACTTTATATCCCACTACGTTCAGATATAACGCTGTTGACGTATTAAAAAATAAGGGGGATCACGACTTTATATCCCACTACGTTCAGATATAACCTTATGTTATCTACTGTTACTTACATTTATCCCATGGTACTTTATATCCCACTACGTTCAGATATAACTCGGAAAACCCGTTCATTGCAGAAAGACGTTCAAAAAATTCCTTTATATCCCACTACGTTCAGATATAACGCATCTTGCACTAAATCATAAGCTTTTTTGTCGTCATCCTTTATATCCCACTACGTTCAGATATAACACAAAGTATAGACGTTGTAACCGTCACAACAGAATTCTTTATATCCCACTACGTTCAGATATAACGATCATATTCCTCAGCAATGATACGTGTTTGAATTTCGATCTTTATATCCCACTACGTTCAGATATAACTCAAATAATCAATAGGTATATACAAATTAATCATGCTTTATATCCCACTACGTTCAGATATAACAAAATGATAGTCCGCTTTCCATTGACGATCCTTTACCTTTATATCCCACTACGTTCAGATATAACTTAGTTCTCCGTTTTTTGATAGTTTTTCATCCAGTTCTTTATATCCCACTACGTTCAGATATAACTGTGCGGTGCGATAGAGCTACGACAATTCGGATGTACTGGCTTTATATCCCACTACGTTCAGATATAACTTGCAAAATACTCGGGATTGGTAATCCGTCGCAGACGAAACTTTATATCCCACTACGTTCAGATATAACGTAACTCGTTAGCAATGTAAAAAAAGATGACTGTATCACTTTATATCCCACTACGTTCAGATATAACGCAGGTCATAGCGACATTTTTATTACTAAAATTTACTTTATATCCCACTACGTTCAGATATAACCTCGGTATAAGTAAGTCAGAATACGAGAAAGTGCGGACTTTATATCCCACTACGTTCAGATATAACTCATTTTCCGACGTGGTTTCTTCGTCTAAATCAACTTTATATCCCACTACGTTCAGATATAACATTCCCAACTTTCTTCTCTATATTCTGTTAATGTTACCACTTTATATCCCACTACGTTCAGATATAACGTAAAATAGACGTCAAAAAGAAACAAGACGGATTAAACCTTTATATCCCACTACGTTCAGATATAACCGAGGGCATTAAAACACAAAAATAATGCGTATGTGGGCTTTATATCCCACTACGTTCAGATATAACCTTGAAATGATTCAACGTGTCGATCTGCTTGTTCTTGCTTTATATCCCACTACGTTCAGATATAACGCAAGCCGAACAAACAATTGAACAGCAAAAACCAACTTTATATCCCACTACGTTCAGATATAACTCGTGTTAGAACATCTAGAAACAAATAACCTCGGGAGATCTTTATATCCCACTACGTTCAGATATAACTTTGTGCCGTCATACGTCACTTTTTTCGCAACACTTTCCTTTATATCCCACTACGTTCAGATATAACCTAGCCATGCGATCTTTGATGTCTTTATCGATCGTAACTACTTTATATCCCACTACGTTCAGATATAACTTAAAACTTGTGGAGTTTGTCATGTAACACGGCACTCTTTATATCCCACTACGTTCAGATATAACATAAGCATACTTAACGTCTACGCCTTGTTGAAAATACTTTATATCCCACTACGTTCAGATATAACAAACGGGACGGTAATACACTAATATTTGAGATGACAGAACTTTATATCCCACTACGTTCAGATATAACTATAACGCTATCGTAAACGGCGGTTTAGCAGTCAAAGAAAACTTTATATCCCACTACGTTCAGATATAACGGGATATTGTGAAAGAGAAAAAGCCGTTTTATAAAAAGCTTTATATCCCACTACGTTCAGATATAACGTTTGTTCGGTGTCTGGTCACCGTCTTCGCCACCTTCTTTATATCCCACTACGTTCAGATATAACTAACGAAACAGGTTGGACTGTAGGAATTATAGAAGCTGCTTTATATCCCACTACGTTCAGATATAACCTTCATATAATCCCTCCTAAAAATATTATTGTTGCTACACCTTTATATCCCACTACGTTCAGATATAACAATCATCTTTGCCAAAAGGAAAGGGAACCACGAGTGATCCTTTATATCCCACTACGTTCAGATATAACTAAGTCTAAACAGTCGCACGAAGTTATTATCGAAGCCTTTATATCCCACTACGTTCAGATATAACGAGATTGGATTTGACATATTAACATCGTTAATAGACTTTATATCCCACTACGTTCAGATATAACTTATTATTGACTTCATAATCTACCTCAAATTCGTCGACTTTATATCCCACTACGTTCAGATATAACTTTGAAAAGCTCATTTTAAAAAATACTATAAAATCACTTTATATCCCACTACGTTCAGATATAACTTGGTATGTTAGATCAGTTTAATACGACAGTCGCACCATTTCTTTATATCCCACTACGTTCAGATATAACTCGCTAGAAAACACGCTCGAAACATACGACGCTATCGTGTCTTTATATCCCACTACGTTCAGATATAACTGGTAGTACAAAGAAAACAAGTAGTAAATCAATTAAAAACTTTATATCCCACTACGTTCAGATATAACTTCTGTACGTGGACTGTTTAACGTACTCATCGTATATTTCCTTTATATCCCACTACGTTCAGATATAACTAACCGCTTGGATAACCAGTCAATTCGATTTGCCTGACCATCTTTATATCCCACTACGTTCAGATATAACGTTTCGGTCATTTCTTGCCTATCAGACTGTATTTCATACTTTATATCCCACTACGTTCAGATATAACTTAGAAGATAGCGATACGAGAGCAAAGGAGAGCGCCTTTATATCCCACTACGTTCAGATATAACAGCCGTCTTGACCTGCACATATAACGTTTTCTTTGTCGCCTTTATATCCCACTACGTTCAGATATAACAAAATCCGTCATAGGGTCTATTTCCCTAATCAATGCCTTTATATCCCACTACGTTCAGATATAACCTTGAGATTGGTGGAAGGAATTTACTGGAAAATTCGACTTTATATCCCACTACGTTCAGATATAACCCGTTCGGCGTAGCGTAACTCATGTCGATATTTCTTATGTCTTTATATCCCACTACGTTCAGATATAACCGAGATTGATCAATACGTTATTTTAGATCAAGCAGCTATTCTTTATATCCCACTACGTTCAGATATAACTAACCAACGATAAAATAAAATCCAATGCCGAAATCATAGCTTTATATCCCACTACGTTCAGATATAACACGCAAGTGGCTATTGCAGCTAGCAAGTTGTTGCCAAACTTTATATCCCACTACGTTCAGATATAACTCGAGACATTGAAAGAGTCATTGAGAGTCTCCCCAAAAACTTTATATCCCACTACGTTCAGATATAACCCACATATAACGCATTTCTTACCGCCTCTATGTTCTTTCTTTATATCCCACTACGTTCAGATATAACTCGACGCCCTTCGGAATTAAATTATCCGGATTATCCTTTATATCCCACTACGTTCAGATATAACTCGAGCGTCATCGGGATTCCATTGAATCGCTAGTTTCTTTATATCCCACTACGTTCAGATATAACTAATCTCCGTATTTTGATATACGCTTATTCCTTTTAACTTTATATCCCACTACGTTCAGATATAACGTTGCTGATCTAGCAAACTATTCTATCATGCTGCTGACTTTATATCCCACTACGTTCAGATATAACCCAACGCCGAACATCTTGTACAAATTCTTTAAACTCCTTTATATCCCACTACGTTCAGATATAACCCTAAAAAGAAGGGACGAAAGGGCCTGTTATATCAACGTTTTTAAAAAAGTAAGATAAAATTTTTGCAGTGAACCGTCAGTATGCTTATATAACGTTGATGAAAACAGTGCTTTAGTGCCTATTATAGCAGTATTTTATCTCAGTTTCTATTCATTTGAGGTTTGCTGCAAATTACAAAAACATATCATCAAAAGACTTATTTACTCCATAAGATGTTTTATTTATATGATTAGGATTATTAACTTTATAAACATAGATCGAATCCTCTTCTTCATCAATAATTTGCTCAATTTCATAAAGGCATTGCATTAATAACGTTTTTGTTATTTCACCTTCAAATACGGAATTTTGTGACCAAGTTAAATATTCTTTTAATTTTTTACAAACTTTTCCTACACGCTTAACATCTACATCATATGTGATAATAACAAACATTCTACCACCAAGCTTTTAATGGTTGATAAGTTTGATCACCAATAAAATGTTTAATTAATTTATAACATTCTAATCGGATAAAATATTTATAAGAGACATTTCTCTTTAACTTCCGATGCCTTACAGTTGTTGCTAATTTGTCCACCCATTCTTGTATAAACTTCTTTTTCCCTGTTTCATTTAATAAAACCATTTCATCCATAAATTTAAAATTTGAAAGTTTTATTTGTCTTCGATTTAGCAATTTGAAAATAACAGGATCAACTAATAATGGTTTAAAAATTTCCGCAATATCTAAACTTAAGGAAAAACGCTTCGTCGATGGTTCATGTAGAAAACTTACTGTAGGATCCAAATGTGTTTTGTAAATTTCCGTTAAAACAGCTGTATAACATATACTATTTCCGAATGAAATCAATGCATTTAGTGGATCTTTTGGTGGACGTTTCGTTCGGTCGTCAAAAGCAAAATCCTCTGGCAAAAAATAATTAAACGCAGAATAATAAAGTTGTCTAATTTTCCCTTCTAATCCCATAATTTCCGAGGCTCGTTCCATATGATCCAAAAGAAGAATGTTATGTTGTATTTGATCCATAATCCCTTTAACTTCTGGATATTTTCTATAACTTCTTAAGTTGCGCAACATATGAAATGTTGCGCTTTTAACAAATTGTTTCGCTAAATATTCTCTTTTTTCATTGTCTAAATAATGTTGGCTTTGATTGACAACTGTGTAACCTGATACCTTCTTAGAACGCGGATAATAAGTTCCAGTATAGAAACCGTAATAATTATAAATGTGAATTCTTACATTATGCTGTGAAAGTAATTGTAAAAAGCTCGTATTAAAATCGACTGCTCCGAAAACGTAAATATTTTCTATCTGATGGATGGGAAGGGACCTTTTATTGTCTTCTTCATCAATAAAATAAAATGTATTGTTTTTTCGTCGCATTCTTCCATTGTTGAAAATATAAAAGTCTTTATTCATCAAATCCGTTCATCTCCCCTGCATAGCAAAAATCGTAATAAGCACATTTGATACAATATGGAGCATTTAGTACACCAGGCGGTTTTTCCTTGTCTATAATTTGGTGTATTTCTTCAATTATTTCATCAAGCTTTTCTTCATCTCGCCTCGTTAAATTCACTTCTTCCGTCCTTTTTTCCCGAGTATAGCTAATCAACCCTTTTTTATGAAGACCTCGTTTTTTCAGTTCATATAAATAAAATAATAACTGCCATTTATCCGCTTGTGTCATTTTACTAGATACTTTCACTTCTCGAACATATTTTCCATCGATCGCATCGATTTTAATGTTATCGATCGCTAACTCTTTATCATGAGTATTTTTATATGAACGATCATGAAGGATTTTTCCTGCCTGAACACGTTCATGACCTTCTTCTAATTGAATATTTTTTGCATAAAGCCAAAGTTTTCGGTGACAAACAAAGTAGTACTGAATATGAAGCCCACTGACCATCACAATTACCCCCAGATGATTGAATGACTCTTCTGTTCTTTAGACAGACCTATTCCTTTCATTGATGATTCATCAAAGTCATAATCAACGTCTAATACGTACACATTCGGCAACACATTGTACATTGTTCCATCTTTTCCTGTTTGATAAAAATCTATAGGTGAAAACAAACGGTCATCATACATTCCTTGCCTTACTGAAATTGTATATTTTTCAACTTCTCTACGAAGCTTCGATCTTTCTAGAGGATCTTTTTCCTTCTCCAATTTCTCAAGTAAATCATGAATATTATCGTAAACATTTCTTGGAATGACTGTGCGCGACTGAATATCACGTAATACTCTTTGGGCTTCGTCATGTGTATACTGATAATCTTCCAAATGATCTAATTTATGTAATGCATTTTTAAATTCCTGATAAAATTCCGTTTCGTTTAATTCTTCTTGTGAGTAAATGTTTTTCACAAGATTTATTTTATCCTTTTCGTTCAATACTTGATTGTGATATGTTTGCAAATATTTTTCTGTTATATTTAATATATCTTTATCATATATACTTCCTTTACCTGATACGTCTTCAGTATATATATAAATATTAGGCGCGTCATGATCTAGCTCGCGCTTTCGATAACAACGACCAAAACGTTGCAATAAACTATCAATCATAGATAATTCTGTAAAAAGTACGTCAAAATCAATATCAATCGATGCTTCGACTAATTGCGTCGTAATCCAAATACCATGACAATGACTATCCGCGAAGTCTTTAATGTGCTTTTCTAATAAAGCTCGATCTTTTTGAATAAATCTTGAATGTAGCAAATATACGTTTTCACCTTTTAAGGTTTGGTACATATCTATCGCTTTATCTACAGTATTGACAATTACGAGCACTTTATTTGTTTTTGCTTTTTCCTTAATCCGTTCTACATCATCATTGATCGCTTGATCTTCCAAGCTTATCCGGTGTCGTATAAATGTCTCATCGACAAATTCTTCATATATACTTCCTTCATCTAAAACATTGCGCTTTTGCAATTCATCTAAATAAATTTGTGGCATCGTTGCCGTCATAATCATAAACTTTCCACCAATTTGATGAATCATTTCTATCGCTCGAATTAAGACAGCAACAATCCATGGATTATACGCTTGGATTTCATCGATAATGACTTTAGAGTAAGCCATCGTTGCAAAAAATTTCTCATATCCTTTGAACTTAAACGGAAACTTTAATATTTGATCGATCGTCGTAAACAATAGTTTGTTAGCAAAATGCTTCGATTGATCATTGATGATTTCCCAATTTTCAACGCCGTTTTCATCAAGATGTGAAACACTTGAGCCATGTAACAATCCAACATTTTTATAAGCCATCTCATCGTGAACACGATCAAATAAGGCGTTCAAAGATACACGAATTGGCAATGTGAAAAACGTTTTATCACGCCCTGCCCAAAGAAGAGAGGCTTCCGTTTTTCCCATGCCCGTTTGTGCAACGATCACGAGGTTTTTGTCTTGGTGTTGGTACGTAAACTTCTGCAGTGGTCTTAATGAATATTTACCAAAGGCTGTATCTATATATTTCTTCGTCAAGGCAGCAATATCTACATCTGTATCAACTTCTATATCAACATGCGCAGATGCAGCATGATCCAGTCGGTGTAACAATCCTTTGATTAAAATATATAAATGGTAAATATCTTTGTCATCTGTAATTTCGGTTATCCGTCTTTCGAGTTTCAACGCGCTTGTTATTTTGAATGCTTTCTGATCTGAATTAGGTAAATCAATATCCATCGTTTCTTGTAATTTCGGAAAATGATGAATAAGTTCTGTTTCATAAACCTCTCTCAATAAATTGATATCAGGTTGTGTATCTCTCTCATGGTGATAAGCGATCGCTTGAATTAAAACTTTTCTTTCTTCTTTTGATAAATCCCAATGATCTACAGGAAGAAAAAAAGGTGATAAATAATTATGTGGAATATGACCAAACTTCGATCGTTCGATCTTTTGATCAGATTTTATCGCCTGATGCACTTTTTGTTGAAAATCATTGTTCACCTTACCTAAATCATGATATAAAGCAGCTTTATATAACAAATCCCACACATTTTCATCGGGAATTTTTTCGAAATAGGCTTGCTTTAAAACGGAAAATCTTTCCAATAGTTGATTCGTATGCTCACTTAATGTTTCAACATTTGGTCTCGTTTTCGCAATAATCATTAAAGCACCAACTCCTTTTTTAATAAAGCCAATAGGGATCTACTCCCCATCGGCTTTTTATTCATTCCAAAATACAGCATACCCTTCCTCGTCCATTAAAAGAGCTCTGTTTACTTCCTCTTCATTAATATTGGTATTTTTCATTACATACAGTGAAGGGATTTTTGTCCATTCACGTATGCCTTTTTTAACCGTGTATGTCCAGTTTAATAAGTATGGTACACCAAGTCTGTCTTCATCACATACGGCTTTTGGAATATAAATGGAATGTTTCGTATTGAGCTCATCCGTTTCTTCTAAATAGACGTAATCGATCGCATCAATGCGTATAAGATCTTCATGTCTCCCTAACGATGGGAAAGCATCGATATTATAAAATGCATGGTAAATATCATCTAAAATGGTCTCTTCTGCCCGAACGTGAAAGACGAGTTGAATGTTGTACAACAAATGGGTGTAAAGAGGCATTGATGTCATCACGTTTGTAGAATATTTTGGTGTTTCGGTTGCAAGACCATCGAGTACAATCGGCATTGCGAATTGCCGCTTTTTTACAAAATACATCGTTCGATAATCGATAATCTGGGTTTCAAAGTCACCTTGGATGGAAAGGGAAAAAGGAATCAGTTCATCCGCGTTTAAAATAGCATGAATCAACCCTTTCACCGTTGAATACGGTGGTAGGGGATAAGTTTCTGCCACTTTATTTGCAAACGGCTTCTTATAACACGCTGTCTCCTGAAAAGCTTTAATTCTTAAAACTTTCATACAGACACTCCAAAATACGCTTCAATTTGCTTCATTAAATTTTCATAAAATTCATCGATCGTACCTGTCGTTGCAATTTGCGACAACTCTTCTTCGTTTGCAAACACTCCTCGGACGTATCCAATCTGCGTTAAATCTTTTAAAGACGTTCCAAAAACGTTCGTTGAAACTGTATCGATTAATGGTTCAATATTTAATTGATCCGCACCTTTTAATTTAACACGCCCTTGGAAAAACGGATTCGGAATCGGATAAGCACCTCCGATGATAAATAGCGGTGCTAAATTTTCCTGTCTTCCACGAATTTCGCGATTTAAAAACTTCGTAATTTCTAAGAACTGTTTGATGCGATTAACCTTCTCTTCCGCGGTTAACTCAACATCTTCATCTTTGCCAACTCTTGATAAATCAATGGTCACAGTATACGTGTAGTAACTAATGTGTTGTTCAATCGTTGCTAAATTAGCATCCTCATTGATACGCGATGCTAACCCCATATTATTGAGAAATTCCAAATCACTCTTATACGGCTCAAGGGAAATGGCATGGCTCATTCTAACGACGGCTGAACGCTTTGTTGCCCCTGTTTTCGCCTTCGTTTTCATATAGCCAAACAAATCCATCTCAACAGAGTCTTTAATCGTACAATCTTCTTTAAATTGGACGACTTGCTGTTTCTTATCGACGACATCTAAGTTCCAGTCAAACAATTGATTGCCAAGACGCACGATATCATAACGAAGGCTTTGTCGTGAGGCGAATGAATAGATGCTTCCATCTCCTCGATGAAATTTTTTTAACTCGGAAACATTCGCCGTTCCCTCGCCAAAATTTAATGAATTTGCTTTAAATACAATTGTAAATGTAATCGCTTTATTGCTCATAACTATCCTCTCCTTCCTCATTTTGTTTTGAAATTAATCCGGCTATCCATGCATTACCAACCGTTGCAAAATCTAAATTATTTTCATGAAGTGCTTCTAAAAGTACTGGAGGCATCTCAAGCTCACTTGAGACATATACTCGCATGATTGTATCCATAAAAGTATTTTTGTTGTCAGATTGAACTGCATTTAACAAGCGATAAGCAATGCCCTGCGCTTTTTTCAAACCGATTTTAGCTCTTACTGCTTCAGCACTCTTATACAATACCCAAATGTAATTTTGTTGTTTGTCAGCATTCATCGGATATTCGTCCCCCCTCGCATAAAATTTGGCATAATGCCTTAAAATCGTCATAAACATCACTTCTAGCGATGAATAATTATTTTTAATTTTATCTCGCAATATATGACTGATGAAATGTTTAGTATCAATATTTTTTAATAAAAATTTTATAAACTGTGATCTGTTTTGTGAATGAATATAATGAAAGAGCTTGCGATGTTTTTGAAATAATTGAATCAAATTTGGTGTTAAAACCATATAATCTAATTCTGTCTTTTTCGCATTGTAGTCTGATTCATACTCTAAGATAAAATAGTTTTTCTGAAGCATGTCCGCCCTTAATTTTTGCTCCCTTGCTAAATCGAATATGACTTCATCAAAAGACTTATCCCGATCAGCTTCTGTATAATAATGTTCATTCGCTTGATAAATTTCATCAAATCTTCCATCAAATTGGACAAATATTGATTTTCGCCGGTGAATGGTCGCACCTGCCGGTGAACAAAATAGTAACAACTTCGCTAAGGCACTAATTGGGAAAAAATTTCTTCCTTCACTATTCCATGTACTGTTTAACGCATTTTTGAGACTTAAAGCTAGTGGAGAAAAAACGCTCTCTTCAAAGGCGTAAAAGCCTAATGGGAAATCTGTTAAACTACATTTTAAAACTTCTTCCTCGATATAATCTTTCATTTCTTCAGCTGTTCGTTTGTTAAATGGGCGTTTTAATGATGACAGTTGTTTATGCTCCGTTTGTTGTAGTAGCGCTCGGCAATTGTCTGCATCACCGCGATGAATATAGTCCATAAGACGCCATTCATCGAAAACAGGTTGTATATAATCTTTGCGAAAAATTTCCTTTTGTTCTTCTAACGTCTTTGCATTGTGAACAACATTTACAAATGACGGTTGTCCAAAATACAACTTCTGCAAATATACAGTTTTTATAACGTTCATAGTTAATTTTTCATTAATTGTTTCTGTATGAATCCCTTGAATCACCTTTTCTAACCAATGATCCATTTCCTCAGTATATGTTCGTTTTTTTCGATAACGCTTAATATTTTCTAAAATCATTTGACCGTTTTCGTCATCTTTAAAATATTTTTTTACTTTATCATGAATATCTTTCAAGCGGTTATTTAAATATTTTTTATAATCTTTCTTTCCTTTTTTCCATTGGCTATGCCAACTGCGAAGACTTCTTTCATTTTGTTTTGCGACATTCATTTTTGCCAAAAAATAAGTAAAATAAGCGTCCGGCAATTGTTCTAAATGTTCTTTTTTCACGATGATGCCATTCGCTGTCGTTGGAACGGTAAGACCGAAGTAATCTAAAATACGTTTATATCCAACCATCCCTTGATTAAACGCCCATTCATTCATGTGTACTTCCATTTGCTCCAATGATTACACCCCCTTTGCCATTTCTAATAAACCTAATCCGAGTGACCGACGCATGCTGACACCTGCATCGTATAGTGCTTGTAAATCTTCAGGTTCCCCTTGAAGTTGAATAAAGCCTTTATTTGCTGTCAGGTAAAGAGGGTTTTTCTGGACTTGATGGAGATCTTCTTTAAGCACTTGTCTTTCCATCATCGTTTGTAACACCTGTATTGGCCGCCTCGGTTCTCGCATGAAAACTTCTTTTAAAATAAGATGTGCTAAATATTGAAATTCCGTTTTAAAGTTTTCATCCGTCGCTAAAACTGGTTTTCCTTCTTTTGATTCAAGCAAAATGGGTGAGAGCGTCTTAAAAGTGATTAGGTCTTCTTCGATCGCTGTTTTCGGGAGCAATCGCTTCCTTTTTAAAATAAGTTTAGAGCCCTTTATATAATAAACACTTTCCCTTTTACTTCCATTTAACAAATGCATCACAAATTCATAACTCGGACTTGTAATAGTTAGATGTAGCTCTTCACCCTGAATGTGTTCGTTTTGAATATCTAGCTTAGTTATGTAAGTGGCATAAGAAAAATTTTTCATTTTCTTTTTATTTTGTATAAACAATTGTTCATAATATATAGGTGATCCCGTCTTAATCATTTCTTTAATAACCGATAACATGCCTATCCGGTACTGTAACGGAATAGATGTCATTTTAAATGTTAATTGTACTCTCACGAATAATCACCTCCTATTAATTTATTTTATATAAAATTAACATACTTTAATTATATTGTCAAATAATTTTTTACAAAAAATAGAAAGTTGTAAATCTTACAACTTTCTCCCACTACGTTCAGATAAAATGTTTTATTTAATTTAACTATACAATAATTTAATATTTATATCCTACTGTATTCATATATGCTATAAGGATAGCATATATATAATACCTTGTAGAGGAAGAAAGTTGTATCTTGTTTTAATATAACAAAAAGGGTGTACAAAAAAATGTATTTCTAAAAATTTTTTACAAGATAAAAATAGCGCAGTATCCTATAACACTTCGATACTACGCTTAATTTTTATCTTTTTTAATAGACCGTTTAATACATGTTATATAAGGATCATCTTTATATTTATAACCCTTCCACATAACGGATAATAAACCCCCTATACTATAGACCTATTTCACATATTTTTACAAAATCACGTGAGGCAATGATGTGAACATTGAATATTAATAAAGTTCATAATCTTTTTAACAGTCATATCTTTTTCATGTTTGCTTATATCGTTTAAATATTCTCTGTCTTATAAGCACTGTACAACTTGCATAAATCAATATACCGACAGTAGCACCGACACTATCGATGAAAACATCAATGACTTCACCACTTCTACCTGGAATAAACAATTGATGAATTTCATCGGTTGTAGCATAAATGACACAAATTACTAACGAATAGAGCATACTACTGATCACATGTTTGCGACTAATAAATAACGCATTCATTACTAATACGCCAAGTATAAAATAAGTAAAAAAATGAGCACCTTTTCGAATATAATGATGAAATATACTCTCTTGAAAATCTATGTGAGGAATGATGATGTGCATCATTCGCTCGATCATCACTGTTACTTCTAAACTAAGTTCGCTTGATGCCTCTGCTGTTTGATTTGATAAATAAAAAATAAATGCCATCCACATACAGACGAACATCCAAGCTAGTATTTTTCTGATTCGAAATTGCTGTTTTGCCATATTTTCAACTCCAATGACTGTAGACGACATAGAAGCGCTAATTATGGCGATTTTAACCATCCAAGTTTTAAGGTTAAAACTTTTACTCATACCATTACAACATGCACACCGCATGTATGAAAATAATCGTCAAAATAAAAAAATAGTCCCTCGCTTCCGCAAAGG
>DATGUP010000017.1:0-5677 GCA_035301265.1 Bacillota bacterium
TTACAAAGACTATAAAAAAATTGCTGACCTTTCAGAGGACTTGGGTGACGTTATGACAGGCATTGAAACGGGTAAGTTATCAGAGGATGAACGAATGCAGGATCGCAGTGAGTAGAATAACCTAATGCAATGAACTAACGGGTTGGTGTGGCAAGAGCATACTGCTTTTGATGGTTGAAGAAAATATTGGTTATGCCATATGTCTTGATAAGCTCGTCAACACTTCGAGAAATAGTCAACTATGCTTTAGACGCTTGGGCCCGCACATGGAGCAGAGTTATACATGATTTGGAAAAAGCATCAAGTATTCTCAAGGGCAGCGGCTGCATTTTTGCAGTACTTTCGAGAGGACATTCGAGCGGTTCAAGGTTAAGTAAGGGACAGGCATCCATCATCAATCAAACAGGGTGAGCAAATGCGCCGCTTCCATTTGAGAAGATAAGCGATGAAAAGACGATTGTAACGAGATAAGCAACAGTGCGCGTGTAGTGGATTTTTGGGGGCGCGGTTTTCGCTATGGTTTGCATGACTTGCCTTAATAATTAGCGACTTGATTTTTCAAAAATCTTTCACAATAACCAAGCGTGACTTGAATGATTGGTCCGAGTGCAAAGGCCATGATGACGGTGCCAATGCCGATCGGTCCGCCTAGAAGGAATCCTGCAATCGCAACGACAACCTCCATAACGGTGCGAGCAGTGGTAATGCTGCAGT
Organism: Bacillota bacterium; assembly: GCA_035301265.1. GTDB lineage: Bacteria > Bacillota > Bacilli > Bacillales > Amphibacillaceae > DATGUP01. The sequence goes on from DATGUP010000017.1 coordinate 715, forward strand.
TTAGTTTTTTTACAGCAAGCATCATTAAACTATCCCGCGGCCCCTCTCCTAAATCAGCGGAAATATAAATGCCACAACCGATTGCAATAAGAAGAACGCCAAGAACAAAAGCTATAAATTGCATGGAAAACGTATTCGGGTCCGGAATGATCCAATTAAAAAAGTCGATAAATAAACCGACAAACGTCATATTGGCAAACGTACCTATTTTGGGTAATTCACGTAAGCCAATCGAAGAAATCGTAATGATGATGATGCCTAAAATAATCGACCATAGTCCAATGGATAATCCAATTTGTTTAAACAGGCCTATATGCAATACATCCCAAGAACCAACGCCGAACCGCTGCCCTTTAACGGTTAGGGCAATCCCAAGTCCGAGGACCATGAGCCCGATAAAAAAGACAAACCATCGTACGATGAGTTCTTTTTTCATTGACACCCTTCTCTCTGTTAATCATACAACCAACTAATCTAGTATAACAAAGGTGGGTGTGCAAGTCACTTCTTACATTTTGCCATCATGATTTGTCATTTATCGTTAAAAAAGTTCTTCACAATCGTTATAAAACGCGTGACCATCGGAGGTAAATACCTGTTTTGAACATAGGCTAAATATACTGTACGTGAAATATTGACGTCTCGAACGTGTTTAACATGGTACGCATGTTTATGGCTGTATTTGATGTAGTTTTCTGGCACAACGGTGACTCCAAGCCCGTCCTCAACTAAACTACAAGCCGTTTCAAAACGTTCAATCTCAAATTGAATGCGAGGTGTCATCTTCGCTTGTTTGAAAGCCTTCGCGTGTTTGGAAGCCTTTTTTGGAAATAATAAAATGCTCATGTTTTAATTGGTTGATTGTGACGTATGGTTCGTTTTTCAGCCGATGTTGTGGTGGAAGTAGGGCAACGAGTTTTTCATCATAAATCGGGATAGTTTGCATATCTTTATTGTTGATGTATTGGTTGGTAATGGCAAGATGGACATGAAAATGGGTCAAAGCTTTTTCTACATCTTGTAAACTTAATACTTCTAATAAACGAATATGTACATCGGAGAATTCCGCTTTAAATGTTGCTAAAACTTTTGGCATCCAAAATTCGGCGGATTCGATTAATCCGATGGATAGCTCCGGCGGACCTTGCTGTTGCAATCGTTTCATCTCGCTTTCTACATGTTGGAAATGAGCGATCAATTTTTTCGCTTCTTTGTATAAAAGGCGTCCTTCCTCGGTTAGCTGTAAATGACGCGTCGTACGATCTAACAGTCTGTTTTTAACAAAAAAGGAATAGGGCCGATCACGTTACAAGCAAAGGAAGGGTTAGCTCTTATTAACGGGACACAAGCGATGGTGGCGATGGGGATTGTCAATTACTTTGAAGCTGAGCGGCTTTCCTATGATAGTGAATGGATTGCTGCGCTGACGATAGAAGGGTTGGAAGGAATTATTGATGCGTTTCATCCCGCCATACATCGGGCAAGAGGTTATTCGCAACAAATGGCTGTTGCAAGTCGTATGAGGGGGTGGTTAGAAGGCAGTCAACTGATTACTAGGCAAGGCGAAAAGCGTGTTCAAGACGCCTATTCCATCCGTTGTATTCCGCAAGTTCATGGGGCTACGTGGCAGGCGCTTGATTATGTAAAACAGACGTTGGAAATAGAAGCAAATACAGCCACGGATAATCCGCTTATTTTTGATCGTGGTGCAACCGTTGTTTCTGGTGGTAATTTTCATGGTCAACCCGTTGCCTTGGCCATGGATTTTTTAAAAATTGCTATTGCTGAGCTGGCTAGTATTTCAGAGCGTCGCATCGAACGGTTAGTCAATCCACAACTGAATGATTTACCGCCATTTTTAAGTTCCAAGCCGGGATTACAATCAGGTGCGATGATTATGCAATATACCGCCGCCTCACTCGTTTCAGAAAATAAAACGTTAGCTCATCCTGCTAGCGTCGATTCGATTCCGTCTTCCGCTAACCAAGAAGATCATGTCAGTATGGGAACAATTGCTGCCAGACACGCCGGATCAATTAACCAAAATACAAGGCGAGTCCTTGCGATCGAATGTATTTGTGCGTTACAAGCCGCTGATTATCAAGGCGTTGGGAAAATGTCACCGAAATTACAAGCTAAATGGCGCGAACTTCGCCGAATCGTACCACGTATAACAAAAGATCGAGTTTTTTCTAAAGATATTGAATGTGTTAACCGATATTTACACCCATTCTTTAATCACGAATCCCAACGATAAAAGAAGACCGGCAATTATGATCAAATGAATATGGAAAGATTTGTTCTCATACCGCTTGCGAAAAGCACGCCAATCGCCCGATACCGCCAGCATAAAATCCTAGTGATAGACCGTTTCGTCGCCCGAATCGCTGCGATAATCGCCCGATTAAATATGCCCCGATAAGACCGATCCTAATGTGTATAATGCAGCGGGTAAGCCGGCAAAACGCTCCGTTCCAAGCATATCCTCAGACTGACAGTAATACTTGCTGCCAGTCCTGTTCCTCCGTGAATTTGTGCGATAACGATCGTTTTTAATGTCCTTTTATATAATTTTCCTATGCTTTTTCGAAGGGGTATATTGTTATATGTCTACATATTTCCCCCTTATTGATTCATGAGTAAGGTATATATTTTTATACCAATCGAGGTATGTTGTAAATGCCTTTTTAATGGGTTACAAAAAATGTGCTTACACTGATTGTTTATACATTTCGTTTTCCCTTAAAAAAACGATGAATATGAAAAATTCCTTTCGCGTTAACAGCTAATGTGTGCATCCGAGGTAGATGAAACATATGAATCTGTCGCAATTGAGCCAATGACTATTGTACGGGATGTGATGCATAATATTATTGCATTTCGATTATAACATCTAAGAGCGATTCCAAATGTTTATAAGCAAGAAACAAACCATTGCCTATGGCATAACAGTCATCTTTGCAAAAATGAACGAGTCGAAGGCGGGAAAGAGAAAAGATCAGGGAAAATATAATCAGTTTAGTTCACGCTAGCATACGTTTTGTCTATTTGATATACTTCATGTCTGCATACCACTGTTTCAATGTTTGTTTGTCAGATGAAACGTGTATATGGGCAGTGATTTTTTCCGTCATGACTAGAGATAACTGACTGAAAACATTTATGTGTGTATAAAGGTTTGGTGCCGGAAACATGGTTAGATCCATAAGAGGGGGGTATAAAACCAACAGACTACTCCAGGTGCGCGTAAAAAAGACAGGTTTTCTTGGATATAAGGTTTTTCTTCATTTCCCCTTGGCTCGGTATATGAAATTACAATTCACATATAGGGGAGGGTTTTCCGTTGAGCATAAAAGGTGAGAAATTGACAGTAAGCATTGACCGATTAGATGATAGAGGTTCTGGGCAGGCCGTTGTTTCTCGAGAAAATAAAAAAGGAAAAAAGCGTCAATTTCAATTAACGATTCCTTATACACTTCCTGGTGAAACAGTTCGGGCAAAGGTTGAGTATCCACGTAAGAGACGTTGGATCAGCCGAGTGGATGAAGTAATTGCTAAACATCCCGATCGAATTGAACCACGATGTCCTCATTTTGAACGGTGTGGCGGTTGTACTTGGCAGCATTTGCGTTATGAAGGACAATTACGCGAAAAAACAAACCGTGTAAAAGCTTTACTAAAAGAACAAGGATTCGATCCCCGCATAGTTGAGAAGACGATCGGCATGGATGAACCGTGGTATTATCGTAACAAAGTGGAATTAACATTTGCAGAAGACGGGTCACTCGGTTTTCATGAACAAGGTCATTTTCAAAAAATCGTTCCCATCAAAACGTGTTTTATCATGTCACCTGATATGAGAGAAGTTGTTTTAGAAGTAGCTAGATGGGTGAAAGAAAATCGTTTACCAGGATATAATAAAGTAACTCATGAAGGGCTTTTACGTCATGTGATGGTTCGCCAGTCTTTTGCTACCGGTGAATTAATGTTGGCGATTTTTGCTACAGAAGGACCGAAAGCGATAAAGGGGCTCAATGACTTAATCCGCCGTATCAAATTGCAATTTTCTCAAGTGAAAAGTTTTTTATGGATGGAAAATCGGGATTGGGCGGACCGGACACAAGCTGAGACTATTCATTTGTTAGCGGGACGGGATTTTATTTATGATGAACTTGCCGGCTACCGTTACCGTTTATGGTTCGATACGTTTTTTCAAACGAATCCGACTCAAGCTGAAAAACTGGTAGAACTTGCTCTCGAAATGGCCAATCCCCGATCAACTGAAAAAATGATTGATCTCTTTTGTGGTGTTGGCACGTTTTCTTTGCCATTTGCCAATCGTGTCAAAGGCCTGGCAGGGATTGAAATTGTTGAATCGTCCATTGAATCAGCGAAGCGAAATGCACATGACAATGGAATTACCAACACTTACTTTTTGGCAAAAGATGCTCGGCATGGTATGGATGAGGTGTTACGTTCGTTTGGTCGACCTGATTTGTTACTCCTTGATCCACCGCGGTCAGGAGCAGGAGGGAAAGTGATGCGGCGAATTGGACGCACACAAGCAAGCCGGCTTATTTATGTATCATGCAACCCTGCTTCGTTTGCACAAGATATAAAAGAACTGGAGCCTTTTGGTTATAAGCTGAAGACTGTACAACCAGTCGATATGTTTCCCCAGACGTTTCATATAGAGCTCGTTGCGCGTTTAGAGAAAGATTTGTGAATTTAAAATATAAATTTGTCCGTTAAAATAAACATTTGTCTCCTTTGCCCCTGATCTTTCCCCTAATTTTTATAATAAAGATTTGTCTTAAACCAGAAAAGGACTTACAAAGCCCAGAAATAACGTGAAATTGGTTGTGAAAAGCGTGGAAAACGTGCAAAATTGACAACGGATTTGGCAAAATTGAGGTTTCGAGACAAAACTTTATTTTAATAGCGAGCGGTGGAATGCGGTGTT
>DATGUP010000018.1:0-111684 GCA_035301265.1 Bacillota bacterium
ACATCATAACGCACAGTGCCGTACTGGGCTGCCAAAATTGTGCCAACGATAACTGGATTAATCGTTCCTGTCAATGTCATCGGTCGGATGAGGTGTAACCATGAATAACGATAACGATATTTGTCGTGTGTCAAATCCGCGACAGCATCTGCTTTATCCGCACACATTTTGATTCCCCCCAAAAGTCTAATGTATTTATAATAAAATCATACAGCCAATTAAAAGCAAGAAGCCGAACACTTCAATCGATTCTATACCAGCGATCAACAACATGGCTTTGTTTAACGGTTTTGCATCTCCATTTTCTGCAGTAATCCAAAGGCGTTCATTGGCAAAAACTTTCATGGCTTGTCGGTAGCTTATAAACACACCCCAACCAAGTGTTAAAAGCGCGCTGATGAGTGCGGTGAGCCAAATACGCCCGTATGCCGTGCTATATACATCAGCCCAGCTATTCAGCGGACCTAAGACCGTACCGAGTATAACGCCTGTTATGATGACGCCGACTCCAGCTAATGTAAACAAGTGGTGCGTCCATTGCATGAGTGCTTTTAAAAAGGTGCGCTGATGATGAGCTGCCAATTTTTTAGACGCTGGATAAACGCCCCATCCGACAAACAAAACACCGCCAACCCAAATAATGGCAAGCAGAATATGAATGCCTAAAAGGATTTGCCGTAGTACCCAGACCATGTTCGTTCACCTTCGTTTTTTTCTACTTGCCTATATTATATATCTTTGCACAGACATGACACGTGATATATGTCACGAATTAATGAATGTTATCATTACAAGATGCAAGCTTTTAAAACGATGCGTTTGATCGACATTTATGGCAAAATATAAATAGACTACTTGTCGTGAAACCGCAAACGACGGAGGTGTAGACATGCTTCAAGTGATTTTTTATACAAAAGATGATTGCCCGCTATGCGATGAGGCCGAAGCTCTTTTGCTCCTTCTAGAAAGTGATTATAATCTTGCTGTCGAAAAACGCGATATTCATACGAATGACGAGTGGCTAGAACGATATCAGCTGCAAATTCCAGTGATCGACATAAACGGAAAGCAGTTAACTTGTGAGGAGATAAGTTACGAATCATTGGAACAGCTTATAAAAGAGACAATAACAACATCATCATGAGGAATGTCATTTGAGCAAAACCATTGCAAATCTAAAGAGTTATGATAGACTAAAATTAGCAAACGCCCTTTGCTTCTATTTTTTGCCCCAAACGGGACATAAAAACACCACTCGGGACAAAAAGTGTCCAAGTGTTGGAGAGTTTGTTCATGAAGACGTTGATCGAGTTGCAGAAAAAATTATACCCTGATTTATTGAAAATTATGCAACAGCGATATTCCGTTCTGTACAGCATCGATTTGTTCCAGCCGATCGGGCGGCGGGGGCTTGCGGAGAACACGAATTTGACCGAGCGTATTGTCCGCAGTGAAGTCGATTTTTTACAAGAGCAAGGTTTCATTCAAGTGACAGCCAAAGGAATGTATATGACAAAAGAGGGAAAATTACTCGTAGACCAGCTCGCATCATTTATGAGTGAAATCACAGGTCTTAGCGGGCTGGAAAGGCAATTGACAAGCGCATTGCCTATTGAAGATTGTATCGTTGTTCCTGGCGATAGCGATGTTCATGATTGGGTTAAACAAGAAATGGGAAAAGCCTGTGTTTCCCATTTAAAAACAACGCTCGGTCCTGGACAAACGATTGGTGTTACCGGGGGCACGACAATGGCAGCAGTAGCGGCTATGATGGTTCCGCTAGAGATGACCGAACCACCGCTTTTTGTTCCGGCAAGAGGTGGTCTTGGCGAAAAAGCGGAGAATCAAGCCAATACGATTGTCGCAGAAATGGCTCGGAAAGCAAAAGGAGATTACCGGCTGCTTTATGTACCAGACCCGCTGAGTGAGGCGTCTTACCAATCGATGATCAATGAGCCATCTGTCAAAGATATTTTGCAGCTCATCAAGCATTCTGATGTTATTTTACATGGAATTGGCGATGCGTTGACTATGGCCAAACGTAGAAAAACAACACCCGAAATCATTGAAAAACTGCGAACAAACAAGGCAATTAGTGAGGCGTTTGGTTACTACTTCGATGCGGACGGAAATATCGTTCATAAGGTAAGGACGATCGGTATTCAGCTGGAAGATTTAGCATCCATTAACCATGTGATAACTGTTGCTGGTGGTCAGTCGAAGGCCCAAGCGATCACTTCGTACTTCCAAGATAGTAAAAGCGACATGCTGATCACCGATGAAGCAGCCGCTAAAGCGATTTTAAGGGGTTAACCCTTTAAATAAAATAATTATGACTCAGGAGGTATTACGATGACAGTTAAAATAGGGATAAATGGTTTTGGACGCATTGGCCGTAACGTATTTCGTCAAGCGTTGAAAAATGACGAGGTTGACGTTGTTGCTGTCAATGACTTGACCGATGCGGACATGCTTGCCCATCTTCTTAAATATGATTCTGTCCATGGCGTGCTTGAAGAAGATGTCAGTGTAAATGGATCCAATATCGTTGTTGGTGGAAAAGAAATTAAAGTATTGTCCGAACGCGATCCGGCCAATCTCGGTTGGGGTGACTTAGGGGTGGAAATCGTCATCGAGTCGACCGGCCGTTTCACAAAGCGTGAGGATGCGCAAAAACATCTTGATGCAGGTGCGAAAAAGGTCATCATTTCTGCGCCAGCGAAACAAGAAGACCTTACCATGGTTATGGGCGTTAATGAAAAAGACTACGATCCTGCTAAACACGATATCGTCTCCAATGCATCGTGCACAACCAACTGTATCGCACCGCTTGCTAAAGTCTTGCATGAAAACTTTGGCTTAAAACGCGGGCTGATGACGACGGTGCACTCGTATACAAACGACCAGCAAATCTTGGACTTGCCGCATAAAGATTATCGTCGTGCACGGGCTGCTGCACAAAATATTATCCCGACAACAACCGGTGCTGCCAAAGTCGTTGGCAGAGTACTACCTGAACTAGATGGTAAGTTGAACGGCATGGCTGTACGTGTGCCCACACCTGATGGTTCTCTTACAGACCTCGTTGCCGAATTAGATAAAAATGTAACCGAAGAAGAAGTCAACCAAGCATTTAAAGAAGCAGCTGAATCAGACGACTTGAAAGGTGTTTTAGACTATACCGAAGATCCACTTGTTTCTACCGATATTATCGGCAACCCTCATTCATCCATCTTTGATGCACAGTCAACGATGACACTTGGGGATAATATGGTGAAAGTCGTCTCCTGGTACGACAATGAAATGGGTTATTCTGCCCGTTGTGTTGATTTGGCTGTCTATATTAAAAACCAAGGCTTGTAAAATTTACCGATAAAAGCGGAGGCGGACTCCCATCCTCCTCCGCTTTTCATGTTGATACATTTGCCGTTATCGCTCCTTTATAGTGATCATGAGTACAGAAAAAAGAAGCAGGGAAATCTAATACATATCGTGATGCAGGAGGTCTTGGCATGAATAAAAAAACAGTTCGCGATCTAGAGGTTAAGGGAAAAAAGGTGTTTTGTCGTGTCGATTTTAATGTGCCGCTTGATAACGGTGAAATAACAGATGATACGCGCATTAAAGCGGCCTTGCCGACGATTGAGTATTTGAGCAAACACGGCGCAATCGTCATTCTCGCCAGCCACCTCGGTCGACCCGAAGGCGAAGTAGTCGAAGAATTGCGGCTTGATCCTGTAGCTGAACGGTTGAGCAATTTATTAGGAAAAAATGTCATTAAAACAGATGCCGTCTATGGAAAAGAGGTGCAAGAAGCGCTTACTCAAGCAAATGAAGGTGATATTGTCCTGATTGAAAACGTTCGTTTTGAGCCCGGTGAGAAAGCAAATGATCCAGAACTAGTAGAAGCTTTCACTAAGTTAGCTGACATCTATGTCAATGACGCATTCGGCGCTGCTCACCGTGCTCATGCATCGACAACAGGCGTTGCGCGCTTTTTACCAGCTGCAGCAGGATTTTTAATGGAAAAGGAAATCAATGCGCTTGGAAACGCATTGGAAAATCCAGAACGGCCGTTTACAGCAATCATCGGCGGAGCTAAAGTAAAGGATAAAATCAATGTGATTGACAATCTTCTCGACAAAGTAGATCATTTAATTGTCGGTGGAGGTTTAGCCTATACGTTCATCAAAGCTCAAGGCTATGAAATCGGCAAGTCCCTGTTGGAAGAAGACAAGCTGGATTTGGCAAAAGAATTTATGCAAAAAGCTAAAGATAAAGGCGTGGATTTTGTCCTACCTAAAGATGTCATCATCGCCGATGATTTTTCTGAGTCAGCTGAAACGAAAACTGTGCCGATCGATTCGATTCCGTCTGATTGGGAAGCTCTTGACATCGGTGGGAAAACACGTGAGAAATATGCGCAAATTGTCGCATCGTCCAAGTTGATTATTTGGAATGGTCCGATGGGTGTCTTTGAAATGGAACCTTTCGCTGGTGGGACGAAAGCTGTAGCCGAAGCTCTGGCTCATGCAGATGGTTATACTGTTATTGGCGGAGGTGATTCCGCAGCAGCGGTCGAACAATTCGGCTTAAGTGAAAAAATGGATCATGTATCGACCGGTGGTGGCGCATCGTTAGAGTTTATGGAAGGAAAAGTATTGCCCGGTGTCGATGCATTAGATGATAAATAATGCGATAGGAGGTATGAGATTTGCGTAAACGTGTGATCGCAGGAAATTGGAAGATGAATAAAGTGCTGACAGAAGCCGAAGCATTTATGGATAGCATAGTGGGAAAAGTGCCGGCTGATGATCGTGTGGAAGCCATTGTTTGCGCACCGTTTCCATTTTTACCGTCACTTGTGGAAAAGGCTCAAGGTTCCCGCGTGAAAATTGGTGCGCAAAACATGCATTATGAGGATGAAGGGGCTTTTACAGGTGAGGTGAGCCCATCCATGCTGAAAAATCTTGGTGTTACACATGTCATTATCGGCCACTCGGAACGACGTGAATATTTTGCCGAAACAGATGAAATAGTAAACAAGAAAACACATGCGGCGTTTAAACATGGTTTGACACCGATTGTCTGCGTCGGTGAGACGCTTGAACAGCGCGAGGCGAACGAGACGATGAAGCATGTCGAAACCCAGGTGAAACAAGCGCTTGCCGGTTTAACCGCTAACCAAGTGGCAGAAACGATTATTGCCTATGAACCAATCTGGGCAATTGGTACAGGAAAAACGGCATCAAGCGCCGATGCCAATGAAGTTTGCACGCATATTCGCCAAGTGATTGAACAAATGACGAATGCAGAAACAGCGGAACAAATCGTTATTCAATACGGCGGAAGTGTTAAACCAGCCAACATTGATGAACTGCTCAGCAAATCAGATGTCGACGGTGCTCTTGTTGGCGGTGCAAGTCTTGAAGCCGATTCATTCTTACAACTTGTGGAGGCAGGGACAAAATGAGCGAGCAAAAACTAGCAGCATTGATTATTCTTGACGGTTTTGCTCTCCGTGATGAGGAAAAAGGCAATGCCGTTAAACAAGCTCATACACCGAATTTCGATCGGTATTGGTATAAATTCCCACATACCCAACTGCAAGCTTATGGTGAGGCGGTTGGTCTACCTGATGGACAAATGGGCAACTCAGAAGTAGGACATTTGAATATCGGTGCTGGTCGCATCGTCTATCAAAGTTTGACCCGTGTTAATCTGTCGATCGAAAAAGGCGAGTTTTTTGAAAAAGAAGCGTTTTTACAGGCGATGCGCAAAGCAAAAAAGAATAACAAGGCATTGCACATCTTTGGTTTATTGTCTGATGGCGGTGTCCATAGCGACATTCATCATTTATTTGCACTGTTGAAACTTGCCAGCGATGAAGGCTTGGAAAAAGTTTATGTTCATGCGTTTCTCGATGGGCGTGATGTTGGTCCGAAAACAGCAAAAACATACATTAAACAAACCGAAGAAAAAATGAAGAAATATGGCGTCGGTCAATTTGCCACCATTTCCGGGCGTTATTATTCAATGGATCGAGACAAGCGCTGGGATCGCGTAAAGAAAGCGTACGATGCAATGGTGTATGGGGAAGGTCCGCATTATCAGGATCCGTATGCAGTCGTTGATGATTCGTACGATAATGGCATTTACGATGAATTCGTGCTTCCGTCTGTGCTTGTTGATGAAAATGATCAACCAATCGGCCAAGTGGCAGATGGGGACTCAATCATCTTTTATAATTTCCGGCCGGACCGGGCGATTCAAATTTCTCGCACTTTCGCCGACGATGATTTTCATGATTTTGACCGCGGGGAACATCCGCCAAAAGATCTCGATTTTGTCATGTTGACTGAATTCGACGAGTCGATTGACGGTTATGTTGCCTACGAGCCCGTCGCACTCGACAACACAATCGGCGAAGTTTTAGCCCAACATAATTTGCGTCAGCTGCGAATTGCTGAAACGGAAAAGTATCCGCACGTGACGTATTTCATGAGCGGTGGGCGCGAGCATGAATTTCCAGGTGAAAAACGGGTGTTAATCGATTCGCCGAAAGTGGCCACATACGATTTAAAACCGGAAATGAGCGCGTATGAAGTCACAGATGCTCTCTTGAAAGAATTGGAAACGGGCGAGATTAATGCGGTGATATTAAACTTCGCTAACCCTGATATGGTTGGTCATTCTGGAAAATTACAACCGACAATCAAGGCGGTGGAAGCTGTAGACGAATGCCTTGGCCGTGTTGTGGACAAAATTTTGGAGCTCGGTGGCGATGCGATTATTACAGCCGATCACGGCAATTCGGATGAAGTGGTCAGCTTGGACGGCAAACCGATGACCGCCCATACGACTAATCCCGTTCCTGTTATTGTCACAAAAGAGGGCGCGAAATTGCGCGATGGCGGTATTTTAGCTGACTTAGCACCGACGTTACTCGATTTACTGGATGTGGAAAAACCGAAAGAAATGACCGGCGAATCATTGCTTAAATCGAACCATGCGGAAAGCAACAAATAAAACGATAAAGGAGCGAATGTAATATGCCATACATGACAGATATTTATGCTCGTGAGGTGCTCGATTCCCGCGGTAATCCGACGGTTGAAGTCGAAGTCTTTACAGAATCAGGTGCATTTGGTTCAGCTCTTGTGCCGAGCGGTGCATCAACCGGTGAATATGAAGCAGTTGAACTCCGCGATGATGATAAAAACCGCTACGGTGGCAAAGGAGTTCTGAAAGCTGTTGAAAATGTTAATGATGTCATTGCACCGGAACTTCTCGGTGTAGATGTGACCCGACAAAATCTCATTGACAATATGATGTTAGAACTCGATGGTACAGAAAATAAAGGGAAACTTGGGGCTAACGCCATTTTAGGTGTTTCGATGGCTGTAGCTCATGCAGCTGCGAGCTATCTGGATTTACCGCTTTATAATTATTTAGGCGGTTTTAATGCTAAGACGTTACCGACACCAATGATGAATATTTTAAACGGCGGTGAACACGCCGACAACAATGTGGACTTTCAAGAGTTTATGATCATGCCCGTTGCAGCCCCAACTTTCCAGGAAGCGTTGCGAACGGGTACGGAAATTTTTCACGCGTTGAAAAACGTGTTGCAAGATAAAGGTTATAACACGGCTGTTGGTGATGAAGGCGGCTTTGCACCAAACCTCCGTTCGAACGAGGAAGCATTGCAAACGATTGTTGAAGCCATCGAGGCAGCTGGGTACAAACCGGGTGAGGAGATTAAACTGGCTATGGATGCTGCTGCATCGGAAATATACAGCGATGGAAAATATCACTTAAAAGGTGAAGGTGTCGTTCGTTCAGCCGCTGAGATGGTTGATTGGTACGCCGACATGGTCGAAAAATATCCGATTATTTCCATTGAAGATGGCCTTGATGAAGATGACTGGGAAGGTCATAAGCTGCTTACAGAGCGTATTGGAGATCGGGTGCAACTAGTTGGCGATGACTTGTTTGTGACAAACACGACGAAACTAGCTAAAGGTATTGAACAAGGTGTCGGCAATTCAATTTTAATCAAAGTCAATCAGATCGGTACGTTAACCGAAACATTTGCAGCGATCGAAATGGCTAAACGCGCTGGCTATACGGCTGTTATTTCACACCGTTCGGGTGAAACTGAAGATGCAACTATTGCCGACATCGCTGTTGCCACCAATGCTGGACAAATCAAAACCGGTGCACCATCAAGAACCGATCGTGTAGCCAAATACAATCAGCTGCTTCGCATTGAAGATGAATTAGCTGGCATGGGTCAATATGCGGGCTTGGATGCCTTCTATCACTTGCAAAAATCATAAATATACAAGAGACTTGGGTACTTATCATGATAAGAGAAGCGGATTGAATCACAAAAAGTGCTGATTCAATCCGTTTTTGTGTAAATTAACGATGGACTTCGTTTTGTTTATTGCAGGCTTGTTCTATTTGCAGTTGTTTTCAGCTCTTTGATAAACTGAGTAGAAATAACTTTATCATCAATAGCAAGGGTAGGAGATCATCGTGCGGCTGATACGTGCGGGTATTCATATTTATTTGCTCGGCTTGATCATTTTAACGCTCGGCATTGCGCTGACCATCCAGTCGATGTTGGGTGCATCACCGTATGATGCTCTTCTCGTCGGACTTTACAGAACTTTTGGCCTCTCAGTCGGAACTTGGGAGATCGCGGTCGGTTTCATGATGATTATAGGCAATGCTATAGCCGAAAGAAGGAAGCCGGAATTTTTTGCATTGATTACCTCTTTTGTAACCGGAATCGGAATTGATTCCTGGCTTTTTTTACTTGGCAATCGAGTGATGCCGGCAACATGGATAGGCCAATGGACTGCGCTTCTATTAGGGCTCGTTCTAATGGCTCTCGGCGTTGCATTTTATTTACGGTCAAATATTGCTCCAAACCCGATGGATCGTTCGATGCTTGTTGTATCAAAGTTGACCGGCTGGGATGTTTCTTATTCGCGGGCTGCGGTCAACATTGCTCTTGTCAGTTTAGCTTTGTTATTTGGCGGTGCGATCGGCATTGGCACATTAATCAATGCGCTGTTTTCCGGCTTGCTCATCAGTTTTTTCCTAAGATATGTCAAAAAACAAACAAAATACCGTAGTAATTTAGTTTCTTAAGCGAGTAAACCTGTTCAATATTAAAGGGTGATACATATATGCTTAAAGCGATTATGTTTGATTTAGATGATACATTGATTTGGGATGAACGAAGTGTCACCGATGCTTTACAAAAAGCTTGCCGATTGGCTTGGGAAACATACGCGATTGATCCGAAACAACTGGAAAGAAATGTCCGCACCTATGCACGCAAATTGTTTTCGTCATATGATACATACCCTTTTACTAACATGATTGGCATCAATCCACTTGAAGGGTTATGGGGTGAATTTAATGATCAAGGATCATCCTTTCATCGGTTAAATGCGATCGTATCGAGTTACCAGAAAAATGTTTGGAATTTATCATTAAAAAAGTTTAATGTGAACGATTCACAGCTCGCTGCGCAAATGGCAGAAACGTTCAAAGCTAAGCGTCGTCAAACACAGTTCGTTTTTTCAGATACGTTTGCCGTCTTAAACGCTTTCTATGGGAAATATCGGTTGCTCATGTTGACAAACGGAGCGCCTAGTTTACAAAGGATGAAGCTGTCGATCACACCGGAATTAGCACCGTATTTCGACCATATTGTTATATCCGGTGCCTTTGGAAAAGGAAAACCGGATCCGGCGATTTTTGAACATGCGCTGAAAAAATTGGCCATAGATAGCGATGAGGCACTCATGGTGGGCGACAATCTTTATACAGATATACTTGGCGCATCAAAAGCCGGTATTCCAACCGTTTGGATTCATCACCATTCTTCCAGTCTGTCTGATGTGCGACCGACTTATAAAATATCAGAGCTAAAGGAGCTTTTGCGGGTCGACCGATGGAAACATCGCTTCTAAAATTTTGTTTAATCACAATTCGACAGCTGTCACGTCGGTGATTTCTTTAAGCTGTTGCAACGCTATGAATACACGCGGCTCGGGAAATTTATCAATAGTTAAAATCATGATTGCATCACCGCCGATATCCGAACGATTAACTTGCATCGTGGCAATATTGATACGATGCTTCCCAAGAAGGCTGCCCATTTTGCCGATTACACCGGGGATATCTTGGTGACGAATGACGACAACATGCCCCTCTGGCTTTACATCCACACTGTAATGATCCACGCGGACGATACGCGCGCCTAATCCATCCAACAATGTCCCAGATACACACCGCCTCTCGGATTTTGTTGTTATTTCCACAGTCATTAAATTTGTGAAACCTTTTGTCATCGATGTTCGGTTCTCATGAATGGGAATCCCTTTTTTCTCGGCAAAATACAAAGCGTTGATATCATTGACATGATGTCCGAGATGCCGTTTAAGCAATCCTTTTACAGCATTTCGAGTGATCGGTGAAACCGGAATATTCGAAACATCACCCGAATAATAGATATTCACCTCTTCAGGAGCATCATCTGTTAAGTGGATCAGGAAAAAACCAAGTTTTTCAGCTAAATCAAAATAAGGTTTGATTTGAGCAAAAATATCGCTCGGAACAGATGGTAAATTAACCGGATTTTTAACAAAATCACCTGTTAAATAGCGCAGTACATCTTGTGCAACATCAATGGCGACATTTTCCTGTGCTTCAACGGTACTAGCACCTAGATGTGGTGTAGCAATCACGTGAGGTAAATCCAGTAATTTGTGATTGTAAAACGGCTCGTCTTCCATCACGTCGATGGCTGCACCAGCCACTTTTCCGGCAGAGAGTGCATCATACAACGCCTCTTCATCAATGATGCCACCGCGTGCACAATTGACAATATAGACGCCATTTTTCATCATAGCGAATGCCTTTTCATCAATCAGATGTCGTGTTTCTTTTAAGAGCGGTGTATGAACGGTAATATAGTCGGCTGTTTGTAAAACATCGGGAAACGTCGCAAACTCAATCCCCATTTTTTCTGCCTTTTCTTCGGTTAAAAATGGATCATAGGCGATGACGTTCATCCGCTGTCCTTTAGCGCGGAAAGCAACTTCACTACCGATACGCCCAAGGCCGATGATACCGAGTGTTTTATTTTTTATTTCGACCCCGACGTATTTAGATCGTTTCCATGTCTTGTTTTTCAATGCGGAATACGCTTGTGGAATGTTTCGCGATAACGCCATAATCATGGCCATCGTATGCTCAGCTGCTGAATTTATGTTGCCGTATGGGGCATTGACCACAATGATGCCATTTTCTGTCGTTGCATCAAGGTCGATATTATCGACACCAACCCCGGCACGGCCGATGATTTTTAGCTTTTTCGCTTTTTCGATGATCCGACGTGTCACGTTTGTTTGACTTCTGACTAATAAGCCATCAAATAAGGCGATTCGTTTTTCGAGTTCGTGTGATGTTAAATTTGTATGAATAGCGACAGAAACATGATCATGCTTTCGCAGTACATCAAGGCCCCTTTCGCTGATTGGATCGGTGATCAATATATGAAACACTTAAGCCCCCCCTGAAAGCATGATTTTTTGTGCAGCTTGCACCCCACTGCCGAGTTCGATCGGTTGACCCATTTTATGCAAAGCAAGTTCAATGATGCTTATCGTTTGTAAAATATCGGCAGGAGAGCAGTAACCCATATGACCGATTCGAAATAGCTTACCTTTTAAATCGTTTTGTCCACCGGCTACGATGAGATTGAACTCTTTTTTAAGCATATGTCGCAACATATCTGGGGAAAGATCATCGGCCCGGGCGGCTGTAACTGTTGGTGAAGCATCGCGATCGTCGGTTAGAAGGCAAATACCTAATGCTCGACACGCCGCTCGTGTCATATTCATCATCGTGTGGTGTCTTGTAAAAACGTTATCAAGCCCTTCTTCATCAAACAGTTTCAGCACCTGTTGTAAGCCGAATAATAGGGATAAAGGCGGTGTAAAAGGGGTTGTGTTATTTTGTAGCTGTTTTTGATAAAGGTATAAATCAAGGTAAAAAGAAGGGCGTTCATTCGTTTTGATCTTGTACCAAGCCCGTTCACTCACAACGAGAAATACGAGTCCCGGTGGGAGCATCATCGCTTTTTGTGACCCTGTGATGAGTATGTCGATTGCCCAATCGTCCATTTTGGTTTGAACAGCACCAATTGCGGAAACACCATCAACGATGAATATAGCATTTGAATAGTGCTGGATTGCTGATGCTATTTTGTGAACCGGATTTAAAACACCGGTTGATGTCTCACAAAACGTTGCCAAAACAGCTTTAACACGAGGGTGTCGCTGTAAATAATCTGCAACGCTCTCAGGTGTAACAGCCTTTCCCCATGCCATATCGAGGCGATGCGTTTTAATCCGGTATTTTCGACAAATTTGTACGAAACGCTCGCCAAATGCACCAGATACAAGAACAAGCACTTCATCATCTGGATGGACGATATTGATAACGGCAGCTTCTAAACCAGCCGTGCCGCTTCCAGCCAGAAGCAGAACATCTTGATCGGTTCCAAACAAGCGTTTTAGTTTTGGTTTAATCATGCACAACAACTCTTTCGTTTCCTGATCCCGATGACCAACCATTGGCTGATGCATCGCTTGCTGAACGCTCGGTGGAATTGGAGTTGGCCCGGGAGTTCGTAAAAAGTGCTGATCCGGCAGCATACCATATCTCCTTTCTACAGTCATTAGTCATCTATCATAGCAAAACAACATTTGTTGTCAATATTAAGAACTATCTTGCACACACCTCCGCTCTATTCATACAATCGATATGAGATACAAAAACAAGGAGTATTTTTGTTTGAGGCATATCTGGCAAACTTTGTTAAAATGAGACGTGCTGGGAGAAATGAGGTGAGTTCCATCGATATATTAAACGCGATTAAATCCCGTCGTTCTATACACCAATTTAAAAAAGATCATGTCGATAAAAATATTTTGACGGACATTTTCAAATATGCATCGTGGGCGCCGACTCATTACATGAAGGAATCGTGGCGTTTAAGAATTTATCAAAGCGAAGGAAAACTTCATTTCGTCGATGCGATATTGGCGAGCTATGAGCGAATCGGTATGATCAAGCGGGACGGAAGCTCGAAAACGGAAAAAATGATCGCTTCGATGCGGGACTTTTTACTATCGATCCCGCACCATGCTTTAATCTATTTTCCCAAAGAAGACGATCCAGTACGGTATGAAGAAGAATACGCATCAATCTGTGCCTTTATTCAAAATGCTCAGCTTGCAGCATGGGAATACGGCGTTGGGATGCTTTGGACTATTACGCCCTACATGCACGATCCCGAATTTTATCGAGATATAGGGATTGCAACGAACATGAAAATAGCCGCCGTACTACAAATCGGCTATCCGGAAAAGATACCGCGAAGTAAAGGGCGCACGCCGATCGATCAAAAACTCGAATTCATTGAAAAGTAAGACGCCCGGATGTTCCGGGCGTCTAACTCTATTTTATTCGGTTTTCTCTTTGACGAATTGCACGACTTCTTCAGCCGTTTGCATGCTAAGAAGCGTCTCTTTGTATGAGGCCCATTTTTCTTTGGAAAGGCTGCGAATTTGGGTGCGTGCCGGTAAAATAGACGTGGCGCTCATGCTGAATTCGTCCAATCCTAAGCCGAGTAGTATTGGTATCGCTATTGGATCACCCGCCATTTCACCGCACATGCCAGCCCATTTGCCTTCACGGTGGGCAGCTTCAATCACGTTATTAATCAAGTTCAAAATCGCCGGGCTGTACGGCTGGTACAAGTAGCTCACCCGTTCATTCATTCGGTCGGCCGCCATCGTGTATTGGATCAAGTCATTCGTTCCAATGCTGAAGAAATCAACTTCTTTGGCAAATTGTTCAGCCATGATGGCTGTTGCAGGTATTTCGACCATGATACCGACTTCGATGTTATCGGCAACTTTCACACCTTCTTGTTGCAATGACTCTTTTTCATCGAGGAAGATTCCTTTTGCTTGGCGAAACTCATCCAGCGTCGCAATCATCGGGAACATGATCTTCAAGTTGCCGTGAACACTGGCACGTAAAAGGGCACGCAGCTGTGTTCTAAATATATGTTCATGTTCCAGACAAAAGCGAATCGCCCGGAAACCGAGAAACGGGTTCATTTCTTTCGGTAGATCGAGATAGTTGATTTCTTTGTCTCCGCCTACATCCAATGTGCGTACGACAACAGGCTGACCATTCATTTGTTCAAGAACGGTTTTATATGCTTCATATTGCTCATCTTCAGTCGGCAATTCATTTTTATCCATATATAAAAATTCCGTTCGGTAAAGGCCAACAGCTTCACCGCCGTTGTCTAGAACCCCAACAACGTCTTCTGGTGTGCCGATATTTCCGCCTAGATCGACTTGTTCACCGTCCGCTGTCAATGTCGGTTCATCCTTCAGTTTGGCCCATTCCTTTTTTTGTTCAGCGAATGCGGTTTGTTTTTTACGGTACGTATCAAGTTCTTCATCAGTTGGATCAACGATAACGACGCCTTCAATTCCATCTACTATAACCGTGCTGTTTTGTTTTGCAGTTTCCGAGACTGTTTTTGTACCTACAACAGCGGGGATTTCTAGTGATCGGGCCATGATAGCTGAATGTGATGTTCGGCCGCCAATGTCAGTGGCAAACCCTTTGACGAATTCGCGGTTCAGCTGTGCGGTATCCGAGGGGGTCAAGTCATTGGCAATGACGATAACTTCTTCGTCGATTAGTGCTGGATCGGGAAATCGAACGTTTAATAGGTGTGCCAAAACGCGTTTTGTAACATCACGGATATCAGCAGCTCGTTCCTGCATATATGCATTATCCATATTTTCGAATATATCGATGAAATGGTTAGCCGTCTCTTCCAAGGCAGCCTCAGCTACTTTTTGTTCATTTGTAATTTTCTCTTTGATCGGGTTGATCAGCTCTGGGTCGTCCAAAACGAGCAGGTGTGCTGAAAAAATTTCCGCTTGTTCATCACCGATTTTCTCTTTGGTATGTTTGCGGATTTTTTCCAATTCTTGTTTGGAAACGTCTAAGGCTTTGTCAAGTCGTGCGATTTCTTCATCGGGATGATCGGTGGAGCGCTTGTCATAACTTAAATCCGGTTGTGTCAATTGATATGCTTTGGCGATGGCGATGCCATTTGATGCCGCGATACCCTTTATATGTTCCATAGATTGTTGCAACTCCTTTTCTTAGTTTAGGTTTTTCCTGTTGTTTGCGGTTATTTTAAATGCCGTTATAATAGAGCGGCGTACTGTCACTTTTTAATGAGTGAGATAAGAAGCAGCAAATATTCGTCATAAATCGACAAATACATCGAAGTAATATGTATATATGATAAAATGAATTTCACTTGTTGTCCAAAAAAATGCTAATAGCGAACGAGCTTGCCAAAAAAAACAAATTTATGGTAAAGTGAAATTTAGTTATTGTCCCTTGTAGGAGGTGTTTTGGGACGATGGTAACGACCGTAAATATTTTATTAGTCATTGATGCCATTATTATGATCGTGCTTATTTTGTTGCAATCGGGAAAAAGCGCCGGGCTTTCAGGTGCGATTTCCGGTGGAGCTGAACAGTTATTCGGCAAACAAAAAGCACGGGGAATTGATCTCTTTTTGCACAGGAGTACAATCGTTACCGCTGTATTGTTCTTCCTGCTAGCTTTTTTAAGCGCATATGTTTTACAATAGTGTTATACTGTTCAATCCTTATCACACCGTGGTAAGGGTTTTTTAATTGGTTGAGATTATTTCGCTTTTTTACTAATCCTTATAGTACAATAATCTTGAAATGGGTAAAGTAGATATTGAAGGAGAGACAGACATGAAAATCAAACAGCCAGAACCATTTACATTTGAAGCAGGGCCGCGCGCGGTCCTTTTGTTGCACGGATTTACAGGCCATTCGGCCGACGTCCGGATGCTAGGGCGCTTTTTGGAGAAAAAAGGTTATACAAGCCATGCTCCTATTTATCGTGGCCATGGTTTACCTCCGGAGGCGCTGCTTAAAACAAATTCCGCTGAATGGTGGGAAGATGTTCGCAATGCCTTGCGTCACCTTCGCGATCTCGGCTATAAAGATATAGCTGTAGCTGGACTATCGCTCGGCGGTGTTCTTGGATTAAAACTTGCTTATTCAGAAAACATCAAAGCGGTTATCCCAATGTGTACACCGATGTTTTTTGATAATGAAACCCAGCTTACAAAAGGGTTTCGCGCATTTGCGAAAGAGTATAAACAACTGGAACAGAAAGATGCTGCCACGATTGATGAAGAAATCGACGCACTGATGAATCGTTCAGGTGATTTGTTTAAAGATATTCGCGAATTGATTCAAGATGTCAACGAGCACATTGACACGATTTATACGCCGACTATGGTCATCCAAGCTGAAAAGGATGAAATGATCAATCCATCAAGCGCCACGTATATATATGATCATGTTGAAACAGACGTCAAGGATATCAAATGGTATGAAAAATCGGGTCATGTCATAACAATGGGGCCGGAGAAAGAAAGATTGCATAACGATATCTTCCGTTTTCTCGAATCGCTTGATTGGAATGATTAGCTTGGGACACGATACCGAAAAGAGGTGAGCCCATGAGTATGGATATGGTTGAGACAGTCCGCGACTTTTTTAATGAATATGGTAAAAAGCCGCTTTCTGTTCATGAATTGGAAGCGGCCCTCGATATTCGCGATGCCGTCGATTTTAAAGAACTGGTTAAAGCATTGAACAAGCTTGAGGAGTCGGGCGAACTCGTCCGAACACGGAAAAATCGCTTCGGGTTGCCCGAGAAAATGAATCTCGTCCGCGGACGTATTCAAATGCACGCCAAAGGGTTTGCATTTTTAATTCCCGATGACGAGGATAAAGATGATATTTACATTCATCATTCAGATCTTGCCTCGGCGATGAACAACGACAAAGTACTCGTTCGCCCGGAACGCAATGAAGGACGGGGAAATAATCCGGAAGGAACAGTTGTTCGTATTTTAGAGCGCGCTGTCCATGAAGTAGTTGGAACGTTTGAGGACAACGGTTCATTCGGTTTTGTCATTGCGGATGATAAACGAATTCCCAACGACATCTTTATTCCAAAAGGAATGACAAAAGGTGCGGTGAGCGGCCATAAAGTCATTGCTCGGATTACAAAATATCCTAAGGGACGCATGAGTGCGGAAGGGGAAATTAGCAAAATTCTTGGCCATAAAAATGATCCTGGCATCGACATCCTTTCGATCATTTACAAGCACGGAATTAAAATTGAGTTTCCGGAAGAGGTGTTGGAACAGGCAAGCCGCGTTCCGGATACCATTTCTGAACATGAAATTAAAACGCGTCGTGATCTTCGCGATGAGATGATTGTGACGATTGACGGAGCCGATGCGAAAGATCTCGACGATGCGGTAACAGTGAAACAACTAGCTAACGGCAATTACAAGCTCGGCGTGCATATTGCCGATGTAAGTTACTATGTCCCGGAGCATTCGCCGATGGATCGGGAAGCGTTTGAGCGCGGGACAAGCGTTTATCTCGTCGATCGTGTCATTCCGATGCTTCCGCACAAATTGTCAAATGGAATTTGTTCTTTAAATCCACACGAAGACCGCTTGACATTAAGTTGCGAAATGGAAATTGATTCGACGGGACAAGTCGTTAATCACGATGTTTTTCCAAGCGTCATCAGATCGAATGCGCGTATGACTTATCAAGATGTCAACAAAATTTTAGTAGACAAGGATCGTCGCTTACGAGAAAAATACGCATCGCTCGTGCCGATGTTTGAAGATATGGAAAAATTGGCAGCGATACTTCGTTCCAAGCGAATGGGGCGCGGTGCGATTGATTTCGATTTCAAGGAAGCTGAAGTGCTCGTAGATGATGGCGGAAAAGCGATTGATGTCGTTCTAAGAGAGCGCTCGGTGGCTGAACGGCTTATTGAGGAGTTTATGCTGGCAGCGAACGAAACAATAGCTGAACATTTTCACTGGATGGATGTGCCGTTTGTTCATCGCGTTCATGAAGATCCTGATGAAGGGAAGCTGCAACATTTTTTTGAATTTCTGGCGGGGCTCGGCTATTCTGTCAAAGGTACAGCCCACGATGTACATCCGCAAGCACTGCAAAAAGTCATTCATGCCGTTAAAGGTAAACGAGAGGAAATGATCGTATCAAAGCTTATGTTGCGCTCGATGAAACAAGCGAAATACGATCCGAAAAGCATTGGTCATTTTGGCCTGGCGACTGATTTTTATACCCATTTTACGTCACCGATTCGGCGTTATCCCGATTTGGTTGTTCACCGGTTGATCCGCATGTACTTAATCGATGGGAACCTTAAATCCGAAACGATCGCATATTGGAGAGACCATCTACCAGCGATCACTCGACAAGCATCGGAAACCGAACGCGCAGCTGTCGATGCTGAACGAGAAACAGATGATTTGAAAAAAGCGGAATTTATGCAAGATAAAATCGGTGAACAATTTACGGGAGTTGTCAGTTCAGCAACACAGTTTGGGCTGTTTGTAGAATTAGCAAATACGGTTGAAGGGCTTGTCCATGTAAGTTATTTAACAGATGATTATTATCATTTTGATGAACGCAATCACGCTCTCATCGGTGAGCGAACCGGCAATATCTATCGCATTGGCGATGAAGTCGTCGTCAAAGTCGTCGGGGTGAATCTGGAGGAACGTGTAGTCGATTTCGAATTGGTCGATGCTTGATTAGTTTAAAAAACCCGCTGTCATGGCATTTTTGACAGCGATTTTTTGTTTTAAAGGGGGCCAGGATTAGCTGCGCGCTGCATCACAATATAATGTAAATAAAATGTTTCATCAAGGCAATTTAATTGTTGACAGGGAACTGTTTGTCGTTTATACTACTTATATGAAATGAAAAGGTATAAAAATATTAAATAATGGATGGTTTTACTGCGACTGAATAAACAAAATCTGAATATCCGCATATGCTGACAGTAATAATAAGCAGAAAGGCTAATGACGGATCGCTTGTGACATTCAGAACGCAGTTTTCTTATTTCGCAAAAGTTGCATTAGAGAAACATTTGAGAGTGCGGCGAAACTTGGCGAATAACTAAACGTGGAGGGAAAAGACGTGGATTATTCCATATCTGTTCAGCATTTAAGTGTCTCTTACCATGGGAAAGAAGCTATTCGAGACATTACATTTTCGGTTAAAAATGGTAAATTGGTCGGTATCATCGGCCCAAATGGAGCAGGGAAATCAACATTGATGAAGGCAATCCTCGGTTTAATTCCCAAGGATACGGGATCGATTACGTTTAACGGGCGTAAACTTAAAAATGTCCAGAAAAAAATTGCTTATGTCCCCCAGCGGAACATGATCGATTGGGATTTTCCGATTACGGTACGCGATGTGGTCGTCATGGGAACGTATCCAAGACTGGGGATTTTTCATCATCCGAGAAGGTCGGAAAAACAACTCGCCGAACAATGCTTGGAACAAGTCGGTATGAAAAACTATAGCAAAAGGCAGATCGGCGAGTTGTCTGGTGGTCAACAGCAGCGTGTTTTTTTAGCACGGGCGTTGGCTCAAGGAGCGGATTATTTTTTTCTTGATGAACCATTTGTAGGCATTGACATGTCCAGCGAAAAAACGATCATCAGTATTTTGAAACAAATACGCGATATGGGGAAAACGGTTTTTGTTGTCCATCATGACTTAACGAAAGTGGAAGATTACTTTGATGACTTAATCTTGTTGAATAAAGAATTGATCGAAACCGGTCCAGTGCGAACCGTGTTAAAGCCAGATGTCATAGCGCGGGCTTATCAGACACAGACATCGGTTTTGCATCGAATGGGAGTCGGTGTATAATGGGTTTTTTGAGCGATGTCATGCATTATGAGTTATTGCAAAAAGCATTGTTAACTTCAATTATGGTTGGGATTATATGCGGTGTGCTCGGCTGTTTTATCGTGCTCCGTGGTATGGCTTTGATCGGAGATGCGATATCACATGCGATTCTTCCGGGTGTAGCGATTTCCTATATGCTTGGCATTAATTATTTTTATGGAGCTGTTACGTTTGGACTTATGACAGCTGTAGGTATTGGGGTGGTCAGCCAAAACAGCCGGATTAAAAATGATTCTTCGATCGGCATTGTGTTCACCGCATTTTTTGCCCTCGGTGTCATTCTCGTATCCAAGGCGCAGAGTGCTATTGATTTGACACAGATTTTATTCGGCAATGTTCTGTTTGTCCGCTCATCGGATATGTGGATGACGCTTGTGATCGGTTCGATTGTCTTACTCGTTATACTTTTGTTTTATAAAGAGTTTCTTGTTACAAGTTTCGATCCGACGATGGCAGCGGCCTATGGATTGCCAACCCGGGTGATTCATTATGCGCTTATGGTTTTGTTAACACTCGTGACTGTAGCATCTTTACAAACCGTCGGGGTTGTTCTTGTTGTCGCGATGTTGATTACACCTGCTTCAACAGCTTATTTGTTGACGAATCGACTGTCGATCATGATTGTTCTCTCGGCGTTGTTCGGTGCGATTTCATCCGTAATCGGGTTGTATTTTAGTTTTGAACATAATTTGAGTTCCGGAGCAGTCATTGTGCTCGTTGCAACACTTCTTTTCATGTTATCCTTTATATTTTCACCGAAACATGGAATTTTATGGCGCGCTATACGGGCAAGAAAAAGAAAAGAAGCTGTTGTACAGAGTTAAGTTAAGGAGAGGAGTGAAAGTTATGCGCAGATTATGGTTATCACTCGTTATTATACTCGCAGCACTCGTAGTGTTGGCAGCATGCAGCGAGGATACGAAAAAGGAAACTGATGAAAATGCAGGCGACACCCCTTTACATGTCGTGACTTCTTTTACGATCATTAAAGATATGGTTCAAGAAATCGGTGGTGATCGGGTCGATGTTCACAATTTGGTGCCAACTGGAACCGATCCGCATGACTATGAGCCGCTGCCAGAAGATATTAAAAAAGCCACCGATGCCGATGTGTTGTTTTACAACGGGCTGAATCTAGAAGGCGGCGATCAGGGGTGGTTTTTTAAACTAGTGGATTCTGTTGGTCAAAGTGAAGATGTTATTTATGAAGTTGCTGAGGGAGTCGAGCCGATGTATTTAACATCTGCGGATGGAAAAGAAGAGGAAATGAACCCGCACGCATTCCTTGATCCGGTTGTTGGTATACAAATGGCGGAAAATGTCCGCGATGCTTTGAAGGAAGTGGATCCAGACTATCAAGACCTTTATGATGATCATGCATCCGACTATATTGCTCAATTAGAAGCCATTGATGCAGAATATGAAGAGAAAATTGCCGATATCCCAGAGGAAAACCGCATTTTAGTAACGAGTGAGCGAGCCTACCAGTATATGGCCGATCGCTACGGATTGAAAGAAGGTTATATTTGGGCAATTGATACGGAAGAAAACGGGACACCGGAGCAAATCACCTCTTTAGTCGAATTTGTTGACGAAAATAGCCCACCTGCACTTTTTGTTGAATCGAATGTCGATCAACGACCGATGGAAACTGTATCACAAGAAACAGGTGTTGAAATAGCAGCCGAGCTCTATTCAGATGAAATTGGTAAACCAGGCGAAGAGGTTGACACGTATATGAAATTTCTCAAGTATAATATTGATATGATCCACAAAGGATTAGCTGAAGAATAACCGATTCATTCAACATCGCCGTATACAATCCGGGCTGTATATGGCGATGTTATTCATTGTTTATGGCAAACTTCATTGTCATATTAGCCTTTATAGTCGTTTTTTGCTAAAATAAAGATCACTGGGCAGTAGGAGGGAGTAACATGACAAGAGGACAAGGAAAAATAATTGCGCAAAATCGAAAAGCATCTCACGATTATTTTATAGAAAATACGATAGAAGCAGGGATTGCTTTGAGAGGGACGGAAATTAAGTCGGTTCGGGCGGGACGTGTGAACTTAAAGGATTCGCACGCCATTGTCGATCGCGGGGAAGTCAAGCTGTTAAACATGCATATTGCCCCGTATGAGCAAGGGAACCGGTTTAATCATGATCCGACCCGTACACGAAAACTTCTCTTGCATCGAAAAGAAATCGATCGGCTTGCTGGATCCGTCCAAAGAGATGGCTATACACTTGTCCCATTAAAAGTATATATTAAAAACGGTTATGCCAAAATACTGCTCGGACTCGCTAAAGGTAAGAAAAAATATGATAAGCGAGAAGCTTTAAAACGTCGACAAATGAAACGCGAAGCCGAACGTGCTTTAAAAGAGCAGATGCGATAAAATAAATAGCCAACTTTGATTTATCCTGCATGTGCACACCTTTAGATCGTGTAAAGTATGGCGAGGTGACTGGTAGGAAAATGGAGCTTACAGCAAAGTTTACCGAACATCCGTACTTGATTTCCGTTTTATGTATGTTATAATAAGAAGTGTCCAAAGGGAAGGCAATGCCTTAGATGCTCGGCTTGAGTCACCTTTAACAAGGGGACGTTCTGGATTCGACAGGGATAGATCGAGCTTGGGCGGCACGTCGAGGTTACGTCTCGTAAAACGTTACTTGCCTAAATATAACTGGCGAATCTAACGAACAACCTGCTTTGGCTGCTGCGTAAGCAGTTCGAAGCGATCCTTCCTGCCATCGCCCGTGTGGCAGTTTGAAGGGTCTCAAATCGAGCGGGCTATACCGTCATCCGCCGTCTGAGGATGTCGGTTGAAACGAATCAGACTAGCGGTTTGGAAGCCCGTTGACAGGCTGAAAAACGCGCGAAATATAATATGTCAACTAAACGTGTAGAAGCCCGAGTGCCGATATCTCTGGACGTGGGTTCGATTCCCACCGTCTCCATTTAACCTCTCTTAACCCTGCCACGGCAGGGTTTTTTATTTTGTGGTAACATTTCACTCTTTTCGTCTCTTTCCTAAGTTAAGCACCTCAGCATTTAAAACATCTTCACCGTTCTCATTTCTTGTGCTGCGTATAATCATGTATTCATTCGCATCTATCTGCTTTAACGACATATTGCATGTAAAACAGTCAGTCGGATTAGAGAAACACGCGCCCGCACATATCAATAAGTACTTGAATAGCATACTATACGAAACAAATGAGGGTGGTGTGTATGTTTCCCAATTTAAATAATATTTTTGCTATGCGCATTAACCAGGTGAATAACAATGCATCCATTTCCTATGGCCCTTCAGTACAACAAGAACATCAATCCAATTTGAAACAAAACGCAGGATTTTGGCAGCCAGGGGATGCTTATGGCAGCCCACAATTATATAATAATTGGAACATCATGAATGATCCAGATGTAATCGATCAGCCATCATCGTAAGTTTATTGGAAAATACGGCTAAATCGTTTTAGCGATGAATAGCAGAAGGCACCGGACTAACGTATCACATCTAACGTTGGACCGGATTTTTTTACCTTGAGAATGCGATAATTCTGTACAGATCGGAGGTCACATAATGGCTTCTATTGTCAATCATGTCTACGGTATTCGCATCAATGCCGTTTCGGGAAATGGATCGGTCACCTTTGGACGTGCACTGCATAAAGAGAATCGGGCACATACGCGACTGAATGTTGGTTACTGGCATACAGGTGATGCTTACCGTAGCGTGACGACGTTTGAGAATGCTAACTATTTTAATGACTATGACGAAGACGATACACCGCAAAAACAAAGATGATGAGAGGGAAGTGTTTCTTATGATGAATATCTCGATTCGCAATATTAGAATCCACTCGATCAGCTCGCTTGGATCTGTGAATATCGGACAAAGCATTTTAACAAAAAACAAAGCTTTCTCACTACAGCTTCCAACATCACCTCCAACAAAACAGCTTAAAAACACTACGCCATCCAAGCGTGATGATTGTACCGAATACAATGCTCGTTTAGGTGAGGAGTGAGTCCATGGAGCAAAACCGGCATTATTTTTCACCTTATTATCCATACATTGAAAAACCCAATCCTGACTCTTGGAAGGATACACCACCACAAAGGCCACACGATTTTGAGACGAAGTTGGAACAATCGCCCCAATGGGAAACTATAAACATAGCTGAACAAATAAACACGATGCAGAAAAAACTTGCTCATATAGAAGCTCAATATACAAAATTGAAAGAGCAAATGGCTGCTCTCAAACCAGTTACCGTTGAGAATGTGAATTATAAAATTCAAGATTTACACGTCAAGGAATTATCAGGGACATTACATGTTGGACTGACCGCTTTAAGCGATGCTGAACAACTAGAAAATATGCTTGCCGAAGATGATGCGATCCAGTTGAACGATGCTGATTTGGATACAGAACAATTTGCTGATGAATGGGCGGATGAAGAGGAAAATAAGGACTAAAGATAGGTCCGAATATGAAATCGGATGCCAATGAATTAGTCATATACTGATCCATTCGCATCCGATGTTTCAATATGAATTTTTTTCTTTGTTTTATCGGAGCCGATCAGTCGATGTAAATATACGTATAAGTATCCGTGCTGATACGTAGCACGTATTTTATCATGGCGGGCAGGAAAAGGCAGTTTAACTTTTTTTCGTACAGGACCTTGGTAGAGTTCTAAGTGAATCGGTTTGAACCCTTTTTGATCGATTTGCACAGTACCGATAACTTCCAACGATCGATCATAAACATCAATTTCTACCTCATCTAATTTCAAGCCGGGAATTTGAAAGATGCATAACAATGCGTTGTGGGATTCACAAATATTGACTTTGATATTTGCAGCGTCTGGAGAATGCTTCAGCGGTTCAAAATCAGTAAAAAACGTTTCGCCGAGAAAGTGATTCATCCATTCATTCCAATTATACGGCCATTTGTCAGTCAATCTCCCTCCTCCTTCCGATAGTGTTATTAATAGTGTAGTGATACGATGCAAAAAGAGTGCTAGTACAATATAAAGACCAATAATAGTCCAATGTTTGTACTGACTTCGTTTTAAAGATAAAATAAAAGAAGCATACGCCACAATACCGATGAAAGAACTGGTACATCAGTTTTTACCATTTTGTTGAAAAACGTTTGTGTGAAATGAAACAATAGGCAAATGAACAAAAAGCGAACTTCATTTAAGGTTGCTTTTTGTAAGTTGACGATGGGTGGTTTAAAGGACGTATCCATATATAGTTAAAAAATGGAAGAGGCTGCCAAATAGAATGAATACATGGAATATCTCATGAAAACCTACATGTTTGAATTCCAACCATTTTGGCTTGAGCCAGTAAATAAGCCCGCCCAATGTGTAAATAACACCGCCAAAGATCAATAGAAGCATCCCGTTGGCTCCGATGATCGAGGTAAGCGGTGAACTAAAAATGATCACGATCCAGCCCATGGCGATGTATAATATCGTTGACAGCCATCGAGGAGCATGAAACCAAATTAATTTGTAGACGATCCCGACGAGTGCCAAGCCATTGATAACGCAAAAAAGACTCCAACCGGTTGCACCGCTTAAGCTAATCAAGCAAAACGGTGTATATGTCCCAGCGATCAACACGAAAATCATCGCATGGTCCAACCGGCGTAAAAAGGCAATGATCCGGTCTTTGGCGATAACCATGTGATAAGCAGCTGAAGCGGAATAGAGAAGGATCAGGCTAATTCCGAAAATAACAACGGCTGTTATAGCAAGCGTCGATTCGGTTTCAACGGCTGCCTTATTAATGAGCATGATGAGCCCAACCAGCGACAAAACAGCGCCGAACAGGTGGGTTAGGCCATTGATGGGTTCACGAATATAGGAAATCATATCGCAACTCCTTTATAATAAAAATATAAAGCCACGGTTTCAGTATTCTGTGGCTATTTGCGTTTGTCTTTACTTTCTCAACTTTTCCTAAAAATATTATACCACATTTCAAGTATATCAGATTATCGGTACATTTTTTGTTTTATGTATGTGATAAATTGTGGAATACTAATCAATAAGCTAAACGCATATTGAAGAAAGTGAGGAGAACGATGAAATTAAGCATTTTAGAGCAGGTGCCAATCGCTCAAGGTGAGTCAGCAAACGATGCTTTGCATGCATCGTTAGAATTGGCAAAATTAGGGGACAAGCTTGGATATACGCGGTTTTGGGTTGCAGAACACCATGATTTACCGGGTCTGGCGTGTCCAGCACCAGATGTTCTTCTCGGGATGATCGGCCAAAAGACGACAAATATCCGTATTGGTTCCGGTGCTGTCCTTTTACCACATTACAAACCGTTTAATATTGCCGAGCGTTATAACTTGCTCGCGACTCTTTTTCCGGAACGGGTGGATTTAGGTATTGGCCGTGCTCCCGGTGGCTCAGCTGAAGCAACGATGGCCCTTGCAGACAATTTTCTTGAGCAAGTGCGCCATATGCCGGAACGACTCAATGAATTGCTTCACTTTCTTAATAATAATTTTCCTGATACGCATATGTTTAGTAAAATTTCTCCTGCCCCTGTTCCGCATGCTTCGCCGGAACCGTGGCTATTGGGAACGAGTGAAAAAAGTGCATATTTAGCGGCGGAAAAAGGGATGGCGTATGCATTCGGGCATTTCATGTCGGATAAGGATGGGCCGCAAATCATGGAAACATATCGAGAGGAATTGCAAAAAAAGCATCCTAAAAAACATGCGAAGACGATAGTAGCGGTGACGGTTTTTTGTGCCGAAACAACTGAAAAAGCAGCGGATATGGCACTCAGCAGTCAACTGTGGAAAATTAAACAAGATAAAGGTGAGGCTATAGCCGGACTGCCAACGGTAGAAGAGGCGAAAGCGTATGCTTATACGAATGAAGAAAAAGAAACGGTGAAGAACATGCAGGAAAAAGCGGTCATCGGCAACCCAGCCGAAGTTAAAGGTCAGTTGCTCGCGTTACAAGATCGCTACAAAGCAGAGGAATTCATGCTTGTAACCAACACGCATAATCGCTCCGATAGACTGAATTCATATCGGCTCATAGCGAAGGAAATGTTTAAGTGAAAGACTTATTATTAAATCATTTTGCATAGGAAAGCGAGGGCATATACATAAATGAATGGAAAACGTTGGCTGGCTCTTGGAATCGCACTCGGCTTATTTATCGTATCTATTGGCTTTCGGTTTATGACCCAAATTATCACGACCGACTGGGAAGCGCTGATAAATATGTCCGTAGATGAATTGAATGAAGAGGTTATTGAGGAAGGCAATCCCGATGAAAAAATCGCCGTTTTAAAACTGGAAGGCGTTATTCAAGATACAGGTGATGGTTCGTTTTTAAATACGTCGATGTATAATCATGAGCGTTTTTTAAACATGCTTGAAGCAGTTGGTAAAGACCGCAGTGTCGACGGTATTGTACTTCGGATCAATTCACCGGGTGGCGGTGTGGTTGAGAGTGCAGAAATTGAGGAGAAGATTGTCGATATTCGTAAAACCTATAATAAACCTGTCTATGTGTCGATGGGAAATACAGCGGCATCCGGCGGTTATTACGTATCGGCGAAGGCTGATAAAATCGTCGCTCATCCGGCGACATTGACCGGATCGATCGGTGTGATAATGGAAAGCATTAACTTTGCAGATTTGGCAGATGATTACGGAATCGACTTCAATACGATAAAAAGCGGAAAATATAAAGACATCATGTCCTCTTCCCGGAAAATGACCGACGAGGAGAAGGATATTTTGCAGTCGATGATCGATGATATGTATGATGATTTTGTCCAGGTGATTGTCGACGGGCGTGACTTATCGGAACAACGCGTGCGGGAATTAGGAGACGGTCGGGTATTCACTGGTTCACAGGCGAAAGAAAACGGCCTCGTTGATGATTTAGGGAATTTGGATGATACAATTGCTATGCTGGAAAAAGATTACGAGCTGAACGATCCGCACGTTGTGCAATACCGTTCAAAGTTTGGTTTTAAGGAATTGGCGGGAGTAACAGCACAGCATTTGTTTGACGATAAAGCTGAATTAATGGGCGTGATGGAATTAATCAGACAACACGACGGGCCACGCGCTATGTATTTATATTCGCAGTAGGGAGGAAAAAGCGATGTTGGATGGTGAGAAATCCAGATGTGCACGCGAACATCCAGCTGCTAAAACGGAAAACGGGTGCGCATTCAACAGACGTTATGCTGGATTTTGGATGCGCTTCTGGGCTTATCTAATCGATCTTATCGTTGTGTTCAGCATTAATGGCATCCTTCTCAGCCCCATAAAATGGTTGACAGATGGTGGCGATATGGCGATTGGTTTGTGGACGGTATATGGGTTGTGTGGGTCAGCTATATTTTATCTTTATTTTGCGCTAATGACGAAAGCGTGCGGACAAACGTTAGGAAAGATGATCTTTGGCTTGCGGGTTATCCGGATGAATGGGGAGTCCTTAAGGTGGAGTGATTTGCTCTTTCGTGAAATCATCGGACGGTTCATTCATCGGGTACTTTGGATTCTGTATGTGGCGGTAGCCTTTACCGATGAAAAAGCAGGCGTGCATGACATGATTGCCGATACACGCGTTATTCATACGGATTCTACAGACGTGTAGAACGGTCGTGGTTTTCAGATCCTACGACCGTTTGTTTTTTGTCGAAATGGATAAGTCATTTTTCCTATAATCTAGCAACTTTTTAATTGAAATATAATTGTAATCTGATTATCATACGCGTGTTATTTTTTCATGTTATACTTCTGGAGAAATAAATAATAGAAATTTACTAGATTATACATAAATTATTACTTAAATACTAGATTTTGCACAGCACACCTATAATGTAAATGAAAGCGGGGATGTGAAAGTTGAAAAAAACGGTAATGACTGTTATCGCCGTAACGGTGATCGGAATAGGTGGAACGTTTTTAGGTGAAAGCGCCCATGCAGACCAAATTCAAGACATTAAGGAAGAACGCGCATCCATTAAAGACGATCTATCGGCTGCTGAGAGTAAAATTGCCGATGTTTTGCTTGATTTGGAAGAGTTGAACGATAAGATCGAGCGTGCTGAATCTGCGCTTAAGGAAAACGAAGCGAAGATGGAAGAAACTGAGGCGGATATCGAGGAAAAAGAAGAGGAAATAGAAGAGCTGGAAAATGAGATTGCCGAATTAGAAGAGTCTATTGCTAAACGCCATCAAATCTTGAAAGATCGGGTGTCAGCATACCAAAAAAACGGTGGTGATGTGAGCTATTTGGAAGTGATTTTTGGAGCTGAGAGTTTCAGCGATTTTATCAGCCGCATCTCCGCTATTACTAAAATTACCGATTCAGATGTCAAAATAATTGAACAACAGGAAAAAGATAAAGCGCAAATTGTCAAAAAGCAAGAAGAAGTAGAAAATAAACTTGCCGATCTGGAAGAGGTTAAGACCGAACTCAAAGGGATGCAATCCATTATTCTTGAGCAAAAGGAAGCCAATGAAGAGCGCAAAAGCGAATTAAGAAAGAAAGAAAAGAAATTGCGCACAATGAAAAAAGACTTGGAAATTGAAGATGATAAGCTTGCTTCTCTTGAGGCAGAAGTTAAACGAAACATGGAAAGAGAAGAAACGGCTAAAGGTGATTCCAGCAGTTCACAGGCATCCGTTGATGCGGGTTCATCGGACGTGGAGGTCCAAGGAAGCGGCGATATAAACACGGCGATCAATGCCGGGAAACGGTTTATCGGCAACTCGGTTTATTCGTTGGGAGCAATGGATCCAGAAAACGGTCGATTTGATTGTTCCGGCTTTGTCTCATGGGCTTATGGACAAGCAGGGTATTCGCTTCCCCGGGATACAGGAGGCTTAGCTAATGTAGGTACGTCTGTTTCAAAAGGTGATTTGCAGCCAGGAGATCTCGTGTTTTTCAATACGTATAAAACAAATGGACATGTCGGTATTTATCTCGGCGATGGGAAGTTTATCGGCTCCCAGTCCTCAACGGGTGTAGGTATTGCGGATATGAATGACAGCTATTGGAAATCAAAATACAACAAGGCTCAACGCATCAATTAAACGCAGCGTTTAGATTTTAACCCATCCTTATGAATAGGATGGGTTTTTTTTATGCAATCTATGAAACCGAGTCCTACCCAAATGCTTAGTCGTGTAAACGTTAAAAATTTCATAGAAAAGATGGGAATTGGTATAATAATTGTTATACGTTTCAACTGGAAAAGGGGAGGTACTGTTTATATGCCAAATGTAAAATCGATGCGAAAAGCAGCTTATGACATAGATCCCATTTATATTAAACGTTGGTCGCCAAGATCGTTTACCGACCAAGCGATACCGGATGATGTATTGTACAGTTTGTTTGAAGCGGCGCGCTGGGCTCCATCAGCCGCCAACATGCAACCGTGGCGTTTTATCATCGCCCGTACCCCAGCAGATAAAGAAAATTTTCTAAGTTTCATTGATGATGGAAATGTTATTTGGTGCCAAAATGCGCCGGTGCTTGTCGCCGTCGCTTCTCGAATGGACAATCCTAAATCAGGAAAAGAAAATCGCACACATGCCTTTGATACGGGAACGGCCTGGGGGTTTTTAGCGCTTGAGGCGAATCGAAAAGGACTGATTACGCATGCGATGGGTGGATTTGATCGGGAAAAAGCAAAAGCTGCCTTACGCCTGCCGAAAAATTTTGCTGTTCATGCCATCGTTGCCATTGGCTATCAAGGCGACAAAGAAGCACTGCCAAAACATTTACAAGAGCGGGAGCAACCGTCCGATCGGTACGATATATCTACATTTGTATTCGAAGGGATGTTTAAAGGATGAAGATGGTTGGACTGAACTCATTTTAAATGCGGTTGGCTCTGCATTGGCTTATGTCCTTTGGCATGCTGGACATAAGCCATATATTTCAAATTTGTGATCTTCAATGTAGTAGTTTGCTAAAGCATTGCCAATATGATCCATAGGGCACACATCAATCTCCGCTGTTTTACCGCAATCTTTGCATATGAAGTGATGGTGATGATCGTCGCTGCATTTCATTCGAAAAAGTTTTTCTCCATTGAGTTCCGTCGCCTCGAGGATGCCTATGGCATGATAAAGGTGCAAGTTTCGATAGACGGTGTCGAAGCTGATTTCGGGATGGCGTTGTTCCATATATGCATTTACATCTCGGGCCGTTCTATAGCCGTTTGCGCGTTCAAAAAAATGCAGGATATCCTTGCGCTTGTCGGTTGTCTTATATCCTTTTTTCTGAAGACATATGATCGCTTGTCGTTTATCCATAATACTTTCCTCCATCTCATTTTGATCGTAAGCGTTTATCGCAAGGCTTGGCGCACGTTCAATCTGTTAATCATTCGCTTCCAGCCGATGGCTAACAATAGGATGGCAATCGCCGCCATAACGATGGTGCCACCGGGCGGTATGCGCAAGTAATAGCCGCTGATAAGCCCTATGATAACAGCCAATTCGCCAAAGCTAATCGCAAGAATCATCATTTGTCGAAATCCTTTGGCCAATCGCATCGCTGCTGCTACTGGAAGAGTCATCAAAGCTGATACGAGCAAAACGCCGACGATACGAATTGAAGCAGCGATGACAAAGGCTGTCAAAACAATAAACAACAGATGAATTCGCTTTGCATGAAGGCCGGATGCTTTGGCATATTCCTCATCAAATGATAAGCTGAAAAGTTCCTTATAAAACAACCAGATCATCCCTATAATCATTATGGAAATACTAGAGATGACGAGAAAATCTTTCTTGCTAACAGCTGATACCGACCCGAATAAGTAGTTGAACAAATCGGTATTAAATCCATTGGCAAGGGCAATAAAAATAACGCCCAAGCCGACACCACCGGAGAGGATAATCGGTATAGCTAACTCCTGGAACGATTGGTAGACGTTGCGTAATTTTTCTACAAGAATGGAGCCAATTACGGAAAAAAACATCCCGCCATACAGCGGGCTAATAAAACCGATGCCGAAACGTTTTTCTAAAAATAAGGAAAAAGCAATCCCGGCAAGCGTTACATGTGATAAAGCATCGGCAAGCAATGACAGCCGTCTGACAACAATGAATACGCCAAGAAGCGGTGCGATCAATCCGATCAAGATACCGGTTAAAAAGGTATGGCGCAGAAAATCGAACGCTACAAAATCTGCAAGCATATCAAGTCCTCCAACTTAAGAGTTGTGAAAATTCGTGTTTGTCGAATGGCCGAAAATGTTTGCCCAATCAGCAGCGGATAGGGATTGGTATGTCTCCGGTGGACCATGGAAGTACAATTGTTTGTTTAAGCAGGCGACATCTGTTACATGTTCGATTAGCGTATCGGTATCGTGGGTAATGAGAAGCAACGTCATGTTTTTTTCTTCATTTAATTGATGCAACAGCTGATAAAACTGTTTGACGTGTTTGCTATCGACACCGACAGTTGGCTCATCGAGAATCATAAGTTCTGGCTCGCTTGCCAGGGCGCGAGCAATGAAGACACGTTGCTGTTGGCCGCCGGACAATTCACCGATATTGTGATGAACATACGGGAGCATCCCGACTTGTTCAATGGCATTGAAGATTTTTGCTTTATGTTTTTTAGTGAAAAACTTCAAATAGCCGATTTTAGCCGTCAACCCCGTCGACACGACTTCATAGACCGTCGCGGGGAATCCTTTGTTAAATGCATTGGATTTTTGTGACACATAGCCGATTTTATGCCAGTTTTTGAACGTAGCCATCGGTTGGTTAAAGAGATAAATCGAGCCGCTGTCGGGTTTGAGCAGACCGAGAATGAGTTTGATTAATGTCGTTTTCCCACCGCCATTAGGGCCAACCAATCCGAGAAACGAGCCCTGAGTCAGTTCGAAATTCACGTTTTGCAAAACGTTTTTCTGTTCATAGGCGTAGCTTACACGTTTCATGGCGATCACAGGTGTTTTCATGCGGTGTCACTCCTCACCTATAGCGGTATCGAGCACTTTGAGATTATCTTCCATCAGAGAAAAATAGTCTTGGTCATGCGCAATATCATCATCGGTTAACACTGATAAATTATGGATGGTCAATGCTTCAGCGCCGATATGATCCTGAATAATGTCTGCTATTCGATTGGAACTGTTTTGTTCAAAGATAATGTAATCCATCTCAAGTGTTCTCGCTTGATCAATGATTTCTGTCAAATCTTTTTGCGATGGTTCACTGCTGGAAGACAAACCACTGATGGGGATTTGTTTGATGCCGTAACGCGCTTCCCAATACCCGTATGCCGCATGGCTGACGAGTATCTTTTTATTTTTTTTCGTCTCGAGCACGTTTGTATAGTGTTCGTCGAGTTTTTGCAATTCGTTTTTTAAGATAGAAAAATTGTCATTGTAAAGTGAATTCCTTTTGGGATTCAAGTCGATTAATGCGTCCTTGATGATTTCTGCCATGTCGATCATTTTCAAGGGATCCAACCAAATGTGCGGATCGACATCCCCGTGTTTATGATCGTCATGGTTATGCCTACGGTCTTCAGATTCAACGGTGTGGAACAGTTCATCATGCTGACCAATTTCAACCAAGGTTATGTCATCGGCTGTTAAAGCATCAGCAGCCGTTTCAGCAAAGCTTTCCATTCCCGCACCAAGAAAAATAAACGCATCGCTTTTAGCAATCGCGGTCATGTCTTTTGATGCGGGTTCGTACGTATGCACATCGACCCCCGGAGGGTATACTGTGTGAACGTTAGCGGTCTCGCCAGCAATGCGTTCTGTAGCATATTGAATCGGATATATTGTTGTGTATACCGTTAATTCAGCTTCTTCTGGTTGATTTAATGCACACCCTGCTATAGCTAGCAAAAGTGCGATAATGCCTAGTTTTTTCATAGCATAGCCTCTTTCCAACATGAATCATGCTTCGTAAAGCATATCGCAAAGATTTTGATTTGTAAATAAGAATCATTACGATTTATCAGTGCCAAAAAATAGTATGCGCTCGTATACTAATTAAAATATCCTTTCTTTAGCAAAACATTCCCGTACGTCATTAAATGTAATCTGTCACAAATTTGTATAGCTTTTTTGTAAAAAATGATAAAATATATTTAAGAAGACGATATGGATTTGGGGGAATAGAGATGGAACAACTTATGCGCAACTTCTTTCTTTTTATGGCAAAAAATAAAACGCTTACAGACATGGCTAAAAAATATGGTCTTCGTTTTGGAGCTTCGCGCTTCGTCGCTGGCGTGGAGTTTGAAGAAGCAGCTGACAAAATCAAAGAGATGAACGAAAAGGGGCTTGTGGCGACAGTAGATCACCTCGGTGAATTTGTCGACAATGAAGAAGAAGCCATAGCCTCAGCTGATGAATGCATTCATGCCATTGAAGTCATGGCCGAAAAAGAGTTGGATTCTGA
Source organism: Bacillota bacterium (assembly GCA_035301265.1). Lineage (GTDB taxonomy): Bacteria > Bacillota > Bacilli > Bacillales > Amphibacillaceae > DATGUP01. The sequence goes on from DATGUP010000018.1 coordinate 34,478, forward strand.
ACTTTCGTTAAAAATGACATCGATGGGACTTGATATATCGGATGAACTCGTAATGAAAAATATGCATCGTATTCTGGATACTGCGCAAAAACATGGGATCACTGTTACAATCGATATGGAAGATTTTGCGCGTTGCCAGAAAACGCTTGATATTTTCAAAGAGTTGAAACAGAAATATGACAATGTAGGAACCGTTCTTCAAGCCTATTTATACCGGACTGTTGAAGATATTAAAGATTTGAGCGACTATAAGCCGTACTTACGCCTTGTCAAAGGGGCATATAAAGAATCACCTGAGGTGGCTTTTCCGGATAAAAAAGATGTCGATAACAATTACAAAAAAATTATTAAGATGAATCTATTGAACGGTAACTACACCGCTGTTGCCACACATGACGATGCTATTATTAACTATACAAAAGAATTAGCAAAGGAACATGGTATTTCTCGCGATCAATTTGAATTTCAGATGTTGTACGGTATTCGTACGGAAGCGCAAGAAACACTCGCTAAAGAAGGCTATAAAATGCGTGTCTATGTACCTTACGGGAAAGACTGGTATGGCTATAATATGCGCCGGCTTGCTGAACGTCCAGCCAACGTGATGTTTGTTTTAAAAGGATTGTTTAAAAAATAATAGTATCGGTAGGGCGGCGCATTATAAGCCGCCCCATTTCAATAAATATTCTTCCCCTTATTGCGAAATATTCACGAGTGGTTTATAATGGAAAATAAACAGATAGGTCACTATCGCTATTTTTTCCAATTAAAATGAATGAGTATTCATTCAAAATATGATTGGGGGAGAAAACATGAAGCCAACGATCAAGCGTGCTGCTGTTTTAGGTTCAGGTGTTATGGGATCAGGCATTGCAGCGCATTTAGCTAACGTAGGTATACCTACATTGATGCTTGATATTGTACCGCGTGAATTAACCGACAAAGAAAAGGAAAAAGGTTTAACATTGGCGGACAAAGCGGTTCGGAATCGATTAGCAGCTGAAAGCAAACGCGCGCTTCTCAAGCAAAAACCATCACCGATTACGTCAAAGAGCAGTCTTGATTTGATTGAAATCGGAAATATGGAAGATGACATGGAAAAACTTCAAGATGTCGACTGGATTATTGAAGTTGTTGTGGAGAACCTTGAGATTAAGAAGAAAGTTTTTGCTCAAGTCGATCGATATCGGAAGGAAGGTACGATCGTCAGCTCTAATACATCAGGTATATCGGTCGAAAAAATGTCCGCAGATTGTTCCAGCGATTTCCGCAAGCATTTTCTTGGAACGCATTTTTTCAACCCGCCAAGGTATTTGAAATTACTTGAGGTGATTCCGACAAAGGATACCGATCCAGACGTGTTGGCATTTATGAAGCGATTTGGCGAGGATGTACTCGGTAAAGGTGTTGTCGAGGCCAAAGATACACCGAACTTTATTGCCAACCGAATCGGAACGTATGGCTTACTTGTGACCGTTCGAGAAATGATTGAAGGTGGCTATTCGATCGGGGAAGTAGATTCCGTGACTGGCCCTATGATCGGCCGTCCTAAAAGCGCCACTTTCCGCACATTAGACGTTGTCGGTCTTGATACGTTTATGCATGTGGCTAAAAATGTTCACGACCAAGTTGAAGGCAGCGAAAAAGATGTGTTCGATGTTCCTGAATTTATGCAGACGATGTATGAAAAAGGGTGGCTCGGGTCGAAAAGCGGCCAAGGCTTTTACCTTAAGAAAAAAGAGGATGGCCAAAGCATCATTTATGAATTGAATCCGGATACATTTGAATACGAAGACCGGAAGAAGCTCAAAACCGCTGCAACGGAAATGGCCAAACAAGAAAAAGGCTTACACCATAAGTTAAAAGCGCTTGTGAAGGCTAAAGGCGACAGGGCCGGCGATCTTGTTTGGAATGTATTAAAACCGACACTCATTTATTCAGCCGAACTCGTCGGTGAAATTGCCGATGATATCGTTTCTATCGATAATGCAATGAAGTGGGGATTCGGATGGGAGCTCGGCCCGTTTGAAATATGGGACGCAATCGGTCTTCGTCAGTCTGTAGACCGGATGCAAAAAGAAGGTGAAACCGTCCCTAAGTGGGTAGTCGAGATGCTTGATAACGGTCACGAATCGTTTTACAAAACGGAAGGTGAAAGTGTCTACTATTATGATGACGGCGAATACAAACTTGAGCATTACAATCCGAAATCGATCAATATTAAGCGGCTGAAAAAGGCTAACGGTGTGATTAAACAAAATGCCGGTGCTAGTTTGATAGATTTAGGCGATGGCGTCCTAGGGCTTGAATTTCATTCACAAAACAATGCGATCGGTCTTGATATTATCCAAATGGTCAATTTTGCCATTGACGAAGTAAACAAAAACTATGAAGGGCTTGTTATCGGCAACCAGGGCAAACATTTTTGCGTCGGAGCCAATCTCGGTATGATGCTGATGGCGGCACAAGATCAGGACTTTGTTGAATTAGATATGGTTGTTCGCCAGTTTCAAAATATGACATTGAACATTAAATACTCCGATAAACCAGTTGTAACCGCCCCATTTAATATGACATTAGGTGGTGGAGCTGAAGTAGCCTTACCTGCAGCAGCGATTCAGGCATCCGCTGAAACGTATATGGGGTTGGTTGAATTTGGCGTCGGTTTGATTCCTGGGGGCGGTGGCACAAAAGAGCTTTATTTGAAAAAACTTCGCAACGTACCGAAAGGGCTCGACATTGACTTAACAAAAGTCGCCAATGATGTATTTGAAACCGTTGCAACCGCGAAAGTTTCCACTTCGGCTGTAGAAGCGCGAGAAAATGGCTTTCTCGATGCGAACGATTCGATTAGCATCAATCCAGATCATTTACTGTATGACGCCAAACAAAAAGTACTTGCCTTAGCTAAAACAGGGTACAAACCACCAAAACAGGAGCAAATTCCAGTTGTTGGGGATCCTGGGTATGCGGCCATGCTTCTTGGCGCTAAAACAATGCAATTCAGTGGTTATGCATCCGATCATGATGTAAAGATTGCTGAAAAACTCGCATACGTACTATCAGGTGGCCGTATTAAACAAGGTTCGGTCATTGATGAACAAACGATGCTTGATTTAGAACGCGAAGCATTTCTAAGTTTAATTGGAGAACCAAAAACACAACAGCGAATGCAACACATGCTGCTAAAAGGAAAACCGTTGCGTAACTAATCAATAAAGGGGGAAGCAAAGTGAAAGAAGCAGTGATTGTCACAGGCGCAAGAACGCCGGTTGGAAAAGCGAAAAAAGGTTCACTCGCCCATACACGACCAGACGATCTATGCGCGCTAACGATAAAAGAGACTTTGAAACGTGCGGGAGACTATGACGGCAATATTGATGATGTCATTATCGGCTGTGCCATGCCGGAAGCGGAACAAGGGATGAACATGGCGCGAAATATTGCCGGGCTTGCCGGACTAAAACATGATGTTCCTGGGATTACAATCAATCGTTACTGTTCGTCGGGACTGCAGAGTATCGCTTATGCAGCCGAACGCATCATGCTCGGTGCTAGCGATACGATCATTGCCGGGGGAACAGAGTCGATGAGTCTTGTTCCCATGCCCGGTCATATCGTTAAGCCTAACCCGCATCTTGTCCAAAATGCACCGGAATATTACATGGGCATGGGTCATACAGCAGAAGAAGTCGCTACACGCTTTGGAATTTCCCGAGAAGAACAAGATGCATTTGCCGTCGAAAGCCATAAACGTGCTGCTAAAGCGATTCAAGACGGTAAATTTACGGATGAAATTGTCCCAGTTGAGGTCAAAGAGCGCGTCATTAACGAAAAGAATAAAGTTGAGGAAAAAACGTTTATATTCGATACCGATGAAGGGGTCAGACCGGATACATCTGAAGAAGTTTTAGCCACTTTACCTCCCGCCTTTAACCCGAAAGGATCCGTTACTGCGGGAAATTCATCGCAAATGAGCGATGGGGCGGCATCCGTTCTCGTCATGGAGCGGGAAAAAGCAGAAGCAGAAGGTCTGACACCGCTCGTTAAATTCCATTCATATGCTGTTGCCGGTGTAGAGCCAGAAATTATGGGAGTTGGTCCTGTAGAAGCTGTGCCCAAAGCATTGGAATTAGCTGGTCTTGAGCTGTCGGATATCGGCTTGATCGAACTGAATGAAGCCTTTGCATCGCAATCTGTCCGCGTCATTCAAGCGTTGGACCTTGACCCATCGATTGTCAACGTAAACGGCGGTGCGATTGCATTAGGGCACCCGCTTGGTTGTACCGGTACAAAATTGACCCTTACTTTGGCACATGAAATGAAACGCCGCAATGTACAATTTGGCCTAGTCACAATGTGTATCGGTGGTGGAATGGGAGCTGCAGGTGTCTTTGAGCTGTTGGAGTAAACTAGCTGCCGACGATCAGTCGGCAGATAAAATCAATCGATAATAGAAAGGGTGTTTTTGATGAGCGAAACAAAAGAGAAATTATTTAAAGGTGGCGGATTTCTCGTTGAAGATTTAACCGGTGATGATGTCATTACACCGGAAGATTTTACCGAAGAACATCGCATGATTGCCCAAACAACAGAAGATTTTGTTGAAGGCGAAGTTTTGCCAAAACTAGACCAACTAGAAAATCATGAGTTTGAACATTCGGTTGATCTCCTTAAAAAAGCGGGTGAGCTCGGATTACTCAGCGCCGATATTCCGGAAGAATACGGGGGCTTGGAGCTAGATAAAATTAGTTCTTCACTGATTACAGAAAAGTTTTCTAATGCCGGAGGATTTTCGGTAACACACGGTGCCCATGTCGGAATTGGGACACTCCCGATTGTCTTTTTTGGCAACGATGAACAGAAGGAAAAATACTTGCCGAAACTTGCAACAGGTGAACTCCTCGCGGCCTATGCTTTAACCGAACCCGGATCCGGCTCGGATGCACTTGGAGCAAAAACGACAGCCAAACTGAACGAGGCTGGCACGCATTATATTTTAAATGGTGAAAAACAATGGATTACCAATTCGGCCTTTGCGGATGTTTTCATTGTCTATGCCAAAATTGACGGTGAACATTTCTCGGCGTTTATTGTCGAACGCGATTTCCCTGGTGTTTCAACTGGGCCAGAGGAAGTTAAAATGGGGATTAAAAGCTCCTCAACTCGGACATTGATCCTTGAGGATGCAGAAGTCCCTGTGGAAAATCTGCTCGGTGAAAAAGGAAAAGGTCACAAAATTGCCTTTAACATTTTAAACGTTGGTCGCTATAAGTTAGCCATTGGCGGTGTCGGTGGTGCCAAGCGCGGTATTGAACTTGCAACGAAGTATGTCAATGAACGAAAACAATTTGGCACATCGATTTCCAACTTTACCTTGACTCAAGAAAAATTAGGAACAATGGCCGCGAACACATATGCTAATGAAAGCGCTGTTTATCGTACTGTTGGCTTGTTCGAACAGCGCATGGGCTCAATGACGGATGATGAGTTAAAAGATGGTCGTGAAGTTGCGCGAGCTATTGCGGAGTATCAAATCGAATGCTCAATGAACAAATATATGTGCACCGAGCTGCTCGATTATGTTACAGATGAAGCAGTACAAATGCACGGTGGTTATGGGTTCATGGAAGAGTATGAAGTTGCCAGGATGTATCGTGATTCGCGAATTAATCGGATTTTTGAGGGGACAAATGAAATCAACCGACTGCTCGTTCCTGGAACCCTTTTGAAAAAAGCGATGAAAGGCGAATTACCGCTATTGGAAAAAGCGGAAAACTTGCAGGAAGAACTCATGATGATGATGCCGGAAGAACCGGGGATTGAACCGCTCGAGCAGGAGAAGTATCTCTTGCGTAATGCGAAGAAAATTGTTCTGCTTGGTGCAGGACTTGCTGCTCAAAAATATATGCAAAAAATTGAAAACGAACAAGAAATCCTAGCTAATCTTGCCGATATCGTCGCGGAAATTTATAATATGGAATCAGCTATTTTACGGACAGAAAAGGCATTCAATAAAACCGGTGAGGAAAAGAACAAACAGAAACTGCTTTATACACAAGTGTATGCACAAGAGGCGTTCAACCGGATTGAAGCAGCCGCAAAGGAAATTTTGGTTGCTGTTGAAGAAGGTGACAACTTGCGGATGATGCTTTCGTCTCTTAGAAAGCTGACACGGCATACACCAATCAATGTGATCGCCAAAAAACGCGAGATTGCAAAAACAATTATCGCGGAAGAAAAATATGTCGTCTAAAGCTAGCGCCATTCAGGTGTCCCGTCACAGTACGGGGCACTTTTTAAATGGGATGCTTCACATCAAGTCGGCATGGTGTCATGCTAATGATCTATCGTCAGTTCATTTCTTCAGCTTTTATATTTCAACCATTCTGTTTCAAACAAAAATCGAGCTATCCGATTATTTTGTACCCTTGACATGCTTTTCATGCTTATAAGCAAAAAACATGATAAGATGGAAAAAAGAAAGGGGAGGAAACAATGGTATTAACGTTTTATTGGTATCCTAAATGCGGAACGTGTCAAAAAGCGAAAAAATGGTTGGATGAGCATCATTTGGATTACACCTCCATACATATTATAGATGAGACACCGTCAAAAGATACATTGCTCGATTTGCTGGAAAAAAGTGGCCTTCCCGGCAAAAAGTTTTTCAATACGAGTGGGAAAAAATACCGTGAATTAAATATGAAAGAAAAAATAAAACATATGTCGACCGAGGAGATGGCTGAGGTGTTGGCTTCGGACGGCATGCTGATCAAACGGCCGATTGTTACAGACGGCACACGGGTAACCGTTGGATTTAAAGAAGCGACGTTTGCCGAAACCTGGTTGTAAGTTCGTGGTGTATATGGAAACAAAACATGTTATACTCGTAACAAGATCTGGTAAGAATTAACGGAGGGATAATGATGGACTTACCTAAAGAATTGCTCTACTCCAAAGAACATGAATGGGTTAAAAAAGAAAATGGTAAGGTACGAATCGGCATTACCGACTTTGCTCAGGATGAATTAGGCGATGTCGTATTTGTCGAATTGCCAGAAGTAGGTGATGAACTGGAAGTCGATGAACCGTTTGGCAGTGTCGAGTCCGTAAAAACGGTATCCGAGCTGTACGCTCCTGTAAGCGGTCAAGTTGTCGAGATCAACGAAGCGTTGGAAGACAGCCCCGAATTTGTCAACGAATCCCCTTACGATAAAGCGTGGATGATTGTCCTAGAGGTGGCTGATGAATCCGAATTGGACAACTTGCTGTCAGCTGATCAGTACGAAAACATGGTCTCCGAAGACTAAAAAGAATGGAGGCTGGGATAAAACTAGTTTAAAATAAGTAAAAACTGGCTCCTGTTCGAGCCAGTTTTATTATCATGTCGCGCGCATGTTTTTCTTGATTCTGTAAGGAGTGCTATGTCATGATAAATAAGAGATCTGAAAAAGTGATCATTGTAGAAGGCTTGACGGACAAACGGCAAATCGAAAAGATAATCACAGATGATGCTAAAATTATTTGTACAAATGGCACACTCGGAGTGGAACGGTTTGATGAGCTGTTGGAGGATTACGATTTAGATAATAGAGATGTCTACATTTTTGTCGATGAAGATCCATCTGGGATTGATTTACGCCAACAGTTGACGCGTGAACTGCCTCATGCCGAGCATATCCATATCGCAAGCGAATATCGCGAAGTGGCGACAACGCCTGTAAAAATTCTCGCAATTGCATTGGCGGCCAAACACATTGCCGTCAATCCGTTGTTTCTCTCTTGATCCTTTGTATTCAGGTGATGATTGTGCAGGAAATAACGCATGACCGCTTACAGCAAGACGATTTATTGCTGTATATTCATACACCATTTTGCGGAACGTGTCGTTTAGCACGTACGATGTTGATGAAAATTGAAAGTTTGCACAACAAAGATATCTTTTACGAAATGAATGCAGCCTTTTTTCCCCAATTTATGCAGGAAGCGCAAGTCGAAAGCGTTCCGTGTTTATTGATAAAACAGGATGGCAAGATTGTAGAAAAAGTATACGTATTTCGTTCGGTAGCGAATATTTATCAATACTTATTCGCTTATCAGCCGAAAATGTTTACAAAATAAAAAATATCCCTACGATGCTATATTGACGGAAGAAATAATGTGTGATAATATAATCTTCACGCTAGAAAATTGAATGATCGATCATCTCTTATCAAGAGCGGTGGAGGGACTGGCCCTGTGAAACCGCGGCAACCATCAGACGAAAGCTGTCTGGTAAAGGTGCCAATTCCTGCAAAGCTGTTAAGCTTTGATAGATAAGAGAACGAAGGCTGATATATAGACGTCTTTCTGTTCTCTTACAGAAAGACGTTTTTTTAGTTAAAGTTTAGACGAAGGTAGGGATGTATGTGATATCGATTAAAAATTTAAGTAAAATTTTTGTCTCTGATAAACAGCGTATAAAGGCAGTCGATGATTTAACACTCGAGATAAATGAAGGCGAGATCTTCGGTGTGATCGGCTATAGTGGCGCCGGCAAAAGCACATTTGTTCGGCTGTTGAACCGGTTGGAAGAACCAACTAACGGGCGTGTCATCATCGGTGATAAAGATATGACGTCACTCAGAGGAAAAGAGCTACGCCAAGCACGGCAAAATATCGGTATGGTCTTTCAGCATTTCAATTTACTTTGGTCGCGAACGGTAAAAGACAACATAGCATTCCCGTTAGAAATCGCCGGTGTTACAAAAGCAGAACGCTGCCAGCGCGTGCAGGAACTCATCGATCTTGTCGGGCTTTCTGGACGTGAAGATGCGTATCCGGCGCAATTGAGCGGCGGCCAAAAACAGCGGGTTGGCATTGCCAGAGCTTTAGCTAACAGGCCGAAAGTGTTGCTCTGTGATGAGGCGACTTCTGCACTCGATCCGGAGACAACCGATTCAATATTAAATTTGTTGGTAGATATTAATAAAAAACTTGGTTTGACGATTATTCTTATTACACACGAAATGCATGTTGTCCGTAAAATCTGTACTCGGGTCGCAGTGATGGAAGAAGGAAAAATCGTCGAGCAAGGAGATGTGCTCGATGTATTTTTGCATCCGCAACAACACGTGACAAAGACTTTCGTCAGACCCGACGACGAAGAAGATAATATTGATCGGTTATTGGAGCAATGTAAAAGCGGTCAAATTCTTCGGCTTCATTTTATCGGCGAGGCGGCCAATAGACCATTAATCAGCCAATTCGTTAAACAATTTCCCGTTGATATCAATATATTACAAGGAAAGATAACGCAAATGCGGCATGGTGCTTATGGAACATTGTTTGTACAAATCGATGGAGAAGATGAAGATATAAAACAGGCTGTCGCTTTTATGAAGGAACAAACCGCGATTGAAGTAGAGGTGATTTACGATGCTCGTTAACTGGTTTCCGAATTTAGATATGGAAGATTTTTGGCAAGCAACTTACGAAACGTTTTACATGACGATATTAGCGTTGATCGGGACATTTCTTCTCGGTATTTTACTCGGGCTGTTGCTTTATTTGACGATGAAGGGGGGAATATGGGAAAACAAAGTGATCAACGTAATTACTGCAACTATTGTCAACGTTTTTCGCGCCATCCCGTTCATTATTTTAATACTACTCCTGTTTCCATTTACGAATTTTTTAATCGGAACAATTCGCGGCCCGAATGCGGCACTACCAGCATTAATCATAGGAGCGGCACCCTTTTATGGCCGGCTTGTTGAAATTGCGTTGAAAGAGGTTGATAAAGGCGTCGTGGAAGCTGCGATAGCTATGGGGGCAAAAACACGGACGATTATCTTTCGTGTGTTGCTGCCAGAATCGATGCCTGCTCTTGTTTCAGGTTTGACAGTAACAGCGATCGCTTTAATTGGCTATACCGCTATGGCCGGTGTGATCGGCGCTGGTGGACTCGGCAATTATGCATATTATTTCGGCTTTCAGCGACGCGATTTCGACGTCGTCTTAGTTTGTTCGGTTGCAATTGTAATCATCGTTTTCATTTTTCAATTTATTGGTGACTTTATTGCTCGGAAATTGGATAAACGTTAAAACGACTTTTGAATATACAATCACATTGTAAAAAGAGGAGCGTATGGACATATGAGAAAATTGTTAACCATTTTTTCCGTTTTGTTCGTGTTATTGCTGGCAGCTTGTGGAGGCGATGCTGAAGAAGATTTGACGGGAAAAGATGATGGGATGACAGAATTGGTGATTGGGGCAACAAGCGTCCCGCATGCGGAAATATTGGAAGAAGCCAAACCATTGTTAGAGGAAAAAGGTATAACATTGACGATCGAAGAATATCAGGATTATGTTTTACCAAACGATGATTTGGCCAACCGTGAGTTGGATGCTAATTATTTCCAGCATATTCCTCATCTTGAGGATACTGTAGCAGAAACCGGATACGATTTAGATTACATCGCGGGTATACACATTGAGCCGATGGGCGTTTATTCTAAAGATATAGCGCATTTGGATGACATTGCCGATGGCACCGAAGTAGTTTTAAGCCATTCTGTTGCTGATCACGGCCGCGTATTAGCACTGTTTGAAGAAGCAGGGTTAATCACACTCGATGATAGTGTCGAAAAATCTGCCGCAACAATTGATGATATTGTCGACAATCCGAAAAATCTTACATTTTCAGCGGATTATGAAGCTGCTTTTCTTCCTGAATTGTACAACACGGAAGATAATGTTCTTGTAGCTATTAACACAAACTACGCGATTGAGGCTGGTTTGAATCCATTGGAAGATGCATTGTTTATAGAAGGTGAGGATTCGCCATATGTCAATGTTATGGCTGTTCGTGCGGAAGATAAAGATAATGAGGCGTTGAATACGCTAGTTGATGTATTGCATTCCGAGACGATTCAAGATTTTATACACAAAACATATGACGGTGCTGTCGTTCCGGTTGGAGGTGCTGAATAAAAATGATAGGGACATCTTTCATCAAGTGTGCATATGAATAATATATAGAAAAATGAGGTAGCCTTTAATAGGGAGCGTCTTTTTTCAGTTTGTAGTTGACAAAACGAATGACATTCTATAGGCTCGTATTTGTATAAAAAAACCTCGTTAGGCAAGGCTCCTGTGTCGGAGACAAGCTGCTGCCCAAAAACGTCCAAAGACGCCAATGGGTCAACAAAAACTATCGACATAAGGTAGTTTTTAATGCAGCTGGATTTTGTCCTATGCCGCACAGTGCTAAAGCTCTACGAATAGAGGGAATCTGCAGTATATCTAGTTGTATCCTTGCTCGGGGTACATGGCTCGATTATGCTATTTACAACACCTTCTTTCGTGGAGAAGGTGTTTTTTATATGTCATTTTAGACGAACAGATATTTCAACTAAAACACCAGTAGATGAAGTCAAACAAAGGGGGTATAGCAACATGGTCAAGCTGGATAAGAAAACGCGTGAACATTACGTCAAAAACATTATGACCGCATTGCATGAAGCGAAAAAAGAAGGGTTTCGAAATTTGTTTCTTGATTTACATCCGTCCGATCAATTGGATGTGTTTATTACGTTAAACAATGAAGAACGAGAACGGGTTTATGCCTTTCTTACTCCAAATGAATTTGCTGATATTTTTGGTGGTTTAGATACAGAGAGACAAAAGCAGTTTTTCCTGGAAATGGATGAAACTTACGCATACAACATGTTTAACAGTATGTTTACAGATGATGTTGCCGATTTTTTAACAAATATTAATGGCACCCGTGCTGAATCCATTCTCAACAATATGGATAAAGATCTGGCCGAGAAGGTTCGCACATTGCTATCGTATGCCCATGAAACAGCGGGCTCCATCATGACCAAAGAATTGATCCATATTTCTTCAACCGCACAAGTTGCCGATGTGTTGGAAAAACTAAGACACGATGCCCCAGATGCGGAAATCATTTATTATTTGTATGTGGTGGATTCCGAAAAGCGGCTCGTCGGTGTAGTCTCATTACGAGATTTAATCGTTGCCCCACCGAATGCTGTAATAAAAGATGTTATGAGCACACGCGTCATTTCTGTGACAGAGGATGTCGATCAGGAAGATGTCGGCAAAATGATCAAGAAGTACGACTTGCTTGCGCTTCCGGTTGTCTCAAGCGAAAACCATTTACTCGGGATTGTGACAGTGGATGATGTAATGGATATTTTAGAAGAAGAAACGACTGAAGACTTCGGAGAAATTTCTGCGGTCAAGGGTGCGACAGATATCAATATGAGTGCGTTTGCAGCAGCTCGCAAACGCTCGCCTTGGATCATCGCACTCATGTTTTTCGGCATGATTACAGCCGGTATCGTCGAATCGTTCGAGGAAACACTCGAACAAATTTTATTGCTTGGCGCATTTGTGCCGATGATCATGGACTCTGGAGGAAACGTAGGGACACAGTCGCTTACCGTCGCTGTGCGCGGTCTTGCCCTTGGAACTGTTGGCAAGCGTGATTTGTGGAGAATGGTACGGCGAGAATTCAGCACGGGAATGCTTATCGGTTTGGCTTGTATGGCTCTGATGATGATATTGATTCCGTTGATCTTCGGGAACTGGTTGGTCGGTATCATTGTCGGTGTATCTATTTTCTTGACGCTTTGTATTTCTTCAGTCGTCGGCGCGGTTATTCCGATTGTGATTAACAAACTGAAGGTCGATCCAGCCGTTGCTTCAGGACCGTTTATTACAACGATCAATGATATTTTAGGATTGCTTATTTATTTTTCGATTGCCACAGCTCTTATGGATTTTCTCTAAAATGATTTATAAATGAAAAGATTTGCCAACACATTCGAAATGATTTAAGATTGTAATGAGAATAAATTGAGAATGGATTATCTATCCATTATAAAATATATTATGAGTTTTGGAGGTATCGTTATGTCAGGATCAGTACTGGAAATCAAAAATCTTCACGTATCCGTTGAAGATAAAGAAATATTAAACGGCGTAAACCTTACCATAAAAGGTGGCGAGTTCCACGCCATCATGGGGCCGAACGGAACAGGTAAATCGACGCTTGCTTCGGCTATCATGGGACATCCGCATTATGAAATCACCGAAGGCAGCGTCCTTTTGGATGGCGAAGACGTTTTGCAAATGGATGTGGACGAGCGCGCACGTGCTGGGCTCTTTCTCGCAATGCAATATCCGAGCGAAATCAGCGGTGTAACCACATCTGATTTCTTACGCACAGCCATTAACGCACGTCGTGGTGAGGGGAATGAGATTTCTTTAATGAAATTCATTAAAGAAATGGATAGTGTTCTCGACGAGCTTGATGTTGATAAAAATATGGCACAACGCTATTTGAATGAAGGGTTTTCCGGCGGTGAGAAAAAACGGAACGAAATCGTTCAACTAATGTTGCTTAAACCGGCCATTGCCATTTTGGATGAAGTTGACTCCGGTTTGGACATCGACGCATTGAAAGTCGTCTCTAAAGGCGTTAACAAGATGCGTAGCGACGATTTCGGCTGCTTGATGATTACACACTACCAGCGGTTATTAAACTATATTACACCGGATTATGTCCACGTTATGATGCAAGGGCGCATTGTTAAATCAGGCGGACCTGAATTAGCAGAACGCCTTGAGGCAGAAGGTTATGAGTGGATCAAAGAAGAACTCGGTATTGAAGATGAAACAGTTGGGCAGAAAGCGTAAAAACAGGAGGGGTAACATGACTGTTGAGACAAAACGTCTATACGATAAAGATTATATCGAACAGTTTTCACAGGAGCGATATGAGCCCGAATGGATGAAATCATTACGCCTTCATGCTCTGGAACAAGTAGATGTGCTTGAATTGCCAACCCCTGATAAAACGAATATCGGGAAGTGGAATTTCAGCCGTTTCAAACATACTGCCCAGGGCGAGACGATTTCATCTTTAGAGGCACTTCCTGAGAAATTGAAAGATTTCATTGATTTGGAAAACATTCCAGAAAACGTGCTCATTCAACGCAATCAGTCGGTTGCTTACAGTACATTAAGCAAAGAGTTGAAAGATAAAGGCGTCATTTTCACGGATATTTTCACTGCGCTCAGAGAACATGAAGACCTCGTGAAGCGTTACTACATGAAAGATGCTGTCTCCGTAGATGAGCACCGTTTAACCGCATTGCATGCAGCATTGATGAACGGCGGTATCTTCGTATATGTACCTAAGAATGTTCAAATAGAAGAGCCGCTGCAGACGATTTACTGGCAGGAAGATCCGGAAGTGGCCCTTTTCAACCATGTTCTCGTCGTCGCTGAAGAAAGCAGCTCGCTAACCTATGTTGAAAACTATATATCCCATAACGATGAGCAGGAAACAGTGGCCAATGTGATCACTGAAGTCATTGCTCAAAACAATGCGTACATTTCGTTTGGTGCCGTTGACAACTTTGCTGCCGGTACAACGACATACATGAACCGTCGCGGCGTCGCTTATCGCGATGCGACCATTGATTGGGCCTTCGGGCAAATGAATGACGGAAACACTGTGTTTGAAAACGAAACCCATTTAATTGGCGACAACTCATCGACACATCCCAAAACGGTGTCCGTTGGTCGCGGAAGACAGATCGAGAATTTCACTGCTCGCACAGTGCACCATGGCAAGGATACAGAATCCTTTATTCTCCAGCACGGAGTCATGAGGGATAAAGCAACCGCGATTTTCAATGCCATTGGAAAAATTGAAAATGCAGCAACGCGCTCAAATGCAGAACAAGAATCCCGTGTGTTAATGTTAAGCGATAAAGCACGTGGCGATGCCAACCCAATTCTTCTAATCGATGAAAATGACGTAACCGCAGGGCATGCAGCATCGGTCGGCCGAATCGATCCACTACAGCTCTATTACTTGATGAGTCGGGGTATTACACGAGAGGAAGCTGAAAATCTGATTATATTCGGTTTCCTTGAGCCAGTCGTCGATCAATTGCCGATCCCTTCGGTACAGAAACAGTTGCGACAAGTCATTGAAAGGAAAGTCAACTAATGGATGTGCAAGCCATTAAACGTGAGTTTCCGATTTTGGATCAGGAAATTAATGGGCACCCGTTGGTTTATTTGGACTCCTCAGCAACGGCGCAAAAACCTGTGTCGGTTATCGAGACAGTCAATCGCTACTATCGGGAGGATAACTCTAATGTGCACCGCGGCGTGCATACGCTAGGAAGCAGGGCAACGGATCAGTATGAAGATGCTCGTGAAAAAGTGCGGCGCTTTATAAATGCTGACAGTACGGCAGAAATTATCTTCACCCGTGGTACAACGACATCGATCAACATGGTTGCACATAGTTATGGAAGAGAAAACTTAGCGCAAGGGGATGAAATTGTCCTCACACCAATGGAGCATCATAGCAATATCATCCCCTGGCAACAGGTCGCTAAAGCAACCGGTGCTAAACTGAAGTACATTCCAATGCAATCCGATGGCACAATTACGCTTGCCGATGTACAAAAGACCGTTACGGCCGCCACAAAAGTGGTAGCCATTTCCCATGTATCGAATGTTCTCGGCACCATTAATCCAGTCAAGGATATTGCCAACATCGCTCATGACAACGGCGCCATTCTCCTCGTTGACGGAGCCCAGGGTGCTCCGCATATCCCAGTGGACGTTAAGGATATGGATTGCGATTTCTATACGTTTTCCGGACATAAAATGTGCGGACCGACGGGAATCGGTGTTTTGTATGGTAAACGCGAGCTTCTAGAAACGATGGAACCGGTGGAATTTGGCGGTGAAATGATCGATTTTGTCGATCTGTATGATGCCACATGGAAAGAGCTGCCTTGGAAGTTTGAAGGGGGCACACCGGTTATCGCTGGAGCGATTGGTTTAGGAGCAGCCATCGACTTTTTAAACGAGATCGGCATGGACGCTATTTTTAAACACGGCAAGCACTTAGCTGCTTATGCCATGGAAAAACTGAGTGATATTGACGAATTAGCAATCTATGGTCCAAAAGAGCGAGCAGCACTTGTAACATTTAACCTTGGCGAAATCCACCCTCACGATGTTGCAACGGTTCTTGATGCGGAAGGAATTGCTGTTCGAGCAGGCCACCACTGTGCTCAGCCGCTCATGAAGTGGCTGGGCGTTACGGCAACCGCTCGCGCTAGTTTTTACCTGTACAATACAGAAGAGGATATTGACCGTCTTGTTGCTGGACTCTTGAAAACGAAGGAGTTTTTCGGTCATGTCATTTAACAATCTCGATACATTATACAGACAAGTGATCCTCGATCATTATAAAAATCCGCGCAACCGTGGCGCTCTCGAAGGAGATGCGTTAACGGTTGACATGAACAACCCGACGTGCGGAGACCGCATCCAACTGCAGCTGCAGATCAACGATGATATCGTCCAGGACGCCAAGTTCACAGGTGAAGGATGTTCGATCAGTATGGCATCGGCATCGATGATGACCGAAGCCATCAAAGGGAAAACAATTGACGAGGCATTGCGCATGTCGCAATTATTTTCGGATATGATGCTTGGAAAAGATGTGGATACGGATGCTTTCGACCTGGATGATATCGAAGCCTTACAAGGGGTCTCCCAATTTCCGGCGCGGATCAAATGTGCCACATTGGCATGGAAGGCGATGGAAAAAGGCGTTCATGAAGAATAGACAGTGTTTTGCGGTCTATTTGAAATTTGGTGCGAAAGAATACATAATACCTATAAGGAGGTTTTATTGATGGCGAAAGAGTTACCAGATATGGAAGAATATAAATATGGTTTCCGTTCCAAAGACGTTTCTGTCTTTCGTACGGAACGAGGCTTGACACGTCAAGTCGTTGAAGAAATTTCCCGGCAAAAAAATGAACCTGAGTGGATGCTGGAACGCCGTCTAAAAGCATTGGACATTTTTTACAGCAAACCGATGCCTCAATGGGGCGGTGATCTGTCCGAATTGGACTTTGATGAGATTGTTTACTATGTCAAACCGTCCGAAGCCCAAGGAAGAACATGGGATGAAGTTCCTGAAGAGATCAAGGAAACGTTTGATAAACTCGGTATCCCGGAGGCGGAACAAAAATATCTAGCCGGAGTTTCAGCCCAATACGAATCTGAAGTTGTTTATCAAAGCCTTGAAGAAGATTTAGAAAAAATGGGCATTATTTTCAAAGATACAGATACAGCCCTTCAAGAACATGAAGATCTGTTCAAAGAATACTTTGGAAAAGTAGTTCCAGCATCTGATAATAAATTTGCCGCATTAAACACAGCTGTCTGGTCAGGGGGATCATTTATCTATGTGCCAAAAGGTGTCCATGCAACCTCCCCATTGCAAGCCTATTTCCGGATCAATTCGGAAAATATGGGCCAGTTTGAACGGACGCTCATCATTGTTGATGAAGGAGCATCGGTCCATTACGTTGAAGGGTGTACAGCACCGATTTATACGACCAATTCACTGCATAGTGCCGTCGTGGAAATCTTTGTTAAAAAAGATGGCTATTGCCGATATACAACAATCCAAAACTGGGCCCATAACGTTTATAATTTAGTAACTAAACGTGCCACATGTGACGAAAATGCCACGATGGAATGGATCGACGGTAACATGGGCTCCAAAATAACGATGAAATACCCGTCTATCCTGTTGCGCGGCGAAGGATCGCGAGGGAATACGATCTCCGTTGCTTTAGCCAGCAAAGGGCAGCACCAGGACGCCGGTGCCAAAATGTATCATTTGGCTCCAAATACATCGTCATCCATTGTCTCTAAATCCATTTCTCAAAACGGCGGCAAGGTGTCCTACCGGGGTATTGTGCATTTCGGTCGGAAAGCAGAAAACGCCCGCGCCAACATCGAGTGCGATACATTGATTATGGACAATATATCTACATCGGATACAATCCCGTATAATGAAATCTACAATGACAACATTTCACTCGAACACGAAGCAAAAGTATCCAAAGTCTCCGAAGAACAACTATTTTATCTAATGAGCAGAGGGCTAGAAGAACAAGAAGCAACAGATATGATCGTCATGGGCTTCATCGAGCCGTTTACAAAAGAGTTGCCAATGGAATATGCCGTTGAGATGAACCGTCTGATTAAACACGAGATGGAAGGCTCTATCGGTTAATCTTGATATGATGCAAAAAAGAAGAAAGAACCCACCTCAGGTAGGTACTGCTTTAGTACCGCACCTTATGGCGGGTTCTTTTTTAATGATTTTTATTTATTTGCGGTTGTGTTAATAGATAATACGGCTTGCGAACGATTGAAAAGATGTTTGCTTGGTCTACATTCACGATTGTGTTACGCTAGAAAACAGTCCAGATGAGCGATGATTGTAGGATTTTCCTATGTTTACGTTTGTTGTCAGAGTCGGTATCGGTAGGGCAAAGCAGTAATGGTTGCCGATGGCTGGGGCGCGTGGTTATACCGCAACAGCTATGTATTTTGTCAGCGCGATAAAATTCGATATGTGTGTGATTTATGATGTTGCTTGCGAGGATCGATCGCGAAAACTAAGTCGGTCAACGTTTAAGAGGGACGGGGGATAAATGATTTGTTTTCATCGGCTCGTGCCTTATTTTTGCAGGATTGTCTTAAGGAGTTGGCAACATGAAGGAGAAGATTTATTTTTACTATACAAACGATTTACATAGCCATTTTAACTATTGGCCGCAAATTGTACGCTTTCTTAAAGATGCAAAGGCTGCGAAAAAAGCGGATAATGAGTCATGTTGGATCGTTGATATCGGTGATCATATCGACCGGGTTCATCCCATTGCCGAAGCGTTTATGGGAAAAGCGAACGTCCAATTATTGAATGAAGCAGGTTATCATTTTGCTACCATCGGAAATAATGAAGGAATTACGATGGATCATCGCGATTTATACCATTTATATGATGACGCATCGTTCGAGGTAGTTTGTGCAAACTTGCACAATATGAAAGGTGCAAAACCTGACTGGCTCCAAGCAACGGCTTCAGTGACGTCAACCCATGGTGTGAATATAGGTATTATTGGCTTAACAGCACCGTTCAACGCATATTATGAGCTGCTCGATTGGCATGCTTCACCGCCGTATCAAGCCTTGGAAAACCATATTGGTCCGTTGAAAAAGGAGTCAGACATTATCATTCTTCTGTCGCATTTAGGTATTAACGAAGATCAAGAAATCGCGCGGCTTTTTCCGGATATAGATGTGATTATTGGTGGCCATACACACCATTTGTTACGTCGCGGGGAATATGTTAATCAGACAGTGATTACGGCTGCAGGTAAACATGGCAGCCATGTCGGAGAAGTCATTCTTACGTGGGATCACGCACGTAACAAGCTTATCCATAAAGAAGCTTATACAACGAATATCACCCATCTGAAAAAGGATGCGCAAACTGAACGAACGTTGTATAAACTACGCGAGCGAGCCGATAAACGTCTTGACCAACCGTTTATCTATAGTAAAACACCGCTGTCCGTTAAATGGTTTGCATCAACGCCGCTTATGCAAGCTTTTACGGATACCTTAAAAGAGTGGACAAAAGCCGATTGCGCTATGTTGAATGCTGGATTGCTCATGGAGTCGTTTTCAGCTGGAAATATTACGTATGGTGATATTCATCGAATTTGTCCGCACCCGATCAATCCGTGCGTCGTGACACTCAATGGCGATGAATTATTAGAAGTGATTCGTGTATCACTGACAAAAGAGTTTATGCAGCAACAGTTAAAAGGGTTTGGTTTTCGAGGTGAAGTGATCGGTCGCATGGTTTTCTCGGGATTGAAAATCGAAACGAAACAGCATCCAGATGGTAGCGAGTATGTAATACAGGCGTATTTGGCGGATAAACCAGTTCTTTCGGAAAATATATACCGTGTGGCAACGGCGGATACATTCACGTTTGGCCGGCTTCTTCCGGAAATTGCTAAAGCGAAATCGAAAACGTATTTTTTGCCTGAATTTTTACGGGATATACTAGCTCACACATTGAAGCATAAGTTTGCCAATCCAAGTCAATCGTGACAGATAGCCCCCTTCTTGCATAAACTATTGCATATCGCATGAAGGGGGCTATCTAGATGATCACGGTCAATCCACTGGAAATTGAGGGAATGACGTTTACATCCATTTGTGTTGAACTTCCGAAAACCAATTTACTCGTTATTACAAATGACATTGGCTACATTATGTGCGGAGCCCTTGATGTTGAAGTTTTAAATAATGTTTTAGCGGAGCGACAGGTAATCGCCGGTCGTGCACTCGGAGTGAAGACGATCGAGGCATTGCTGGATGCACCGCTTGAGAAAGTGACTGAATCATCAAGGGATTTTGGTTGGATGGAAGGAATGACAGTCAGAGACGCTTTACTGCGGATTGCTTAGCATCGAGTTAGACATTTTTCTTCTAACCCTCTTGGAACAGGCATAACATGATTTCAAGGGGGTTTTACTGTTGCGACACCGAATTAGATTCAAATCCAAACGAACACCTCCTCCACCAAAACGGATTTTTGTCATCACATTGATTTTATTTATCGCGATGGTATACATCAGTATAAAAATTATTGGAGAAGGTATTGAGCCGACGTTAATGGATGTCGCTAATGAAAAAACAACAGAATTTGCAACAAGAGCGATTAATACGGCGGTGCGTTTTGTTGAAGATTACGATTTCGAGGATGTGTCGCATATTACATATAATGATGAGGGCAATGTTTCCAGGTTAAGTTGGGATTCATCAGTCATCAGTGAAATCAATCGAGTAGCGACTGATCGTGTAGAAGAATTTTTCTACAGTATGAATCGTGGGGAAATGCCTGATTATGATGAACGCCTTGAAGAACCGATAGAATTTGGTGAAGGGGCAGAAGATTTATCTGCGAAAGATCCAACCGTTGTGGAAATTCCAATCGGTCAGGCGACTGGAAACACCATTCTCGCTAACCTTGGGCCAAAAGTGCCAGTCAATATGGAATTAATTGGTAGTGTCCACACTGATGTTATTCGCGAAAGTACCCCACTTGGCATTAACGGGACGTTTTACAGCATCTATTTGCTTGTAGAGGTTGATGTACAAATAATCATTCCGTTTTCTACGGACATATCAACGGTTCAGACAACGATCGATATCGATTCAGGAGTTATTACTGGGGAAGTTCCTGATTTTTATAGCGATGGTAACAACGATCCATCCATATCGGTTCCGAAAGATGACATTCAAGACGAATGACGTTTTAAAATGGAGGCATAAACGTTAATTGACTTTGACATAGTCGAAAAGTACCGTTATAATACAATCATAAATATCTGAAAAAATAAAAGATTGGAATTAACCCTAAAATAAAGTATGAATGATTGAGGGGAAAATAGGAGGCCTGAATATGGAAACGCGTTCGCAATGGGGAACAAGAGCTGGATTCGTATTGGCTGCTTTAGGTTCGGCAGTCGGGCTCGGAAATATTTGGCGATTTCCAGCGGAGGCATATGGAAACGGTGGAGGAGCATTTTTTGTTCCGTATTTGCTCGCTCTTCTTACGGCTGGAATTCCGATTTTGATCATGGAATTTACGATGGGGCATAAATACCGTGGGTCAGCACCACTTACATACCGTCGTATTAACAAAAAGACAGAATTTGTCGGTTGGTGGGGCGTTATGGTCGCCTTCGTCATATCAACTTATTATTCGGTGATTGTGGCTTGGGCTATGTCGTATGCGGTTTTCTCTTTCAATTTGAGCTGGGGCGAGGATACTGAGGCATTTTTGATAACCGACTACTTGAATCGGACGGTTGATCCGGGACAGGCGGGAAGCTTTGTACCTAGTGTTCTTATTCCCTTGATTCTCGTATGGATCATTGTGTTGTTTATTTTGTTCAGAGGGGTGAAAAAAGGAATTGAAATGGCTAACCGGATATTTATTCCGACTTTGATTGTCATCTTTTTAATCATCGTGATCCGAGCAGTCACATTACCGGGGGCTATCGATGGGCTTGAGGCATTTTTCAAGCCAGACTTTTCAAGTATTGCCGATCCTGACGTCTGGGTTGCGGCTTATGGACAAATATTCTTTAGCATGTCTATTGCTTTTGCCATCATGATTACGTATTCCAGTTATTTGCCAAGAAAGACGGATATTACGAATAATGCTTTTATCGTCGGCTTTGGAAATTCCAGTTTTGAACTTTTAGCCGGTATCGGAGTATTCGGAATGCTCGGTTACATGGCTTCTCAATCTGGCGCTGCGATTGATGAAGTTGTTGAAGGCGGGGTTGGTCTAGCTTTCGTCGTATTTCCGGCGATTATCAATATGTTTCCGGCACTGAATGGGTTGTTTGGTTTTTTATTCTTTGTTTCTCTTTTCTTAGCCGGACTAACATCACTGATGTCGATTTCGGAGACGTATATAGCGGGATTATCGGATAAATTTAATATTTCCCGCAGCAAAGCCGTATTATTCGGCGGTGGTTTGGCTGCTGTTGTATCGCTTATTTTCGCAACACAAGGCGGGATGTTTTTCCTCGATGCAGCCGACTACTTTATCAACCAGTTTGGTGTCGCTATGCTCGGACTTGTTGAAGTCGTTCTCATGGCTTGGATATTGCGCAAGCTGAGAGATTTTCGTACGCATGCTGATAACATTTCCGATATCCGTCTCGGATGGTGGTGGAATGTCAGTTTAACCATTATTACACCGCTCGTTTTAGGTTATATGATGTACCAATTGCTAGTGCAAAACTTGACAAAACAATTCGATACACCCACAGGTAACTACGAAGGCTACTCCGATGCATTTATAATGTTTGGCGGTTGGTCTGTTGCCATTGGAGCATTGATCATTGGCATCGTCATGGCGCTTACAAAATGGTATAAAACAGAAGCAAAAGCTGATGATACATCGAAGGAGGCAAAATGATGAGCGGTAGTGCGATTGTTGTGATGATCTTTGGGATGGTCGTTATTTGGGGCGGATTAGGTGCCAGTATCGCTTATGCAGTGAAAAAAGCAAAAGAAAGAAATTGAGTTTAAAAGGGCGAATCGTCTACGGACGCTTTCGCCCTTTTCTAGCCATTTGCTCCCATTTTTGTAAGTAAGGGTAAGGATCGAATGACCACTCACGCACGCCATTATCTTTGTACATCCCGTAATGGAGATGGGGAGGAAATTTTCCCGACGTTCCGGGTGGACCATAACCTGTGGAGCCAACACGGCCGAGAACATCACCTGGCTTTACAACTTGGCCAACTTGAATACCATCTTCATATCCGCTTAAATGAGCGTAGTAATGATATATATTGTGAACATCACGAATGCCGATACGCCAGCCGCCGTATAAATTCCAACCTTTTAATTCGACGACTCCATATGTTGTCGCTTTGACGGGCACACCGTAATCGGCAAAAATATCGGTCCCTTCATGAATTCTTAAACCGCCAAATCCGCGGCTATCTCCCCATGTATTTCGATAGCTGTAATTGTGATTGAGGGAAACGGGAAAATCCCGCTCCTCTAAACGGATAGCTGAAAAAGTTTTGAATACTTTGGCAGTATTTTTGATCGTTTGTACGGATAAATCGCGTTTATAATAATGCCATAGGGCAATTTTTATATCGTCTTCTGAATGACCGTATTCTAGGATGATATGAGCTATGGTGTATAAAATATCTTCTGGGTTTTCTGGATCGGCCTGCTTATCCCCATTGCCATCCCTTCCTTTTCCATTAAAAAATTGGATGATGGCTTCGTCTTTAAGCATAGGGAGGTTTCCAGGGCCAAACCATACGTCGGGGTCGATTTGAATGGCAATAATGTCATCGGACGATTTGTCCGTTCTAATGTTCCGCTCGTACTGATCAATCGCAGCTAAATAATACCAAGGAATTTGTGTCAAAGCTTCTGTTTTTTTATATAAGGCCATTCGTTTCTCAGCAAGTGATTGGTCGTCAGCTTTGACAGGAAAAGGAAATAGCCCAACGAGTATAAAGAAACAGATAGGATAAACCCGACAATAACGCAAACCGTTTCACTCCTGACTCAAAAGGCCGAGTGGTTTCATTCTCGTGAGCGATCGCTTTCATGTAATCCTTGCGGCGATTTTTTCATCTCTTCGATGATTTGCTCAATGGTATGATCGTAGTTTGGATCGGTAACCGATGAATTATGCAGGCTGTGAATCTCATCGATAAGTGTGGCGTTATCAGATACATAAATGTCAAAAAAACGCGGCATGATGGACATGGCTGTTTTTCTAGCAATTTCCGCTGACGTGTGGTCATCCGCTTCATCACGTTTGTCGTAAGCGATCAATATTTGATCAGATGTGACGAGTGTGGCGACTTCATGAAAACGATCATTACGCAAAATGTTGCGAGTGATTATGTTCGCCATTTCTGTTCGATCAATATTTATGTCACGATTCTCTTCGACATCGTTTTGTATCTCGTCTTTAGTGTAATGGACAAACCCGAGTTTTCGATCGAGTTCCGAATCCTTCGGTATGCTGCGATTATTCTCAGGAGTTAATTCATTCGTACGCATTGTATCATCCCCGCCATTTTGCGTATTGTTATAGGAACAACCAACAGTGATCAAAAGCACGATAAGTATACTTGTAAAACTGATTCGCATCTAACCCACCTCTTGTATGATTTACGGATAGTTTGTTTGTGCCAGATGATTTTCATACATGAAATGTGCTAAACTGATATAAAACAGGCGGGGGTGAGGGTTATGGTGGTATTACATGGAAAACACTACCAGCTCATCGAAAACAGCAAAGACGGTTTTCAGCCAGATATTCTACAAGAAAAATACACAGACATTCTTAGCAAGTATGATTATATTGTTGGCGATTGGGGCTACGATCAACTTCGTTTGAAAGGTTTTTACCATGATCGTCATCCAAAAGCGCGGTTTGACTCGAAAATAAGTGCATTGGATGATTATTTGTATGAATACTGCAATTTTGGATGTGCGTATTTTGTATTGAAAAAAGTGGATCCGTAAACAAAAAAGCAGCAGCTCCTAAGCGCTACTGCTTTTTTGTTCGCGTTGTTAATCGTCTGGTTCATCGTGGGTAGGGTGGGCACCAGGAGCTTGTCGTGGTAAATCTTCGTGCTGTTCTTTATCCGGATAAACAAAAGCGCTTAAACGACGCTGACCTTCTTTCCATGGAGATGATTTGCTGTAAGCTCGCTTGTCCACCCTGAACGGTTCCCCAAATGCTCCTTCTGGAAATTCTTCGGGAATGAGTTCATTGTGTAAGCTTCGGGCATTGGAGAAATCCGCAAACTTTTTGTCGTCTTTTTTTCCCATATTGGTATCATCCTTTCACGAATATAGTTTAATCGGATATGAAAGGATGTATGCGTTTAAAATTTCAATCCATCATAGTGCAGCGGCGGTATCCTCGATACTCTTTTTCGATCACTTCTCCCAGTTGGAAAATAGCCTCTTCATTTCCATTGCTGCTTATGATTTGTACACCGATTGGCATATCATTTTCATCGGTACCGACGGGAACGGTTAATGACGGTAACCCCCATACATTGGCATAGGCAACGTAAGGCATGTATTGTAAAAAAAGTTTTCTTAATCGAGAAAATTTCTCGGTAAACATTTCCATGCGTTAATGCACCTGTATGATAGACCGGAAAAATGAGCAACCGCTTTTGTAAATAAGAAACAAGTTCTTTATCCCCTTGTTTTAGCATAGCGTTGATTTTTTGGCGTCGTTTGGCCGATGGCTTGAAAAATGATGCTCCCGTGATAGCCCAGGATAAATATTTGTGTACTGATGCCGTCCGGAATGTTCTTTCCTTAATGTAAGCAGCAAGCGGTTGGGATCGATCATTTTTAAACGCAATCCTTTGAATCGTTTTCGCTCCATCGATCGACATGATCTCTTGCCAAAGTAGTGCACTCTCGTGAAAATATGGTGGAATCGCAGGTGTCGCCCCAAACGCATCGTGAAGAAATGTGGTTATGTTGCTTAGAATGTTAGATGTTTTCGGCGATAACGGATAGTTTGTCTTCGGTGGCAGAACATGAACATGAAAGTCCTCAATCACTCGGTCAGGTGCCGGTTGTTTAGCGATAATATTGTATAACAATCGCATATCTCGGACGGACTTTCCCATCGGACCTATGCCGAGCATCCGTTGTTGTTGAGGAATCGTAGTGGGAGGGAAATGCCCTTGCGCCGAAACCTGATCGTTTCCCGGTTTGAAGCCGACAACACCGTTAAAATGGGCGGGAAAACGAATCGATCCGCCGATGTCAGAGCCTATTCCCGCTGCGACCCCGCCTGCAGCGAGCAATGATCCTTCACCACCGCTTGACCCACCGGATGTTCTTGTTATATCCCATGGGTTGTTGGTCCGGCCATACAATTTATTTTCCGTCTCTTGGCAAAAACATAATTCTGGTGTATTCGTTTTTCCGAGAACGATCGCACCAGCTTTTTTTAGTTTTGCGACAACCTCTGCATCGTGTTTAGCGACGATGTCGTGTCGATTGATCAAACCGCCTGTCGTTTTCATCCCTCTGACATCATATGCTTCTTTGACGCTGATCGGGACGCCGTATAACTTACCTTTTCTTTTACTTGGATTGTGTGCATCCAATTCTTTGGCTTCAAGCAAGGCATCGTGAAAACGATCTTCAACCATGGCGTTTAATGATGGATTTACTTTTTTTATGTGAGCGATGTAAGTGCGAACAACCGCCTCACTAGTCGTTTTACCTTTAAGAATATCGCAAGCTATTTTTGTTGCATCCATGTCGAGAAGTGATATTTTTGTGTTATTCATCTTTCTCATCCTTTCAAAACATTTGCAAAATACGTATTATCTCTACTATACCATTACAGTGCAAAAATTTTATTAAAAATGACGAGAAAACCATGAAAAGTCATCCTATCTGGTAGGGAATGAGTCGGTTTTTCTTGTAATGATTAACTCGTGTTGTATGAGGTGTATGAATCTATCGTAGCTTATAAACATTGAAATTTCATCTACCTCTTTTTATCATGGTAGTGAGTGGATTTATTAAATGTTGTTATAGTGATCATTGCCATGTTTTCATGATCTTCATGGTAAAATAGAACTAAAGAACATGGTTATGGAGGGTGCATTTATGTATTTTGTTGAACGAAGGAAAATTGAGAAAACGCTTGATTATATCGATGGTCTTTTGGAAGAAGTTAACGAAGGTGCATTTACTTCACGTTTGCAAAAACTTGCCTTGGAACGGATTGTACATATGTTGGCAGAGGCAATCCTTGATGTAGGCAACATGATGATTGATGGTTTCATTATGCGCGATCCTGGCAGCTATACCGATATTATCGATATTTTGGTAGATGAGCGTGTTTTGCCGCCAAATGAAGAAGCTAGTTATAAAGATGTGATAGAATTGAGACAAATGATTGTTAAACATTACCTTACCATCGACCATAACGAAGTGAAACAAAGATTAATGAAGCAAAAACCGACTCTCGCATCTTTTAGTCATCATATTCGTTCATATTTAAACAATGAACTCGGTGTGGCTAATACATTTGTTAATGAATGATTGATAAGGGTGATCGCAATGATCAAACGAACACCGACAAAGCAAAAGTTATTGAATATCTTAAAAAAAGATCAAGAGCCAACCATTGATGATATCATGCAATACTTTACAATTTCCGAAACAGCAGTCAGGCGCCACATTAATGAATTGGAACGTCAAGGCTTTGTTAAACGAAAGACGATCAAACAGAATCTCGGACGTCCGTATCATGTTTTTACACTAACAAAAAAAGGACATGATACATTCCCGAATCAATATGAAACCTTGCCGGTTGAACTTTTGCACGATCTGGAGGATTTACAAGGTAAGCAGGCAGTCAATGCTTTGTTGAAACAACGAATGAAACGCGAAAAAAAGGAATTCTCTAAACGCATTCAGTCAACAGACTTTGACGAAAAAGTGGCCGAAGTCGCTCGAATTCAAGATGAAAAGGGATATATGGTTGAGGTCGAACCTATGTCTGACGGCGGCTATGAAATTAAGCATTTTAACTGTCCGATTGCCAATATAGCTGCCGAATACAGACAAGTGTGTAGCAATGAAAAAAAGGTGTTTGCCAATATTTTTTCTTCGAGTGATGTTCAACACCACAATTGTATTACACAAGGCGATCATTATTGCAAATGGACGATTTCCAAACCAAAGAAGGCACGTGATAGAACATGAAAGGAACGAATGTAGAAGTGAAACATTATGAAGGTTATTTAATTGATTTGGATGGGACGATGTATCGTGGATCAGAACCTATCGAAGGGGCAGCTGAATTTATTGACACTTTAAATGATAAAGGAATTCCGCATCTGTTTTTAACGAATAATTCTTCAAGTACCCCAGAATTGGTAGCTGATAAATTGAATCGCATGGCAATTGCCGCAACACCGGATCGTATTTTCACTTCAAGCATCGCGACGGCAAAATACATCAGCCAGCAGAAAGAAGGCGCTCGTTGTTTCGTTATTGGGGAAGATGGGTTGCACACGGCTTTAGAACAAGAAGGCTTAATACTGACGGAAAAACAATGTGACTATGTCGTGTTTGGGATTGACCGGGCAATTGATTATGACAAATATGCCAAGGCTGCTTTAGCCATTCGTGACGGTGCAACGTTTATCTCAACCAATGGAGACATCGCCATACCGACTGAGCGTGGGCTTCTTCCCGGCAACGGCGCATTGGCTTCAGTGTTGACGGTCTCAACAGGGGTAGAACCGATTGTTATCGGTAAGCCCGAACGGATCATTATGGAAGAAGCGCTTAATGTTCTTCATGTCGAGAAAGAAAAAACATTAATGGTCGGCGACAACTTTCATACGGATATTATGGCAGGGATGAATGCCGGCGTGGATACATTGCTGACATTTACAGGATTGACTTCATATGACGACTTTTTGCAGCTGGAAACCAAGCCGACATATCATGTGCAAAATTTGCATGAATGGATCAGGCGGATGTAGGAAAGATTCGCCTGTTCCGAGTTTAGTCATCTTGCTCATCATCTGCAGCAGCATGGGCGAGCCGGCTTGATGCAGCGGCGGCGATAGCACCGACAATATCATCGAGAAACGTATGACATTCGCCTGTAGATCTATCGTTTAGGTCTTTTAATATGCCGGGTTTTTGTTTGTCAATATAACCATAATTCGTAAAACCGATCGATCCATAGACATTCACGATGGAAAAGGCGATGATTTCATCGATACCGTAGAGGCCTTCATCGGTTTCAATCAATTTTTGCAATGGTTCTTCCAGTTTGTTCGCCTCAGCTAGTTTATCGAGTTGAATCCCCGTTAAAATAGCATTTTGTACTTCACGTTTCGCTAACACACAGTCAACATTGTATAAACAATCTTCCATGGTGAGATCGTCATGATACTTCGCCTGTAAGTAATAAACGAGCTCGGCGATATCATGTAATGTAACACCGCGTTCGTACAGCCATTCTCGTGCTTTTTTTTCCACGTCGCTTTTACTCATTGTTATCACCTCTTCTTTATTATTTTCCCTCTACATATAATAATATAGATCAAGTGTGGAGGGATCATGGTGAAAAACTTGCTTGGTGAGCAATACGCTATCCGGCTAAAAGAACAGACGGTCGTAGATGAAAAAACGATTTGTATGGACGGTGAATACTACTATCTTATCATTGAAGTAAAAAACAAGGAAGTCATCCATATGGAACAGGCGGCATTGGCCGAATACTTAGTGGAAAATGGCTATACGCATACCTTCGTTCCCATTCCGAATGTCAATGGGGAGTGGCTTACAGCGTATGATGGTCAAGTGTATTTAGTATTAAAAACGGCCCAATTCCAACATGATACAACGATGTCCCACGGTCAACAATTGGCTGCATTTCATGCAATAGGTTCAACGTATCCGTTTGAACCGAAGAAAATATCAAGCTATGGCAAATGGAAAGAATTATGGATCAACAAATTGACTGTTTATGAAACAAAAGCTGCTCAAGAAGCAAAAAAACATCCTTCAGCTTATTATGAGAATGTTATGAATATGCTCCCTTATATGATCGGGATGAGTGAAAATGCAATCCAATATGTTCAAGAAAGCGAACAGGACAATCGTTTTCATGAACATGATCAAGGAACGATCTGCTTTCATCGTTATACCGGTCAATTGTTACAACCTGCTTTGTGGCCTGTTGATTTTGTGTACGATCATCCGGCACGTGATTTGGCTGAATACATTCGTGCGCGATTGCTTAATCATAATTTAGATTCAGCAGCGGGAGAAATTGTTCAGTTTTTGCAGGAATATCAACAAGTGCACCCGTTGTCTGTCTTTGGATTGCGGTTGTTATATGCCCGCTTGCTCTTTCCTGTTCACCTATTTGATCTTGTTGGGCAAGGATTTTTGCACACGAACCCATCAATGTTATTTGACGACTTAATAAAGCTCTGCAATCAGCAAATAGATTATGAGGCGAAATTAAGGATGTTTTTCAAATTGGTTGGCGTCGATCCGCAATTACTTCACATTCCTATGTTACACTGGTTATAGAAAATCAACAGGGGGGAAGAGGAAGTGCAAAAACCACGTGTCTATATTACACGGAAACTGCCAGAATATTTGCTTGAGCCATATGCGTCAAAGTTTGACTTTCGCGTATGGCATAAAGAAGATGAACCTGTTCCGCGTGATGTGTTGCTTGAGGAAATCCAGCATGCAGACGGATTGTTATGCATGTTGACTGAGCAGATCGATGATGAACTGCTGGAAGCAGGGCGACGATTGAAGGTGGTCGCTAATTTGGCCGTCGGTTATGACAACATCGATGTTGAAACAGCTCATGCTAAAGGTGTTGTTGTGACGAATACGCCCGATGTTCTTTCGGAAACAA
Source organism: Bacillota bacterium (assembly GCA_035301265.1). Taxonomy (GTDB): domain Bacteria; phylum Bacillota; class Bacilli; order Bacillales; family Amphibacillaceae; genus DATGUP01. The sequence goes on from DATGUP010000018.1 coordinate 65,433, forward strand.
CAGCTGATTTAACGCTAGCTTTATTGATGGCAACAGCACGTCGAATCGTTGAAGCGAATGATTTAATACGGCGTGACTACTGGCGCAATTGGTCGCCTTTTTTATTAGCAGGAACCGATATTCACCATAAAACAATCGGCATTGTCGGCATGGGGCGGATTGGCCAAGCGGTGGCAAGGCGGGCTAAGGGATTCGGGATGAAGATTTTGTACCATAACCGATCCCGCAATTATAAAGCTGAACGAGCGCTGGATGCTACATATGTGACATTTGATGAATTGTTGCGAGAATCCGATTATGTTGTATCCATGGTTCCATTAACTGATGAGACAGTGCATATGTTTAATCGCGACGCTTTTCAGAAAATGAAACCAACAGCGATTTTTATCAACACATCGCGCGGTGGGGTCATGGATGAAGAAGCATTATACGAAGCATTACAGCAAAAAGACATTACCGCAGCGGGGCTCGATGTGTTTGAGACGGAACCGATTCGTGCGGATCATCCGCTGTTAGAGCTGGATAATGTTGTCTGTTTACCGCATATCGGCTCAGCATCGGTAGAAACGCGTACAAACATGGTGACATTATGTTTGGATAATTTGCAAGGCGTCTTGTATGGAAACGGTCCGAAAACGCCTGTCACTTTATCGCCGCTTGAAAAATAGCTAAAGATTAAGCAGACATCACGTGATGTCTGCTTAACCAAATGGTTTTAAAAGACTTGTTCGATTTCGGTTACACCGGGAACTTCGGCCATCAGCGCCCGTTCAATGCCGGCTTTTAATGTAATGGTTGAGCTCGGGCAGTTGCCACAGGCTCCCATTAGACGAAGAAGGACAATGCCGTCTTCATCAACGTCGATCAGCTCTACATCACCACCATCGCGCAGCAGGAAGGGGCGTAATTTGTCCAGTACTTCTTGTACTTGTTCCCGCATGATGCATCTTCTCCTTTCGTATACCTAATGAAGAAATCTATTTCTCATAAGAACTAACATGATTGGTGTAGGTTAATTTTATTTTATCTTTAATCGGTATTTTTGTAAAATGAAAGTGATTATGATTTTAGTTACATTCTAATTGCACTAAGGAGGGAAGCAAATGGAACCGATTACAATAACGGTTTATGGAGCCGAACAAATATGTGCAAGCTGCGTTGGAGCCCCCGGATCAAAAGATACGTATGAATGGCTTCAGGCGGCTATTGGTAGAAAATATGCCGATGATGCAATTGTATATGAGTATATTGATATCGACCATCCCCCTGCTATTGAGAAGCATGAACAATTGGTTAACCGAATCTTCACTGAGGAATGGTTTTGGCCGGTTGTTTTTGTAGATGACGAATTAGTGGCAGAAGGGATTCCACGTTTGCAACAAATATATGCGGCACTTGATAAAAAAGGTGTAGCGTTGAAGACATGAGCCGTTCTACTGTTTGTTAACTTTGGATTGAAAACGGCTAGTCATTTTAGCTTGAATCACGGAAAAGCTGTTAGTATACTATAAATAACAATTTATCGACCGATCAAAATAAGGAGGTATGGATGATGGTTATTGAACTGACGGATGATGCGGCTCACCAGGTCAAAGAAATGATGAAAGAAGAAGATGAAAATGTTCGGCTGCGCTTCGGTATCAAAGGTGGGGGTTGCAGTGGACTATCGTATTCGCTCGGTTTTGACTACGATGTGAATGAAGAATTGGATATGGTCGATACGATTAAAGGGGTTCCTGTTGTCATTAACAAACAAGATATACCGATTATTGAAGGAACGACGATTGATTTCAAACAAAACATGATGGGTGGCGGTTTTTCTATTGACAACCCTAATGCTATCGTCAATTGTGGTTGTGGATCATCGTTTAGAGCAAAGGATTACGCAGGTACACCGGAAAAATGTTAAAGAGGCATTTCGTGTATCCCCCGCAAGAAAGCGGCTTGGTGAAACTATCACCAAGTCTTTTTTTATTTGATGGAGATACGGAGCGTGTTAATGATCGGGGTTCATCATTGTATAAAAAAAGGCCGATCTTGATTTGCTGGTCGATCAAGATCGGCGCTTTTTGTTCTAAAACATGGCGGTCGAATGCTTTGGCTGGATGCGTGCTTTCGGATCGATATACTGTTTTGCATTGTTGACAGCAGTCGGTCCTTCGCCAAAACCAGTGGCGATTAATTTGACTTTTCCAGGGTATGTATTAATGTCTCCTGCTGCGTAGATGCCCGGAATATTTGTTTCCATTTTGCTATTGACGACGATGCTATTTTTTTCAATCTCCAGCCCCCAGTCTTTGATTGGACCGAGTGTGGATACAAATCCGTAGTTGCAAAGGACATAATCGACATCGAGTTCGATTTGTCGATCACCTCTGACTTCTTCAAGCAGAACTTTTTCAATTCTGTCTTCACCTGATATATCTGAGGCAACAAATGGTGTTAAAATCTCAACACTTGAAGCTTTTAGTTGTTCAACGCTATATTCATGAGCTCGGAATGTGTTTCTTCGATGGGCAAGAGTTACCTTTTTGGCAATCGGTTCAAGCATAAGCGCCCAGTCTACGGCCGAATCACCTCCACCTAATACGAGAACGTGTTGGTCTTTATATTGATTTATATCATTAACATAATAGTGGAGGTTCGTTCCCTCAAATTTCTCGCAGCCGTCGATTTTCAGGCGGCGGGGTTGAAATGCGCCATTTCCTGCTGTAATAATAATCGTTTTACTGTAATGCACATCTCCTGTATTAGCTGTTAGTTTAAACGTGTTATCTTCGCGTCGTTCGACCGTTTCAATGGATTGTCCGAGAACAAGCTCCGAATCGAATAGTTTGCATTGTTCTTCTAAGTTGTCAATAAGATCCTGGGCGCGTACTTTCGGAAAACCGGGAACATCGTATATATATTTTTCCGGATAAAGGGCTGTTAATTGCCCTCCGGTATGTGGCAAACTTTCAATGATCTTAACACTCGCCTGGCGCATGCCGCAGTAAAACGCAGTGAATAACCCAGCAGGGCCAGCGCCGATGACAATGATATCATAAACTTTATCTGACATGGCATTACCCCCAATTGTCTAATCAAATGGAATGTCATCATCATAATACCATATACGAACAGATTGTGTGTACTAAGGGGGTTCATATTTGATTGCAAAGCGTCAAGATCGCCCTTTCGAAAAGGAAGTTAGCCTTGTTGACGTATAAAGTTCGGTTCAAACATGTTTTGATTATCGATGCAAGATTTTATGTTTAAAAGACGGAGATTTTTTGATCTTTTCCCGATACGAATCCTGTGACGGTCAGTATAACGCCGATAATGCTTATTGTAAAAAGCGGAAGAATCCAATCGGCTGTCGAATCGTATAGAGCACCTAAAAGAACCGGTCCTGCCGCTGCGATTAAATAGCCAACCGACTGCGCCATTCCAGATACTCGAGAGGCTTCGTGCGCATCATTTGCTCGTAACGAAAAGAACATCATCGACAAGCTAAACGCTGAACCACAAGCAGCACCGATACATATGACCGCTATCGTAATAAGTACAGAATGTCCGCTGATCAGTCCGCCGGTAGCTAAGATAACTAATATTCCGGTTAAGGCACTTAATAATTTTTGGTCTGTCATCTTTTCGGCAATAATCGGAACGATAAATGTAAACGGAATAAAGGCAAATTGCATAAGCGATAGCAACCAGCCCGCTGTATCGGATGAGTAGCCATAACTGCTTAGAATATCGGGTAACCATGTAATAAATGTATAAAACACTAAGGATTGTGTGCCCATATACACCGTGATATTCCATGCTAATGGAGACCTCCATATATTTTGTTGAGAATTTTGTGTTGCAGTTGTTCGACGTGATGAATGAGCATTTTTCTTAAGTTGCGGAATCCAGCATATTATCGCTACGATCGAGAGAAACGACCAGAAAGCTAATGATCCTCTCCAACCCCAGCCAGAAATGCGTGACAATGGTAAACTCATACCAGAAGCTAAAGCCCCAAAGATATTCATAAAAACAGCGTAGAGGCCTGTTAATAAACCAATTTTCAACGGGAATTTCATTTTGACTAAACTGGGCAACAAGACATTGCCGAATGTAATCGCTAATCCAAGAATGATAGTTCCGGCGAATACGGATGTTACACCATCAAGCGAACGAACGATCAGACCAATGGTTAGGACGATGAAGGCATAAAAAATCGTCTGTTCCGTGCCAAAGCGACGGGCAATCGCCGGCACAAATGGAGACAAAATAGCAAAGGCTAATAACGGCAGCGTCGTTAAACTTCCGCCTGATGTGCTGCTGATAGCGAGATCATCACGAATAGAGGGCAATAACGGCCCGACAGCTGTTAAAGGAACTCTTAAATTAGAGGCGATTAATAAAATGCCAATCAAGAGTCCTATGCGTTTTCGTTGATTTTCTTTTGCTGTTGACGTATTTCCCAAATTTGATCCTCCTGTTTACCACCAATTGTAGTTTGCGCAGGGTGAGCCATGCGCTATGAATCACTTTCTTTCCGAACAGATTGTAACATGATTTGCAACGAAAATGTTTGTTCGTGATTAAACTTAATGATAAGAAAATTGCAAAATTTTTATGAAGGGTTGCAACAAAAAAGGAAAAGAGCTACCATGGTGAATGAATAAACATATTACGATTCGATTACATTTGGATGAAAAAATTATGACATCTTGTGAAACATATGACAGCCGTATGTCATAGTTTAATATGGTGTCTTTAGTGAAATACATCACAAACTCGAATCGTTAATATGAACTAAGAATGAACAGATGGGTGATGAGAGAGTGAGGAATAATCCGCATATTGTTATTTTGGGAGCAGGATACGGAGGAATCATGACAACGGTCAAACTGCAGAAGCTGCTCGGGGTTAACGAGGCTGACATTACGCTCGTCAATAAGCACGATTATCATTATCAGACAACATGGCTTCACGAAAATGCAGCGGGAACGTTGCATCATGATCGGACTCGTATACCATTGAAAAATGTTGTTAATATGAACCGTGTCAATTTTATTGAAGATACGGTTGTGGCGATTAAACCTGAAGAGAAAAAGGTCAAACTGGAAAACGGTCAAGTGGATTATGATATTCTGGTCATTGGCCTAGGTTTTGAAGCAGCGACATTCGGTATTCCAGGTTTAAAAGAAAATGCGTTTACGATCAATAATATCAATAGCGCGCGTTTAATTCGAGAACATTTAGACTATACTTTTGCCCAATATCATAATGAAATTGATAAACATCCGGGGCATTTGAATATTGTCGTTGGCGGCGGTGGTTTTACAGGTGCGGAATTTGTCGGCGAATTAGCCAACCGCATTCCCGAACTATGTGAAGAATACGATATTGATCCGGGTTTAGTCCGTCTTATTAATATTGAAGGAGCACCGACTATTTTACCAGGGTTTGACCCGCAACTTGTCGAATACGCTATGACATCGTTAGAATCACGCGGTGTCGAATTCATTACTGGAGCGATGTTAAAAGAATGTCATGCTGATCGTGTTGTCTATGAAAAAGATGGTAAACAAGAAGAAATACCGACATTGACCACGATTTGGGCTGCAGGTGTTCGCGCTAATTCAATTGTTGAACAGTCAGGTTTTGCAACAAATCGTGGAAAAGTGGAAGTACAAAAAGATATGCGAGCACCGGATTATGATGATGTTTTTGTTGTCGGTGATTGTGCGCTCGTTATGAATCCTGAGACAGGACGACCATATCCACCAACAGCACAAATCGCTATTCAAGAAGCGGAAACAGCGGCGCATAATATTAAAGCTTTCATATCCGGTGGTGAGATGGAGGATTTTGAACCGAAATTGCGCGGTACCGTTGCTTCGCTCGGCCACGATGATGCGATAGGCGTAATATTCAATAACTTTAAATTATTTGGCTGGCCGGCAACATTTATGAAAAAAGTCATTGACAACCGTTATTTGTTTAAACTCGGTGGTTTAGGATTGATGATGCGAAAAGGGAAATTCAACATATTATATTAGGATAGCAAGCAAAGACAAAAGCGATTGTCTTTGCTTTTTTCTTACGTTGCGCTAAAATAATTCTAGGTTACATTCCCATATAGAAGCGAGGTTTGAGCATTGATACAAGGTTTTGTAGAAATTATCTTATTTTTTGTCATCTTTTTTGGCCTAGCATTCATTTTAAATATGTTGTTACGTCGGACATGGCTGATGTCATTTCTGTACATATTTATTATGATTATGATGATTGATGGTATTTCAACGATTGAATATTTTACGAATCCAAAAGAAGCCTTCACAACAGCCTGGAAGCGTCTGATCAGCATCGGTTGGTTTGATTATATTGTCTTTTTATCCGGTTTCATCGGCACGATCGTTTCCGGTATTGTGATCCGCTATCTTCGTAAGAGCGGTTATCGTATGTTTTAGCTAGCCGAGCGTTTTTAGGAAAAAATGAATAAAATAAAACTCGGTTGGAAAGGATGACATCCAGAGAGGTGTTATCCATGACATTTATTCATTTTTTCCGTAGAGCCGGCATGACATTGTTGTTTTTAGGGGCCGTTTATACGACCTTTTCATTTATAACGAATTTGACGATCGCCGATATACAGACTTGGTTGGAAAAGGATCACCGTGTATTTGCTATGGACATGCATCATCATGGGGAAAATAGAGAAATAGCCTTGGAACAGAAGCAGCCCAATACAAAAAAGCAACGAAAACGGTATATTTCCAGTGAGCAGGTTGAAAGCCTGCAAACTTTAGAAGAAGCGATTGACTTGGAACAATATCCAACTGAAACGGTTATCGCGACCGGGTATACGGCAGGTGTTGAATCGACGGGTAAAACCCCAGATCATCCGCAATATGGCTTAACTTATTCTGGAATTGAAGTGAAACGAGATTTATATTCTACGATTGCCGCTGATTTAGATGTTTATCCACTTGGAACAATCATGTTTATCCCTGGATATGGATACGGTGTTGTCGCGGATAAAGGTGAGGCAATCACTGGTAACAAAATTGATTTGTATTTTCCGACGGTTGAAGACGTTTATGCCGAATGGGGTAAAAAAGAATTGGATGTCTATATCATTGAAATGGGAGATGGAGAGCTAACTGAAGAAACAATGAAGACGTTAAACGAAAACGATACATTGCAAGTATTTCGGGAACAAATGACGACAAGTTAAGGCGCTATCGGCGGCTAAACAAAACGAGCTTTAAATAGGCAACCGATGAAAGACAGCCTAAAATAGAAGAACGGATTGAATCAATCAAAGTTTTGCTTCAGTCCGTTTTTTGTTTTTAAGAAACAACAGCTATTGTTAATGGTGATATATTTTCAAAAGCAATATCTTTTTTCGGTGTTTTATTTTCAAATGATGGTTCATGATATATTCCTTATATAATAAGAGTGTCATCAGTAAATAATAAAAGGGGCTCTTTTTGTCAAATTGAGCCGTGTTCGCGGAAGGCAAGCATATGGGGTGTAAGCCAACCTTATTTCTACATAAACGATACAAAACAAAAACGAAGTCCTTCGTAAAAGAACGATGAACTTCGTTTTATTTATTTACCTCTCTTTTCTTTTTGCATTTATTTCAAAAGCGTCATGCTGTCTTCTGCCATTTTACAGGAATGCGTTTTGTCAGACGATCTACAAAGACGCCTGCAAGAGGCGAAAGGAGTGCATCTTTGAGCAAAAAAGGAAGCATTCCGGCCCATGCGGTGATGTAAGTGATATCTATATCCAACCATAGTTTCATAGCGACATACATATAGGTTACACCGATCAAATAGTTAAAGATGAAGCCGGTTATACTGGCGAATATGCATAATGGTAAAGACAGTTTTTTTACTTTCTCGACGATTGATCCGACTGTAAACGTGACGATGACAAATGATAAAATAAATCCCCCCGTAGGACTGATCAGCTGTACAGGGCCCGCTGTCATTCCGGCAAATACAGGTACCCCGGAAACACCGATGAAGATATAGGCTATCATAGCGAGAGTTCCGCGCGTTTTTCCAAGAATTAAACCCGATAAAATAGCGAAAAATGTTTGTAGCGATAACGGAACAGCTGCTCCGCCGATTGGCACAACAAGGAATGGGAACCATACTGCAATATTAGCGCCAATCCCCATCATGCAAACGAAAATCGCTCCAAATGTAAGATCGATCGGTCGAATCGTTTTCATAGCATCATCCTCAGTGAAATGACGAGTTTACGTTTAACTTTAATGTTCTAATGAATCGCTGTCTCCAAGGCGATTTCCATCATTTCATTAAACGTCGTTTGTCTTTCTTCTGCCGTTGTTTCTTCCCCTGTCAATACATGATCGGAAACCGTGAGAATTGACAGAGCTTGACGTCCGAATTTGGCTGCTAATGTGTATAAGGCCGTTGTTTCCATTTCAATCGCCAGCACCTTATATTGCGCGAGTAATGCATGCGTTTCTTCAGCATTATCACGGTAAAACATATCGCTTGTGAACACGTTTCCAACCCAAGGAGTCGTTCCCTTTTCCTCACTTATATCATATGCTTTTTTTAGCAAGTGAAAATCAGCAATCGGTGCATAATCGATACCTTGGAAAATCATCCGGTTCATTTGGGAATCGGTCGTGGCCCCTTGAGCTAAAATGATGTCGCGCACATTAATGTCACGTTGAATCGCGCCGCAAGAACCGACACGGATCAATGTTTGTACATCGTATTCTTGCATGAGCTCTGTGATGTAAATAGCGATTGAAGGAACCCCCATTCCGGTTCCTTGGACAGATATCCGCTCGCCTTTATATGTACCGGTATAACCATACATACCGCGAATATGGTTATATTGGGAAACATTGTCAAGAAACGTTTCTGCGATATATTTTGCTCTGAGTGGATCTCCTGGCAATAAAATTTTATCGGCAATGTCGCCTTTTTTGGCACCAATATGGACGCTCATCGTTTTTCAACCTCCAAATGTATAATCTTTTAAGATAAACGTATCATAACGGATGGTTGAAGACAAATTAGGCAAAGATATGGGTTTCCAAAACGTCTATATTTGTATATAATAGGGTTGGTTCAGCATTTCACTTATAGACGCTTGAACAATAACATAGAAGTTTTTGGAGGATGAGGCAAAGTGAAGGAACAAACATTTACTATTACAGCAGACACCGGTGTTCACGCGCGTCCAGCGACACTGCTTGTTAATAAAGCCGGACAGTATGAGTCAGATATTGAAATTACTTATAATGACAAGTCCGCCAATCTAAAATCGATTATGGGTGTTATGTCGCTAGGTATTCCAAAAGGCGCGGAAGTAAAAATTACGGTTAACGGCGGGGACGAGGAAGAAGCCATGGAAGGTGTGGCAGGCGTCCTCAAAGAACATCTCGGTGAATAACAGGCAAATGTCTGGATTCTGTTTACCGGGCTGTCGAATCGTTACTGATTTGCTAATCCAAATGCTTGATGACGAGTCAAGTTTTCACAGAATATCATATGCATTTTTTATTATAAGCAAAGAAGAAGCCCATCGAGTCATTAATGCACGATGGGCTTTTTCACATACTCGACGGTTTATTTGTCATAAATGTTTTTGTAAACATTTGCTTCCAAGTTGTCTAAGCATTGCAACGCCGCTCGGTTGAAATCGGAATCTTCTTTTTGGAGCTTTTCTCTTAAATGAAAGACGGCTTGCTTAAGCGATTCAGCGTAGTTGGGAACAGCTTCTGTATACGGTTTAACCGCGGGTTTTTTTACATTCATTTTTTCATGATAGGCTAATGCTTTTCGTTCGTGGAAAAAAACGCCATCCACTTTACCCGGATTGTGTATATCGCCTTGAAGCGGGTGTTTTTCAACCGCTAATACTTCGATTAAATAGCGGTCTTTTCGATCTTCAATAATCTTTCCTATGTAAGTGCCCGAATTGTAGTGGGCGCGGACGATTTCGCCATTGTTTAAGTTGTCCATAAAAAAACCTCCTTGCTATTATTGTGCCAAAAATGTGGCAACTTGGCGAACAAATTGCCACAAGGGTTTAGGAAATAGTTAAGATTTGCTATACTAAACGAGAAAGGCGTGAAACAACGATGGAATTTCTTTATTTTCCAGAAGACAAGTCGGAATATATCCCAGCTTTTATATCGCTCGTTATTTTTATGATAGGTGCCTTAGCAACGATGTATTTTTTTTATAAAAAGTCGAAAAAAGAAGAGCGATATTTCGATCAACTGTATTCGGATGAAGAGAATTATGATCCATTTGATGAAGATGATGTGCACAAGTAGATTTTAGTTTGGTCCCTTAGGTTACAAGGGACTTTTTTATTTATGTAAAGCCGTTGAATATTTTTACTGGCAAGCGCAAAAAGTAGCATAAAAAGGGGATTAGCAGATGCGTTTATGGATGATAGTGTTGCTTTTTGTTTGGTTAGCAGCTTGTCAAGCGAACGGAGCATCTCCTCGAACGATCGATATGTATAATGCCTCTGGGGATATGATCGGAACAGCAGCTTTGGCAGAGCAAGCGGATGGTGTACAAGTGAAATTAGAATTAGAAGGGCTTGATCCAGGTTTTCACGGGATACATGTGCACGAATATCCGAAATGCGAAGGCCCCGATTTTAAAAGTGCTGGAAGTCATTTTAATCCTGAAGGAAAAGAGCACGGGCTGATGCATCCTGATGGTTCGCATTTAGGTGATTTACCCAATGTTGAAGCCGATTCGGATGGGCGCGTTGAGGCGGAAGTGATGTTGAACGATGCGACGCTTTTAGAAGGGAAAAAATCTATTTTGCGGGGCGACGGGACATCGCTTGTTATTCATTCAGATCAGGACGATGGTGTAAGCCAACCCGGCGGTGATGCGGGTGAGCGGATTGCCTGCGGCGAAATAAAAGCGACGGGTAAAAAAGAGTCGATGGAATCGCCGAGTGATCCAACGCAGTTAAATGGTGAAGAAGAAGAGGAATAGTTAAAGGAAAAACGCCTGGAAAATTGTCCAAGCGTATTTTCCGTTTGTCACTAATGATTGTTGACAGCTGTGATAATTCTTTTAACACCTTCTTCAAGCGTTGATTGAGGGCAGGCAATATTCATGCGCATGAACGATTTGCCTTCTTCCCCATATGATTTCCCAGGGTTGAGCCCGACCTTGGCTTTTTTGATCATAAATGTTTCTAGCGCCTCGGCATCTAATTGCATTCCGCTGCAGTCAATCCATAATAAATAAGTGCCTTCCGAACGAGTGACCCTCAATACATCGGTATGCGAATGCAACATATCAATCACATAGTTCTTGTTTGTTTGCATAATGTTGCGGAATTCATCAAGCCATGCTGCTCCGTGTAGATAGGCTGTTTCCATAGCGATATTGCCCATAGTATTGAGCATGCCAAGCCCTTGTTTTTTAAGCGTTTTTTCCAGTTTGCTGCGCTTTCTTTCGTCGCTAGTAATGATGTAGGATGCCTGCAATCCGGCGAGATTAAATGTTTTCGATGGTGCCATAAATGTGACGGTCAAATCCGCAATATCTTCAGAAAGTGAGGCGATCGGAATATGTCTTTCACCTGGATACAACAGATCACAATGAATTTCATCGGCTAATATTAAAACATCATATTTACGGCAAAGCCTTGCCATTTCTTTTAATTCCTCTTTGCTCCAGACTCGACCAACAGGGTTGTGCGGCGAGCAAAGCATAAATGCTTTGACCCCTTGTTGTAGCTTGGCTTCAAAATCTGCAAAGTCAATTTCGTAGTAATCGTTCTTTTGTATGAGTGGATTTTTAATGATCTGGCGGCCGTGTTGCTCAATAATATTAAAGAAAGGTGTATAAACCGGCGGCTGAATCAAAACGCCATCGCCTGGTTCTGTAAAAGTTTGAATGGCGATATTTAAACTGGTTACAACACCCGGACTGAACGATAGCCAATCTGGTTTGATTTCCCAACCGTGGCGGCTGCTAATCCAATGAACAATCGCTTGTTTGACCGCATCATCGACGATCGTATAGCCATAAATTCCGTGCTCCACGCGTTTTTTTAATGCTTCATTGACAGCGTGGGGTGCTGAAAAATCCATATCCGCCACCCACATCGGTAAGACATCTTTCGTTTGGAACACCGATTCTAACATATCCCATTTGACTGAACGGGTATGTTGTCGGTTATGTACGACATCGAATGAACACATGAACATAAACCCCCAGATTATATAGTCTAACTGTTATTATAGCAGAACAAGCAAGCATCCAGCATTTATCATGGAAAGACAAAAAAAATGCAAAGCACCTTATGATGCTTTGCTAAACAGGGGGAATACGAGAAAGTCTTGCATTTTCTAATATACCCCGTTTGTCAAAATGTAAACATGCTTTATAAAAAATGAAATCTTATAGCCGTTTTTCCAATGCTTCTTTATCTTCTTCAAACCCGGGTTTGCCTAGTAAAGCAAACATATTTTTCTTGTATGCTTCAACTCCTGGTTGATCAAATGGATTGACGCCGAGCAGATAACCGCTTATAGCACAAGCTTTTTCAAAAAAGTAGATTAAGTAACCGAATGTGTAAGCATCAAGTGACGGTATGTCTACAACTAAGTTCGGCACGCCACCGTCGGTATGAGCGATAAGGGTCCCTTGAAATGCTTTATCGTTGATTTCATGGATTGTTTTCCCTGCTAAGTAATTGAGCCCATCGGCATTATTGTTAGCGGCTTTGAATGTTATATCTTTACGCGGTGTTTGAACGTGCAGCACGGTTTCAAACAAGTCGCGCCGTCCTTCTTGGATATACTGGCCAAGTGAATGGAGGTCGGTTGAAAAATTAGCTGACGACGGGAAAATTCCTTTTTGATCTTTTCCTTCACTTTCGCCAAAAAGCTGTTTCCACCATTCGGAAAAATATTGTAAATGCGGTTCGTAGTTGATGAGCATTTCAATTGTTTTTCCTTTATTGTATAAAATGTTTCGTGCCGCCGCGTATTGATACGCAGGGTTTTTAGCGAGTGACGGTTCAGCCAAATCACTCATCGCTTGCTTTGCGCCTTTCATTATGCTTTCAATATCGATACCTGCGACAGCGATTGGTAAGAGTCCGACAGCTGTTAATACTGAGTAGCGGCCGCCGACATCATCGGGGATGACAAATGTTTCGTAGCCAGCTTCATCGGCAACTGTTTTTAATGCCCCTTTGCGTTTATCGGTCGTCGCATAGATGCGCGTTTTCGCTTCATCTTGACCGTATTTTTCTTCTAAATACGTTTTAAAAATCCGAAAGGCAATCGCCGGTTCTGTTGTTGTACCACTTTTTGAAATGACATTGATTGAAACATCTTTATTTTCCAATACATCGAACAGATCTTGTATATATGTTGAACTCATATGGTTACCGACGAAGAGAATTTGCGGGGCTTGTCGCTTTTTATCCGCGAGTAAATTTTGAAAGGAGTGGCTCAGCGCTTCAATCGTTGCACGGGCACCGAGATATGATCCGCCGATGCCGATGACAAGAAGCACGTCGGAATCTTGCCTAATTTTAGCCGCAGCCTTTTGAATTCGGGAAAATTCAGCTTTATCATAGTTTTCCGGCAAGTCGACCCAACCGAGAAAGTCATTTCCGGAACCGGTTTTACTATGCAGCATATCGTGTGCCGTTTTTACGAAAGGCTCGAGCTTGTTTATTTCTCGATCATCAAAAAATGCATCGGCTTTTTCATAGGAAAATGATATATGTGTCAAAAGTGAGACCTCCTCATGCTTGTCTGTTTGTTACTATGTTTACTTTAACGGAGGAAAAGGGAGAAAAGCAAGCTATAACTATAGCGCTATGAAAAAAATAAAAAGAGTAGCCTAATGCTACCCTTGTACTGTCATTATTGATTCATGAGTGGGAATTTTTCCATGACAACTCATTTACTATCGAAATACGTTGGAGAACGTGATTTTTGGAGTTATTGTTTGAATGTTTTTTTGCGTTCTTCTGATTGCTGAATCCATTCTTCTAATTTATCTTTTAATGTATTGAATCCTGTTTCCGTTTTTTGTTTATTTAAGCTGTTAGGCGAAACGCTTTTCTTTGGAGGTTTTTCGGTGGCACGAATGGATAAACTGTATTTGTTATTAGCCTCATCAATATGAAGAATTTTCACATTGACTTCATCACCGACTGACAAATAGTCATGGATATCTTTGACAAAACCGTGTGTGATTTCGGAGATGTGCACCAATCCTTGCGTATTATTATCAAGTGCTACAAACGCTCCATATGGCTGTATGCCGGTTACTTTTCCTTTAACTATTTGACCTGTTACAAATTTGTCTGACATGCTGAACAACTCCTATACCTATTCGATTCATTGAACACAATAGAAGATTTTAGCACATTTTTAACTACCCCGCAAAAGACAAAGACTGTTGTCAAGACGGAATCCACCGATGTTAGGCTGTAAAGGCAGCCTTTTATCAATCAGGATGGAATGAGAAATTTCGTTTGCTTTTTCACAAAAAGAAGCTTAATCGACAGTCAAAGGCTTATAACACCATTAAAGGTGAATGGCGGTGCTAAAAAACGAGCCTTAGATCGTTCATTTGTTTTAGTACAAAGGTTGAGACAAACAATCTTAAACCATGTCAAAACGATTGACATGTGAACTGAAACGAAAGACAGCTGACTCCTGCGGGAATAGCACGAGCTGAAGTTAAAGGCGTGCCCGCCGAAAGCAGCTGTCTCTTTATCCTATATAAATGAAACGAAGTCCTCGTAAAAACGATGAATTTCGTTTTATTTTTGTAATTGACTTGGTTTTGTCCTTAAAGAATTTTTTCCAATGTTTGCTTTAAGTCGTGATAAACGTCATCCCAAAAACGTGTATTGTTCAGAAATTCGTTTGTAGTGTATGAAATGACTTCTTGAAATTTTTCCTTATAGTTATCCGCATCTTTTGGTGGTAAACCGCTACGAGATTGGTCGACGAACGCTTGCACTTTTGCAGCCCTTGGCCCCCATTTTGCTCGTTCTTGTCCTGTCTCATCAATAAATATGAAAATAGGAATAGAACGCGATTTACCATTGGTTAAGTACTGGTCCATTAATTCGAGATTATCGTCGCGTAACAGCATGCGTACCGGCATATCCGCTTTTTCTGCAATGCGCAGTAATATGGGAATGTTCAACATAGCATCGCCGCACCAGTCTTCAGTGAGAGCAATGACACGCAGCTGTTTATCAGCAAGTTTCTGAAAAAATGTGTCGTCTTCTGGTAATTGAAATTGCTCGTAAATATAGAGCAGGTTATCTTTATGCTGTTTCATAGACCCGATGTATGTGTCGCTGGACATCGCTTTATCATACCATTCGTTCAAATGCATGATTTATCCGCTCCTTTTCTTATACTATATTAAATTTTATCCGCCCGCTTTATCTTAGTAAATATAAATGCTTTTCAAAAAAAAGTCTGCTATGATTAAAATGAAAAACATGTCTAAACGAGGAGGTATGACGATGGAAGAAGCGAACCGAGCGTTTTTAATGGAATTGCTTCAAACGCCATCCCCATCAAGCCAAGAAATGGCCATTCAAAAAAAATGGATGAAATATGTTAAAAAATTCGCTGATGAAGTTCGAACAGACAACGCGGGAAATGCTATCGGTGTATTGAACCCGAATGCATCGTTTAAAGTACTCTTGGCGGGGCATTGTGATGAAATTGCCCTCGTTATCAAACGAATTGATGATCAAGGATTTTTGTATTTCGATAAAATGGGGGGGATCAACCCAAAAGCTGCAGTCGGGATGAAAGTAACCGTGCTTGGCATCGGTGGAACTGTAACGGGCGTGATCGGTGTCAATGCTCAGCATCACGGCGGGCTTAAAGATGACTTTGAGCTAGAAGATTTGTTTATCGATTGCGGCTATAAATCAAAAGAGGAAGCGGAAAAGTTTGTGCAGATTGGTGATTTAGCTGTTTATAAGACTGAACCAGAACTATTGATGGATCGTTATATCGCTGGTCGCGGCTTGGACAATCGAACAGGGGCGTTTATTGTAGCCGAAGTTTTGCGCCGCCTGTCTAATAAAGATATTAATGTAGGGGTTTATGCGGCAAGTACGGTCAATGAAGAAACGAATATGGGTGGAGCTTATTTTGCTGCTTCTGGTATCAAACCAACGATGGCCCTTGCAATTGATGTAACCTTTGCGACCGATTATCCCGGGGTTGATAAGAAGAAACACGGTGATGTTCGATTAGAAAAAGGGCCTGTTCTTGCAAAGGGTGCACCGATTAATATCAAAATTAACCAGTTGCTTGAACAAAGTGCCCGTCAATTAAACATGCAGGTACAATACGAATTAACACCGCGGATGACCGGAACAGATGCGGATCGGATGCGACTGACTGGACGGGGTGTCCCTGTTGCACTTGTATCACTGCCGCTTCGCTATATGCATTCACCCGTTGAGACTGCCAGCCTGAAAGATATTGATGAGGAAATTGAACTCATTGTCACTATGATAGCTCATTTAACTGGTGAAGAGAGTCTGAATCCATTAGAGGATTAGCTTCGCATTTTTCGACAATAACACAAACCTATTTTACACTTCACAAGCCTTAACTTTTAATCAAGGCTTGTTTTTTTTTACTATTAAATGTCAACGAAAAATAAAATGTAGATCAAAAGTTTATTTTGTCATTTAAAGATACCGACCATATATCAAAATGAATAATGCGAATATCCTAAATATTCATTAAATCCTACGATGTTATGTTTCTTTTATATTTTATCTAGGTCGTTTTCCGCATTTTTTAATTATAAACTAGATTTTATGCAGTTAGAAATTTAGTCCCAGATCTTTATCAAACATTGTGATGCCTACTTATCGAAGCTTTTTTGTCGCAGAGAAATTCAGGCCATTGTTCCTACTGAGTTAATAGATTAATAGTTTTAATCTATCAATTTTGAAAATTCTATTTTATAGTGACAAATAGCGACACCTTTTTCATTTATTTTCGCATATAGTTGTCCGTAACACTTAGAAGATAGCAGCGAGCTAAAGAGCGTATACAACGGACAAAAAGGAGGTGCTTTTTACTTTTTAGTATGATTCTGCAGAAGTCAAGATGGATTAATATTTTAAGAGGAGGTTTGAATTTTGCAAAAAAGAAAAAGGTCATTCAGCATGATTTCTGCACTGCTTATGGTATTTTCGCTGTTGCTACCGTCAATGTCCATAAGCGCAGAGGCAAATGATAAGCCGTATCGCGCCTTGAACGATTCGAATTCTACAGCTAAAGCGAAGCTGAGCGAACGTCTGCTTGACGAATTTGCAACAGATGATCAAGTTACTTTTTTAATCAAATTTGCTGACAAAGCCGATACGGGTAAAGCGGCTGAAGAAGGTCGTAAAAAAGCGGCTAAAGCAAATTTGTCGAGTTATAATACGGAATTAATGCAACGCTCATCTGTAATATCGGAATTGAAAAAAACAGCATTGGAATCGCAACAAAATGTCAAGGCATTTTTAGAGCAAGAAGAAGCAAACGGTAACGTTAAAAATATTCGTTCTTACCATATTGTAAATGGCATGGCGGTAACTGCAACGAAAGACATCGCCGAACAGATTGCCTCGTTTGCTGAAGTGGAAAAAATTCTTCCGAACGAAACGCGTCAATTGTTGACACCGGTTCAAACCGAATCCGCTAAAACAGATCTTGATGCCGATGAGGAGATAGAGTGGAATGTTGATCGCGTTGATGCACCAGCGGCATGGGAGATGGGAGTCGACGGAACAGGTACTGTTGTAGCGAGTATCGATACAGGTGCCCAATGGGACCATCCGGCATTGAAAGAACAATACCGTGGTTATGATGCTTCATCCGATGACGTCGATCATGACTTTAACTGGTATGATGCAACCGCAGATCAGAGTGAACCTTATGATGACATCGGTCATGGCACACATGTCACTGGCACAATGGTCGGCAGCGAAGCAGATGGATCTAATCAAGTCGGTGTTGCTCCGGGAGCGGAGTGGATTGCAGTCAAAGCATTTACAGAAGCTGGCGGAACCGATGCAGATCTTCTCGATGCAGCTGAATGGATCATGGCTCCAACCGATGCTGATGGTAATGAACGTGTCGATATGGCGCCAGATGTCGTCAATAATTCTTGGGGCGGTGGCCCGGGTCTTGATGAATGGTACCGTGATGTTGTGATTGCTTGGCGCGATGCAGGTATTTTTCCTGAATTTTCAGCAGGTAATGTGGATTTGACGAATCCGGGAGGGCCAGGATCGGTTGCTGCACCTGCCAACTATCCGGAATCATTTGCAACAGGTGCTACAGATCGTGACGATAATCTTGCTAGTTTTTCACTGCTTGGTCCTTCACCGTACGATGAAATCAAGCCAGATATATCAGCTCCCGGTGTGAGTATTCGCTCATCCGTTCCGGGCAATAGTTATGAGAATATGGATGGGACATCAATGGCTGGACCAGCCGTGTCCGCTGTAGCAGCTATGTTACGCCAAGTCGAACCTGGCATGTCAGTCGATGATATGGAAGAAGTGTTGCTGAATACGGCGATACCAAAAACGGATGAAGAATATCCGGAAACGCCGAATAATGGCTACGGTTATGGATTGGTCAATGCTTATGATGCTGTTTCTTCAGTTATGGACGGGCTCGGCACCATTGAAGGCGCTGTAACTAAAGAAGGAGAAGATAATGAAGCCCCGGAATATAGCCATAAAGCACCGGCAGAGACATACGTGTCGATGGATTTAGATTTAACAATAGAAGCCCGTGATAATACGAGTGTGACGTCTGTTGAACTAAATTATCAAATCGACGATTCGGATGAAAAAACAATTGAAGCCGATCGTATTTCCGGTGATTTTAAAGATGGTGTGTATGAAGCAACGATTTCTGGGGAAGACATTGATGGGGAGACATTAACCTACACGTGGACGATCAATGATTTTGGCAATAACGAAATCACAAGTGACGAATACACAGTAGACATTAAAGAAGGCATTACACTAGGGTATGAAGAAGATTTTTCAGCGAAGCCATCCGGCTGGGAGTCCTTCGGTGAAGAAGATAGCTGGGAATGGGGTGAGCCTACGTCTGGCCCAGAAGAAGCCTATACCGGAGATAATGTCTACGCCACAAATTTAGATGGTGAATATGCAAACAACATGGATGCAACACTCGTTATGCCACCGATTACATTGCCGGAAGGTGAATCCTACTTACAGTTTGATCATTGGTATGAATTTGAATTATTAGCTTCAATCATTCCCTATGATTTCGGTTATGTTGTTGTTTCAACTGATGGGGAAGAATGGACAGAACTTGCAACTTACGAAGGCGAATCGGATGGATGGGAGCATGCTGAAGTTGATTTATCCGACTACAGCGATCAAACGATTTTTGTTGGCTTTAAGGCGACATCCGATGTTTCTGGAACGTATGACGGTTGGTATATCGACAATGTGGCTCTTTCAGACACACCGATGAATGATGATACTCCGGACACATCGGTGACCAATCAGACGTCACCAGACAAAAATGGTGACACTGCATCGGTGAGTGAAGAAAAAGCTCAACTTTCGGCCTTGCCGCTTGAGGCACAGGTTGAAGTATTGGAAAGCGGCCGCTCGGTTGCTACGGATCCAGCGACTGGTCAATATAGCATGATGCACGCAGTCGGTGATTATACAGTGCGGGCTGAAGCATACGGATTTGCTTCGGATGAAGAGTCCGTAACAGTTGAAAAAGATGGCACAGCAACAGCGAATTTCACATTACAAGAACTACCGCAAGCGACCATCAGCGGGACAGTAACGAATGAAAAAACCGGCGATCCGATTGAAGGTGCCACTGTTTTACTTAAAGAAGACGCCAATATTGAGCCGGTTGAAACAGATGCGGATGGACATTTCTCCCTAACAGCATATGAAGGTACGTATACAATGCAAATCGTGGCCAAAGATTATCACAGTATGGAAATGGATATCGATTTAGACGGTGATAAAGACGTTGATATTGAGTTAGAACGTTTCTACACCGTCCCAGGTGGTGAAATCGGTTATGACGATGGCACAGCTGAAAATGCTCAAGTATTTTACGATGCCGGCAATGGTTGGGCTATGAAAATGTCTTTACCTGATGATAAGGATTCCGCTATCGTAACCGATGGTGTCTTTCAGTTCCATGATGATGATTGGCCTGTCCCAGGCGATACGTCATTTGCGGTGGAAGTATGGGATGCTGGTGAAGACGGCATGCCTAGTGAAAAATTAGCTGGGCCAATAGAAGCCGAAGCTATCAGAGATTTGGATGAGTGGACGGTTGTCGATTTGCGCGATGAGAATATTATCGTTGATGGTGACTTCTTTATGGTCTACATCCAAACAAGTGACAACCCAGATGCGCCGGGACTTGCAATCGACGAGGATGGGCCATTTGCTGGTCGAAGCTACCAGTATGTTAGCGGTGCTTGGGAGCAGTCTCCTGCCTCTGAAGGGAACTATATGATTCGGGCGCGTGTTGCTTATGAAGTTGATGAACCTGTCATCACATCTCCGGAGGAAGGGTTCATAACGAATGAGCCTGAAGTAACGGTTGAAGGGGATGCAACTCCTGATACATCGGTAAAATTACAGCATAATGGTGAGGATGTCGATGCAGCAGTCGATATTGATGATGACGGTGAATTTGCTATACCGGTCGAACTTACTGAAGGTGTCAATGAATTAACTGCTATGACTCTTGTCGACGGTGAAGAAGCGAAGGAGTCCGAACCCGTTACTGTAACATTGGATACCGAAGCACCTGATCTATCGATTGACAGTCATAACGACGGTGACAAGACAAACCGTGAAACAGCAACCATCGAAGGATCGGTATATGATGATCATCTTGATTCAGTTGAAGTAAACGGACAAGAAGCTGAAGTTGTTGATGATGGTAGTTATTCAAAGCGAATTTTACTTGATGAAGGTGAAAACACGATAGAAATTGTTGCTACAGATAAAGCAGGCAATCAATCAAGCGAAGAAATTACTATAGATGCTAAATGGACAGCACCGAAAATCGATCATTTGACACCGGACGAGGACCAAGAGCTAAACACCGGTGAGAGTATCAAAATTGAATTTGACAGTGAACCTGGTTTAGATGCTTCGTTCTCCATCAAGATGCCTTTAACGAACGCTCATTCATTGCTCTCCAATGCCAAAGAGCTGCCGATGATGGAAACATCCGATGGGCATTATGTGGGTTACTGGACTGCGCCGGGTAACGTTGTCGCTGACGGTGCTGTTATTGAAGTGAAAGCCGCCGACAGTTATGGCAACGAAAAACGTGCCGAAGCTGAAGGTGAGCTAAAAATCAACGTCGATGACGCCGATGAATAAAAAAGGCAAGGTTTCGTGACGGCTTGAATATTATTACAAGGTGCAGAGGCTATGCTTCTGCACCTTGTTGTGCTGATTATAGTAGTCGCACATCGTGCTATGCTGTTTAATGAAGGATCACTATTATACATTTCCATGGTAGGATATCATTGGAAATGGTCATTTTTTCACAGTAGTCATAAACGAACCTCGGTCATATGTTTAACTTCGAGCAAATGATGTATTGGGGTACAGAGGATAAAAGCAAATGACAGATGTGCTTGACTATGATGGGGAATAATCGTTGTTCATCCCCTCTTCTAAGTCAGGGTGAAAGATTTTTCTTTGCAAAACGCATGGAAAGATGTATAATTTAATTGACAACAACATATCGATTCCATCTTCGGGGCAGGGTGCAATTCCCGACCGACGGTGAGAAGCATTGTGCTTCAAGTCCGTGACCCGCAAAAGGTATATAAACCTGAGCGGTGGACCCGGTGCGAGTCCGGGACCGACAGTTACAGTCTGGATGGGAGAAGATGTGAGCTGAATCTAGGTGCGTTTTGCGCCTCTTGTATTCTTATTTGTCATTTTACCCTAAAGCCCCGACTAGGCTTTAGGGTTTTTAATTTTCGTAAAGGCAAATAGCGCACATAGTGAAACTCAGCCCATCCTTCATCACGAGATGTGAATCGATAATCGATTGATGAAGGAGGCATTGATGATGCAAAAAAGGCAATCATCTCAATTGGTTAACATGATTATTTTGGCATTGCTTGGGACGATTTCACTCTTATTATTTTTTTTAAACTTTCCGCTCCCGTTTTTACCCCCTTATTTAAAAATTGACTTTAGCGATGTGCCAGCGATTATGGCATCGCTCATCTTTTCACCGATGGCCGGTGTCATCGTTGTTGCTATTAAAAATTTTCTTTATTTACTCATAGGTAGTGGGGAACCAGTTGGAGTGACTGCGAATATCCTTGCCGGGGTCATGTTCGTTCTGCCCGTCTCTATTATCTACCATAAATACCAAGGGGTTAAAAGCATTATTTCTGGTTTAATTGTAAGTACGCTTGTAATGGCAATCGGGATGAGCATTCTTAATTATTTTGTTTTCTTGCCGATTTATGCGTGGTTTATGGGCATGGAAAACATGAAGTCAGAAGCGGCGATACGAACCGCGGTTGTGATTGGCATTTTACCATTCAATGTTATAAAAGGTGTTTTGGTCAGCTTTTTATTCGTTCCTATGTTTACAAAAATGCGCAAGTGGATCGAGCAAAAGCGAACGATGATCGTGTGATATGCACAAGCATTGAGATGTGTTAAGTTTTAGCATCGAAACGTTTAAGGCAGCAGGGATGGTTGCACATTCCCTGCTACCTTTAATGCATTGGTTTTCTTAAAACAGGGAAAATTTCAATGCTTTTTTGGAACTATTCCGATCGTACATCTTGATACACAAATGAGGTTTTCTGTTTCATCGGTTATCTTTACCTCCCACACCATCGTTGTGCGGCCGACATGTAGTGGGACTGCTCTGGCAGTCACGGTGCCGTCGCGTTTACTTTTAATATGATTAGCATTGATTTCGATACCGAATACATTGAATTTTTCAAGATCGACATGTAATGAAGCACCGACGCTTGCAGCGGTTTCGGCAAGCGCAACATTCGCACCGCCGTGCAAAAAACCAGCCGGTTGCCGAGTGCGACCATCGACAGGCATGGTCATTTCGACGACATGTTTTTCAGTTTTTATCGCATTTATTCCTAATGCGTCCATAAGTGTGTTAGGCATTAATCTACTCCTTTCGTCGCTTAATACCGTGATCAAGATTCGAACAATGTGCTGACAAATAGTGACAAACCGAGTAGAATACCATACAATGTATTCGTTTTACCAGTAGCAATCATGGCCGGCAACATTTCAAGAGGTTTTGTTTTTCCTTTAAAATTTTGCACGACATCGACAGCTTTTTTTGCGCTGAGAAAGACGCTTAGCGCAATAAGTGGAAGCGTACCGGTAATAATATAAATTAATGTTAGGACATAAGCGATAAAAAAGAATATGCCAAGGGCTCGAATCGCTTTTTTTCTGCCGAGCAAAATAGCCACTGTTTGACGTCCGTTTGCTTTGTCTCCGTCAAGATCGCGGATGTTGTTGGCCATCATGATGGCACCGATGAAAATAGCGATCGGAATAGAAATTAAAACGACATCGATTGTGACGGTATTTGTTTGGATATAGTAGCTGATTCCAATGATCACGGTTCCCATCATAAATCCAGAAGCGAGTTCACCAAATGGTGTATAGGCGATCGGGTAAGGTCCGCCGGTATACAAATAACCGATGAGCATGCCGACAAGGCCGATAAGCGCTATCCACCAACTGGATTCCAGGCAAATATAGACGCCAAGCAGAGTTGCCAGGCCGAAAAAGGAAAAAGCAAGATATAACACTGTTTTCGGCGCGACACCGTCTCTGACAATCGTTCCACCGATGCCAACCGATTTTTCATTGTCCAGTCCGCGCACGTAATCGTAATATTCATTAAACATATTCGTTGCTGCTTGAATGAGCATCGATGCGACGAGCATAGCTAAAAACAAAAGGATATGAAGCGATTCTTGAACATGATATGCTATCATTGTGCCGACAAAAACCGGTATGAATGATGCGGTCAAAGTGTGTGGCCGCAGAAGACGCCACCAGATTTGCCAGCCTTCTTTTTCATTCAATGCTTTTTTTATATTTGTTTCGTTTGTTGTGTCCATGGTGCGATCCCCCTGAATTCCATATCATATTAAGTTTATGGAATTCAATTGCGAGTGTCAATGATCGTTTTCACTAAACGATCACAATTTCTAAACGTTGTTGAAACTTGAGATACCGCCATATAAGACATAAGATAAAAAAGTATGTGCGGAATGGATGAGCATAGAGGTGATTCAACAAATGGAGAAAAAATTAACGTTGCTTCTTGATGAGGCGATCCAGGCGATCGAATCTGATCAGGAACGTCGTTTAGTTAGTGTGACCAAACGAGTGACAGATGTAAATCCGCTTGCTTTTTTTGCAGGAGGAAAACGTTTAAGGAAAACGCGCTGTTTTTGGACAAACAATAGTCAGGATTTCTTCATGGTTGGTATCGGATGCGCCCATGCGATAACAGCGGAAAAACGTCGGTTTGAACAGACTCACAAACAGTGGAAAAATGTGCTAGCACAAGCATGGGTTCACAATCCGTATGATGTCCCGGGCACAGGCTTGGCGGCGTTAGGTGGTATGGCATTTGACCCGGAAAAACCGGCAACGCGTTTATGGAAACATTTTAAAACGAGTCAGTTTATAATACCAGAGTTTGTGCTCATCAAATATGAAGAGAAATGTTATATGACGATTCATGCATATGTAGGTCGGCATGATTCGGCTCAGAAATTGGCGGTCTACTTGAGTAAAACAGTACGTCGCTTGCTCGCTCATGCCCAAATTCCAGAGCGTGATGTGGCAGTAGTAAAAAAAAGGGAAATCGCACCGGAAAAATGGAAAGAGACCGTTCGGAAAGCGACCGAAATAATGAAAAAAGGGACGATAAAAAAAATTGTACTCGCCCGGGAATTGCGTCTTCAATTATCCGATGAGACTGAAATTGCCCGTATTTTGCAGAAACTTCTTAAGACACAGCCAAACAGTTATGTGTTTGCGTTTGTCCATGGAAACGACTGCTTTCTTGGGGCAACCCCTGAGCGTCTTGTCAAAGTTGAAAAACAGTCGCTTTTGTCGACGTGTCTGGCGGGAACAGCGCCGCGAGGACGAACAAAAGAAGAAGATGCTGCGATCAAAAGGGAGCTTTTAAATGATCCTAAAAACCGAGAGGAGCACGATTTTGTCGTCCGAATGATTCGCCAGGCGATTGAAGAAACGTGTCATGACATTACCATTCCCGACACTCCAGTTGTGTATCCGTTTAAAAATTTACAGCATTTATACACACCGGTAACCGCAACATTAAATGCTAACCAGAGTGTTTTAGATGTTGTCGAAAGACTTCACCCTACCCCAGCGCTCGGTGGCGTACCACGTGCGGAAGCACTCGCGTTTATTCGCGAACATGAAGTGTTGGATCGCGGTTGGTACGGAGCACCGATCGGTTGGATGGATGATAAGCAGAATGCGGAGTTGGCTGTTGCGATTCGCTCCGGGCTGATTCATGGCGATGAAGCATCGTTGTTCGCTGGTTGTGGGGTTGTAGCTGATTCCGATCCGGAGGCGGAATATGACGAAACACGTATTAAATTTTTACCGATGTTGTCTGTATTGGAGGGCTAGAGATGGAGCATATCGAACATTTGACGCGGTATACAGCACACTTTGTGGAGGAATTAGTAAGAAGCGGTGTAACCGATGTGGTTATTTCACCAGGCTCACGCTCGACACCGCTAGCTATGACAATGGTAGAACATTCAAGCTTAAAAGCGTGGGTTATTATTGATGAACGCTCCGCTGCTTTTTTTGCTTTAGGATTGGCCAAAGCAACAGAACGTCCTGTAGCGATTGTTTGCACATCGGGGACGGCGGCTGCCAATTACTTTCCAGCGGTTGTTGAGGCTCATTATAGCCGGGTTCCCTTAATTGTTCTTACTGCAGATCGTCCGCATGAATTGCGTGATGTCGGTGCGCCACAGGCGATTGAGCAGATCAAACTGTACGGGGATTATGTGAAGTGGTTTCAAGAGATGGCGCTTCCGGATGCCTCTTCGAAAATGCTTGCCTATATTCGGAGCAAAGCATCGCGTGCGGTATCTATCGCAACACACGGCAATCCCGGCCCGGTCCATTTAAATTTTCCGTTCCGCGAGCCGCTTGTACCGAATTTTTCTTTGGATAATGTATGGAGCTGTGCGACGGAAAATAATAATCGAAAGCCGTTGACTAACAGCCCATTTGCCCCTGTTCATAACGGAAAAAAACGGTTGTCAGAACAGCAATTAACTGTACTTATTGAAAAACTCAAAAGTCACAAACGGGGTCTGATCGTTTGTGGACCACAAGTGTCAGGTGATGTTGCCGCAGCGATTGTTCGCTTAGCGGATGCGTGGCATTTACCTGTGTTAGCGGATCCATTGTCACAAGTGCGTTCAGGTCAACATAATAAGGCGTGTATCATTGAAAGTTACGATGCTTTCTTGCGCAGTGAGACAATCCGCGAGCAACTGCGTCCTGATTTTATTATTCGATTTGGTGCTATGCCTGTGTCGAAACCGTACCTATTTTTTGTTCAAACCCACCGCGATGCGCTGCAATTTGTCGTTGAACCTGATGGGGATTACCGAGAACCGGCTGGAAATGCTAGTGATTTTATCTTTAGCGATCCTGTCGACCTTTGTCATGATCTAATTGACAAAAATCCGCATATGCCTTTTTCGACATCATGGCTAAAAAAGTGGCAAACGATCAACAGATTGGCGAAGCATCATATCCAAACACGGACGAACGCTTCATTAACAGAAGGAGAAGCGGTCCGAACACTTATGGATGTGATTCCAGATAAAAGTCGTTTATACGTCGGCAATAGTATGGCGGTTAGAGATCTGGATACCTTTTTCCTGAATACGGAAAAAGAAATCAACGTGTTAGCGAATCGGGGTGCAAACGGAATCGATGGTATGGTCTCAAGCGGGCTTGGCGCTGCTGCTTCGGGAAAACAAACAACATTATTGCTCGGTGATTTATCGTTCTTCCATGATATGAACGGCTTGCTGGCAGCTAAGCAATATGAAATCGATCTGACGATTTTGCTCATCAATAACGATGGGGGTGGCATTTTTTCCTTTTTACCACAACGTGATGAGAAACATTTTGAAACGTTGTTCGGTACTCCATTAGGCATTGATTTCCAACATGCTGTTCACATGTATGGAGGTGTGTACACTTTGGCGACAAATGATACAGAATTGCGAGGTGCCCTTCAAGGAAGCTACAATGAAAAAGGGCTTGACGTCATCGAAGTCCGGACTGAACGAGAGGAAAATGCGGATTGGCATAAAGCATTGTGGAATGACATTGTCACGGATATTTTGGCCAATGGGATGTGAGTCGAATGCGTTTTATTATCGATGATGCCGACTATTATGTTGATGTGCGTGGAAAAGCGGGACCAGCGATTGTTTTATTGCACGGATTTACAGGAAGTATGGAAACTTGGACAGATGTTATGACCGAATGGACGCATGAATGCCGCGTTGTCCGCATCGATTTGCCTGGGCACGGCCAAACCGTCGTTCATTCGCCGCGAACAATGGAAGCGTGTTGTGCTGAATTGCACCGGTTATTCGAATGGTTGGAACTGACAGATATCCATTTAGTCGGGTATTCAATGGGAGGCCGGACAGCTTTATCGTATGCGATGTTGTATCCAGATCACATCGCATCGCTCGTATTGGAAAGTGCCTCCCCCGGCTTAGCATCAGCAAAAGAGCGCCAGAAACGACGAGCGCAAGATGAACAGTTAGCTCGGCAACTGGAAATAGAAGGGGTGCAGCGCTTTGTTGATTTTTGGGAAAACAGACCGCTGTTTGCGTCGCAGAAAAAACTTCCTTATGAAAAACGTCAGGCAATACGACAGGAGCGGTTGAATCAGCAAGCAGAAGGCCTCGCCGGATCATTGCGCGCAATGGGAACAGGGAGTCAGCCGAGCTGGTGGGATCGCCTTAGCCAGTTACATATCCCCGTTTTACTTATTGTTGGGCAATGGGATGAAAAATTTGTCCGGATCAATCAAAACATCATCGAACGGCTGCGAAATGGCAAATTGGAAATCGTACCTCATGCTGGTCATGCGGTTCATGTGGAACAACCGCAAATATTTGCTAAAATAGTAGAAAGGTTTATATGGAACGATCGATAACGATGCGTTCCATGACACCTATATAAAAAGGAGGAAATTCACATGACGGTACAATGGGAGCAAGCGGGCGACTATAAGGAAATTATTTATGAAAAATATAACGGCATTGCCAAGGTGACGATTAATCGGCCGGAAAAGCGTAATGCATTCACCCCACTAACAGTGAATGAAATGATTGACGCGTTTGCTGATGCGCGCGATGATTCATCGATTGGTGTTATTATCTTGGCTGGTGCAGGCGAGAAAGCCTTTTGTTCCGGAGGCGATCAATCGGTTCGAGGCCACGGCGGTTATGTTGGAGAGGATCAAATCCCACGCCTCAATGTCCTCGATTTGCAGCGCTTGATCCGAACGATTCCAAAACCAGTCATCGCCATGGTTTCCGGCTATGCGATCGGCGGTGGGCATGTGCTGCATATTGTATGCGATTTGACAATTGCCGCGGACAACGCTATTTTCGGACAATCAGGACCGAAAGTAGGAAGTTTTGATGCCGGTTATGGCGCCGGGTTACTTGCGGAGATGGTCGGTCAAAAACGTGCGCGTGAAATTTGGTATCTTTGCCGTCAATACACGGCTGAAGAAGCTTATGAAATGGGGATGGTTAACAAGGTTGTCCCGCTCGATAAATTAGAAGAGGAAACGATACAGTGGTGCGAGGAAATATTGGAAAAATCCCCGACGGCGCTGCGCTTTTTGAAAGCATCGTTCAATGCTGCGACAGACGGTTTAGCCGGAATGCAGCAAATGGGTGGGGATGCAACACTGCTTTATTACACAACCGATGAGGCAAAGGAAGGTCGCGATGCCTTTAAGGAAAAGCGCAAGCCCGATTTCAAACAATTTCCACGTTTTCCATAAATAGACATCATTCTCAAAAAACCTTTGCTTTTTATAGCAAAGGTTTTTACACTGATACATCATTTAAGGAGGAGACAACATGTCTGAGATCATACCGCACTGGTTAAGCAAACAAGCACAATTGAAACCAAAGAAGCAAGCCATTGAACTACAAGATGGGACAAGCTTGACATTTCAAGAGCTTGAAGAAAAAAGCAAGCGTTTTGCCAGAAAACTCGCCCAAACTGGTGTGCTCGAAGGGACGCATATCGGGATTCTTTCTGGAAACAATTTAGACATGGTTATCGCTATACATGCTTTAAGTTATCTCGGGGCGATTGGTGTGCTGTTCAACACACGGTTGACAACAGAGGAATTAACTTATCAAGCCAACGATGCCCGCGTTTCCATGATTCTCTCGAGCCACCATTTTTACGATCAAGCCAAACAAATTCAATCGTCTTTAACAGTCTTTCGTTTTTCGGATATCGAACAATTAGAAGAAAAAGAAGTGAGCCTCCGGTGTGAGATCAACTTAAGCGAGCCGTTTACTATTATTTATACATCCGGTACGACCGGAAAACCTAAAGGGGTTGTGCATACATACGGAAACCATTGGTGGAGTGCCGTCGGTTCAGCACTTAACCTTGGCGTGCATACAGATGACAAATGGCTTAATCCGCTGCCGCTATTTCATGTAGGTGGTTTGGCGGTTCTGATTCGCAGTGTTATGTACGGCATGCCGGTTTTTTTAATGGAAAGATTTGATGAGACAGCCGTTCAAGAGGCTATTATGAAAAAAGACGTAACGATCGCCTCGGTCGTAACAGTCATGCTCCAACGTCTTGTTGAGGTACTAGAAGAAGGCACATATCCCGATCATTTCCGGTGCATGCTCCTCGGTGGCGGACCAGCGCCTAAACCACTTCTTGAAAATGCAAAAGCACGGAACATTCCGGTTTTTCAGTCGTATGGCATGACGGAGACATCTTCACAAATCGTCACTTTAAGTCCTCAAGATGCTCTTAACAAAATCGGTTCAGCCGGTAAACCATTGTTTCCAGCACAACTTAAAATCGATGCAGCTCCAAACGAAGTCGGTGAAATTTTTGTCAAAGGACCGATGGTGACAAGCGGCTATTTCAATAAGCCGGCGGCTACGGCAAAAGCTTTTGTCGATGGTTGGTTGGCAACAGGCGATCTTGGATATGTTGATGAAGCAGGCTTTTTATATGTCGTTGAGCGTCGTACGGATTTGATTATATCCGGTGGCGAAAATGTGTATCCATCTGAGGTGGAAAGCGTCCTCTCTGGAATGGATGGTATTCGGGAAGTCGGTGTTGTTGGTAAACAGGATGATCAATGGGGGCAATCCCCGGTTGCTTTTGTAGTTACTGACTCACCATCGATCACAAAAGAAGCTATTATCGCGTACGCCAAAAAACGTTTAGCGAAGTATAAACTGCCAACAGCTATTTATTTTGTTGAACAATTGCCGAGAAACGCCTCGAATAAACTGATGCGCCAAACATTAGTGAAATGGTTGCGGGACAAATCGTGAATCTCTCGCGATCTTCAGGCCTATGGCAACTGTTTCAACGCCCTCCAGTCTGCATGCTTTATAAGTTTCTTGGCACACTATGACTGGAGGTGTGTTGTATGGATAAGAAAAAATATTATATTAATATCGGTACGGGTGAAATTTCTCAATTGAAGTATGGTGATAATGACGATTTTGTTATATATGCAGACGATGATGAGATTTTGCTATTGCGACGAACTTTGGATCGGATGGATGATGCTAGTTTTCGATCATTTTTCCGATCGCATGTGCCGATTATCCAATACCATCATGACCAACCTAATGATGATTATGATGCGAGCATGATCGATGTTTTCCGGATGATTTACAATTTAGGCGATGAACAGACAAAAGCGCATATCGAGGAAATGGAAATTTTTGGTGATCAGCATATGTAATGCGATGCTCACCCGTCTTTTTTCCAAGTTCGAGCTGCTGCCTTTGCCCTTGTGTTTCAAAACAGGGAGTGATTTGATATAATGGAAACTACAGTGAAACGAATGAATCCTCGTATTGGCAAAAACACCGCTTATGAAATGGTGAACATAGTTTAAAATTGATACAGGTGAAATCATTGTACAGATTTAACGATTACTACAACAATGAGGTAAAATTATCATTTGCTGACCATCCGTTTTCCAAACATCCGCGGCATGTTTTAGTCATCTGCCGCTATAATGACCAATGGTTGTTAACGCGTCATCGTGATAGAGGCTTAGAGTTTCCCGGTGGAAAGGTAGAGTCCGGGGAAACAGCCGAACAGGCGGCTATTCGAGAAGTGATGGAGGAAACGGGTGGTGTTGTGTCCGAATTGCATTATTTGGCTCAATACGAAGTTGATGGTAAACGTGAAACAATTGTTAAAAATGTCTATCATGCTCAAATAAAAAGATTGGAAAAACAACCGTCTTATTATGAAACAGCTGGTCCTGTCTTGATCGATGCCTTTCCGAAAAACCTTCACTCCCATGCCGATTTCAGTTTTATTATGAAGGACGATATTGTTCCGCGTTGTCTTTGTCAATTGAAGAACAAAAAGAAGGCCCTCCGTTAATACTCGGGGTGGCCTTTTGTAAACATCGCATATAACGGATTTAGCTTGTATGCTTTATGAGCTTGCCTTCGAGTTTTTCCACGATTTTGTACATCGCCGCCGCAAAGATGGCAATCAAGAACAGGCTAGACATAACGAGTGTGAAATCAAATACTTGAAAGCCGTAAATGATTAAATAGCCGAGCCCTTTTTTAGAAACGAGAAATTCACCGACGACTATCCCAACCCATGAAAGACCAACGTTCACTTTTAAACAGGAAATCATCGTTGGGAGAGTTGCTGGAAAAATGGCTTCTTTAAAACATTGCCACCGTGTGGCACCAAAGCCTTGTAGCACTTTCACATAATTCGGATCGACTTCTTTGAAACCGGAATAGACGACAATGGTTGTAATGATGACAGAGACAATGACTCCCATTGTAATAATCGACGTGTATCCTGGCCCCATGGCGACGATAATGATGGGGCCGAGTGCAACTTTTGGCATGGCATTAGCGATGACAAGGAATGGATCCATGATGCGCGACAAGCGTACCGATGACCATAATAATGTAGCTAGAATGATTCCTATAATAGTGCCGAGAATGAAGCCGAGAACAGTCTCTAAAACAGTAACCTCTAAATGGTGAATGAGTGAACCATCAACCACCTTTTGAGCGATGACGCTAGCGACTTGACTCGGAGTACTGAAAAGCAATGGGTCGATCCAATATAATCGCCCAGCCGTTTCCCACATTCCGAAAAAACCGATCAATATGATGAGTTGCCAAACGCCAACAATTTTATTTTCGCGTTTTATTTTATGTTGATAGCGTTCAAATAAATAATCATCATGTGTCTGCGTCATTGTCGACCACTTTCCCTTCTTTTGGATTTTCGGGTTCGTGTTTATTTAACTCATCCCATACGGCATCGAAAAGCTTTTGGTATTTCGGATGCCGCCGGACGAGAAAAGGGGTTTCGTTTCGCAATTCAATGGGCACTTCAAATGTTTTTGCCAGCCGCCCTGGTTCGGCATCCATGACAAAAATACGATCGCTCATCGAGATGGCCTCTCCGATATCATGAGTGACGAGCATGGCGGTTTTTCGGTACGTTTTCAATAGGTGCGATACAAGATTTTCCAATTTTAATTTTGTTAAGTAGTCCAATGCCGAAAACGGTTCATCCAATAAAAGCATTTTCGGATTCGTAATCAAGGTGCGAACGAGTGCTACGCGTTGGCGCATCCCGCCGGAAAGTGAATCGGGATACGCTTCCTCCACATCCGCAAGCCCGACTTCGTTCAGGAGTTGCCTAGCGCTGTGCTTTGTTTTTTCTGTGATGGTATCGGTTATTTTCGGACCGATGAGCACGTTGTCCATGATCGTCTTCCACGGGAATAGATAATCCTGTTGTAACATGTAGCCAATCTTTATTTTAGAACGATGAGCGGGTTCATTGTTTAACAACACGTCACCTGCCGTTTGCTGAATGATACCTGCGATGATGGAGAGAATCGTCGTTTTCCCACAGCCGCTTGGTCCCAGCAGTGCAACAAACTCGCCTGCATTGATTGAAAATGATACATCATCAAGCGCTTTTGTATAACTATTATTTGTAAAGTAATGATGGGATACATGTTCCAAGGTTAAAAGTGACAAGCTCATTCCTCCTTACTCGTTCATGACTTCTTCAGCCATTTCGGTGTTCACTAATTTGTCGTAGGGAACATTATCAGGCAGTTCACCAGCTTCATCCATAATGTCTTCGAGATTGTTCCACTCTTTTTCTTCAAACACGGGGTCGGTTGCAAACGTATTCTGTTCTTTGTAGCGTTGTATCGAGGATGTCAAAATATCGATTTCGGTATCTTCAAAATACGGTTGAATCGTTTTAGCTATGTCTGCGGCTGAGTTTTCCTGAACCCATTTTTGCGCTTTATAGATCGCTCGGATAAACTTTATGATCGTTTCCTCATCGCCGTCCACCATGCTTTGTTTTGCCATAAATACAGTGTAGGGGACGCGTCCGGATTCTTCACCGAATGAGGCGAGAACGTGACCTTTGCCTTCTTTTTCAAACACGCTTGCTGTTGGTTCGAACAGCTGGACGTATTCCGCATCACCGGAAGTAAAAGCACCCGGGATATTTTCAAATTCGACGTTTTGCAGTAAATTTAAGTCATTATGTGGATCAATGCCATGTTTTTTTAAAACATATTCCCCGACCATTTGTGGCATGCCACCTTTTCTCTGACCGAGAAATGTGCTTTCTTTCACGTCTGCCCACTCAAAATCAGGCCTCTTCTCTTTAGAGACAAGAAATGTTCCATCGGTCTGGGTTAATTGAGCAAAATTGACAGCATAGTCTTTGGAATCCTGCGCATATACGTAGATAGACGTCTCTGATCCGACAAGAGCTATATCGATTCCGTCTGAAAGCAATGCGGTCATCGTTTTATCGCCACCCCATGTCGTCTGGAGTTCGACATCGAGCCCTTCATCGGCAAAAAAGTCTTTTTCCAGCGCAACATATTGCGGAGCATAAAATAATGAGCGAGTGACTTCGCCTAGTTTAATGGATGTTTGTTGCCCCTTGGAACAAGACATTAGAAGTATAAGCATGCCGCATGATAGAAAGGTTAACCATTTACACCTTTTCATAGATGCCGATCCTTCCCTTCATCGTATTTGGATATGTCAATAGCCTATGTCGGTTTAAAAAATGTGTGAATGCCTAGATGATACGCGCGAACGTACAGAAAAAAACGATCCCATAACAGGGATCGTTTTCCAGTGGTAAAAAGCTTGCGGCGTTGGCGAAAAAGCCTCCGCTTCCTGTATATAAACCCTCTTGGGATGAGGAGCAAATCATTCATCAGCTTTATCATTAAGCTTTATATATCGGTCCAGCTTCTGCTATGTCTGGATCGACATGAGTGAACTTTTGGAAATTCGTATGAAATTTCATAGCGAGTTCTTTTGCTTCTTTGTCATAGGCGTTTTTATCATTCCATGTGTTTTTCGGAATAAGGACATCGTCCGGAACACCTGGGACGTGTAGCGGAACCGCCAGTCCGAAAATAGGATCTTTCGTAGTTTCAACGGTGTTGAGCTCGCCTTCTAGTGCAGAATGGATCATCGCCCGTGTATAAGGTAGTTTTATGCGATTTCCGACACCATATGGTCCGCCAGTCCATCCAGTATTGACTAAAAAGACGTTCACACGGTGGTTTTCGATTTTTTCCCCGAGCATTTTTGCATATGTGATTGGCGAGAGAGGTAAAAACGGCGCGCCAAAACAAGCTGAAAACGTCGCTTCGGGTTCGGTGATGCCGCGTTCAGTTCCAGCGAGTTTACTTGTGTAACCGCTTAAGAAATGGTACATCGCTTGTTCTTTTGTCAATTTGCTAATCGGCGGAAGCACTCCGGATGCATCAGCGGTCAGAAAAATAATCGTATTCGGATGGCCTGCAATACTTGATGATACGATATTGTTCATATTTTCTAATGGATATGCCGCCCGTGTGTTTTCTGTAAGGGTTGTGTCGTCGTAGTCGGGCAAGCGTGATATATCGTCAATCATCACGTTTTCTAAAACAGATCCAAACCGAATCGCATGATAAATCTGAGGTTCTTTTTCTGCTGAGAGGTTGATGCATTTGGCATAACATCCCCCCTCAATGTTGAAAATACCATTCGGGCTCCAACCGTGTTCATCATCGCCGATTAAGCGCCGGTATGGATCGGCTGAAAGCGTTGTTTTTCCTGTGCCAGACAGACCGAAAAATAATGCCACATCTCCTTCTTGACCGACATTGGCCGAACAGTGCATCGACAAAACATCACGTTGAGGTAAAAGAAAGTTCATAACCGAAAAAACCGATTTTTTGATTTCTCCAGCATATTCTGTTCCACCGATCAAGATCGTGCGTTGTTTGAAAGAAATGATGATAAAAGTTTCTGATCGAGTGCCATCGGTGTCGGGATCGGCTTTAAATGTTGGTGCCGAGATGACTGTAAACTCGGGCGTATGATTTTGCAATTCTTTGTCGGTTGGTACAATAAATAACTGACGAGCAAATAAGTTGTGCCAAGCGTATTCGTTGATCACCTGTATCGGAAGCCGATATTCGGGGTCGGCTCCGGCAAAACCGTTGAATACAAACAATTCGTCTTTTGTTTGTAAGTGGTTCATCACTTTGTCGTAAAGTCGTTCAAATGTTTTTTCGTCGATCGGCTGATTGATCGTTCCCCATTGAACGCGATTTGTCGTAACGTCATCTTTGACAATAAATTTATCTCGAGGTGAACGACCGGTATATTTTCCAGTTGTAGCTCGGATAGATCCTGTTGCTGTCAGGGCGCCTTCACCTCGTTCAAGAATTTTTTCGATCAGTCGGGGAACCGTCACGTTTCGGTGTACATGTTTGCGTGCTACCAATTCATGCACGGAGGTTGGATGTTCCATCATATGCATTTGCAAAACCTGCCTTTTGTGGTTTTAACTCGAATACGATTATTAGTATAACACATTAATATAAATAGTCCATACTAATTTGTAAAATGTGCAAATAAAATTACATTTCATCCCTCCTTTAGTGCATGGTTGAGCCCTTTAGATGAATAAGTTGACACAGCAGATCTCTTCCGTTATTCTTAGGTTCGTATGAACATCAGTGGAATCGATCATTTTGCGTGAGTGAAAAGGTGCTAAACGGATGCAAGGTTTGTCCTTGAACAATCACACCTTTCCTCATCGTGAATAGGAAAGGTTTTTATTTTTACGATATATATTCATCAAGACTACCAAGACTGCTTGTAATTTATCAAAGGAAGGAGCCGGCCAAATGACTAAGAAACGTCGTTTATTTACATCTGAATCTGTGACGGAAGGCCATCCTGATAAAATATGTGATCAAATATCTGATGCGATTTTAGATGAAATATTAAAAAAAGATCCTAATGCGCGTGTGGCGTGTGAAACAGTTGTGACGACAGGGCTGGTACTCGTATCGGGTGAGTTAACGACAACAACTTACGTCGACATCCCGGCTGTTGTCAGACAAACGATCAAGGATATTGGTTACACGCGAGCGAAGTATGGCTTTGATGCAGATACGTGCGCTGTGATGACGGCGATCGATGAGCAATCACCTGATATTGCTGACGGTGTTGACAAAGCGCTTGAGGCGCGCCAAGGAAAAATGAGTGAAGAAAGTATTGACGCTATAGGTGCGGGAGATCAAGGATTGATGTTTGGTTTTGCATGCGATGAAACAGAAGAACTCATGCCGCTGCCGATTTCGCTCGCACATCAAATGGCCAAGCGACTAGCCGACATCCGGAAAGATGAAACGCTTCCTTATCTACGCCCGGATGGAAAAACACAAGTTACCGTTGAATATGATGATGTCGGTAATCCAGAACGCATCGACACGATCGTTATTTCGACACAGCACCATCACAGTGTCACACATGAGCAGATTGAAAACGACATGATCAATCATGTTATCCATCCCATTGCTCCCGATAATCTGCTCGATGACGAAACAAAATACATCATCAACCCGACAGGACGGTTTGTCATCGGAGGACCGCAAGGGGATGCAGGTTTGACCGGACGGAAGATCATCGTGGATACATACGGCGGCTATGCCCGTCATGGCGGCGGAGCATTCAGTGGAAAAGATGCGACGAAAGTTGACCGCTCTGCGGCATATGCTGCTCGTTACGTAGCCAAAAACATCGTTGCAGCAGGATTGGCCAAAACGTGCGAAGTCCAGCTTGCATATGCCATTGGCGTTGCAGAACCGGTATCGATTGCCATCAACACCTTTGGGACAGGCAAAGTAGATGAAGACACATTGATTGCAGCTGTCCGTGACATATTTGACTTGCGACCGGCTGGGATTATCCGCATGCTCGATTTACAAAAACCGATTTACAAACAAACTGCAGCATATGGCCATTTCGGGCGAACTGATGTCCAATTCCCCTGGGAAAAGACGGACAAAGTGGAAGAATTACGAGCGCGGATTTCTTGATACCACTGTCGTTTAGGGACAGTGGTTTTTTACCCGAACCATCGTTGCAAACGCATTTGTCCTGAAAGTATGTTAATTATAGATTGAATACAATGATATAATCAAACAGGTTATAAGGTGTGAAAGCGAGGAGAAACAAATGCGCGGTTTTATCGGTAAGCTCCGCAATCATCCGGATGTAGCGGATGAAGGTGCGGAACAAAACAATCAATCCAATGATGAAAAGGATTTTGATGATGAATATGTATCATTTGAATTAGAAAACAATCACCAGCCGTTACGCTACGCTGATGAATCCGTATGCGTCGTTTTGAACGGGACCATTTACAATGATAACGATTTGCGCCATGATCTGTATGAAAAAGGCTATGAATTAACGAGCGATTCACCTGCAGAAGTCATTGCGGCTTTATTTTCCAAGCATAGAGAGAATGTATTTCGATATTTACGAGGCATGTTTGCTATTCTTATTTGGGACAAACGAGAAAAAACGCTGTACGGTGCCCGCGATCCGTTTGGGATTAAACCGTTATTTTATCGGGAAACGGATTGGGGAGTTGTCTTTGCTTCCGAGAAAAAAAACATCACGTTAATGATGGAAACAGAGAAATTAAATTTAGCGGCATTGCAGCACTATCTTAGTTTTCAATACGTCCCGGAGCCGATGACAATGACAGAAGGGATTAAAAAAGTGGAGCCCGGCCATTATTTTATAAAGCAACCAGAAAAGGCAATCGTATTCAAACAATACTGGCATGTTACGTTCGATCCGTTGTTGATGGATGAGGATGCATGGGTAAAACGGATTCAAGATGCGATGTATGATTCAGTAGAAGCACATATGCAAAGCGATGTTCCTGTTGGCTCATTTTTATCCGGTGGAATTGATTCAACATTGATCGCTGCAATCGCACAAGAGATCAATCCTGCTATTCAAACCTTCTCCGTCGGTTTTGAGCGCGAAGGGTATTCCGAAATCGATGTAGCCAAGGAGACGGCTGCTAAACTCGGGATTGACAATATATCCTATACCATTTCTCCAGAAGAATATGTCGAAGTATTGCCGCATATTATGTGGTGCATGGACGATCCACTTGCAGATCCGGCGTGCGTGCCATTGTATTTTGCCGCAAGGGAAGCGAAAAAGCATGTGGATGTTGTCTTATCCGGAGAAGGGTCTGATGAATTGTTTGGTGGGTACAATATTTATCGCGAGCCAGAAGCATTGAGATGGTTCAATTTTGTCCCGAGTCCAGCTAAAAATTTATTGGCTAAAGTAGCGGACGCATTGCCTGAAGGTGTGCGCGGAAAAAGTTTTTTACAACGCGGAACAACGCCGCTTGCTGAACGGTATATTGGCAATGCGAAAATGTTTACGGAAGAGGAAAAACGACACATATTAAAACATTACGATGACCGCATATCCAATCGGGATATTACCGGAAGATTGTTTGACGAAGCGGCGGCTTACCCGCCCGCTGATCAAATGCAGTATATCGATATTCATACGTGGATGCGCGGAGATATTCTTTTAAAAGCAGAGCGGATGACAATGGCCCATTCATTGGAAACGCGTCTTCCTTTTCTTGATCGAAAGGTGTTTCAAGTCGCTCGCGAAATACCATCCCAGTTAAAAATTGCTCACGGTACGACAAAATATATTTTGCGCGAAGCATCTCGGGGTATCATTCCTGATCACGTGTTGGATCGTAAAAAGCTTGGGTTTCCTGTCCCTATACGCCACTGGTTAAAAAACGAATTGAACAGTTGGGCAAAACGGTTGATCCAAGAAAGCCAAACAGATTATTTGCTTCATAAGGCGTATGTTATGGAGTTATTGGATGCGCACTGTCAAGGAAAAGGCGATTACAGTCGAAAAATCTGGACGGTATTAATGTTTATGCTTTGGCATCAAATATTTATTGAAAACGACCATGCGCTTATCCCTCATCGTATAGGTCAACCGGAATGAAAAAGCAGGCCGTGATAGTGATTGCCTGCTTTTTCCTTTTTATTTAACTTTTCCGAGGCTTGTTTGTTTCAAATAATACTGGGTGCGTTCAACATACGATTTACGAATCCGTTTCATTTGCTCATAATCGTCTGTTGTCAATTGGCGGACCACTTTTGCCGGTCTGCCGAAAGCGAGTGTATGAGGCGGAATTTCTTTACCCGGAGGCACAAGACTACCAGCGCCAATAAAGGCATGCTCACCAACCTTTGCACCGTCAAGAATAATCGAGCCCATACCGATCAATGCGTATTGTCGAATTGTTGCCGCATGCAATGTTACCTGATGTCCGATCGTGACATCATCTTCCACGATGACGGGTAAATCTGGACTTTGATGGATCAACGAAAGATCTTGGATATTCACCCGTTTACCGATTGTCGTCGGTGCAACATCTCCGCGGATAACCGTTTGAAACCAAATACTCGATTGTTCATCAATCGAAACATCGCCGATGATGGTAGCGTTTGCCGCAACGAAAACAGTATCATGAATCCTCGGATGTTTCCCTTGATACGAATGAATCATTTGCAACCTCCTGATAATTATGATGTTATAATAAGTATAACAAACATTGCCACATGTTTTTATGTGAACGGAGGAAACAGGTTGGGATACCATGTACCGAAAACAGCACTCTCACTAATGGCCGCAGTTTACCGAAAAATCTTCCCGGCTGTCGATCGTGAGTTGTATTTTTGGAAAAAGCGGGCAGAAGCGATTCCTAATGATGAATTGCGCAGACAGGCGCTTTCGAGTATTAAATCAAAACGATTCCACTGTCAAGGTGGTGCGGTATATGCTCTTTTGGCAGGCTATAGATGGCGCGAGGCCATCCGCTTTATCGTCGCTTACCAAACGATCAGTGACTATCTCGATAATTTATGCGATCGAAGCACATCGCTCAACCCTGATGACTTTCGCCTGCTGCATCAATCCATGGTAGATGCGCTCACACCGACTAATCCAATCCAGCATTATTATGCGCTGCGTGCCGAACAAGATGATGGGGGATACTTAGCTGATCTTGTGCGCACATGTCAAAGCGTGCTGCGTAAGCTTGATCAGTATTCGTTGATCCAAAAACATATACACCCATTGGAAAAGCTTTATGAAGATTTGCAAGTACATAAACATGTCACAGAAAGCGAGCGGGTGGAACGGTTAAAGAATTGGTTCGGATCAGAAGGGGAGCCATATCCGTCCCTCAGTTGGTACGAATTCTCCGCAGCCGCGGGCTCGACTTTAGGCATTTTTTGTCTTGTTTCCTATACAATCGGTGGAAAAATGTCCGCCTCGCTTGCGAAAAGGATCCATACATCGTATTTTCCATACATGCAAGGGTTGCATATTTTATTGGATTATTATATTGATCAAGACGAGGATATTGTGGAAGGTGACCTCAATTTTTGTAGCTATTATCCAGACCGGAAAACGATGATCGAGCGGTTTCTTTTTTTTATTGATCAGGCGGACCGAAGCATTCGCCCGCTTCCAGATCAAAATTTTCACAAAATGATCCATCACGGGCTTGTCGGTTTATATCTTGGCGATCCAAAAGTCAAAACATTGGCGGGCGGTTCGGAAATAGCTAAAAAACTTCTCGAATACAGCGGGCCACGGGCGCGATTTTTTCATTGGAATACGAAAATATACCACAAATTGAGAAAATATAATCGGAATAGCTAGCTCTTTTTTTGGATGGCCAGTATAAATGGTGGTTTGTTTTTTTGATTGATAAAACCGTAATAAAGGACATTGAAATGCTTTTGGTTCAATTGTCGGGTGTATTGCATCAAGTGGTATTTTTCCTCTTCACCCCCGGGATGCCCATGGTAAACAACGAGAACGACCATACCTCCTGTCTTTATGTGCTCAAGTAATCCTTCGAGCGCAAGGATAGTCGAGTCCGCTTTTGTAATAATGGATTTGTCACTACCTGGCAGCCAGCCGAGATTGAATATGGCTCCGCCAAGGCGTGTGAGCCTGTCAACCGGAACATGGTGTTGGAAATTGCTGTGGCTGTCTTTGATAATAGTCGCATTTGTAAGCTTTTTGTTTCGCAAACGCTTTTTCGTATTTGCGATTGCCGCATCTTGGATATCAAAACCGTAGACGTGCCCTTTTTCTCCAACCGCTTGGCATAGGAAGACCGTATCGTGACCATTGCCACATGTCGCATCGATAGCTGTATCACCTGAATCAAGCGTTTTAGCTAATAGATGGTGAGAATATTGCAAAATGCTTTTCATCATTTAAACACTCGCTTTTTTGTTTACTTTTTGCGTTTTATTTTAGCATGTCTCAACGAATTTTGCACTGATCGCAAATTGGACGAGTAACGCTTGACAAAGCCGGTAACCTTGATTACAATTCGGTTTAAATAAGTTAACAACGAAGCGAAGGACTAGTAATGCATTTTTCGGGTTTAGAGAGGCAGTGGTTGGTGCGAACTGCTCCCGAAAATGTGTGAACTCCCCTTCAAGTTGCAGGGGTGAACCGACATGCAGTAGCTCCTGACGTGTGTCCGCGTTAAGGATCCGAGCGAGCGTATGTTAACGTTAATTGGGGTGGTACCGCGGGAAGATGGCTTCTCGTCCCTTGATTGGGATGGGAAGCTTTTTTATTCGATAAATGTATAAGGAGGAAAAAGCGATGAGTTATAATCACCAAGCAATCGAAAGCAAATGGCAAAAGTATTGGCTCGAAAATAAAACGTTTAAAACAGACACGTTTTCAGAAAAAGAAAAATTTTATGCGCTTGATATGTTTCCGTATCCATCGGGTTCAGGTCTTCACGTCGGTCATCCGGAAGGGTATACGGCGACTGATATTATATCGCGGATGAAGCGAATGCAAGGTTACGAAGTGTTGCACCCGATGGGGTGGGACGCCTTTGGCTTGCCGGCAGAGCAATATGCGCTTGATACGGGTAACAGTCCTGCCGAATTTACTAAAAAAAACATTGCGACATTTAAGCGGCAGATTCAGGAGTTAGGTTTTTCTTATGATTGGGACCGAGAGATTAGTACGACGGATCCACAATACTATAAATGGACTCAATGGATTTTTACTAAACTTTATGAAAAAGGGTTGGCTTATATTGATGAAGTGCCCGTCAATTGGTGTCCAGCACTTGGGACGGTTTTAGCCAACGAAGAAGTCATTGACGGAAAAAGCGAACGCGGCGGCCATCCGGTTATTCGCAAGCCAATGAAGCAATGGATGTTACGGATTACGGCATATGCGGATAGACTTCTGGAAGATTTGGAAGAACTCGATTGGCCAGAGAGCATTAAAGAGATGCAGCGCAATTGGATCGGGCGTTCGGAAGGGGCGGAAATCACCTTTGCTGTCGATGGCTATGACGATGAATTCGTTGTCTTTACGACGCGTCCTGACACATTGTTTGGGGCGACATATGCCGTTTTGGCCCCGGAACATCCACTTGTAAAAAAGATTGTAGAACCAGAGCAAAAA
Organism: Bacillota bacterium; assembly: GCA_035301265.1. Classification (GTDB taxonomy): domain Bacteria; phylum Bacillota; class Bacilli; order Bacillales; family Amphibacillaceae; genus DATGUP01. The sequence continues at coordinate 108,770 of DATGUP010000018.1, forward strand.
CCAGCTGTGGATGCTTATTTAGAGAAGGTGCAAACGAAAACAGATTTGGAACGCACGGATTTAGCTAAAGAGAAAACCGGCGTGTTTACAGGCGCATATGCGATCAATCCGGCTAACGGAAAAAAATTGCCGATTTGGATTGCTGATTATGTGTTGATGTCTTACGGCACAGGCGCTATCATGGCAGTACCTGGACACGATGAACGCGATTATGCATTTGCTAAAAAATATGATTTGCCGATCGTGGAGGTCGTATCAGGGGGTGATCTTGCCAAAGAGGCTTATCTCGAAGACGGAGTCCATGTTAATTCGGAGTTTTTGAATGGATTGAATAATGAAGAAGCGATCAATCGAATGATCGAATGGCTAGAGGCAAATGGCATAGGGAAGAAAAAAGTAACCTATCGACTGCGCGATTGGCTATTCTCCAGACAGCGCTACTGGGGTGAGCCCATTCCAATCATCCATTGGGAAGACGGGACGATGAGCGCTTTATCCGAAGAGGATCTGCCGCTGGAGCTGCCGGAGATGACGGAAATCAAGCCGTCGGGAACCGGTGAATCTCCACTGGCCAACAGTGATTGGGTGCATGTTGTTGATCCAGAAACAGGAATGAAAGGGCGTCGCGAGACGAACACGATGCCGCAATGGGCTGGTAGTTGTTGGTACTTTTTACGTTATATTGATCCGCATAACCCGAACGAATTAGCCGATCCCGAAGCATTGAAAAAATGGCTGCCGGTTGATGTTTACATCGGTGGTGCTGAGCATGCGGTCCTTCACTTGTTGTATGCTCGCTTTTGGCATAAGTTTTTGTACGATATTGGGGTTGTGCCGACGAAAGAACCGTTTGCCAAGCTATTTAACCAAGGGATGATTCTTGGCGAAGGGAACGAAAAAATGAGTAAATCAAAAGGAAATGTGATTAACCCTGATGATATCATTGCATCACACGGTGCCGATACACTTCGGTTATATGAAATGTTTATGGGTCCGCTCGATGCAGATGTTGCTTGGTCGACAGAGGGACTGGACGGAGCGCGTCGCTTTCTCGATCGTGTCTGGCGTCTTGTGGTTAATGAGGACGGATCACTTTCTGAAAAAATTGTGGCCGATACAGCCGATAGCCAAATGGAAAAAGTGTATCATGAAACAGTGAAAAAAGTAACCGAGGACTTTGAAAATTTGCATTTTAACACTGGTATTTCACAATTGATGATTTTTGTGAATGAAGCGAATAAAGCGGAGAAATTATCGAAAGAGCATGTGGAGGGATTTGTTAAACTGCTTTCCCCGGTTGCTCCGCACATTGCTGAAGAGCTTTGGCAACGTTTAGGTCACGACGATACGATTAGCTATGAACCGTGGCCGGAATACGATGCAACCAAACTAATGGATGATGAAGTGGAAATTGTCCTACAAGTGATGGGGAAAGTCCGAGCTAAGATACACGTTCCCAAAGATATATCGAAAGAAGAATTGGAAAAACGAGCGCTCGAGCATGATAAAATTAAAGAATGGGTTGCTGGAAAAACGATTCGCAAAGTAATTGTTGTACCAGGAAAACTTGTTAATATCGTCGCCAATTAACATGCGATGCAAGAACAGTCGTTCATTTGGCCATTTCTAAATGAACGACTGTTTATTCGTTGTGACTATCCCCGATTCGATGTATTATTTCAACTTAAATTTTAAGTCGAGTCATTTGGGATCCATTCCGTTTTAAGGTTTGTCCATTTTCCCTCTTCATAAAACCATAATGTTTCTACCGTTCCTAAATGATCGGCACGATAAGCACCGTTAATTTCTTTGTAGCTTTTCAAGCCGTAGCCCTTGCTTTTACTAATATATACCGGTTCAAAAAAAGCGATCGGCTCGATCATAAGGGGGGTGGATGTTTGCAGCCCTCCTTCACTATTATAAAGACCTAGTTTTTCGTACTCTTGTTTGCGGTCTTTTTTGTCAATGACGATCGGTTGTTTGTGCGGAGCGAGTCGAATTTCCGCTTGAAAGTTTTCGACAAACTTTCCGCTGATTAATTTTTGTTCGGGAAGGGACAGATGTTGTAGTTCCCCATTAGCAAGCGTATCAAGTTGATAATAGTGTAATCCACCTTTTTCCTCAGTTGCACTTTGATAAAACAGTTCATTTATTTTATTCCGTGTCACATTGAAAACGTTCAATGTTGGTTCATAACCACCGCGGTACGTTATTTCCCATTCCTTTCCATCAATGCTTGTAATATTAGACCAGACTTTATGATAATATTCTGTTTCCTCGGATAGCAATACACCTTTCAATTCAATTGTTTCGTCTTGTCCGTCCCCTGTGACGTCTGCCTGATGCGTTTCGATAACGACTGGTTCATGATCTTGCTTTTCTTCCGCTGTGACGATGATGACGAAGTTGCATATGAATAAGCATAATAGCAGCGATGTGGAAAGGTTTAACAAATGGTGCATTTGAACCGCCCTCATTTCTTAGCATTGCTAAATTTATGTTGTGCAAATCGTCGCATACTATGCTTAAAAGCATATATAAATAAAGGGGGCGAATATTTAGCGGCCATGGTTAACGAAAGAGACGTTATCAATGACTATTTGAACATTGTGGTTAAAGCAATAATGGGATGAACATTATAAATTTCATTGACAATGATTTTTTATGTTGCTATAATTTATTGGTGTCGAGACAGAAACAATTTTCAACTTTGTCTGTTGACATTGTTTCATTGAATTGATATTATAATTAAGTCGCGTCAAAATGACTTATTCATTTGCTCCTTGAAAACTGAACAAAACAACCAGAACGATGATTCGTGTTGATGCGAATCGAGATCATAGACGTCAACGATTGTTATCGATCGTTGATCAGATCGACTCTTTATGGAGAGTTTGATCTTGGCTCAGGACGAA
>DATGUP010000019.1:0-13997 GCA_035301265.1 Bacillota bacterium
GAGGCTGGGGCAAAACTCAGCAAAATAATAACGGTGTTCAGCTGAAAAAAGCTGGACACCGTTTCTTTATGAGTGGTGTTGGCCTTCACTTCAGACGTTCTTCGCTCGCACTGTTCCCGCAGGCATCAGCTGCGTTTTGATTCAGTCAACAATCCCATTTATCATTTTCATCATCGAGAAGAGCACTTTTACGCGAGCGACCAACTATTTACTGAAAATGCTCTTATGGATATATGAAGCAATTGGTTTTACCTATAGATTAAAACGGAAAAAGGATATCATATGAACGATCATAGATAAAAAACAGATTGGATAAAAATTTTTCAATGATCCAATCTGTTCGGGTTGTTTTGTATCAATCTGCTCAATAGTTGTATGACTAATCAAGTTCGATTTCTACAATTTGTCCTGTATTAACATCGACATCGATTTCATATTTAACGCCTTGTTCGGTTCGTATTTCAACCTCGTAAACTAACCTACCTTTTTCATGCTCCAGTTCGACTTTAACGATTTCTCCTGGCACCCGATCTTGCGCAATGTCCATGGCCTCTCTAATAGTGATTTGACGATACCAGTTAGACGGCGGATTGGGCGGCCAATTTCCGGTAAAACTAGGGTGTGGCCAGTAGCCATTCGGCTGAGGAGGGATCGGGTGCGATTGATAGTACATACATCCAACTCCTTTGCCATTTCTTTCGTTCATTACTATTCTATGCAATGGCCTATCGTCAGTGTTTGATTTGTCAAAAATAGATAGTTGCCTACATAGAGCGGAACACTGCTTTTGTTTTCTAAAACCTTCGATTTAATGATATAAATAGATTTGATATTGAGTCCATTCAAAAAAGGATAATCGATGAGGTCATCGGGTATGCGCTTTATGTCCAATCAACGAGTTATTTTAAGGACGCCCGCATAGTGTGCGTTTTAATGCCAAGCGTTTATGCTGTCTTTTACATTGTAAATCTTTTCAAATCCTTGTTTTTTAAATATTTGGCAGCGCGTCTACTTCGTATACCGCTTCGACAGATGAGAACGACATCTTGTTTCTTATCCAGTTTGGCCGCCTCATGATGCAAATCCGAAAGGGGGAATATTTTTAAATGGCTTCAGATGGTTTGTCTGATATTCACGAGGTGTCCGGACGTCGATAAACTGAATGTCTTTATCATTAAACTTCCTTCTTGTTTCCTGAATCGTAATGTTCGTGACGCCTTTTGCAGGCAGCAGGCGATATAAGAGTAAACTTGCTATCACTATAATGAAAAGCCATTGAAACATGCCTACGTCTTTTCCCTCCTGATGGTGGATTCGGGGCTAGGAAAGCCTGCTATATAGGCGATTGCGGTAGTGAGCGGAGGATACCGAACCCCCGCTTTGTTTTGGAATCATTTGAAATTATACGCTGTCACGATTTTTTCTCGTCCTGTACGGATATCGTTATAATATTCATATAGGTTGATTCCTAAGTAGGAACCAGAAATGTTGTATACATTTTGGTAACCAAGGTTTCGTAAAGCCATCACCATGTTATAGCTGCGCTGGCCTGAGCGGCAATGAATATAGACGGGCTGGTTTGTTGGGATCTCATCTAGCCGTTCTCTAAATTCGCTCAAAGGAATATTGACCGCATTTTTTAAATGGCCTTGTTCGTATTCCTGTTTTTCACGAGCATCGATAATAAAGGCATTCGTTTCGACTAATTCCCGAACTTGTGAGACTTTTACTTCGGCATATTTTCCATGCAAGATGTTTAACCCGACGAGTGCGGCATGATTGACGACGTCTTTTGCTGTTCCGAGCATCGGTGAATACGTCAACTCAAGGTTTTTCAAATCTTCCAATGTTCCGTTCATCATAATCATCGTTGCTATAACGTCTATGCGTTTATCAACATTTCCTTTTCCTATCGCCTGAGCGCCTAAGATCCGCCCGGTAGGGTATTCATAAATTAATTTAAAATGGATAGGGTGACTATTTGGCATAAGTCCAACTTTATCCTGCGGCATAACATACACATAGTCGTAGGACATACCGGTTTCATCGGCAGTTTTAGCATTGATTCCGGTTGAAGCTGCTTTAAGATTAAACAAATGCAACGATAACGATCCGATGACACCTGGATTGCGACTTGGAATTCCGTACATATGATCAGCAGCGGCTCTTGCTTGTTTTTGTGCAGGGCCAGCTAAAGCCAGTCTTGTCGGTTTGTGCAACAGGCGGTGATAAACTTCGATCGCATCGCCCACAGCATAAATATCTTTATCACTCGTTAAATAATTGTGATCTACCTTGATGGCTTTAGTTTCACCGATTGCCAGCCCTGCCTCTTCGGCTAAAGACGTTTCAGGTTTGACGCCGATCGCTAAAACGACTGCTTCAGCAGCTATTTTTCGTCCTGATTGCGTTTCAACATAATCTGAGGTTATTTTAGCTAAACCATCGTTTACAACAAGCTCGATGCCATGGTCGATGATTTCTTTATGCAAGATTTGTGCCATATCATAATCAAAAGGTGCCATCACTTGATTCGCAAATTCGATTAAAGACACATTGTGTCCGGCCAGTCGCAAATTTTCCGCAACTTCAACTCCGATGAAGCCTCCGCCGATAACCGCGATATTTTTAACCTCATTTTGCTGTACGAATGATTGAATTTGTTCGACATCTGTTACGTTTCGGACGGTGAACACGTGCGGTTTATCAACACCTTCTAAATTTGGACGAATCGGCTTTGCACCAGGGGAAAGCACTAATTTATCATAGCTTTCTTCATAAGTTTCACCGGTTTGTAAATCCTTCACTACGACTGTTTTCTCATCGCGATTAATTTTACTAACCTCTTGATGGATGCGCGCGTCAATATTAAAGCGTTTTTTGAACGCCGTAGGATTCATTAAAACGAGTTGTTCACTCTTTGGAACAATGCCACTAAGATGATAAGGTAGGGAACAATTGGAAAAAGATACATGAGGCCCCTTTTCCAACATAATGATCTCAGCATCTTCGTCTAAGCGTCTAATTCGAGCCGCAACAGATGCGCCTCCGGCAACTCCACCGACTATTAACACTTTTTTTCTCATAAGACGAATCTCCTTTTTTTAACGTATATTTTGTCATTTAAGCATTGATCTGATTCTTTTCATGCATATTTTAATCGGAAACAACGGATGCCCAACATGTAACGCGTCTACTAACAAATACATCATATACCCCTATGGGTAATGTGTCAATCGATCTGATAATGACGCGTGCTATACAATGGGCACGGGCGAAGGATGTTAAGGCAAGGAATTCGAAATATGCTGTTTCTTATGTGGGCGGATAACGTTTCGCGATAAAAGGTACAAAGCGTTTGACGAAACAAAGCGTATATGTTTATATAAGTAATTAATCATTTAATGAGCATGTATAAGCTTGAGAATATGGCTCAGGCGTTTCTACCCGAGTGACCGTAAATCACTGGACTACATGCGTTGGAAAAGGTACGGTATGAACATGTGCCTCCTTTCCTGCATGTAGAACAGTCTGGACGAGGTCATCCAGACTTTTTTTTATTTTTAAAGGAGGCGTTAACTTTGTACAAAAAGCATTATGACGTCAATACTCAATTGATGCGAGTCGCCCAAGGGGAGGAGAAGGCGGAGACGGTGATTCAAAATGGGACGCTTGTCAATGTCTTAACCGGTGAATTACTGGAAAATAAAGATGTCGCCCTTGCGCACGGTCGGATTGCGTTTGTCGGCGATGCGAGTCATGCGATCGGTCCAGAAACCGACATCATCGATGCTACAGGTAAATACATCGCCCCGGGGTTTATGGATGCGCATATGCATGTGGAAAGCACGATGCTCTCCGTCACTGAATTCGCCAAGGCCGCTCTTGTTAAAGGAACGACAAGTATTTTTATGGATCCTCACGAAATTGCCAACGTCTTTGGACGAAAAGGCATTCGCTTGATGCACGAAGAAGGGCAGCAGTTGCCGCTGAAAGTATTCACCACGTATCCCTCTTGTGTCCCTGCAGCCGATCATTTGGAAGATGCTGGTGCGAGCGTTGGCGTCGATGATGTCAAGGAAGGTTTAACGTGGGATAACGTTGTCGGACTCGGCGAGGTGATGAATTTTCCCGGGGTTGTCCATGGCGATTCAAAAACGATCGGTGAAATTCAAGAAACGATGAAAGCAGGCAAAACGGTCACCGGTCATTTCCCCGAGGGGACGAATGAGATGTTGCAAGCGTATATCGCAGCTGGTGTTACGTCGTGTCATGAAACGGTGACTCGCGGACAAGCGTTGACAAAGGCCCGTCTCGGCATGCACGTTATGATTCGCGAGGGTTCGGCTTGGCAAGATGTCGAAGAAGTAATCAAGATCGTGACAGAAGATCGCGTCGATACAGCGAATCTCATGCTTGTCACCGATGATGTCTACCCACAAACGCTCGTTGAAAAAGGGCATTTAAATCATGTCGTCCGCCGTGCGATTGAAGAAGGGGTGGATCCGGTCACCGCGATCCAAATGGCGACGATTAATCCAGCACGCTACTATAAAAAAGATGACGAGCTTGGCAGCATCGCTCCCGGAAAATGCGCCGACATTATCATTTTGGATGATTTACAAACGGTTGAGCCCACGCTCGTTATGACTGACGGGCAAGTAGTGGTGGAAAACAAACAAATCGTCAGCACGTTTCCGAGCTTTACTTATCCAAAAGAGGTCAAACATTCGGTTCATATTGGCAAGCGGCTGGCACGGGAAGATTTTCTGTTAACCACCAATAAAAGCTGCGGCTCTGCGCGTGTTCATGTCATAAAAGTTATTGAAAACAGTGCGCGAACAGAAAAAATAGAAACGGATTTGGCTGTAGAAGACGGAAAAATCCGGCCCGATATCGATCGCGATATAATCCCACTTGCCTGCATCGATCGCCATCATCAATCGGGACGGATTTCGCTTGGCTTTGCTTGCGGCTTCCAGCTTAAAAAAGGTGCCGTTGCTTCAACGGTAGCGCACGACAGTCATAACATGCTTGTCATGGGAGCCGATGAACAAGATATGGCAACAGCCGCCAATGCACTTGCCGATTCAGGTGGTGGGATGATCGCCGTTTGCAATGGCCGTGTTTTAGCACATGTTCAAATGCCGATCGCTGGACTCATGTCGGATCAATCTTTACACACGGTTGTTCGCGAAGTTGAAGCATTGGAAAAAGCATGGCAACATCTCGGCTGCCCGCTTCATGCACCGTTTATGACATTTTCGCTCATCGCTTTGCCCGTCATTCCCGATATACGGATCACAAACCGAGGTCTAGCCGATGTCAATGCATTTCGTTTAGTCGAAACGGAAATACACAAATAAATAATGATAATCCTCACTCTATGCAAAACGAATGGAGTGAGGATTTTGCACCAAACGACCTACCCCCAACACCGCCTTTCTTTCGATAGTATATATAAACCATCATCCATTGTGCTCGATCATTGCTCAATCCATTTCTTCTACAACTAGAATCGAGCTAGAGCAAGCATTTCGGGGTGGATTTCCAGTTTTATTTTTTAGTTTTTGCGGCTCAAATGAGAAGATAGCTCGATGATGATCAGATGCAACCAAATTTCTATGCATACATGATCTGTTTTGATAAAATACATATGTTAAACAAATGATAGGTGGAGATGACAGAAGGAGAAAATGATGACAGCTTTAGATGATATACTCAGTGAACCGCTCATTCTCGTTTTTGTTATTTTACTTTTAGGGTCATGGCTTGGCCAAATAAAAATAAAAGGCATAAACTTAGGGTCAGCAGGCGTTCTTCTTGTAGCCATGGTATTCGGACATTTCGGTTATCAAATCTCGCCTATCATTCAGAATTTTGGCCTTAGCTTGTTTATCGTGGCGATTGGTCTGCAAGCGGGCCCGCACTTCTTTCGGATGATGCGTTCAAAAGGTGTGATCTTTGGTCTCATCGCTTTAGTGATTGTTTTAGTCGCTATTGTGACCACTTTTATTGTAACGAAGACATTTCATTTATCGACGGCGGTGAGCGTCGGTTTAATGACCGGGGCTTTAACAAGCACGCCGGGTTTAGCAGCGGCGCTAGAGGCAACACAAGATCCGCTTGCATCCGTTGGCTACGGGATCGCCTATCCATTCGGTGTACTCGCGATCATTCTGTTCGTCCAGCTGTTACCACGTATCGGCCAAATTGATTTACAAAAAGATTTGCAAAAAGTGAATCAGCCGATACGAAGCGATCAGTCACCCGAAGTGGCAACGATCGCCGTTACCAATCCACAGCTCAATAAAAAAACGTTGAAAGAGCTCGCCTTTCATAAGCAATCAGTCGTCATCAGCCGAGTGATTCGCAACGGCCATACATTGGTCGCCATGAGCGATACTGTCATTTTATCGGGTGATAAGTTGGTGACTGTCGGCACAAAGCCTGAACTAGAGGCATTTGCCGATTATGCAGGAGAAGAAGTCGCCGTTAGATTGGATAACCCTGATAACGTTCAATTGCGTCAAATTACTGTTGAATCGGACGACATCATCGGTAAAAGCCTAAAAGAACTCAAATTGCGGCGTAATTACGGCACAACGGTGACGCGCATTGAACGAAACGGTATCGAACTGTATCAAAATCCGGGCATGCCCCTCATTCGCGGTGATGTTTTGACGATCGTGAGCACGGAAGAAAGACTCGAAGAAGTGGAAAAGCTGTTTGCCAAGAAAAAATTTTCCGTCACGAATGTGGACATATTTTCGATCAGCATTATTTTGCTCATCGGCATTTTAATCGGAATGATCCCGATTCACTTGCCTGGATTGGGAACGATTAAATTAGGTAATGCAGGTGGCCCGCTATTTATCGCTCTTATTATCGGCCATTTCGGTAAATTAGGCCCTATTCACGTCCGTTATTACAGCCCGGCGAATTTCGTTATTCAAGAACTCGGGCTTGTCCTGTTTTTAGCCGGTGCCGGAACGACGGCGGGCGAAGGGCTTGTAGAGGCGATTCAGAGCGAAGGACTCAAGCTCGTATTCAGCGGTATTTTGATCAATACCATTGCCATTTCAGCCGGTTATTTGGTTGCCAAAAAGCTGTTTAAATTAAGCGTCGTTCATTCCCTCGGTGCACTATGCGGCGGAATGACGAGTACGCCGGCCCTTGGCGTATTAAAGAAAATAATCGACTCAGAAGAACCGGCGCTTGCCTACGCAGTAGCTTATCCCTTTGCTCTTATTTTAGTCGCTGTAGCGTCGCAGTTAGTCGTGTTCTTTTTATGAGTGAAGGATATAAAAATAAATGGATAACGCTGTTTGCGGACAGCCTAAAGAAGGTTATCCTAGTAGATAGAAGAGGTACGTATCGGAACAGCGAACAAGGAAAACAGTAAAACAGAATGTGGGGCTTGTCTGGAAAGAAAGTAAATTGTTAAACTTAGGCAACAAAGCAGCTGTGACTAACAAAGGGGGGAGGTTTTTCAATGTTATGGATAAGCACCTTCCCCCCGAGGCTACTGAACACGCGTTCCTTTAATGACAGCGGATACGATGATGCCGATGAGAAGGCCTTGAATGATGCCGATCATAAATGTGGTGAACAATGTGGCAAGAAAAACAACGGCTTGATAAAGATCGTGTTTTAAGTAATAAGTAAGTTGGCGTATATGAATCAAGTTGAAAACCGCAAATATAATAATCGCCGCAAGCGTTGCTTTAGGCAAATAATAAAACAATGGCGTCATGTACAAAATCGCTACAAGCATGAACAAAGCGGAAAAAACCACCGACAGCTTTGTTTTGGCACCGGATGCATAATTCACCGCAGTTCTGGAAATCGCTCCGGAAACCGGAATCGTTCCGACGACAAAACTTGTTATATTTGCAAAACCGAGACCAGCCAGCTCTCGGTTGGCGCTGAGGCGTTCCTGTTTTCGATCGGCGAGCGATTGCGCAACCGAGAAAGATTCAAAGAAAGAAATAAACGCGATGACGAATGCTAATGGCACAAGCGCGAGAAACGTGTCCCATCCGGAAACGGTCAATGCGATATGCGGGAGTTCCCGTGGGATCCTGCCGACAATCGCTACTCCCTTTTGATTCAGTTGGAAAAAATCAACTAACACAATCGACGTAAGAAACACGATAAATGGTCCGGGCGATGCACGCAGTGTTTTTTGAACGACCCATAAAAAAAGAAGGCTTGCCAGCCCTACGAGTGCAGTTAACAGATGCATTTTCGGCAAAGCATTGATAAGTTCAACGATATAAGCTGAAAAATGGTTGTATACCGGTCTGGGCACTCCTAAAAGACTCGGCAATTGGTGTCCGATAATAATAAAGGCTAAAGCAGAAATAAAGCCATTGATGACACCTGACGAAACGTATTGCAAAAATGATCCGAATTTAAAAAGTCCCATAAGCAGTTGGATTGTTCCGACAAGTAGCGAAAGTAAGACAACCAACTGGAGAAATGGCTCCGAACGCGGGACAGCTAATCCAGACAAACCCGTCAATGTAAGCAGCGAGGCAATGGATACCGGACCGACGGACAAATATCTCGAGCTCCCGAATATAGCGTATATGATAAGTGGAAATGCGCTTGCATACAACCCCATCGTCACAGGGACACCTGCCAGATTGGCATAAGCCATCGACTGCGGAATCAATAAAAACGTCACGATCATCCCAGCGGTTAAATCACCAGTTAAATGGGACATATGGTATGGTGCCGGCCGTTTTAACGCCGATTTTATATGACGAATCATCCACCACCCTCCTCACACGACAGCTTGTACTTGTACTATATTGGTAGAATCGATGATTTATAACGTGTGAGTGATATTTATAAGATCGCCGATGGGAGCAGGAAACTGAAAAGATGAACAGAACGGAGGGACCGAGATGCAACAAACCGTCATGATCAACAACTTGACGATTGATGCGTTCCATTTTCACCACGATATTGTTGTAAAAGACGGCAAACAGCTGCAAAAGGTGTCGTTTGATTTTCAAGTGACGAGCACGGACTACCACAACGTGACCACTGCTTTATATGCCAACGATTTTATTGTTAACGTGCCGGGAAAGAATTTAGAATTTTCAGCAGTCATCGACAACTATGCAACATCGATAACGAATTTGTACGAGGAGGGAAACGTCGGTGATTTTCATTTAGAGTTGATTGAGAAGCGGCGCGATTAAAACAGTATCGAATGTGGAGGAGTAATGGATGCAATATCTCAAGATCGCGATACATCTGGCAGTGCTGTATGGTATATTTCGAGTCGGTCAATTCATACAAGACGTATTCGATTTATTCATTCCAGGCAGTGTGATCGGCATGGTTTTACTGTTTGTTTTGCTTATGACGAATAGCTTGAACGTGCGTTGGATTGAAGAAGGGACGCAATTTATGATCCGACATCTCAATTTGTTTTTCATTCCAGCGACCGTTGGCATAATGGATTATTTTCATGTGTTTGCGGGAAAAGGCATTTTATTGATTTTTATCGTCCTCTCAAGCACTGTCCTCGTCATGTCTGGTGCCGGGTTTGTAAGCGAATGGCTGATGCCAGAGAGGGGGATGGAGCATGAGTGATGGATTTGTGGCAGTTATTATGTTCATTATGACGATCGTTATTTATTTTCCATTAGCCGCGCTCCACCGGCGGATCGGCGCATCGTTTACGGTGCCTGTGCTTACATCAACGATTTTGATCGTGCTGCTTCTCTCTGTTTTTGATCTATCGTATGATACGTATATGCGCGGTGGCAAGTGGATTCACGAACTGCTTGGCCCGGCCGTTGTATCATTGGCTTACCCGCTGTACCAGCAGCGTCATGTCTTGAAAAAATTGATTATACCGATTGTGTTCGGAACATTTGCCGGGGCTGTTATCGGCATTTCCACAGGTGTTTTGCTTGCGAAATGGGCGGGTTTCGGTGAATTGATGCTTTACACGATAGCGCCGAAATCAGTGACAACACCTGTTGCCATGGTGATTGCTGAATCGGTGGGCGGTGTGATGCCGCTGGCAGCTGTGTTTGTCATGATCGCCGGAATCGGCGGCGCCATAATCGGGCCGACGGTTTTTAAACTGTTTAACATCAATCACGATCTTGGCCGCGGTGTTGGAATGGGATCGGCTTCACATGCGATCGGCACAGCCGCCGCGATGGAAAGAGGTGCGCGGGAAGGATCAGCAAGCACCATTGCCATGGTTGTTAGCGCTGTAATGGTCTCAGTGCTGACACCGGGATTGGTCGGACTTTTCGTTTAGTCGTCCTGTTTTAAGGCGCCGCTTTCTTTAAGAAATAAATCTTAATTTTATGCGCTTAAGCAGTGCATCGTGGAAGGAGCGATTCGGTGGAACGAGTAAACTTTTATAACCAAGACTGCCTTAGACAAGCCGCAGAAAAAACATACAACGAGCAAAAAAAAGCATCCAAAATCTTATTCCAAGCGCTGACATACAGCACGTTGTACCCGATAGCCTGACAAAAGGAGATTTAGATATCCAAGTCCGCATTTCCTCTAAGGACTTTGTCATAGCTGTCGAGGCGCTTGCAAAAACTGTATGCGCCTAATGACAGCAGTGTGCAAACAAATACATTCAGAGCATTCAAAAATGATGCGCTTTCGCCTCCTCTAGGGGTACAATTGACTGTAAAAGGTTCAGTTTGGAAATTCCGGGACGTATTACTGCAAAATAAACAATACCGAATCGAATATGACAATTTAAAAAAGACATTTGAAGGAAAAGCGATGGACGCGTATCGTGGAGCTAAACATGATTTTTTTCATAAGCTCTGAATACATGAGGTTAAACGATCGATAAAACGATCCGATATGAAATAATGGGATTTTAGCTGTTGCGATTCAAGTGAATAAAAGATTAAGAGGAAAAGAAATATGTGGGCAGATACTCTATTTTTAGCCGGTGTTTTATCACCGGCTTGTTTTGTTTTCTTCTGTTTTCACAGCTGCGGAATCCAAACGAAAAATGCCAAGCACGATACAACCGCCTATATTCCGAGCGCCCCTTGCCAACCGAAACCTCGGAAAGAGGAAATCGGCACGCTTGACCCCGATCCCAACGCCCCGAATATATTCATCGATACAGCATATATCCCGGTCATCATGCCGATTTGTAAAGGAAAGCTCTCCAATCCTCAGATGTTTAATCGGACTTTCGCTTTTTTAAGCGGAAGTCTTTTTCTTTTATGCGCTTAATAGTGGTAAATTGATCATAAACGTTGAAAAAACAACACTTGCTCCACATCTATCATCCCCTTTCAATGAAGGGGTTATTTTTATTATACATTGGTCGGTATAGAGTGTAAAAATCATCCGAAATTCTGGTTCTTTATTATGTATGCAATAATGTAATTATTTTAACGGAAACTACCGTTACGATCTCTTGGAATCTGATAACAAAACATGCCCACTATTTTTACTGATAAGATCAAACAGTCTACTAAGTATTAACCAAATAATTTTCATATGATTTGCTCAACTCCTTTTATATAAATAATGAAACACATATGTATAAATTTAATTTTATACTTATATGCATGCTCTTTTCATGCAAGTAAAACATGACCTTGACATGAATTTTTGCAATATAAGGCTTAAAAAACTTGCCATCGAATATAGTTGTATTTTATGAGCTAAGAAGTTTAGGAATCTCTTAAGAGGATCATATTTTTGTACACCTTTTATGGTACAATTTTGAATAAAAGTCATAGCAGTACCAATTCTGTTGTTAAAATTTAAATTTAACAAAATAAAAATTGACAACGCATGTCATTACGGTATAATAAGAAGTGAATGTTAAATATGGTTTTTAAAGATAAAAAGTAGGTGGTGTTTGTGAAGCTAGGAGAAATCAGCACCATTGAGTCGGGCTTAATTTTATCACGGAAACGTGCAAGGGGTGATTTTGATTTTGAAAAAGAGTATAAAATTCTTAGCTTAAACAATATTGAACCACACGGTGATTTTAATGAGGCTGAATTGGAGCAGTTTCCGAGTAATGAAATTTTAGAGGATCGGTATTTTACGCAAGTTGGGGATGTTTTATTACGCTTAAATGAGCCGTTTACATCTGTCTGTATTCAGAAACATCAAGCAGGGATACTCATTCCATCGTATTTTGTTTCCATTAAAATTACAAATAAAAATTTTTTACCAGCATATGTGAGTTGGTACCTAAACACAAATAATGTCAAACGGGAATTTTATCGCTCACAATCTGGAACACTTACACCGAACATCAATCAGAAAATTATTCGGGAATTGAAAATACCAAAGTTAGCAATGACCGATCAACAACGGATCACACAAGTTCACAACCTTTATTTAAAGGAGCGCCGACTATTGACTGATCTTATGAAACAGAAAGATCAATACTTTCAAGCTGTAACAAATAAAATCATACAAGAGAAAATGGAGGATTAATCATGGAAAAGACAACACAAGAAACAATTAATCGGGTACTTTGGAGTGCGGCCGATACGTTTCGAGGAAAAATTGACTCAAGTACATATAAAGATTATATTCTCGTCATGTTATTTGTGAAATATATTAGTGATGTTCATAAAGAAAAACGAGAATATTATTATAAACGTTATGATGGAAACAAAGAGCGCGTAGAGCGAGCGATGAATCGTGAGCGCTTTATATTAGATGAAGATTCAACATTTGATTATTTATATGAACAACGGACAAACCCAGAAATTGGTGTCATTATTAATAAAGCACTTGGTAGTATTGAAGATAAAAATGCGACAAAGTTGCGCGGGGTTTTCCGGAATATTGATTTTAATAGTGAAGCAATATTAGGCGAAACACGTGAACGAAATACCGTGTTAAGAAATGTTTTGGAAGATTTTGCGAAAGTTGATTTACGCCCATCCATGCTTGCGGATGAAGATGTTATCGGGAATGCTTATCAATATATGATCGAACAGTTTGCTTCTGATGCGGGGAAAAAAGGTGGCGAATTTTTCACTCCACCAATGGTTTCCGAACTTTTAGCACATCTCGTTGAACCACAAGTAAATGACCGCATTTATGACCCGACTTGTGGCTCTGGATCATTGTTAATACGGGTTGTCAATAAAGTTAAAAACCGAAAAGTCGCTATTTATGGCCAAGAACGTAATGGTCAAACACATTCACTGGCAAAAATGAACATGTTTTTAAATGACATTGATGATGCGAATATTGAGTGGGGAGACACCATTGCTAACCCGCTACATTTAGACGAAGATGGACATTTAATGAAATTTCAACGCATTGTCGCCAATCCGCCTTTTTCTCTTAAAAAATGGGCAGAAGGTTTTGCAGGTGAAGGCGAAGACAAATTTAAAATGTCTGCAGATCTTGACCCGCACCGTCGTTTTGACTGGGGCGTACCTCCTGCAAGCCGCGGTGATATGGCGTTTGTTCAACATATGTTAGCTTCACTTGCAGAAGGTGGAACAATGGCGACGATTTTACCGCACGGTGTGTTATTTAGAGGAGCAGCGGAAAAACGCATTCGTAAGGAATTTATTAAGTTAAATTATTTACATGCTGTTATCGGTCTTCCAGAAGCATTGTTTTACGGAACAGGCATTCCAGCTTGTATTTTAGTTTTTAAAAAAGATCGGTCAGAAAAAAACGTGTTGTTTATCGATGCATCGGGTGAAGGCAATTTTGAAAAGGGCTCAAACAGAAACTTTTTACGAACAGAAGATGTTGAGCGAATTTATGAGACGTATAAAAACTATGAAACAGTTGATAAATTTTCTTACGTCGCATCACTCGAAGAAATCGAAGAAAATGACTACAACTTAAACATTCCACGTTATGTCGATACCTTTGAAGAAGAAGAGCCTGTTGATATGGAACAAATTGCCAAGAACATCGAAGACATTCAATCGGAATTAAAAGAAGTCGAAGGACAGATGCAGAAGTATTTGAAGGAGTTAGGGCTT
>DATGUP010000020.1:0-114466 GCA_035301265.1 Bacillota bacterium
GCCTTATGATCGAGAAGGTTTTCATTCCGGCAATTCCCGTAATGGCTACTACGATCGTACCTTTAAAACCGAATACGGAGAACTACACCTTCGTATCCCTAGAGACCGTAATGGCCAGTTCCAACAACAAACAATAGCTCCTTATAAGCGATCCAAGATATGCTGGAACAGTTTGTCATTCACCTTTATGAAAAAGGGATGACGACAAATGAAATCGCTCATCTCATCGAGCGAATGTATGGACATCACTATTCCAAACAGACGGTTTCGAACTTAACGCAACTTGTTTCTGAAGACGTGCAGGCTTTCCATGAACGAAAACTAGAAAAACGCTATGTGTGCATTTACCTGGATGCCACTCATATTCCAATTCGACGTCAAACGGTTGAAAAAGAAGCTGTATATATAGCTATTGGTATTACGGAAGAAGGAAACAAAGAAGTTTTAGACTTTACCATTGCACCAACAGAGTCTTCTCACGTATGGGAAGAACTCATCCAAGGCCTACGTGAGCGAGGTGTAGAAAACGTCCTCCTTTTCATTTCCGATGGACTCTTAGGAATGACGGATAGTATTCATCGTGTCTATCCGAAGGCCAAGCATCAAGTGTGTTGTGTATATGTCGCTCGAAACATTTCTAGTAAAGTTCGTGTAAAGGATCGCGCAGCCATTCTCGATGATTTCAAGGCTGTCCATCAAGCTAAAGACCGTAAAGAATCTGTAAAAGCCCTAGAAAATATGCAAAACAATAGGGAAAAGCCCTATCCACGTGTCATTGATTCTGTGATGAACAATGAACAAATCTTAACGTTTTATGACTTTCCAGCCTCTATTCGTCGTAGTATTTATTCGACAAATTTAATCGAAGCTTTTAACAAAGAAATCAAACGATATGTCAAACGCAAAGAACAATTCCCGAATGAAGAATCCTTAGAACGCTTTCTCGTGACACGGTTTCTGGACTATAATCATAAGTTTAGCATGCGTTGTCATCGAGGCTTTGAAAAGGCGAAATCAGAATTGATACAGATGTTTGAAGCACTAGAAGATTAAGCTCTAGCACCAATCCGCCATCCTTGACCTTGTTTACGGTCGTGGTGGTGTGTACGTTGGCGGATGGGAAAAATAATGCCCTATGTGGGGACTTCATCCGCACACCGAGCGTACCACGACCGATCTCTTCTAAGTTCTCACTGGCCGGGCCCCTGCACCCAACCAGCGATCACTAAGAAGAGGCACAAGGTCAAGGACAAGCAGCTATTGCTGTGGCTCAGTACTTGACCCCAAAATTGAATATTATCAAAAAATTACTGGCTAACCTTTCTACTAGAAATGGGTGATTTACACAAAATTATTGACACACCCCCAAAGTCCTAATACTATGGTCAAAATTGTCCTAAAAAAATGTTTCAAAATAATAGCCAATGCTTCCATTCCACCAAGGGTAAAGGATTTGCTCTCGCTACCAATTTCATGTGGAATGAGTAACAGTCTGTTGATGTTTGCCTATAAGCATCCTTTGTTGAAATGCATCGTTGTTTATCTATTAAATGCGCTGCCTGTCGAACCATGTTTGAAAGTGCATATTTCTTCCATTTTCATTTTGGATATGATTAAATACTATCAGATATGAATAGACACATATACACCATTATTTTCATCTCTGTCTGTCAGAACTTGCCATGAGTTGTTTCTGTCTTACTGTGAAAATAGTGGTTTTTAATATTCTTTCATATTTTGTTTATTCCCTTCAGACATTTCATTTTGCAAAACGCCATTGGCAATGTGTGAATGGGTGAAAAGGTGAACCGAACACATTCATAATGGCAATATCTATAAAGATCATTGAGGCTATGTTCCAGCATGTTTCGAATGCAAATGACACTTCAAATGGAAAGGGATGAAACAGTATGAAAAAGGATGTCATCGTATATACAGCAATCACTGAAGGATATGATGATTTAAAAATGCCTTATAGTATTTCTGACAGGTGTCATTATGTTTGTTTTACGGATGATCCGTCTATTCAAGGGAATGGGTTGTGGGAGATTAAACCATTTCCAAATCCAGAACTTGATCAAGTTAGAAAGTGTAGACAGTTAAAGATTTTACCTCACATCTACTTTCCCGAGTATCAGTATAGTATTTGGATCGACGGAAATATTCAGATAACAGCTGATATTGATGAACTCATTGAAACGTATTTTGATCAATCTGATCAAGGATTTTTTTCATTTGCTCATCCTTGGCGAGACTGTATTTATGATGAAGCGGAAGCCGTTATTGAAAATAGAAAAGGTATAGAAGACAGTTCTGGTGAAAAACGGGTTAGAAAGCAAATGGAAAAATACAAACTTGAAGGGATGCCGAAAAATAACGGTTTAATAGAAAGCAACGTTATTCTGAGGAAACATACACCTGAGGTGAATCAGATTATGGAACAGTGGTGGGAGGAGGTCAAGACGCATAGCCGCAGAGATCAATTAAGCTTTAATTATGTTGCTTGGAAAAATGATTTTGAATACGGGCTTCTTGAAGGATGTAGTAGATGGAATACGAATAAATACTTTTCCATAACAAACGAACATCCTCCTGTACCACCCTTAATAGATGAATCGGCTGTCAAATAAAATTTTATAAATCCCATCAAACAAATAAGTCCACGCTTCTTTTCTTTCCTTTAATATTTTAAAACTCTTCAGTGTACACGCATAATAACTTATAAAATCTTAAAGCCACTTTTTCATCACATTAAAACATTTTCTCTCTTTATCGTTCAATAAGTATGAAAATCTAAAAAAGTATGCAATAAACCATATAAATTGAATAGGAGCGATTGCGATGGAGGAAAAAATCGACGCAACAAATATGAAGTTCGAAACATTGCCTAAAAAAGTGAACAAAAAACTCCGCGCTATTGCGTATATATCCACTTTGGGAGGATTACTTTTTGGATTTGATACCGGCGTCATAAACGGCGCCTTGCCGTTTATGTCTCAGCCTGATCAGTTAAATTTGACGCCGGTGACGGAAGGGATCATCGCCAGTTCACTCGTTCTTGGTGCCGCTTTTGGTGCAGTGTTTGGAGGGCGTTTAGCAGATCGAGTTGGCAGGCGAAAAGCTCTTATTTGGCTTGCTATCGTTTTCTTTTTTACGAGTCTTGGCTGTGCTTTGGCTCCAAATGTTCAGATTATGGTTCTTTCACGAACAATCCTTGGGCTCGCTGTAGGAGGGGCTTCTGTTGTTGTACCGGGTTTTCTTGCCGAAATGGCACCGGCGGAAATACGAGGACGCTTCGTAACGCGAAATGAATTAATGATTGTTACCGGACAATTGTTAGCCTATGTCACTAATGCCATTTTAGGGGCAACGCTTGGAGCATATCATGCGAATGTTTGGCGATTTATGCTTGTTATTGCGACTATCCCTGCTATTATGTTATGGATAGGGATGTTTTTCGTGCCGCAAAGTCCGCGCTGGCTCGTTGCACAAGGTCGATATCGTGAAGCGCTTGATGTGTTGAAGACTATTCGTCTAGAAAAACAAGCGAATAAAGAACTTCAAGAGATTAAAACGACACTCAATCGAGATAAAAAAAGACAGCTTATTTCATTCGATGGTTTGAAAATACCTTGGATACGTCGTTTGCTCTTCATTGGTATTGGGATCGGCGTTGTTCAGCAGATTACCGGTGTGAATTCGATTATGTACTATGGTACGGAAATACTGCGGGAAGCTGGTTTTGCAACAGAGGCCGCTCTCATCGCTAATATTTCCAACGGCGTGATCTCTGTTTTGGCAACATTTATCGGAATTTGGTTATTAGGTAAGGTAGGTCGTCGCCCGTTGCTGTTAACCGGGTTAACAGGCACGGTATCGTCGTTATTATTAATCGGAACGTTTTCATTCGTTTGGCAAGAGGCAACGTTCCTTCCATATATTGTTATTACTTTAACAGTAACATTTCTTTTTTTCCAGCAGGGAGCGGTATCACCTGTCACTTGGTTGGTGTTAGCGGAAATTTTCCCGTTGCGTGTCAAAGCGTTCGGTATGGGTGTTAGTGTATTCTGTTTATGGGTGACAAATTTCTTAATTAGTTTTATATTCCCAGTGATGCTTCATAAAATTGGTTTATCTGCTACATTCTTCTTCTTCGCCTGTCTCGGTCTATTTGCGATCTACTTTGTCAAAACGTTTTTACCAGAAACGAAAGGAATGTCCCTGGAAAAATTGGAAATCAAATTCAGACAACAAGATACCGTTTCTCATTTCTAACTGGATTAACGGATGCTCAGTTGATGGTTTATATTGGACGTTAAGTTAACCTACGATGGATAAAAGATATTTATTTTCATTGTTAAGAAAAATTGGTATAATTTTACACAAACTAGTGCATAACATTGGGAGCATGATCGATGCGTAAGCAAACGGATTTAAAATCATTTATAAACTTTCTTTTTTCTATGGACATTCCTAAATGGGCTCTCGTCATTGGTATCATCGGCAGTATGTTTACAACGGTTGTTGGGTTAGTGATTCCACTTTTAACAAAAAACCTTGTGGACGGGTTTTCCGTTGAATCCTTGAGCGCCGGATTAATTGTTGCGATCGGTGTTATCTTTATCTTGCATGTTGTGATTGACGGGATATCTACTTATTTATTAGCAGCGGTCGGGCAAAAAATTGTTGCTCGTTTGCGTGAGCGCCTGTGGCTGAAATTCATTCGTCTGCCCGTTAGTTATTTTGATAAGCGGACAAGCGGTGAGTCGGTTAGCCGAATAATCAACGATACGAGTATTATAAAAAATTTAATATCCCAGCAATTCCCGCAATTTATTTCTGGCCTCATATCGATTATCGGAGCAGTTGTCATATTGTTGATCATGGATTGGAAAATGACTTCTATGATGCTTATCGCTGTTCCTTTGACCATAGGTGTCATGATGCCTTTGGGGAGTCAGATGGCCAAAATATCGCGTGGATTACAAGATAAAACAGCCGCATTTTCCGGAAGCATTCAACAGACGATGAGTGAAATTCGTTTAATGAAAGCATCGACAGCTGAAGCGGTGGAAAAGAAAAGAGGTTTAGCGGGAATTGCCACATTACTTTCTTATGGATTAAAAGAGGCGCGTATTTTTGCTTTAGTTGGCCCTGTTATGTATTTCATTGTCATGGCTGTTATTGTGGTTATTTTGAGTTATGGCGGTATTCGAGTAGCAGAAGGGTCTATGTCTACTGGATCGCTTGTTGCGTTTCTGCTTTATTTGTTTCAAATCATTTTTCCTTTTACGACGTTCGCTATGTTTTTTACTGCTTTGCAAAAAGCAAAAGGGGCGACAGAGCGGATCATTGCTATTTTAGAGATGAAAGAAGAGAGGGTGCACCATGGAATTGATAAAAATATAACGCATGAGCCTCTTCATGTTAAAAACGTTTCTTTTGCCTATGATCAAGAACTCGTTTTAAACAATATATCCTTTTCTGCTAATCCAGGAGAAAAGATTGCTTTTGCTGGCCCGAGTGGAGGTGGGAAAACGACGCTATTTGCTCTTATCGAACGGTATTATGAACCGGATTCAGGAGAAATTCGGGTTGGACATATACCAATAGATCGATTGTCTTTAACATCGTGGCGTCGTCAGATAGGGTATGTCTCCCAGGAAAGTGCCATGATGGCTGGAACGATACGCGAAAATTTAACGTATGGCCTGCCTGATGCTGAAAATATTTCAGATGAAAAACTATGGAAAGTTGCTAAGATGGCGTATGCGGATGAATTTATTCGATCGTTTGCAAACGGTCTAGATACAGAGGTAGGTGAACGGGGGGTTAAGCTTTCAGGAGGACAAAGACAACGGATTAATATTGCACGTGCTTTTCTAAGAGATCCAGCTATTTTAATGTTGGATGAGGCAACGGCAAGCTTGGATAGTCAGTCGGAAGCCATGATTCAACAAGCGTTGTTGGAACTAATGAAAGGTCGTACAACGTTTGTAATAGCCCACAGATTGTCTACGATTGTCGATGCAGATAAAATCATTTTTATCGAAAAAGGGAAAATAACAGGATGTGGCACGCATGAGCAGTTGCTTCAATCCCATTCCCTTTACCGATCGTTTGCAGAGCAACAATTAACGTGAAAAATTCCAGGTATTCGCCAAAATGTTAACGAATACCTGTTTTATTTGATATCAATCCTTTTTTGATAGAGCGATTGCTTTTTTGAAATCTCTGAGCGAACTGGATTGACCATACATGAGAACCCCGCCTTTGTAGACGCGTGCACCTAGAAGGGCCAACAAAATGATGGTACCTATCAAGATGCAGAGGGAAAGAACAATTTCCCATATCGGTATATCGAGCATGCCGACGCGCAAAAACATCAGCATGGGCGTGAAAAACGGGATGTACGAACTTGTGGTAATGAATGTTGATTGCGGTGCGCTTAAGCCAAACATCGCCATGAAAAAAGCGATCATGATGAGAAATATTAATGGGGTCATGAACTGTTGAACATCTTCAATCCGGCTGACGAGCGAACCGAGCATTGCAGCAAGGGTCGCATACAGCAAATAGCCAAGCACAAAAAATATGATGGCATAGACATAAACAGAAGGTGAGGTATCCTGCAGTCCAAAAACTTCAAAAATCTCACCCGAGAACTCATCTTGTTTCATGGAAATGATCCCATAACCTACACCGATGAACAAACCGACTTGAGTCAAGCCGAGCAATGCAATGCCGGAAATTTTAGCAAACATTTGTGTTACTGGCGAGACGCTGGAGATCAATATTTCCATCACACGCGATGATTTTTCCGTGGCGACATCTTGGGCGATCATCATGCCATAGACGATGACCGAGACATAGAGTAAGATCAACATAACATAGACGATACCTCGCGCCTGACTAATTTCTTCATCTGTTTTGGCGGATTCATCGAGAGCTACTTTGTTAAAACTCACAGGGGCCTGAATAGCGCCCAACGTTTCCTGATCGATGCCGGCTTGTTGGGTGGCAAGGCTTACTTTCAATTGTTGTAGCTGCTGTTCGATCGCCATTTGCTCGCCTGCTTCTGAGATCGTGTCGGCATAGTAGGTTGCTTCTGGTAAATGTTTATCATTCATGGACAGGACGACGAGTGCGGCGAAATCCTCATCCTTTACGGCTTCCTTACCAGATTCTTCTGATTCATCATAGCGAATGAGTTCTAAATCATCGTTTGTACTTTCAACACCTTCCTTTAAGGAAGTGAACATTTCTTCTGATTCGTCGATGATGGCGATTTTCTTCGTCTCGTCGTCATTGGAAAACAAGTCGATGATCGATTGGATATTGGCCAGCCCGATAATAAACAACAGTGTAATGATTGTACTGATTAAAAATGCTTTTGTTTTAACACGTGTCATGTATGTATGAGATAAGATGATCCAAAATTTACGCATAGTCGGCACCTACTTTCTCTATGAAAATATCATTCAAAGATGGTTCTTCTAGTTCGAATTTCCGGATAAACTCTTTTTCTTGTAGAGCTTGAAAAATATCCTGAGATATGCGCTCGTTTTCAATTTGTAGGATGCAGCCTTGTGTTACTGGTTTATATTGGACGACACCTGAGAAATGACGTAGAAATTCCAATGATCCGTCGGCATGGATGATGAGATTTTTCTTGCCGAATGTTCGTTTAATATCGAAAAGAGCCCCTTGTACGACTTGTTTTCCTTTGTGTAAAATGCATAAATGTTCGCATAACTCCTCGACATGATCCATGCGGTGGGAGGAGAAGACGATGGATGTTCCCTGTTCTTTTAAATCGACAACAGCCTCTTTCAACATTTCTACATTAATGGGATCCAGTCCCGTAAATGGTTCATCAAGAATGACTAATTTCGGTTGGTGAATAATGGCTGAGATGAACTGGACCTTTTGCTGGTTTCCCTTTGACAGTTCCTCAATTTTTTTATCCAAGTATTCAGGGACTTTAAAGCGCTCGAGCCAATTTTTTAACTCGGTCAGCACTTCTTGTTTCGTCATGCCACGCAGTTTTCCAAGATAGATTAGTTGTTCGCGTACTTTCAGTTTCGGATATAAGCCTCGTTCTTCAGGTAAGTAACCGATTAAATGGCTTTTATGATGATCGATGAAACTTCCATTCCAATGAATTTGTCCTGCAGTTGGGGAAAGAAGACCGAGAATCATGCGGAAGGTCGTCGTCTTACCTGCTCCATTCCCGCCGAGAAATCCAAATATTTCCTTTTCCGGTATTTCCAGTGAGAGGTGATCGACCGCCGTTGTGTTCCCAAACCGTTTGGAAACATTGTTTAATACTAATGTCAAAAAAAACACTCCTTTCTCTATACTACGCCTTTGTGTCTAAATGCTGGCAATTGTTCGTGAGCTGTGTTTTCCTGAAAGCGATAAAACGTAACAATAGAGTGTGATCTTCCGATAATCTCACTTCCTTTTAAAAAGTTGATTCGGATGTGTAAGTCCAAAAATAAATCCTTCCTCAATCGAGCGATTTCAATGCCCACAATAGCTTTGATGTGAAACACCGATGCGCTGTGATGCATGTTCTTGTGTGATATGCTCCTTGCAAAACCATGATTGAACTAAAGCAATTATATTTGAAAATATAAAAAGGTCAAGTGAAGTCGACATACTCGGAAGAGTCTGATTATTTATTCTTGAATTGAGTATATTGATCGCTTGAACAACTCTACCATGCGCTGATTGGCCGAAATGTGATAAACGATTGGTTGCTGCGAAGATAAAGGCGCTATTTATCGCTTTCTGTTGCAAGTCAATCGGGGAGCAAAGAAGGAATTTTTTCATGTTTAACCATAGATATGGATAAAAGAGGAATATAAGCAAAAATGCAACCGCCGCTTTCTAATGAGCTTAAGGGAAAGGGAGAATGAACACCGTTATTCTGTGATCTATTTTCTCTTAATGTTAGCGGTTGGCTATTTAACAAGCCGAACGAATGTTAACAACAACGTTCGCCACCTTTTTCTCGCGGCTATTTTTGGATTCGGATTCAATGTGCTCTTTGTGGATCGCACAAATTCAAGAATGACTCGCTCAGTATAAAAAGCGAATGTTTCAAGGCTGACCATTAACATTCGCTTTTATAAATTCATAAGATATCCAGTTCGAAGACTTTATTGCTAATTGAACTCAATAAAGCCCTTTGTATATCATATTCTACGATAATATGTTGCAACCAAAACCAGGTGGCAACAAGCGCGATAATGATTACAATAAAAATAATGAGAACAGCTAGCTTACCTTTCACGGAAACTCCCTCCAGCTTCTTTCTATTTTAAGATTAGCAAATCACTTGCCGCCTGTAAATTACTGTATCGCCCTATCTAAGAGCATGAGCAACATCATAATCTGCGAGATCGATATCCAAAGTGTTGCCTAGTGCAAGTTTAGCTAGTTCGTTACCCATATAGGGCCCTATCGTTATTCCGGTTGCACCAAGTCCATTAGCAAGTAGCAATCCGTCATAGCCAGGAAGCGGCCCGATAATCGGGTGTGAGTTCGGGGTGAATGGGCGAAACCCGACTCGTGTTTCCAAAATCGTGCTTTGGCGAAGATCTGGAGCTATTTTTAAGGCTTCTGTTAGTATGTCGTTGATTCCACCTGCAGTAACATTTTGATCAAATCCAGCACCATCTTCGCGAGAAGCGCCGAGGATGATGCGGTCGTCAAAACTGAGCAAATAATGCGCACCAGGTGGTTTAACGACTGGCCATAGGTGTGTATTTTGGTGTTTTAATTGGACGTGCATGATTTGGCCTTTTTGCGGCACGACATCGAAGGTGATTTTAAGC
Source organism: Bacillota bacterium (assembly GCA_035301265.1). Taxonomy (GTDB): domain Bacteria; phylum Bacillota; class Bacilli; order Bacillales; family Amphibacillaceae; genus DATGUP01. Next base: position 9,846 of record DATGUP010000020.1, read on the forward strand.
GGGCGTAGCAGTTCATGCATCCACGCTCCTGTACAGGCGATGACCATGTCTGCTTCAATCGTGTTGCCGTTTACTTTGATTCCGGTTATTCGACTGCTTTCGTGTAAGAGTTCGGCATGACCAATGATCATGCTGGCACCGTGTTTTTTTGCCCCATTTAAAAGTGCACGTTTCATCTGTCGACCATTGACCCGCGCGGCCCCGCTTATGTAGACCGCCCCATAGTTATCAGCGAGGATAGGAAATTTCCGTTTTGTTTCTTCCGGATTGAGGCGCGTGACCTCACCCATTTCCGGTGCATCATTTCGGCGTTCAAGCGCTCGTTTCTCCATTTCCGCCAGCTTTTCGGGGATATGGTGTAAATACATTGCTCCAACTTGCGCATAGCCTGTGTTCTCTTCGCCATCGCGAGCCAGATCAGCAACGATATCTGGATAAATGTTCGCTCCATTCTTAGCTAATTTATACCACGCTTTATTGCGGCGCTTGGAAAGCCATGGAGACACGATTCCTGCTGCTGCATTTGTTGCCTGACCGGAATCACTTCGATCAACAACAATAACGTCTGCCCCGTTTCTAGCGAGTTGATACGCTGTTGTGGCTCCTAAGATACCAGCGCCGACAATGACATATTTTGGCATGGAAACACCTCTTTTTATTTTATTCAAGCTATGCTTTCACTATAAAAAGAAACAAATGATTTGTAAAATGGCATGATAGCTCCAACGGTCGTGATCGTGTCGAAGAGCCATGGATATTGCCAATTTATCACGGATTGTGATATCGTGTAAAAAGAGGAATAATAGTAGAGTTTAAGGAGAATGGACAATGGGAAAAATATTGATTTTTGGACATAAAAGTCCGGACACGGATACGATTTGTTCTGCTTTAGCTTATGCGGATTTAAAACAGAAGCTTGGCTATGACGCAGAGCCAGCGCGACTAGGTGAGGTGAATAAAGAAACCCAATTTGCGCTCGATTATTTTGGAATGGACGCCCCGCGCTTGATTGACAAAGTCGAGGCAGATGTGACAGACGTTATTCTTGTTGATCATAACGAATTTCAACAAAGCGTGGATAACATTGGCGATGTACGCATTCGTGAAGTGATTGATCATCACCGAATTTCTAATTTTGAAACCCAAGAGCCGATTTATTTTCGCTCTGAGCCGGTTGGATGCACGGCAACGATTCTAAATAAAATGTACAAAGAAAACGATGTATCTGTTGATAAAAAAATCGCTGGATTGCTTTTGTCCGCCATTATATCGGATTCGCTGCTTTTCAAATCGCCAACATGTACGCAGGAAGATATCGATGCAGCCCATGAATTAGCACAAATTGCTGGAGTCGATCCAGAAAAGTACGGGCTGGAAATGCTGAAGGCGGGGACGGATTTAAGCGACAAGTCCATAGATGATTTGCTCACTATGGATGCTAAAACGTTTTCTATGGGAGGCGAAAAAGTCATTATCGCCCAAGTGAACACAGTCGATATCGATAAGCTTTATGAGAAAAAAGCTGAACTCGAAGAAGCTATCAATCAAAAGATTGACGAGCAGGATCTCGGATTGTTCTTGTTTGTTGCCACCGATGTTTTAAATAGCAATTCAGATGTTTTGGCCCTTGGTAAAGACCGTGACAAAGTGAAAAAAGCTTTCGGTGTTGAACTGGATGATAACCGCGCATTGTTGAAAGGCGTTGTTTCCCGAAAAAAACAGATCGTCACCAATTTGACGGATGCTTACAATGAATAATGACTTTCTTATGGGGCTAACTTTAGGATCTTTTAAGTTAGCCCTGTTTATTTTATAGCCAAATGAGTAGCATTGTATTCATTTAATAATGATTTTAATCTGTCAAAGATGATTGCATGTTACTGTTAAAAATGCAAGACGATATAGAAACTCGAACAAAACAAGAGCCTTAATTCAGAAAACGAACGGGTTCGTAGACATAATTATTTCATATGCAAACATTCTCATGTTGACTGAAACGAAAGACAGAAACAGAGGCCGTTCCGTGGAAAGAAACTGTCAGAGTAGGTCACTTTAATCTGATATAAATGAAACGAAGTCCTTCGTAAAAAACGATGAACTTCGTTTCACTTATTATCTTTAATTATTGTGGTGTTTCAGCGGTTTGCTTCTTATGCGTTAAATAGATTTTTTTCGATATCAATGTTTGGCCGATGATGAACAAACCGCCAACAGTCCAGTACAGCGGCAGGGCAGCGGGGGCGTTTAGTGAGATAATCCCAATCATGACGGGCGAAAGCAGTCCCATGATGGCAAATTGCTTTTTTTGTTTTGGATCCAGACCGATTTGTGACACTTTGAATTGAACAAAATAAATAGCTACCGCAATAATCGTCAAGAGTATATCGGTTTGTCCAAGATCAAACCATAAAAACTGATGTTCTGCAATTTCTGGTGTGCGGCGAATCGCCCAGTAAAAGGCAATTAAAATTGGCATTTGGATTAAAAGCGGTAAACATCCAGCAAAAGGGGCTAGGGGATTGAAATTATGCTTTTGATACAGCTGCATCATTTCTTGTTGCATTTGCATTTGTGATTCACGGTCTTTTGCCCCTTTATATTTATTTTGTATTTCCTCCATTTCTGGTTTAAGGTCTTTCATCTTATCTTGCATTTCTAGATTGTGGCGTGTTTGTTTCAACATAAACGGCATGACGGCCAAGCGAATAATCAATGTAATAATGATAATGGATAGGCCGTAGTTGCCATTTAAGATCGATGCTAATTTTTTAATCAACACGGAAAAATTGTAGACAAAATAATGATTAAAAAATCCTTCTGTGTCAGCATCAATCGGTTTATCGATCGCACCGCATCCGACGAGAAAAATAAGCAGTATGAGTGCGATCAAACTATACTTTTTAGCACGAATGAATGTGAATTTCCGTTTCATGATGACCCTCCTCGTTTTTCTTCATCGTTTTGAAAAAAGAGAAGGGTGGTCGTCCGTATCATCGTCCGGTGCATCAAACCGTTTAGCTTTCTTGATCATCCAGTCCATGATATCGGTCGTCTCGTTAATCGATTTTTGAACCGGGGCAGACTGAATTTGGATGGCATGCGTTTCTTTTGTATACACATACCTTTGACCGATGAATTTATGCCAATGATCAAATTGGATCCATTTAATAGCACCTAAGGCAGATAGAAACAGACTGAAATAAAAATAGAATGGTGATGTTTCATTTAACAGTTCGTAAAGTAGTTCAAACGCCATCCTGATTCCCTCTTTCGTTTGTTTAAAAAACTTGCATGGATAAATGATACTACAAAATCATGAAAATAGTAAGGGAAGAAATTTACCTTTACGTTCGTTTAAATCGGAAATGACTTTTTCGCTATTGTGAATGCCTCTAGAGCTTCTTCATTAATGTCATAACCAATTCCCGGTTCGTCTGGAACCGGAATGACCCCATCTTCCACGCTGACTTCCGGTGAAATGATATCCTGTTCCCAATACTCGGCTGAACCAGCGGTATCTCCTGGAAGTATAAACTGCGGAAGGGCCGTCAATGCAATATTGTGTGCACGACCGATACCGGCTTCCAGCATTCCGCCACACCAAACGGCAATATTTTTTTCCTTACAATAATCATGAATGCGCCGCGCTTCGGTTAGGCCGCCGACACGACCGATTTTTATATTGATGATCTTACAGCTGCCTAGCTCGATTGCCTTTCGGGTATCTGCGAGTGAATGAATGCTTTCATCCAGACAGATCGGTGTTTCCATGGCCGCTTGCAATTTGGCATGATCAACGATGTCGTCGTGGGCAAGCGGCTGTTCGATCATCATTAAATCGAGCTCATCCAGCTGACGCAAATGGTCGATATCATCCAGCGTATATGCCGAATTGGCATCGGCCATCAGCGGGATATCGGGAAAATGGCGCCGGATTTCATGTAAAACATCGACATCCCAACCGGGCTTAATTTTAATCTTGATTCGTTTGTAGCCCGCTTGTATATGTCGATCGATCGTCTCTAATAAATTTTTTACCGACGGTTTGATGCCGATGCTGATGCCGACATCAATTTCTGTTTTTTCACCACCAAGGGCGCGCGCGAGGGACACTCCTTGTTGTTTTGCATATAGATCCCAAACGGCCCCTTCGAGTGCCGCTTTAGCCATATTGTTTCGTTTGATAGGTGAGGTGATTTCCGTTATCTCGTCAGGATGATTTATCTCTTTTTCCTGCAAGAGAGGGATTAAAAAATCCTCTATCATATGTTTGGTCGTTTCGACGGTTTCTTCAGTATACCATGGATTCGAAAAAGCGACTGATTCACCGAAGCCGCGATGTCCGTCTGTATCGTTGGCTTCTATGACAAAAAATTCTTTGTTTTGTAAGATGCCAAAACTCGTTGTAAATGGACTTTTCAGCCGCATCCTCAACCGTCTCATTATGATTTGTTTAATCGGCAGTCCCAAAATCATTCCCTCCTACGTTACAGTTAAAGAGGATTGAGCATTTCATCTATTCTTCATGGACTAGATATACTGCAAATGGTAAACCGGAAAGCGATGCTTGCTTATACAATTGTAAAGGGAAACATTAAAAAATGCCACGTTTGTTTCATTATTTTGTTTTATCCATCGATAATTAGCGTCCAATCTTTTCCTTGACAAGCATTTCAGTTAATATGGAAAGAGAGACTATTTAAATTTAGGAGGAAATGAATGGCGACAAAAGTTGCATTATCGTTTAGCGGTGGAAAGGACAGTTGTTTAGCGTTGTATCGATTGCAACAACAAAACATCGATATCGCCTGTCTAGTCACAACCGTATGGAAAAAAGATCAGCAAACAGTAGCGCATGGCGAAAATCGTGAAAGAGTCAAAAAGCAAGCACAAAGTCTAGGGATTCCTGTGTACTTTATCGAAACCGATTTCGATATGTATGGGGAAGATTTTGTAGAAGCACTTGTGAAGATTAAAAACCAATATACTATTGACGGCGCAGCTTTTGGTGATATCTATTTAAAGGGGCACCGCGATTGGGGTGAAGCAATCAGTCGACAAGCTGGTTTGGAAGCCGTTTATCCGCTATGGACAGAACAGGAAAATGCACTCGCTCTTTTACAAGAATTTGTGGAATTAAATTTTAAAGCTCGGATTATCAAAATCGATCATGAAAAACTTCCAAAAAGTTGGATCGGACGGTTGATAGATGGCGCATTTATTGATGACATCAAAAACCGATCTGTTTGTCCGATGGGTGAGTCAGGGGAGTACCATACGTTCGTTTATGATGGTCCGGTATTTGCTTATCCATTACAAGATGTTTAGGGAATACATAATCACAAATAGGCTTACAAAGGGTCGGTGTTAATGATGCGTGTCATCGATTCGCATATTCATGTTGATTTATACGCAGCTGGAGAGCGAATGCAAATGCTGAGTGAATTGGCAACATACCGCGTTGAAGCCTTGATTTCTGTTTCTAGTAATCTAGCCTCATCGAAAAAGAATTTACAATTGGCGCAGCAAGATCGGCGGATCAAATCGGCTTTTGGTTTCCATCCCGAGCAAATCATTCCAACTGCAAACGAAATAGCGGATTTACAGCAATGGATCGATCAAAATGCAGAAGAAATGGTCGCGATTGGTGAGGTCGGTCTACCGTATTATTTGCGAAAAGATGATCCTACAATTCAGCTTGGGGCTTATATAGAAATACTTGAGTTGTTTATTCATCAAGCGCGTCACTTAAATAAACCGATTGTACTGCATGCGATTTATGAAGATGCCCCGCGAGTGTTAGATTTACTTGAGGCGTATTCGGTTAAACAAGCGCACTTTCACTGGTTTAAAGGAGATAAAATAACACTTCAACGGATGCAGGAAAACGGGTATGTTATATCCGTTACTCCTGATATTTTATATGAACCGGAAATTCAAGCGTTAGCCCAGTTTTACCCATTAACGCAAATCATGATGGAAACAGATGGTCCGTGGTCGTTTAAAGGACCTTTTCAAAACAGAATGACACATCCTAGCATGATTCACGATTCTGTAAAGATGCTTGCTCAATTAAAAAAGCTAGATGTAAACGATGTATATCGCCAAGTTTACGAAAATACGAAAGTATTCTATGATCTTCGTTAATCGTTGCGAATGTGTCCTTGAATCGTATATAAAATTCTTGATTTAACAAAACGGCTTGACGAAGTGAAAATGCGACGCTATAATATAATTTGCGTTCGGAATGATCATGAATTATGGGGCATTAGCTCAGTCGGGAGAGCGCTTGCGTGGCACGCAAGAGGTCAGCGGTTCGAGCCCGCTATGCTCCATAGGCACAAAAGCTGTAACCCGGCTGCTCGGGTTTACAGCTTTTTTTAGTGATTCCTACAGTACATGCTAGTCGTAAATACTCCTGTTTGCGGAAGCATCTTTTTTATAAAATGCAAAAGCGATTAAAAAGATGATCACTAACCCAATTATTAACCAAAGAAAATAGATTGGCAAATAGAGAATAAGAATCATAAACCACGCAAAAAATAACGATGTTGGACTGACACCTTTAAGAAGGTTGCAGAAAATATTAATGATATTTGTTTTAAATAGCGGTGTCGCCTCTAATAAAAAAATAAACGGATTGAAAAAAGTTCCGAAAGCAAGAGGAGTCACTACGTAGATTGGAATATTTATATTCATTCCAACTTCTAATAAACTGACTAAACCGATGGAAAATGCTTGCATAAAAAAATCCAAATGCGCTGATCGGAGCTTTCTAGGATTTGTAAAAAATTGTTTCACTTGGGGCATATGCAGATAATATATGGCCCCAAGCGGCAATGATAAAATAAGTCCTACCAAAAAAAGGAAAACGGCCCATTGTAAAAGAAATACAGTCATTTTCTTCCTCCACTTATCCTTTTTTCTTTCGATTTCACGTTCTATTCGTTGTATACTATTTTTCATTTATTAGATAATGAACATCAAGGCTTCATCTGCAGTTACAATGAAATATCAAAGGAGAGACGTGTGAGACGATGCTGTAAGGAGATGTAGCATATCGCATCATAAACAAGTTCGGTTGGGGGGAGTGCAGCGCTTTAAATGAGATGTTTTTTATACCACCGTTTGCCATGCCAGCGTTGATATATCCAGGCAAACGAAGGAATGAGCCCGCGTTTATGAAGCCAATACGAATCAGGTATTTCTCGCTTCGGCTCTGTTTTGCCAATTTTTATGTTTCCTGTAACAATACCCGGTCCTTCGTAGCGGTTTCGAATAGAGACGATATTTCCTTCACCGTCAACAATCATTGAACCGGCTTCATAATGGCCTTTGTAACGAACGGGCATCCAAGGTAAAGAACATTCAATCGAGCCAACATGTGCAGCATGAATGATCGGTGCACCAACATATGTTGCAAAAGAGCGAACCGATTCAAGGGCAGTTTGTTCATTTTTTTCTTCCCACCTCTCTGTAAGGCTTTTCGGAAACCACGCAGGTACACTCCACCAACAGCTTCCACCTACAACGACATCAATCTTATTTCGCAGTCGTCTTGCCGTTTGGCTGCGCATAAATTCCCAGCACAAGGCGACGCCAACAGTTTGTTCAGATGTTGCAATGATCCCATCGTCTTCGCCACCGCTATAAAAACAATTTTCCCACATTGTCGGGAGATCTTTATCATGTCGACCTAGAATTCCATCGGGTGAAGCTAGAAAAAATGCATTTCGAATAATATTGTCATCATCCCGCACGATAAATGAACCACCAACGTAAGCACGGTGCTTTTTGGCCAACTCGAGCAGTAAGTTGAAAGCCTTGCCATTGGGAGACTGGATTGCTTCTACAATCTTAGGTTCAAACGCCATCCCGGTCGTAAAAAATTCTGGAAGTATAATCCATTCTGCTTTTTGTCTTGCTGCTTCATGGATCATATTTTCACACATTTGTAAATTGGCATGCCAATCGCCGATTTTCGGTTCCAATTGAATGGCAGCTACCTTTACCGCTTTATTGTGATTAGACATTAAACATTCCTCCCTATGTTAAAGCGCACATACAAGCGCTTACATTATTTAGAAAAATTAAGGGAATGTTTATAATATTTTATTAAATAAAATTATAGATGTCAATCATTGGTCATCTTTTAGTAATAATCAAGGTTGAATGAAGGGATGGATGCTTAGTTATTTATTTTCCTGTATCCCCACATTTTATTTGGATATCGGTCAAAAATGTAATTAACGATTCTTGCTTCTTTTGGATTGTTTGTTTCTTAAATTGTAACCAAACACTTTTCCACCATGTCTATGTTCTAGATCCCTTTGAGATTTATAGAAATAAAGATTCCAAGCAAGCTAAAAAGAAGCCTTTAAACAAGTCTAAGCAAAAAAGAAATATAAAACATCTCTTTAAAATATCTACATTTTAACTATCTTCGTCGAAACAATCGTATATGCCGGCCCTTATATTTGGATTCGGTTAATGTGCCACAGAACTGTTGGATACCCTTTGTTTGTCGCTGAAAATGTCAAAATCTCAGACAAGGATTATTTTTCTATTTTGCAAAAATTCATTTCCAGTTGTTTTGACCCCAGCCGCAAAGAGCTTTAAAATAAAGGAAAGGATTATCGGAGGAGAAATAACTGATGAACACGGCATCGAACAAATTGATGAACCCGGGAGATTCTAAACAAAGGCATTGTGAAAAAACAGTTGCAAGCCCTAAATGTTTATGTGGCTACAAATCGTCGGGTTTCACAGGCGGTAAGGAAAGAAGCGGTCTATTCAAAAGGTTTTCAAGGTGAACTCGATGCGATCTATACTTTGCGCGAGGCACAAGGATAAAACTTTGGAAGTTAACTTGGTTCGTTCGGTTGTGGAACAGCTGTTGGGTTCGGCGGTAGATTCAATGCTCGTTTGGCTACTTGCAGAAAACACGTTCATGTATTGTTATGAAAGATTGAGCAGTGTGAATCTTTCTTCTGATATGATTGAACTCGGCGGTAAGAAACTGCAGAAAATAGCATATGAATAGAAAAACTTGGCACGAATCGGTTTTTGAAAGTGGGATGCATGTGATAAAAGATAAGTTAAAACGGGCGTTAAATTTTGTTGAAAAAGGCTATTTAAAACAAGCAGAAATTCTTTATTTGCAGTGTGTGGATGTGCTGGGAGAAGGCTCTTCCGAATACGAACAAGCTTTACACGGATTGGCCTATGTAAAAATGGATCTCGGACATTTTGAAGACGCACGGGATTTATACAGGAAATTGCTGGAAATAGCGCGGGAAAAAGGGCATAAAGAGCGTGAGGCGATTGTCTATCATCAGCTCGGCATGGTCGAGCAAATGGCAGGCCAATACTCGGAAGCACGCCGCTTTTTCCAAGCGGAGCGAGCTGTCTATGAATCTCATCATCCGGATTTTTATCTCGGTTTGGCGGCTAATTGGTATGAGGAAGGAATTATGAGCTTGAAAGAACGTGATTTGACCAGTGCTCATAAACATTTTACAGTTTCTTTGGATTATGCGAAACAGTCAGGGGATTTGGTTGCCATTGGCTGCGCTTATCGCGGTCTTGGTGACAGCTGGCAGAAAACAGGCGATGAGGATAAAGCGCATGCATATTTTGCACAAGCGAAAGAAGTGTTTTGGCGTGCGGGAGATGAAAAGGCTGTGAAGGAAGTAGACAATCGGCTAAGGAATGATCATCACATGCCGTAAGTGCTAGACTGTATAGGATCTGAATTCAAGGATGTGCGCATTGATGAAGAAGTGGTACGCGGCAGCAGGTATTTGTATCAATGAGAAAATGAGCTGCTTATGGTCAAACAAGGAACCCCAGAGGAGTGCTTGTATTGGCAGGGAAAACTGTATGACTATTTTCTCCGGTAACATGGTTATAGGTTAAACTGATTTGAAAGCGCTTAATAATATGTCACGTCTTGCGGATGATTAAAAATAAAACCTATGTCAGGGGGGATTGAGTGATGGATTATGATGTCATTGTTGTTGGCGCCGGGCTTGCCGGACTCGTTGCGACAGCAGAAATGGCTGATGCGGGGAAAAAGGTTCTCGTTTTGGATCAGGAGCCGGAAAGCTCATTCGGCGGTCAGGCGTGGTGGTCGTTCGGCGGGATCTTTTTGGTCGATTCGCCAGAACAGCGTCTAATGGGTGTGAAAGATTCCCGAGATTTGGCGTGGCAAGATTGGCTGGGAACAGCAGGATTTGACCGGGAAGATGAAGATTATTGGGCTCAGAAATGGGCAGAAGCGTATGTTGATTTTGCCGCGGGAGAAAAGCGAGATTGGCTGCGCGGGATGGGGGTGCGTATTTTTCCAGTTGTCGGCTGGGCAGAGCGCGGCGGCTATTTAGCTGAAGGGCATGGCAATTCAGTCCCGCGCTTTCACATCGTATGGGGGACAGGTCCAGGGATTGTCGCACCATTTGTGGCGCGCGTCCGGGAGCATATGAAAAATGGACGTGTCGATTATTTGCCGCGTCACCGGGTGGATGATCTCATCCGTCAGAACGGGGCGGTCGTCGGTGCTAGCGGTTCAATATTGGAACCGAGTTCAGCCGATCGCGGAGAATCGAGTTCGCGCAAAGTGGTTGGTGATTTTGTGTACCGGGCCGAGGCTGTTGTTGTCGCTAGCGGCGGGATCGGTGGCAATTTCGATTTGATTCGGAAAAACTGGCCAGAGCGCCTCGGGAAACCGCCCGAGCATATGCTTTCCGGCGTTCCCGCGCATGTGGATGGGCGAATGCTAGCGATTGCTGAAGCGGCAGGGGGCCGGATCGTGAATCGCGACCGTATGTGGCATTACACGGAAGGCATCAAAAACTGGAGTCCGGTTTGGCCGAGGCACGGCATCCGCATTTTACCGGGGCCGTCTTCGGTTTGGCTCGATGCATGGGGCCGGCGTTTTCCTGCTCCGAACTTCCCCGGTTTTGACACATTGGGAACGCTTGAAGCGATCCAGAAAACGGGTTATGACTATTCGTGGTTTATTTTAACGGAAAAAATCATTGAAAAGGAATTTGCGCTATCAGGCTCAGAGCAAAATCCTGATTTAACGGGAAAAAGTATTCGGAAAGTGCTGGGCCGCGTGCGTTCTGGAGCACCAGGACCTGTGCAGAAATTTTTGGACTATGGCGAGGATTTCGTTGTGGCGGACAATATTGATAATCTCGTCATCGGTATGAATCGATTAACAGGTGAAAAGCTGCTGGATGCGAGGGAAGTAGAACGCCAGATTCAGGCGCGCGACCGGGAAATGGACAACACCTTTACGAAGGATCTACAAATTGCCGCCATGCGCACCGCTCGCAACTACCTCGGCGACAAATTGATTCGCGTCGCTAAACCGCATAAAATCCTCGATCCGAAAAATGGACCATTGATCGCTGTGCGCCTAAATATTCTCAGTCGCAAAACACTCGGCGGCCTACAAACGGATTTATCCGGACGGGTGCTTGATGCAGAAGGAAATCCTGTGCCAGGTTTATATGCAGCCGGTGAAGCATCTGGATTCGGCGGAGGAGGCATGCACGGCTATCGTTCGCTCGAGGGAACGTTTGTCGGCGGCTGTTTGTTTACGGGACGCGTGGTCGGCCGAACGATTGCGGAGATATGACTTTTCAAGAATGTGGGATTTTCGGGTCATTCCATAATTCTTATATCATCAGGAGGCTATCTCCTGAAATAGAACATGACAAACAAGCTGTATTTTGCAGTAGATCGAAACGACATATCGAATGTCGGGGGTTTTGCTGAAAAGAGTAGCATTCATAGTTGTTCAAAATATGGATTCCGATGATTTGTAAAATGCATATAGAAAGGGCGTTCGCCATGAAGGATGTAAGTGGGTATCTTTATGCAGCGCGCATGACGAATCAATTGGCCACAGATATACCGGAAAAGATTTGGGATGAAAAGTTGATTTCTGAACTAGGGTCATTGAAAAAATTGTTTCTGCATATGATTCGCGTGAGGAACGTCTATGCTGATGGGCTCCAGACAGGTGTGATCGCTTTTCCGGGCAAATTACCCGATGCAGAAAACCGGCTCATAGAAGAATTAGAGCGAAGCAGCGATAACCTGGCCCAAGTATTTACTCAAGTTGTTCATAATAGTATAGACTTCTGTGGAGAATGTCTATCTGTAGATGAAATGCTGGCGATGGCCATCCAGCATGAAGGCATTCATCAAGGGCAATATTATGTAGCCTTAAAACAGTATGGCTTCAAGCTACCACAACAGTGGAGACAGGATTGGTCCATGCTGTAATAGTTTAGTAAAAATCCTTCTACGGTTTGCGATTGTTTAATGGATTTATTGTTTCCAGTTTGGTCGAATATGCGCATAAAAAATAGTTCAGGTATATAAAGGGATTATCATGTTTCAGCCACTATGATTCATTTGCCTGTTTGTGCTTTTGACTTAAAAAATATAATAGATCGATCAATCAAAGACCATATGACCGATACCCCTGCTGAAATCATTATATTTGTTTCATGGCCAACGCCGATGATGGTTCCGACGAAGTAAAAGGCAAAAACGCGTAAGAAGGCCATGATGGTCGAAAAAAGCATGAGATCACGGGCTTCAAAACGCTTTTGACAAGCATTTGCCTTTATCTTGTTGCGACGATTTTTAGTTTGACCTTTTAGGGATTGGCAGCTGGGCTTTAACCGTGGCTTTCATGATGCTGGGCGCCTATTTTACAAAATACTTGCAGCCGCCAAATGAAGGCAAAAACGAAGTAGAATGAATTTTATTACAGATCGGTGTGCATGATCATCAGTCATTACACAAAACAGGCCAGATTTTTTTATGCAGGTTTGGCGCGGTATTTATTGTTGGGCTCATTTTTAATGAGCGGATGAATCTTATAGAAAGCATTCCAGAGTCGCTGTCCCCTTTATCCCAGCCGATCATGATTGCAGGGGTTGTCTTAATATTTATCACGAACTTCTTCCGGAAAAAGCAGGGAAAAGACGTTACCAGTTGCCTCGAGGTTCTAATCCAAAGGCATTTGCCAGTAAGTCGATTCCTTTTAAACGGTTGTCTGCCCCGAAGAAATTAGGAATGATCATGATCTCGTCCGCTTGGTAAAGATCGGCAATGTGTTCGATTTCCGCTTTAACTTGCGGTGCGTCTCCAACGATGACTCGGTTGCGGTTTTTCTTCACCTTTTCTTTTTCGACAGCGCTCAATCCCCGATTTTTTGCCGTTGCAATGGAAGGATAGTATGGCGGTTGATGGGCTGATTCGACAAATAACAGCCATAAATCAAAAGCTTTGGCGATTTCCTCTGCTTCCTCAGCTGTTTCTGCAATAATGGCAAAAACGGCAATCATGACTTGCGGCTGCTCCAATAGCGAGGAAGGTTGAAAATGGTTTCGATAATTTTGTACGATTTCGATGCCATCCCCAGACGGATTAGCAAAATGAGCATAAGCAAAGGCTGCACCTTTGGCAGAGGCAATTTTAGCACTGCCTGTGCCGCTTCCGAGCATCCAGATGTCGGGTACCGTGTCGATGATTGGCGTGGCGATGAGGTTTTGGAAACGATGATCGCTTGTTTTATCATCTGTCAAATATTTGTATAAATCATCGACTTGTTGTTCGTACGGCAGGCGTTTTTCTTTTGTTTCATTTAACGCTTTGTTTACGATGCGAAAGCTGGGCGAACGGCCGATTCCTAAGTCAATGCGATTCGGATGCAGGGCCTCAAGCATGCGGAAGTTTTCCGCGACTTTATAAGGACTGTAATGAGGTAACATCACACCGCCTGAGCCGATGCGCATGCTTTCGGTTGACGCAGCGATATGCATCATGAGCATTTCCGGGGTGCTTGCGGCAAGCGAAAACACTTGATGATGTTCGGCAACCCAAAATCTATGATAGCCGAGTCTTTCCGCGTGTTTGGCCAATTCTGTTGTCTGCAGCAGCGCTTGGCGTGCATGTATTCCTTCATCAATAGGTGAATAATCGAGTATGTTTAGCCGCACCATGTTGATTGCTCCTTTCTTTATTTACTCAGGTTGGTTAGTACATTGGATGAACAGGCTTATTGAGCGCTTTTTCCTTGCAAAATCATTTTCCTATACTAAATAGGGATTGACAATGAATCGGCTTTAGAATAACAGTTGTTGCGATGCAAGTCCAACTCAATTTTCCATGTATTCAAAATGGCTATACAAAGCATATTGCTATTTTTTGTTTTCTGAAATATGATAATAGAAAGAATATACATCGCTATGCAACAGTCACCAAAACGAATGAGGGAGTTGATACAAATGGAAACGGATGCGGCTGGAAGCGTCGGTATGTCATTGCAACGGGTGCGGCGGAATACACTAAGCGATGTGCTTGTTAGGACGCGAAATCGGATGCCGGAAAAATTTGCGCTTGCCTATAATGAACAGCGGCTGAATTACGCCGAATTGGACGACAGTGTCAATCAGACGGCACGGGTGTTTTTGGCTGACGGTATGAAAAAAGGTGACATGGTTGTGGTAATGTCGAAAAACAGTCTTGACTTTGTTGTCGTAAAGTTTGCGCTGGCGCGAATCGGGGCTGTAATGATTCCGATCAATTACATGCTGGTGGCCAAGGATGTGCAGTATATTTTAGAGCATGCTGAAGTAAGAGTGCTCGTGGCATCGGAAGAATATGCCCATGTTTTAGATCAGGCGTCGACTAGGATGGACATCCAGCGGCGTTATTTGTTGGATGTGTTGGGAACGTTTGGAGGGGATCTGGCGGCATGGATACCGTTGTCGGTTGCACGTGAAGACGAATCGGCAGCTGTTGTCGATATGGATGTGGACGATGACGATTTGGCGCAAGTGCTGTATACAAGCGGAACGGAATCGCGACCGAAAGGGGTGATGTTGTCGCATAAAAGTATTATTAGTGAATATGTTAGCTGCGTCGTTGATGGAAAAATGGAATCACACGATGTACTTGTTCACGCGCTGCCGTTTTATCACAGTGCCCAACTCCATGTGTTTCTTGGACCGAGCATCTATTTGGGAGCGAGCGGCATCATCCTTGATACAGCCAGTCCGGATGTGATTTTGGAAACGATCGAAAAAGAGGGCGCAACACAGCTGTTTGCTCCGCCGACGGTATGGATTGCGCTTTTAGGCCACCCGGACTTTGACAGCCGAGATTTGTCTACGTTGGAAAAATGCTATTATGGCGCTGCGAGTATGCCGCGGGAAGTTTTGAAGGAACTGTCGGAACGCTTGCCGAATGCCAAGTTTTGGAATTTTTACGGGCAGACGGAAGTCGCTCCGCTGGCAACTGCTTTGCAGCCGGAAGATCAGCTCAGAAAGCTTGGCTCGGCTGGTGTACCGACATTGAATGTGGAAACGCGGATGGTGGATGATGCTGGGAACGAAGTGCCGCGGGGCGAAATAGGTGAAATTGTACACCGGACGCCGCATGCGATGATCGGCTACTTGCACGATCCGGAAAAGACAGAAGAAGCCTTCCGCGGCGGCTGGTTTCACAGCGGAGATCTCGGAGTCATGGACGAAGAAGGCTATATCACAATTGTGGACCGAAAAAAAGATATGATCAATACAGGCGGCGAGAACGTATCTAGCCGAGAAATTGAGGAAACGATTTATCAAATGGACGGTGTCAGCGAAGTGGCAGTGATCGGTATTCCGGATGCCTACTGGATTGAAGCAGTGATGGCAGTCGTTGTCCCGAAAGAAGGGACGTATTTGACAGAAGAGGCAGTTATGTCATTTTGCCGGGAGCGCTTATCGCGTTTTAAGGTGCCAAAACATGTTGATTTTATCAATACGCTGCCAAAAAATCCAAGCGGGAAAGTGCTGAAACGGTCGTTGAGAGACATGTACAAATAGGTTTAAATGTTTTGCAAAGTGGTGAGTATTTTAATCAGGAGAGTGATGTATTTATGCATACTTTAAAAAATGGAGCGAAAAGCTTTCAAGAACAATTAAAACAGCTGGGCTATGCCAATCAGGTGATAGAGCTCCCTGACAGCACCCGAACGGCCAAGGAGGCGGCGGAAGCAGTTGGCTGTGATGTTTCGCATATTGCCAAATCGATTATATTCCGGCTTGCCAGCTCAGACAAGCCCCTGCTTGTTGTAGCAAGCGGAACTAATCGGATCAATGAAAAACAAATCGAAGCCTATCTTGATGACCGTTTGCGAAAAGCCGATGCCGATTTTGTGCGAAAAAGAACCGGCTATGTCATAGGCGGTGTGCCTCCAGTCGGTCATGCTGAACCCATTCGCACATTTATTGACGAGGATCTTTTGCAATATGAAACAATCTGGGCGGCGTCCGGGCATCCGAAGGCTGTATTTCAATTGAAGCCGGATGAGCTGGTGGCAATGACAGATGGCCAAGTCGTTCGTGTGACATAATGGCTGAAGATGATATAGAAACAGGTGTCTAACAGCGCCTGTTTCTTTCTATTTTTTAAAAGCTACCGGCGGACAAGCGGTTGTCGGAACGGATATTGAGTACGGAGGATCTGCCGGATTGGCTGGAAAAGCCGGAGGCACTTTTCTTGATCCGGATTTAGTTTTGGAAGGCGGTGAATCCAGCCGGGAAGCGACCGAGCGGACTGTGAATGTAATTGAAGGGATATTGGCAGATGGGACGGGCAGCACTGTAGTTGTGACACATGGAAAGCTGTTATTAAAGCATTTTGACAACAACCGATATGGTTTTGAAACATGGAAACGATTGACGAATCCGGATATTTTTCTGCTAGAACGCGCGGATGGAGAAACGTTCATCAGGCGGATGCGGGTAGAAAAATAGGCTGAATATGGTAGAATAATCAATCAACAACGTGAGGGGGGAATTGACATGCTTAGCAAACCTAAAAAATTGAATCCAGGTGATAAGGTAGCAACCGTGAGTCCTTCTTCCGGTATTACCGGAGAACCGGAGCTGCAGTGGCGGTATGAGCAAGGTGTCCAGCGGCTCTGTGATGTGTTCGGCCTTGAGGTCGTTGCCATGCCGAATAGTTTAAAAGGGATCGACTTTCTGTATGAACATCCGGAGGCTCGGGCCGAGGACTTGATGGCAGCCTTCCGGGATGACAGTATCAAAGCGATTATTGCTAACATCGGCGGAAGTGACAGCATCCGGCTCTTGCCTTATATGGACTTTGATATTATTCGCAATAATCCAAAGATACTTATGGGTTATTCTGATGTGACTATATCCCATTTGTTTTGCCACAAAGCTGGATTGTCATCGTTTTACGGGCCGGCCATTCTGACGGATTTTGCCGAGAATGTCGAGATGCATACATATACGATTGAGATGGTGAAGCGGACGTTGTTTTCCAGTGACGTTGTCGGAGACATCCAGCCTGCACCCGAGTGGACAAGTGAACATTTAGAGTGGACCGATCCGGCAAACAGGCATTTAAGGCGGAAGATGCAGCCTAACCGGGGATATGAAGTCTTACAAGGGACAGGTGTTGCTCGGGGGCGCTTGATTGGCGGCTGTATAGAAGTTCTTGAGTTTGCAAAAGGGACGATCATCTGGCCTGAGAAAAAATATTGGGAGGACAGTATCCTTTTCTTTGAAACGTCAGAAGAGAAACCGGAACCTGATCTTATTGTCCGCTGGCTACGGAATTATGCAGCACAAGGTATTTTGCACCAGGCAAGCGGCATCATTTTCAGTAAGCCACAGGATGAGGCGTATTATGACGAATACAAAGAAGCCATCCGGATGGTCATGCAGGAATATGGACTGGATGATTTACCGATTTTATATAATCTGAATTTTGGCCATACCGAACCGATGATGGTGCTGCCGTATGGCCGGTTGGCAGAGATTGATTGCCGTCGGGTGACGTTTTCGATATTGGAGAGCGCTGTAAAATAAAGATACGGCAGCATATGATAGCAAGTCCGGCTATATAGTATAATGAATGTATGTGTACAAGTATCAAGTTAGTATCGTACACACTTGTCTATGCATGAAACTGTCAATCTATCAGCATGCATAAAATATAGAAGGAGTGGTTCCATATGACAAAAATAGGATTCGTCCGCCATGGTGTCACAGCGTGGAATAAAGAAAGACGGGCACAAGGAATATCGGATGTGCCGCTTGATGAAGAAGGATTTGCTGAAGCTGAACGCGTCGGTGAGCGCTTGCGTACAGATGATTGGGACATCATATTTACGAGTGATTTAATGCGAGCAAGACAAACGGCGGAAGCTATTGCCGAACGAATGGGAATGGCACGGGTTCATCCTGATTTTAGGTTGCGAGAACGAAGCTTTGGCGAGGTAGAAGGCACAACGGAAGAAGAGCGCATTGCCGAGTGGGGCGAAAATTGGTACGAACGCGATTTAGGTATAGAAGCATATGAGGATGTCGTAGCGCGTGGGATGGATTTTTTACACGATGTCATTACAGCACACTCTGAGAAAAATATTCTCGTTGTAAGCCACGGAGCGTTTATTAAATACTTACTTATGGAATTGGTTACGCACGCGCCTGTTGAGGAGTCGCTTGATAATACATCGATCACTTGTCTTGTAAAATCGGCGAACGGTTGGGAACTCGAATTATACAACTGTACAAAACATTTAATAGAATCATAACACGGAATCGGGTTTCCGGTCTTTTCCAAATATTTTCAGCGGCTATTTATTAGGCTCTTTCTTACCTGTTTCTGTAACGGAATATTTCCTTCTCGGGGCATAATTTAACAAGTCGTCAGCATGATTGATAACGTTTCAAAATAAAATGGATAAAACATAACTAAATATGTTGCATTGTCTTAGATAAAGATGTTATGATGCAGCTAACAATTGAATTGAAGATGGTCATGTGACTGTTCAATCAGGCATGGCGGTATCGAAAAAAGAGGTTCTACCCTCTTTCATACCGCTATGCCTTTTTTACTTGCCGCGCGGAATGCATTGTTGTCAAAATGGGTAAGACAAATAATAAATGCTGATATATGTTGCCATTACCAGGATCTAACACTATGAGAAACAAAGGAGATATGCTCGATGTTAAAAAAACTATTCAAGAAAAATAAACGAAAAATGGAAATATATGCTCCAATCAATGGCCAAATCGTTTCGATAGAAGATGTACCTGATCCTGTTTTCAGCGAGAAAATGATGGGAGAAGGCATTGCGATCATTCCCAATGAAGGCAAAGTCCATGCACCTGTCGATGGAGAGATTGTACAAATTCCGCAGACAAAACATGCTGTTGGCATTCGGGCTAAAGATGGTTCGGAAATTCTTATTCATATTGGACTCGAAACTGTTTCCCTGGATGGCGAAGGTTTTTCCGTATCTGTCAATGTAGGCGATACAGTATCTGTTGGTGAGCCGCTTGTCCAATTTGATTTAGATTATGTGCGCGAACATGCTAAAGATATCATTACACCGATTGTGATTACAAACAGCGCGGAAATGGACAAACAATACGTCATGACAGAAGAAACAGAAAGCAAAATAGGGGAAACAGTGCTAATAACAGCTGATCGCAAATGAAATGTGTGAATCAAAAAAGAGGGTGTGCGTCCAATGAAAATAAGAAAAATCCTTAATAACAACGCTGTCATCGTGATCGATCATGGACAAGAGAAAATTGCTATGGGGGCAGGCATTGGTTTTAACAAACAGAAAAACGATATGATTAACAAACAGAAAATTGAGAAATTATTTGTCCTCAAAGAATATGAAAAACTGCAGCAACTATTGGAGCGCATCCCTGAAGAACATTTTTCTTTATCAAAAGACATCATTGCCTATGCTGAACGTGAATTAGGTACAAAATTAAATGATCATATTCTTGTTATGTTAACAGATCATTTATCTTTTGCGATCGAACGAGAAAAAGAAGGTATTCATGTCAAAAACAAACTTCTGCAGGAAATCAAAATTTTATACAAGCAGGAATTTGCCATAGGGCTTTGGGCTATTGATTATATTGAACAAAAACTTAACATAAAAATGCCTATTGATGAGGCTGCTTTTATTGCATTGCACATTCATATTATGAAACCAAGAGGGGGTGATCTTCGGGAGACGGTTCGACAAACAACAATTGTTAGGGAAATGGTCGAACATATCGAGGATTGTCTAGGGATTGCATTAGTGGAAGAGGATATTGCGTATGAGCGATTGGTGATTCATTTAAATTTTGCTTTAACAAGGACTAATCAATACAATAACCACTCGATGGACGCGGATATGTTGGAGATGATCAAGATGAAATATCCTTTATCCCACCGATGTGCTCAGACATTAGCAGATGAAGTGGCTGCAGCTCATGGTATTCATTTACCGGAGGAAGAACTCGGTTACATCACGTTACACATTGAACGTTTGCGGCAACGATGACGGGAATAGGCAGTCAGCACTCATCGATTCTTAGTTGTAAACGCATCCATACCCGTCGTGTTGATCTTAAAATATTTTGAGGGAGGAAGAAAAAATGATGAAACGTCTACAAAATCTGGGCCGTTCCTTAATGCTTCCGGTTGCTGTACTACCCGCGGCGGCTATCCTCGCTGGTGTCGGTAACTGGATCAATGGCCTGGCCGGCGACAATGTCGTTGGATCGTTTCTTTCTAACGCCGGCACATCAATTTTGGATAATTTAGGAATGTTGTTCGCAGCAGGTATTGCCATTGGGTTGTCTAAAGACAAGCATGGTTCTGCTGCGCTCAGTGGACTCGTTGGGTTTTTAGTTGTAACAACGCTGCTTTCTACGGATACAGTTGCTGAGTTGCAAGGCATAGATGCTGAAAGTGTCAATGCTGCATTTGAACAAAATGATAACGTCTTTATCGGGATACTGACCGGGATTATTTCAGCGATGATGTACAACCGTTTCAGCGGTGTTCAGCTACCCGATGCACTCGCTTTCTTCAGTGGGAAGCGTCTGGCGCCGATTATGTCTGCCGCTGCCATGGTTGTCGGCGCTGGCGTGTTGTTCTTTGTCTGGCCTGTCGTTTATTCCTGGCTTGTTGCATTCGGTACATTTATCAGTGATTTAGGTGCGCTTGGAGCTGGATTGTACGGATTTTTCAACCGCTTGTTAATCCCAACTGGACTGCACCACGCGCTGAACAACGTGTTCTGGTTTGATACGGTCGGCATCAATGATATTGGTAAATTCCTAGACAGCGAAGGTATCAAAGGTATCACCGGACGTTATCAGGCAGGATTTTTCCCGATTATGATGTTCGGTGTACCAGCAGCAGGTCTCGCCATGTATCATACAGCGAAAACGAAACAGAAAAAAAATGCCGCTTCTTTGATGATGGCAGCAGGTTTTGCCTCATTTTTCACTGGGGTGACCGAGCCGCTTGAATTCTCATTTATGTTCTTGGCACCAGCTTTGTATGTCGTTCACGCATTGCTAACAGGGATCTCGATGTTTATCGCAGCGGCTTTTGAGTGGACCTCAGGTTTCGGGTTTAGTGCCGGATTTGTTGATTATACGTTGAGTTTTATCAACCCGATAGCTAATCAGCCGTATATGCTCTTAGTGCAAGGACTCGTCTTTGCTATCATTTATTATTTCTTGTTCCGGGCTCTCATTGTCAAATTTAATCTGAAAACCCCGGGACGTGAAGATGAGGATGAAAGTCAGACAGAAGGTGCACGTCAGGAAACTTCAATGCACAAGAGTGGTAAGCGCGACTTTTCTGATATGGCTGCTGAGATCTACGCTGGGCTTGGCGGTGACGACAACGTTATATCGATTGACTACTGTACTTCCCGCCTACGTCTTGAAGTCAAAGATATGGATGCAGTCGATGAAAAACGGATTAAGGCTGCAGGTGTTCCAGGAGTTAACATTGTTGGAAAACATAGCATCCAGGTCGTTGTTGGCACACAAGTACACTTTGTAGCCGATGAAATGATAAAGATACGCAACGAATAATCAAACTTGCTCTTCAAAGCGGATTCAGCATATCAAGCTGAATCCGCTTTACGCTTTTCATATATAGAGTCCTCATTTCATTTTAAACCCTTTCGTTGAGACGATGTCAGAGATTTTAAATGAACGGGTAGACTAAGCCAATGAGGATTTCGCTGCCATCGCCGAGCAATTCGCTAATGATCTGCAAACTGTGCAAAATGAAATGAGTATTTAGACGAGAAAGGTTTGTTGTGGGATAAGCACATTAAGTTTTGCAAAAACTAATAACAGGAGGTGATGACGAAAATAAGCGTGTTTAATCAGTAGATGAATTTAATCAACCGCCCTAAAAAGGAAAATACGTAATGATAGTACCAAAAGCAGGTGATGATGATCGGCAAAGCGTTGCTATATTTGTACGAAACTCTTGCTAATTATGTGGATAGCGATTTGGGACGAGAAATATATCAAAAACTTAAAACAAAGAATTATACCAATGAAGAGGCCTTTGTCAATGACCTAGACGATCGGGAGATGATCTATCTTGACCGTATATTAGAAAAAGAAATAGATTACACAACAAAAGCGAATGACACTGTGCGAACAACGCAGTTAAAAGCGATATATGAATTGTTGTATTAGTGAAGAACTATTTCAATTGACATTCGTGAATGCGGATGATTGTAAACGTGATTCGAGCAAGCTGTCCTTTGGTCGGTTTCGTAAATGAAGCCGGCCTTTCGTTTTGTAAAAAAGTAAAAAATCATATCTTGAGAATTGAACCGAGTAAAAAGTTTTCTAAATTATATTGCAAACAGCCTGTATGATTATGTATAATACATTTTGTGAGTATGTTTGAAATACATAGGTAAAGTACCAAGGATCAAGCTAACAACCCCTCTTAACGTTTGAGGAAGTACAATAATAAATAATCGAGTCGTAAGCGGCACTCTTACGACTCGATCAGACCTTGCAGGATACGGCTTATTTGAATTAACGACGGACGATTACTTCTTATCACGGCTGGACACAATCAACAAGACAAGCGTTGAAAACATCAGCATCAACTCAATCGCTCTGTCAATGGGTATCAAATGTTTCAGCCCCCTTCCTGGGGTTTTTTGCCGTTGATTCGACTCCGTCATTTGACACTCGTATCCTGCATAGCCTGTAACATATTATTATACTATAAATTCTCTAATAATTGGTGTAATTGTAAGAAAATGGTACAAAATTCACATAAAATCATATGTTCCTACAAATGGCCTATACCTCGCTACATACGTGTTCATATAAAATCGAATACATAGAAAAAAGCAAACGACGTTGACGAACGTTTGCTTTTTGTTTTGTGAAATTGTTTTTAAAATGAATAAAATTTGGTATTGTTTATTTACATACAAAGAACGGGAGATGGAATGAATGTAAAAGCGGAAACTTGTTATTTAGGGGAGCATATAATAAAGCTCTCGAGATAGTGACCGAAAAATTTTTTGAGCGAAACGACGCGTTTATCAATCCAAAGCTAAACATGGTTTGTATGTCACCCCCTCTTCACCATTATGATCAATGTATAATACAAACAGGGGGGAAAAAGAGGAACAATTTGTCAAAACGTTCAAGGAGGGAACCGAGTGATCAACCGATTGTACTGTAAACATTGCAAGAGATCGATTAAGAAAAAAACTGAACTCGTAACGACACGCGAAGGATTCAAAGTTGCGCCTTACCACGCGGTTTGTTATACAGAGAATTTTCAAAGGGTTAGACCGTCCTTTCTTTTAACGAATGGTCAATTAAATGGAGTTCCGGGAAATATCGGTGCAGTAACGGCTATCTTGTTCGGCATGGGCTGGCTGATTTTTGTCTCTAGTTCGCTTAAATATGTAGCTTTTTTGATGCTTATACCGATTGTTTTTCGCATTTATTCCTTTGTCGTTTTTGAGCGTGTTCTAAATGAGCAAGTCAAACAATAACATGGTGGTGACAAAATGAATCAACGGATAGTATGGATAGGGGTGGCCTTCTTGTTGTTTGGCCTTTTTCTTTTAGTTCACCAAATCCGTGAAGGTCTGTTATTAGTTAACCCACCTATGAGTATCGCGTTTGTTTGTCTCGGTCTGGCATTGATTTTTATAGCATATAGGAATCGCAAAGGTCATTCGTAGTGTAAAGAAAAAGGAGGAGAAATACGTGTTTAAAAATCGTTCGGGCCAAGTGCGAGCTGGCTGGATAATTATGATGGCGTTTATCGTTGTGATAGTTGTACAAACCGTCTTTCAAGTACCTGGTTCGCTATTGTTAGCGGCTGTGGCAACACCGGAAAATCCAGATGTATTAGTGAGACATCCGTGGATGTTCCTCCTGATGCAGGGCGGAGGAACAGCGGGTGGGATTGTGATGACGATTGTGTTATGGCGTTTTTTGAATAAAAAATCAGTACGAGCTCTCGGCTTTGGAGGGCGCTTTAACGATTTTTGGTTCGGCATGTTGCTCGGTGCCGTTTCGATCGTGTTTATTTTCCTTCTGCTTGTAGCAACAGGAAATGTTACACTGATCAATTCATTAACCGATCCGGAATTCACAGTGTTGACATTTACGTTTTTCATTATTTTTATCCTTGTCGCATTTTTTGAAGAGATGTTTTTCCGCGGCTACGTCATGCGGACGATGGCGAATCGAGGCAATAAAAAGTGGCTTATCTATGTCGGCTCGGCTTTGTTTTTTAGTGTAGTCCATGGTACTAATCCGAACGTGACAGTGCTCGGTCTCGTTAACATCATGCTTGTCGGTCTTTTGTTTGCGTATATGTTCGATATGACCCAAAGTCTTTGGTTGCCTATTGGTTACCATATAACATGGAATTATTTTCAAGGAAATGTGTTTGGTTTTCCAGTAAGCGGAACGACGCCTCATGGAATTTACGAGGTGGATGTATCGATCGGAAACGACTGGTTGACAGGCGGTGCATTCGGTCTTGAAGGAGGGATTGGTGCAACGGTTTTGATTTTAATCGGGTTTGGTGTAACAAAGTGGTATGTTAAACAAACGCATGCGCTGTTGTAGCCCAAACGGCTATGGTGACGTCTAAGTTGCTGGGATTATTGTTGTCGATGTTATAATCGTATCTAAAACATGATAGTGAAAAGAGGATTTGCATATGGAAAAAATTATGATTGTGGAAGACGATCCGAAAATAGCAGCGCATTTACAAACGTTTATTGAAAAATACGGATATACAGTACAGGTGTTGGATGACTTTGACAATCTCATGTATACATTTCGCGAGTTCCAGCCCGATCTAGTTCTGCTCGATATTAATTTGCCAAGTTATGATGGCTTTTATTGGTGTCGACAAATTCGATTAGAATCGATTTGTCCCGTTATTTTTATCTCTGCTCGGACTGGGGAGATGGATCAGGTGATGGCACTGGAAAATGGTGGGGATGATTTTATTACAAAACCGTTCCATCCAGATGTAGTCATGGCTAAAATTCGCAGTCAATTGCGGCGAGCCTATGGGGAGTACGCCTTGATGAACAAGGAGCGCATGCTGCAAAAAGGCAGCTTGAAGCTTTTGCCGGAACGCCTCGAACTTCGATTTGAAAATCGTGCGACCATGCTGACTAAAAAGGAAGCAGACATCATCGAAACGTTAATGGATAGACATCCTCGCGTAGCCGGTCGCGAGGATCTATTGGAGAAATTATGGGATGACCAAGCGTTTGTCGATGAAAATACGCTGAATGTCAATATGACGCGTGTCCGTAAAAAATTTCAGGAACTCGGCATTCCAGACGCGGTGGAAACAGTTCGAGGTATGGGCTATCGCTTGCGTGTGACATAGGATGGTGAGACGGAGTTATGAAACTGTTTATAAAAGAACACCAGCTATTGATCGGGCTCGAAGTCGTACAGAATGCCCTTATGTTTTTCATCCTTTGGCTGAATGGTTCTCACGACATAAGGACCGTGCTTTATGCCCTGTTTCTCAGCCTCTTTTTATTCGGTTGTTTTCTCGTATATCGTTATGCGACGCGGCATCGCTTTTACAAAAGATTGGAAAAACCGCTCATATCATTCGATGAATCGTTTCAGGAAACAGGCGATGTCCCGATTGCCAAGGCGTTTGATGCTTTAATAAAGTCGCAGTACATGCTTTATCATAAGCGCATTTCCGAAATTGAAGCCCAAAAAGAGGAGCATTTGACGTTTATCGACCGTTGGGCTCATCAAATGAAAACCCCACTTTCCGTTATCGAATTGACAGCTCAGGATTTGGATGAACCGGAGTCATCGAATATTCGCGAAGAAACCGAGCGTATCAAAACGGGATTGAACACAGTATTGTACATGGCGCGCTTGCGAACGATTGAACAAGACTTTCAAATCAAACCGGTCGTGTTGGAAGATTTAGTTCGGGAAGTCAATCAGGAAAACAAGCGTTTTTTTATTCGCAATAAAGTCTATCCGAATCTGAAACAGGAGCGGGCAAAAATAACTGTGGAAACAGATGAAAAATGGCTTTTATTTATGATGACTCAGATCATTCAAAATGCGGTGAAGTATTCTGCAAGAAAAAGCGAACAAATCGTTATTTCTTTGTATGAACGGAATGGTGAAGCTATTTTTGAAGTAACAGATTTCGGTATCGGTATCCCAGAAGAAGATCGACGGCGTATTTTCAACGCGTTTTATACAGGAAAAAATGGGCGTCAGTACCGAGAATCGACCGGCATGGGGTTGTATCTTGTTAAAGAGGTGGCTGATTACTTAGGTCATCGCGTGGAAATGAAAAGTATCGTCGGTGAAGGTACGAGTTTCCGTATTGTTTTCCCGCCGGCGCAAAACATTACATCAATGTAAGATAAATGAAAGATGGATCGATCGTTTGTAAGGACATGGGTGAGTATACTAATAATTAGTGAGTATTCTTGTTGAAAGGAGTCCCACCATGCTACACGTTAAAAATATAAGTAAAGTGTACGAAGGAAAGGTCGCCTACCGCGCCTTATCAAACATCGATCTAGAGATTGAAAAAGGCGAATTTGTCGCCATTATGGGGCCATCGGGCAGTGGGAAAACGACCCTACTTAATATCGTGGCAACCATTGATGAGCCAACAACTGGTGAAATATTGATTGAAGGGAATAACCCACATGCTCTCGGTCGGAACGATTTAGCTAAATTTCGCCGCCGTGAGTTAGGTTTTGTATTTCAGGAATTCAATTTGCTGCATACGTTAACGGTGGAAGAAAATATCGTTTTGCCTTTGACATTGGACGGCAAGCCTGTGAAGGAGATGAAGCAAAAGGCAGAAGCCATCGCCCAGAAGCTCGGTATTTCCGAAATCATGTCTAAGCGTACGTATGAAATTTCCGGTGGTCAAGCACAACGAGCAGCGATTGCCAGAGCAATGATCCACCAGCCGAAACTGCTTCTTGCTGATGAACCGACAGGAAACCTTGATTCGAAGGCTTCAAAAGACGTCATGGGGATGTTGGAGGTATTGAATAAACAGGAAAACACAACGATGATGCTTGTGACACATGATCCCCAGGCAGCAAGCTACGCCGATCGGGTGGTGTTTATCCGCGACGGAAAATTGTATTCAGAAATCCATCGTGGTGAAAGCCGGCAGACGTTTTTCCAAAAAATCATCGACATGCTTTCCTTAATGGGAGGGGATGACCGTGACTTTTCGTCAGTTCGCCTTTAATAATGTCATCCGTAATAAACGTCTGTATGCGGCGTATTTTTTGAGCAGTTTATTTACAGTGATGGTATTTTTTACGTTTGCTATCTTCGCTTTCCACCCGGTTTTCTTTGACGGCTCGATCCGCGGTGAAGTGCTGTATGGTATGGCTGTCGCCGGTGGGATTATTTATGTGTTTTCCTTCTTTTTCGTATTGTACTCGATGAGTGCATTTTTGCAGTCGCGTAAGAAGGAATTTGGGTTGCTCATGACACAAGGGATGTCGACACGAC
Organism: Bacillota bacterium; assembly: GCA_035301265.1. Lineage (GTDB taxonomy): Bacteria > Bacillota > Bacilli > Bacillales > Amphibacillaceae > DATGUP01. Next base: position 37,766 of record DATGUP010000020.1, read on the forward strand.
AAATCCGTTTGATGGTTTTTATGGAAAATATGTTGATCGGTTTGTTTGCGACAGTAGGCGGGATCATGCTCGGCCTTATATTTGCTAAAGTCATTCTACTTCTTGCGGAAAATGTTCTTGTAATTGACGAGGAGCTTGCGTTTTATTTTCCGCTCTGGGCGATCGTCATCACGTTTCTGTCATTTATCTTTTTGTTTTTCTGTATTTCGCTCTTCGTTTCTTTTATTTTGCGGACACGGAAGTTGGCTGATTTGATCAAAGGTGACAAGCAGTCAAAAGGTGAGCCGAAAGCGTCGGTTATTTTGGCCATTATTGCAGCGGTATTGCTTGCTGTAGGCTACGGGACAGCGCTGTATGTAAAGGGCGTTCACGTCGTGTTCGCCATGCTTCCTGTTATTGTTGTTGTTACGATCGGAACGTATTTATTTTTCACGCAGTTGAGTGTCTACATTATTCGACGCATGAAACGGAGCAAAGGGATTTTTTGGCGAAAAACGAATATGGTTTTATTTGCGGATTTGTCATTTCGGATGAAGGATAACGCCCGGACATTTTTCATGGTGGCGATTATTTCCACAGTAGCTTTTAGCGCAATCGGGTCGTTGTATGGATTTCAGTCATTTCTAATGAGAGGTTTGGAGGATGCTATGCCATTTACATTTACGTACAATCCATATGCAGACGAATCCGATGAGCAAATAGCCGAAGATGTGGCGCATATTGATGAGGTTCTAAAAGAAGAACAAATCACCGCCAATCGGGCCGAAGCGAAATTGAATTATTATGATATCGGGATTGATCGACCGGTTATGATCGTCAAGGCGTCGGCTTTCAATAATTTACGGGCATTGCATGGTGAAGATCGTGTTCATCCCGATAAAGGTGAGGCAATCGTTGTTAAACATCATCAAACCAATATAATGAATGAACAGAGTGAAACGTCATTGTTGGAGACACCTATCGAACTGGAAAACGGCGAAGACATCGAGCCGGATTCGCTGATCACATCCAATGTCATACCGGAAATGCATGCTTACTATATCGTCAATGATAATGATTACGATCATCTTCCAGCAGCGGTCGAAGGCTCATCGTTTATTGCATGGCATGCGAAAAAGGGGGATAACGATGCCATTATAAAAGCAGGCGAATCTTTGTTTGACCAGTTTGAACCGGGAACGTTCAACTCGACTGATTTTAATATCTATCAGATCAACAAACTGTATGGTCCGATATTGTTTATTGGCTTATTCATCGGCGTTGTATTTTTCGTATCGGCAGGGAGTTTCTTGTATTTCCGGTTGTACTCGGACCTTGATGATGACAAAGAGAAATTTAAGGCGATTGCTAAAATGGGTTTGACAGAGAAAGAGCTGAAAAAAGTGATCAACCGCCAGACAGCGATATTGTTCTTTGCACCGATTGTTGTTGCACTCATTCACGGCGCGGTTGCTTTGACCGCCTTGTCACATATGTTTGACTACATCCTTGTGAAAGAGTCGACGATGGTACTTGGGACGTTTGCCTTGATCCAGATTGTGTATTTCATAGTTGTCCGATATTTTTATACGAAGCAGATTAAACGCGCGATTTATTAATACAGGACTGTGGCGGAAAAATTTAAGCGTTGCTTTTTGTCGGCTGAGCAATGATGGAAAGAAAAAAGCCTGTAGCATCTGTGCTGCAGGCTGTTTGTTTATAAAGTTAATGGTGTTCAAACAGGTATAACCAATTTTTTTAGCAAAAAAGGGAGGAATGTTTCTTTTACTTATGTCGCTATATTTAATTGTTTTCTTTCTTCGTCAGTAAACACACGCGAACGCGTTAAAAATCGTTTTCCTTCAGGCCCTTCTAATGAAAACATACCACCGCGACCATCAACGACATCAATGATCAGTTGTGTATGCTTCCAATATTCGTATTGGTCTTTGGCTATATAAAACGGGGTATCACCGATTTTACCAAGCCATACGTCAGAATCTCCGACACGAAATTCGTCACGTGGGTAACACATTGGTGAACTTCCGTCGCAACATCCTCCTGATTGGTGAAACATTAAAGGGCCATGTTTTTTCTTTAAAATATCTATCAATTCTAGAGCCGCAGGAGTGGCGATGACACGCTCTACCATATTTTATTCCTCCTTTTTATAGTAAATGCATGTAATGATGATAAAACACTCTCACAATTTGCTTGTGAGAGTGTTTTATCATTAAAATAGCCCAGTAGCTTCTTCGCTATAGCTGACTAATAGGTTTTTCGTTTGTTGATAATGACTGAGCATCATGAGGTGTGTTTCTCGGCCAAATCCAGATTTTTTATAGCCACCGAAGGCAGCATGGGCAGGATATTCATGATATGTGTTCGTCCATACACGGCCAGCCTGGATTCCACGTCCGAATCTATATGCTTTATTAATATTTCTTGTCCAGACACCTGCACCCAGTCCGTACAATGTATCGTTGGCTAATTCCATTGCTTCTTCATCATCTTTAAAGGTAGTTACTGCTAATACAGGACCAAAAATTTCTTCTTGGAAGATACGCATTTTGTTATGTCCTTTAAAAATTGTTGGCTGGACGTAATAGCCTCCCGCAAGTTCGCCTTCTAATTTGTTTTGTTCGCCTCCTACCAGAACATCGGCGCCTTCATCTTTTCCGATTTCGAGATATGACTTAATTTTTTCCAGTTGTTCATTGGAGGCTTGAGCACCCATCATCGTTTCTGTATCAAGCGGATGGCCGACTTTAATTTCTTTTACGCGTTTAATAGCACGTTCTATAAAATCATCGTAAATATCTTCATGGATTAAAGCGCGGGAAGGGCATGTACAAACTTCTCCTTGGTTTAAAGCAAACATTGCCAATCCTTCAACGGCTTTGTCTAAGAAACCATCATCCTTATCCATAACGTCTTTAAAGAAGATATTTGGTGATTTACCGCCGAGTTCAAGGGTTACCGGAATAATGTTTTCCGATGCATATTGCATGATTAAACGACCAGTTGTTGTTTCCCCTGTAAAAGCTATTTTTGCAATTCGGCTGTTTGTTGCGAGCGGCTTACCAGCTTCTAAGCCAAAACCATTTACGACGTTTAATACACCTGCAGGGAGAATGTCCTTAATTAAATCGATTAGAACATGGATAGAAGCAGGTGTTTGTTCAGCCGGTTTTATGACAACGCAATTTCCCGCTGCTAGTGCAGGAGCAATTTTCCATGCAGCCATTAAAATCGGAAAGTTCCATGGAATAATTTGTCCAACGACACCAAGCGGTTCATGGAAGTGATAAGCAACGGTATCGTTATCAATTTGGCTAATTCGTCCTTCCTGCGCTCTAATAGCAGAGGCAAAATAACGAAAATGATCTGCTGCTAATGGTAAGTCAGCTTGCAACGTTTCTCGAATAGGTTTACCATTATCCCATGTTTCAGCAACCGCTAACATTTCTAAGTTTTCTTCGATTCGATCCGCAATTTTGTTAAGCATATTTGCACGCTCAGTAACAGATGTTTTTCCCCATGCGTCTTTGGCTTTATGAGCAGCATCAACAGCTAATTCTACATCTTCTTTTGTTGAACTGGCAATTTCACAAAAGACTTCACCAGTGACAGGGGTTACATTTTCAAAGTATTGACCATTTTTTGGTGGGATGTATTCACCGCCGATAAAGTTATCATATCGTTCTTGAAAGTTAACCACTGCCCCATCTGTATTTGGATTATTGTATTTCATCTAAATACCCTCCTTGCCAATGCGTCAACAATTTATAGAAAAGGAGATTAGTTGATTGTATCCATATATTACCAGAATGTATTAGAACTCTTCAATAAAACCGCATTACATAAACGCAAGCGATAACATGACGGAGTGTTTTTTCTGAATTGGATTGTAGTGGGAAAGATGAAAGCAATTTCGAGTGCAGAGAAAGGATTTACAAAAACCGTCCATAACATATAGTGGCATTGTCAGCCATTGCACGATCTGCATCATTACCATACAATAGATATATATAACAATTTTGTCACTATTGAAAATAGAATGCATTTATATTTCAAACAGAGTGAGAATATTGGAAAGGAGAAGAAAAATGATGGAAAAATTTCGTATCATGGATCAAGCAGAGTCGTTTTATTTTCCTGGAAATGAGGTCGGTGTTCTCATCGTACATGGCTTTACCGGCACGACACAAAGCATGCGTGATCTGGGGAAACAAATTGCGAATGAAGGCTATACTGTCTACGGGCCGAGATTAACCGGACACGGCACACATCCAGAAGATATGGAAAAAGCACAGTATACCGATTGGATTAATGACGTAAAGAACAGTTTAGACAAACTACAAGAAACGTGTTCCGCTGTATTTGTAATTGGTTTGTCCATGGGTGGTACACTCACTTTGTATATAGCGGAAAATCATCCAGGTATTGCTGGGATCGTGACGATTAATGCTGCCATCGATATGCCTGATCTTAAGGAAAACTTCAATACACTAAAGAATGGCAAGGAGCGGTTTGTTGATGGCATTGGATCCGATATTAAAAAGGAAGATGTGGCGGAGTTAGCATATGATAAAACCCCAGTAAGAGCGATGGGAGAATTAGTCGCACTGATGGAAAAAGTGAGGCAAAATCTTGCTGATGTTACCGTTCCAACACTTATTTTTTCGTCGACTGTCGATCACGTTGTGCCGCCTGCCAATTCCCGGCAAATCCTTGAATCGATTTCCACCGCTGATAAAGATTTAGTACGTTTGGAAAACAGCTATCACGTTGCAACACTGGATCATGACAAAGATGTCATTGCTGACAAGTGCATTGCATTTATTGAGCAGCATAGCGAGGTATAAGAAAGGAATTTTACCAAGTTTTTTAATGTCGTAACAAAATCGGCGTTTATATCGATGGTTGTCTGTTCAAAATATTGTTGCAAAAGCTGTCTTATAGCTTGTTTGCTTAAAAAAGACAAAGTTTTATCGATCCTGTTCACACGTGAGAAAGTCTTTAACATCTGTGTTAATATGTGAAACAGATAATCAAATCATTGGTGTCATCGTAAATGACACATAGAGAAAAGGAGGTTATAAATGGATCTAAGGTATCCAATCGGAAAACTTCAAGTTCCCGAAAAAGTAACCTTGGAACATATTCAAGAATGGCTCAAACGTATTGAAACTTACACACCGCGATTAAGAGAAACGGTCGGTTCATTAAGCGATGAGGCAATGGGAAAAACATACCGTGAAGGCAGCTGGACCGTCCGTCAGCTTGTTCATCACATTGCTGATTCGCAGGTGAACATGTATCAGCGTTTGAAATTGGCTTTAACAGATGAAAGTCCAACCGTACCGCGTTTTGATGACGAAAAGTGGGCTGTTCAACCGGATACAAAGCTTCCTGTAGACAGTTCGATTAAAATGTTAGAAGGGATTAATGCGCGCATCGTATCTTTAGGATATCAACTAACTCATGAAGAGTTGGATCGATTCTTTATTCATCAAACTGACGGTAAAATAACCGTCGCCACAAAAATAGCGAAACTTGCATGGCATGAGGAGCACCATTTAGCACATATAAAAATCGCATTATCGAAATAATACAATGATGGAATTAAGGCTGGTACAAAACGCAGCAATAATAACGGTGTTTAGCTGTACAAAGCTAGGTTTTACAAGTAATTTTACAGTAATTTATGATTCACAAGATGAAATTATAAATTATTCAGAATCACTGGTTACAAAGAGTAATGACAATAAATTTGTAATTACTTCCTATTCCGATGGGGAATTCATCCAAGAAGAAAAAACGGATTTAGATTATATGAGTGACAAAGAACTAAAAAAAGAAGCTGAAGACATCGGAAATGATATCCAACCTTTTGGTGTAAAGAAAATAGCCGCTTGTATTGGAGCAATAGCAGGTGTTAATGCAACAGTTGCATATTTAATTGCAGGTACTTGCGTTTCATCTTGCCCAGGTGTACCACCGGTTTGCGCTGCTTGTATTGCCGGAGTTGCAACTATGGGAGCAGCAGATATTGCTGGTATACTTGGCTGCTTTAATTTGTAGAATATTAAGTATAAGTAAATATTCAAGGTGATGATATTTTTGAAAAAGGAATTAACCAAGGTTATATCCGTGGTTATTGGGGGATAATTCTTATATTAATGATTCACTTTCTATTTTCCCATTTATAGATGTTTGGTGATAAAACACGCCATTTCCTCGCTCGATCTCCTTGACCTCACACCACCAACATCAGTGGGGATGAGGTCAAGGAGTTTTCGCAGCGATAGCGAAGAAAAAGAGAATGGAGAATGGGGTGATGCGGGGCGCTGGTGTATTTATATCGGTTTAATGTATAAGAGAATGGGATATTAAAGGCTTTTTAAATAGTTTTTAAATAATTATCCTTTTATTTCCTTAAGGAATCGTTCAACTGCTTGCCTCGTTTCAACTTCATAAACATCCGCTGATTTATCCTGCAAATACCAAAGTAAGTTCTCCAATTCTTTTACATCAATTGTTGTTTTCATTTGTTGCTGCCACCTCGGGCTTTTTTTATGTGATTCATACATATCAATAAAGAATCTAGGCACTTCTTGAAGCGGTGTGTCATGTATGTGTTTTATCCATTCGTAACCTTCACCAAAAAATATTACTCAACCAAGCTAGTGGAGCATTAAAAAATCCTAGTAGATATACAATTAATGATACTGATCATGGTATAAAAATAAGATAAAGGTAAGGGGGGAGCGGAATAATGTTGATGAAAGATTTTTATAGACGAAAGGCACAAATGGAAAAGGTTGGCGATCCGGTGGCTATTTTTAAGATAAAGCGGGTAAGCGTATCTGATGATTTTGATAAGTTTAACAAAAAACGTAATTACACATTAGAAAAAACTTTAACATATCCAGTCTATTATGACCCCGTTTTTTTATGGGGGATGTTGACCTTCTCTTCAGAAACACTGATTACATACTGGATAGGGATATTTGGATGGTGTGCAGCCCTCTTATTGTCGAAGTAAAAGTTGAGCACGACAATTATTATCAGAATATTCACATATTTTATAACTATAAATTTTTAGAAAATAACCATAAAAGTCGCTAAATATAATTGAAATAGCCTACCTGCCTTGATTCTATTGGATAAAAATTCCTCCCTAATTGAAAGCATATATATAACTATTGTATCAATTATCAGAAAAAGTATTGAGATGTATATATTTTTTCTATATAAAATAAATAGCGGTTCGTTAATGGCTTTATGTAGCTAAGAAAAAATAATCAATAATATAAAAGTTATTACTTTTAACTTTTGATGACAGAAAGGAATAAATAAAAATTAATAAAAAAACAGGTATTTTGTCGGGATTATTTATAGTTGCTATTATTTTTATTTTTTCATCGACTATCCATGCTCAATTTAAAGATGAACCAAATGTTTTAGTTATTTACTCGTCATCAACCGAGGAACTAGATGAACATCAGCGTTCTTTAGATATGCTGATCAGTCATTTTACCAATGATGTTGCTTTTGTTAGCAGTGATGATGTAGAGAAGGAAGACCTAACAGATGTAACTCATTTGTTTTATTACAGTCCTGTGCCTGAGGAATTACCGGAAACCTTTGAAAGTTTATTTGCAGACTATAACGAAACGTTCGTTGCGATAGGTTATAATTCAGAGCAGTTAGGGGATCATTTTTCTTTTGTCAAACCAAAAGGTGGAAAAGAAATTGATCAACTCGTTATGACGAATGATAAAGATAAAGAAACAGATTCAGCTCCCCAAAAAATAATTGAAGTGGAGCCGAGAGAAAATAGTAAAGTTGTTATTGAAGGAAAAAAACAGGAAGATGAAACAACCTATCCTGTAATGATTAAAAAAGGCGATCGATATTTTTATGGGGTCGATACCATTAGGGCGTCCGAAGCGGTATTATTCGGAGAGGTTCTCCATGAAATATTCGAGGTTGATCATGAAGAAAAAAATCCAGCATACATACAATTGAAAGATGTACATCCACTTGTTGATTATAAGGATGTCAAAGCCATTGCTGAGTTTCTGAAAGAAAAGGATTTACCTTATATGGTATCAGTTACACCTGTCTACATCGATCCTGAAACAGGAGATAAATATCATTTTTCGGATAACCCTGAACTGTTGGAAGTTTTAAGAGATATCCAAGAAGATGGGGGGAGTATCGTTCTTCATGGGTATACCCATCAATTTAGAGGCACTGAAGGAGAAGAAGGATTTGAATTTTGGGACACTAAGTATAACTCACCAATTTATGCTCCTGCAGATGAAGACTATTCCTTAAAAGAAAGGAGTGATTTTGATTCAGAGACAGAATATAAAGATTATATAAGTGATCTTAAGCAATTTGAAACAAACTACATTGATACAAAACTAACGAAGGGGATTCAGGAACTCGTTAAATATGGGCTTTATCCATTAGCTTTTGAACCTCCGCATGGTTCCATGTCGCAAAATGGTTATCAAGTAACATCTAACTATTTCTCAACATATGTGGGCAAGGTCCAGCTTAGCGATAGAGATAGGAATAAAACAGATCGAGCACCGTATATTACATCGCCCACTTTTTTACATGGAATGCAATTACTTCCGGAAACAATGGATTATCAAGATTTAGGTAGTAAGCAAATACCTTCAATAGTGACAGACTTAACCGAAGCAATCAATATCACAGATGATGGTCTATTTTCAGGTTCTTATTATCCATATTTGGGCGTAGAGAATTTCAAGCAATTAATTTATGAAATGGAAAAACTTCCAAATATAGAGTGGATCGATTTAAAAGAAATGGATGTTTGGGTAAAAGCTGATGGTGTCGATATATTTACCGAGAATGGTGAGGTCGTGGTAGAAAAAGAACGCAATAAATTTATTGTTTCATCGATTGATTTTCTTTCCTTTCAATTTTTTCGTGTAATTCGCTTTATAGCTTGGGGGATGGCCATAATAGGTGCAATAGCAGTATTGATTTTCATTATACTTACATTTGTTAATTATACCCGAAGAAATAGATTGAGGAGCAATTACTGACATGGCAGATTTAATATTCTATTTTTCAGTGCTTTTAATATGGGCAATGCTGTTTTATCATTTGTTTTTAATGTTAGGGGGGGTATTTCACCTCATTAAAATATAAAAAATTCACCCAAAAGATAAAAACATGTGAAAAGACGTTTCCGAAAGTGAGTATTTTAGTCCCCGCGCATAATGAGGAAGTTGTGATTGAGGATACCATTCAATCTATGCTCCGATTGAATTATCCAAAAGATAAATTAGAAGTGATTATTATTAATGATAATTCAAGTGATAAGACGGGGATGATTATTGATCGTTATGCTGAATATTATCCAATCGTTAAAGCTGTTCATACGCAACCCCCGCGTGCCGGGAAAGGGAAATCGAGTGCATTAAATCAGGGGCTTGAACGGTCAACAGGCGAAATAATTGTTGTGTATGATGCTGATAATACGCCAGAGCCTGATGCCGTTCGTTATCTGGCTTTAGGATTAATGAATGATGATAATGCCGGGGCAATGGTAGGAAAATTTCGTGTGATCAATGCGAAAGAAAGTTTATTGACAAGGTTAATCAATATTGAAACATTGACATTTCAATGGATGGCTCAAGCGGGACGTTGGTTTTGGTTCAAGATGACAACGATTCCTGGAACCAATTTTGCTATTCGCAAATCCATTTTGGAAAAGCTTGGCGGATGGGATGAGAAAGCTCTATCAGAAGATACAGAGTTAAGTATCCGGGTATATGATCTGGGTTATTATATAAGATTTTTCCCACAAGCTATTACATGGGAACAGGAACCAGAGACACTTGGAGTGTGGTGGCGGCAGCGAACAAGATGGGCGAGAGGAAATTTGTATGTCATCACTAAATACTTTATCGGCTTTAATAATCTTAAAAATAAAAAAGTATTTATTGATTTAGTTTATTTTCTTTTTACCTATTTCTTATTTTTTGGCGGAGTACTGACATCACATATTATTTTAGTTGTTAATATAACATATGGTTTGAAATTATCGTTGGGGCTTGTTTCTTATGCATTGTTAATTGTCGGTTTTCTTTTATTTGTGACCGAGGTATGTCTGGCATTAAGTATGGAGAAAAAACAATTAACGATAAAAAATTTCTTCATCGTTTTATTTATGTATTTGACCTATTCACAAATGTGGATATTTTTAGTTGTTTATTCCACTTATTTGGAGATTAAACGCATCCTTTTTAATCAAGAGATAACATGGTATAAAACACAGCGGTTTAAACAAGATGCTTCATGAACGACAACAGGAGTGATGATATATGAAGATAATGACAATTTTTGGCACAAGACCTGAAGGAATTAAAATGGCACCAGTGATTAAAAGACTGAGGAATGACCCGGAAATAGACTGTGTTTCTGTCAACACGGCACAGCATCGTGAAATGCTTGATCAAGTTTTGCAGTTGTTTGAAATTATCCCTGATTATGATTTGAATTTGATGAGAACGGGACAAAGAGTGGATGAGTTAATAGGTACAATGTTTGCAAAGATTTCGCAAGTTATTGATATAGAAAAACCCGACTTAGTTCTTGTGCACGGGGATACAACAACAACATTTGTAGGTGCTTACTCAGCCTTTTTGAAAAAAGTCCCCGTGGGTCATGTGGAGGCTGGGCTTAGAACAAATAATCATTATTCTCCTTTTCCTGAGGAAATGAACCGACAAATGGTGGGAAGATTAGCAACCTATCATTTTACAGCTACTGAAAGAAATAAAAATAATTTATTAAAAGAAAATGTGAAGAATTCATCGATCTTTGTCGTAGGAAATACGGTAATTGATGCATTATTGGATATCACGTCTCGTCGCTTTGAATTTAACAGTGAGCTGGAAAAAATTTTCTCTAATCATAATAAGACAATTTTATTGACGACACACCGTCGAGAAAATTTTGAAGAACTTGAAAACGTTTATGAGGCCATGAATCAATTAATATATACATATGAAGATATTCAAGTTGTATTTCCTATTCATAAAAGTCCGGAAATTCGTGAAAAAGTCAAAAAATCCTTTATTAACAGCAACCGCATCCATTTAATTGAACCGCTGGATTACGAAAATTTTGCTCATGTCATGAAACAGTCACACCTTATCATTACGGACTCAGGGGGAATTCAAGAAGAGGCGCCGTCCCTTGGAAAACCAGTTTTGGTTGCTAGAAAGACCACCGAGCGACAGGAAGGATTAGAAGCCGGCACATTGAAATTAGTCGGCACAACGGTTGAAAAAATTGTTCATGAATGTAGTAAATTAATTAATGATGAAGAAGCATATCAAAAAATGGCAGCGGTACGTAACCCGTTTGGAGAAGGGGATTCCGCAGTAAAAATACTGCATATAATTAAATCCATTTTCAAAACACAGTCGTTCCTTAAATGTTAGTTAGGTGAAAAGTTATGCATAAGTTAAGGTACTTAATAGTGATCGTATTTTTCGTCACTGTTCTGGGGGCGGTCATAATTTTTAAGCCAGAGAATGATGATCTCCTTGATGATGATACTCTCGATACAGAAACGTTTATTCAAACGAAATTTACGAATGATAATGGTACACTGGCAACGTATACAAAGGAAACAGAATTAGAAGAAAGTGATGACGTAGTGAAGGGGCGGGAGGCACTTTCTGAAACGTTAGGCTTATGGATGTATTATGCTCTTTTAATTGAAGATTTGGCTCTTTTTGATGAGGCATTTGAAATATTAGATGAATATTTTTTAGAGGAAGATGGTTTTGTTTATTGGAAAGTGACAAAGCAAGGAAAAAGTGAGGTTTCAGCGAACGCACTTGTTGATGATTTGCGAATTAGTCATGCTTTATGGCAAGGTGCAAAGAAGTGGGATGATGAACGTTACGAGAAGACAGCGCTTCTAATTAGTGAATATAATGCCCAATGGAATGAAAACCAAGGTGTACTAACTGATTTTTTTGAAAGAGACGAGCAGTATGCGACTCATATTCTCACTTTATCATACATTGAACCAAAGGCATTGACAATGATGAATCAAAAAGATGTCATAAGTGAAAAAACCTATGAAAAAATGATGGATATATTAAAAAACGCTCCATATGAAGGAAGTTTTTTCCCAAAAGAATATGATGTAGAAGATAAAACATATCATTTTGATGATGACGTTAATATGATCGATCAATCACTCATTGCGTTAAATCGAGCAAGTAGTGAAATGTTAACTACCCGATTTTATGAATTCATTATTCATGAAATGGATATGAACGGAATGATTTTTGGTCAATATGATCTGGAAACTGAAAAGCCATTAGTAAAATATGAATCCCCTGCGGTTTATGGATGGTTAATTTTGTATAGTTTAGAAATAAACGATTACGATCTGGTCAAGGACTTATATAAAAGAATGCGTCAACGACAAGTAAAAAATTTTAGTGAAAATAATCTGCACATATTCGATAGTTTAGTACCTTTAATAGCGACAACAGAATTGGAAAAAAGGGGAATTATTGAGCAAAAATAATAATGAGTTAGGGTTGAAAAATGCAGTCCATATAAAAACATTAAACTGAATTTTTTGGTTGGAGCATAGTGAATGTCCCTGTCTTCACCATGAGACATGCATGGATGATGACAGGGATTCTTTTGTTTAAAATACAGCTAAATATGTTTGCCCAGTTACTAAGAGATTTTTGATTTTTGTATCAGAACCTGGATGACATGGCCGATTCCGGTATGTCGTTTCCCTTCTTGTCTCATCGCTTCCCCATAGTAGAAATGGAGGCATTTGTACGGTTTGATCCAATCGAGAATATCGGTTGGATCATAGAGATAATCCATATTTGGCGGCCCGCCTGTTTTGTAGGCGAGCTGATCTTGCGAGTAGACTTCAAACAAGACGTATCCCCCGGGCTTAACTGCACTGATGATGTTGTCGATAAAAAATGGTTGATCCGTTTTTGGAACGTGGCCAAATACCATGATCGCAGCATCGAACTGCTCAGGTTGCACAATTTCTCGCGTTAAGTCCTTTTCGACTGTTGCTACATGAACGTTATGCCGACTAGCAAGCTGTTTGGTTTTCTCTAGCCCGACAGTCGATTGATCATAGGTTGTGATCGTATGGCCGAGTGTGGCGAGATAGACGGCATTTCTTCCTTCTCCTTCAGCAAAGCAGCCAATGTTTGCTCGTTCGGGAAGGATGGCACTTTTTTCTTTTATAAAAACATTCGGTGTTTCGCCGTATACATAATCGTCATCTGAAAAACTTTGATCCCACTTTTCCTTGGACATGCAGGGGACCTCCTTCTTTTATGCTTGTATGACTCTACCAGTATATCACGGTTTTTTCGAGTTTGTAGATAAAAAAGCGTGTTGACTATAAGGTTTCCTCTCTTTTCCTTATGGTATAATCAAACCGGTCCGCAAATTTTGTTCGTTAACCATCGGAAGGGGGATTAATTTGGAAAGTAAACTTAAAGCGATCGAAGAGGTGTTGACTCATTATCGATATTACCAAAATATTCCGGGAATGGCGGTAAGTATTGTTGCAGAACAAGAAATCGTTTATAGTAGAGGTTTTGGAATTTCGGCTTTAGATTCCGAATATGCTACAGTGACGCCGAATACAATCTTTTCCATCCAGGATGTGACGACAAATTTTACAGCGCTTTCTCTTGTTCATTTAGAAGAGAATACTTCCTTTAAACTCGACATCCCTATTGTGGAATATCTTCCCTACTTTCGCACAAAAAGCGGTGCTTATGACCAAATCACCACACGCCACATATTAAGCCATACGGCGGGGTTTCCGGAAAATGTGGGAGTTGTTCTGTTATTGGATGAAGGTTTCCGTCGCTTTGCCAAAGATATGCCGGAATACCGAAGTTTATTTAACCGTTTTCCGAATATCGAGGAAACTGTGGCGAATATGCAGACACGAGAAGATCTAACGCGGTATTTTGCCAATGTTGAGTTGGCTGATATTCCGGGCGAAAACTGGGTTTATGCACCGGAAGCTTATGTTATTGCAGCAGATGTGCTGGAGAAAGTGAGCGGACTGACGTGGGAGGCGTATGTGGAAAAGTATATTTTAACCCCTTTCGGAATGAACCGGACGTTCATTAATCCAGTATTTGATGCAAATGAAAATGATGTGGCCGAGTATTATATGAAGGCGATTGATCAGCCAATAAGTGTTCCGATGCCACGCAATGACCTCGGTGCGCCGATCGGGTTTATCTACTCGACGGCAAACGATATGGCAACATATATGATGAAGCAAATGAAAAAACGCGAAAATATTTTATCTGCTTCCGGATGGGAAACGATGCATACGCCTGCTGGTAAAAGGAAAAACGGTATGGGCTATGGGCTCGGATGGAGCATTAAACAGCGCAACGGACGAAAAGTTGTTGAACATGCAGGTCGTTATTTAGGTGTAAGCAGTTTTATAACCATGATGCCGGAGCACGAATTTGGCATTGCTTTACTTTGTAATATGGATATGATTCAGTTAGGAAAATTGGCTGATCGAATGATGAATATTTGGTTTAGATGAATATCGTGAGGTTTGAAAAAGAAGAATAACTTTCGCGTTTTTTGCAATTACAGAAAACCCTCACCAGCTGGGATGAGGGTTTTCTCACTTTTAAACGATTGTAATATGTTTGCTTTTGTCGTCTTTGTATTTCCGATAAAAACGGATCATCGGTCCGAGTGTCTCTTTCAGGTCGGGACAGGTAATGCCGGTTCCTTCGAGATCGGCAACAGTCTGGCTTGCATCGTACGATGAATGAATGAGAAAGTAGTCGAGTGCCTCTTTTTCTGAATGGAACCATTTGCGGATGGGGGCAACCGACATAGATGCTTTGGATAAGGCGACTGGTATCGTTCCTTTTGGTGTTTTGCCTAAATATTCTTCACACATCATTCGGAATATTTCGTGCATTTTGTATGGGTTCGGATCGGTTATATGATATGTTTTTCCTTTGCCGATGGGGGCGATAGCGAGATAACTCGTTGCTTGAAGCAGGTAATCCGCGGGAATAAAATTGCCCTCCGGTTCACCTCGACCAATGTACGGGATAACGGGCACATGTTTAACCCGATCGAGAAAATTTAACAGAAAGTAAAGACCATCGAATTTACTCGTCTCACCTGTTTTAGAATCGCCTTTCACAACCCCTGGACGGATAATCGTAGTAGGGATCTCTTTTTTTAAATCATCAACGAGTAGCTCGGCTGCAAATTTTGTCTGTTCGTAATGGTTACGAAAGCTTTGCCCTTCATCGAGTTCATGTTCATAAATACGTCCTTCACGCTTTCCCGATACATAGGCAGTGCTGAAGTAAATGTAACGTTCGAGACGGTCTAGTTTTTTCACCCATTCGTTGACATTTTGAGTACCGATCACGTTGACTTGATAGGCAATATCTTTTGGTACGGCAAGATCATAAATAGCTGCAAGGTGAAATACATGAGTGATCTCATCTAGTAGTTTTAGGTTCGTTTTTTCAGGTAGCGCCAAATCGACTTTTGTAATATCGCCAGGAACAACTGTAAAAATTTCCGGATCGACATCGATCTGTCTGGCTAAATGAGGGATCTCTCGTACAGCTTCCTGTTCTAGATATGGTAAAACAAGTAAGTAAATATGTGCGATGTTATCCCGATGGTCGTGGATGAGCTGCTTGATCAGCCGGGTTGTGAGAAATCCAGGAAAACCGGTCATGAAATAGGTTTGTACCACTGTTGACCCTCCTCCGCTAATATAAAAATGGTAGACTGAAATTATGTGATTTATTCGACTAGCCTTGCTATTATTATAGTATAATTTTTCTGAATCATGTATGCGACATTTGTAGGGGGTGGCTTGGGGATGAGGGCATTTTAATCAAGGTTTGTCGTATTCGGTATGTTGTGGGGACTCGTGATCGGTCTGGACAGCTTCCATGTTTCGCTCAGTCTGCTTTTATTCGCGCTGGCAATCGGATATTTGCACGTCGCAATCATTTTCTTTGTGTTTTGTTATGTCGTCGGTGTCGATTTTGGCGGATATTTTTCGAGGTACTTGTTTTGCTCGTTCCTTATATTATTTTTGCGATTGTCGCCCTGTCGATTTTAATAACAGGGCTTGTCAAAACTGTGCAGCAGTTCAACCCGGTTCTCTCAATTGTGACGCTTTCAATGGCGATGATCGGCCGTGCGTTCTGGCCGCTGGAAGTCGTGGAGTCAGGGTGGTTGCTTGCCATAGCCAAAATTGTTCCGGTGACACACGGGGTGGAACTCATGAACGGATCCGTCGTTTACGGCCGGTCCATGAACGAACTCTTATTTCCAGTCAGTGTGCTTCTGTTGATGGGCGTCGCGATGGCTGGTGTCGGGATGCATTTGATGGAAAGAAGGCACGTGTAGCAACAAATGATATGATGACGCTCAATTTCGAATGAGCGCCTAAGGACACTGTTAAGCTTTGCCGGCTAATAGCGGATGGTTGGTCCCGGACAGTCCTAAAATGGAATAAATCATCTGTCTTTGTTATAATATATTAATGTGTTTAAAATGAATGGTCATTCATCATTCTGCACAGAAAAGGCGATGAACATGAAAAACAGCTGGAAACTATTTTGGAGAGATATAAAAAATATCAGCACAAACTGGGTGGCGATGGTTTTAATCGGGGGATTGATCATTTTGCCATCGCTTTATGCCTGGTTCAATATTAAAGCGTCATGGGATCCGTACGGTCAGACCGAACAAATTCCTGTAGGCGTCATCAATGAAGATGAAGGGGCGACAGTCCGCGGTGAAGCTATCGATGTCGGTGGGGATTTGGTTGATGAACTAAAAGATAATCAAGATATGGGCTGGCAGTTTGTCGATCGGGAGACAGCGATGAATGAAGTGGAATACGGTAATTATTTCGCTGCCATCGTAATCCCGGAAAATTTTTCTGAAACGCTAGCGAGCGTCATCAGCGCCGATCCAGAAAAAGCGACGGTTGAATATTATGTGAATGAAAAAATCAACGCCATCGCTCCGAAAATTACGGAAAAAGGCGCGAGTGTTATTGTCGATCAAATCAGCAGCGAGTTTATTTCCACTGTTAATGGTGTGATTTTTGATATGTTTAACGACATTGGCGTGGAAATTGAGAAAGAATTACCGGACATTAAACGGTTTGAACATTACGTGTTTACACTAGAAGAACATTTACCAGAAATTCACCAAATCCTAGAAGAATCGCTGGAAGATGCCAATCACGCCGATGATATTATTGGCAAAGCCCAGAAGCTCGTTCCCGAAGCGAAACAAGTGACTGATAATGGGTTGGAAACGATCGATGATACGTCAGCATTTTTGCAAGACGCTGAAAATCGTTTGAATGAAATGGCACCACAGATTGAGAACGATCTGAATAAAGTGCAAACAATCGCTTCTAATGTTGATGAATTGTTGGGCGAGATACAGGATGCTGATATTGATTTCAGCCGAGGTGAAGAAATTAAGCAAGAGCTGGATACAAAAATTGATGAAGCTATTCAGCAAATTGGAACAATAAAGGAATTGCTTGAAAAATTGCAAACATATAATGCTTCTCCGGATGTGGAAAGCGGTGGAGAGGGTTATTCCTTATCCGATGACAAAATCGATCAGGCACTTGTCAAACTGGATCGCTTACAATCCAGGTTAGAAGAGATGCGGGATAATACAGTGCAAATTGAGCAATTTATTGCCGAGAAAAAACAAGATGTCGCTGCCACGTTGGCAGATTTAAAACAATTATCCGCCCATACGTCTGAGCGTATTGACACCTTTGTGAAGGAATATAAAGAAACGATCGAACCGCGCGTTTTCAAAGAAATAACAAAAGCCCAATCGACACTTGCAGGGGCAAGGGATATTTTAACGGAGATTCAAACGACGTTACCTGAGGTGGAAGATATTTTAGCCCGAACCGACAATAATTTAGGTGAAGGAAAGGATATGCTCGAGACGGTCATGGGTGAGTTTCCATACATTAGTGATAAAGTCAAACAACTGGCGGATCGCATAAGAGATGTACAGGAAGAGACGGACATTAATGAAATTATTGAATTGCTCAGAAACGATCCAGAGGCAGAACGAAGTTTTTTCGAAGAGCCGGTCGTTTTGAACGAAAATGAACTCTTCCCTATTGAAAATTATGGTACGGGTATGACGCCGTTCTATACCGTGCTTGCCTTCTGGGTTGGAGCGATTCTGTTGATTTCGCTCTTATCGGTTGATGTGCACGATGCCGAAGCGTTTACGGGACGAGAAGTATATTTTGGACGCTTCTTTACTTTTATGGCGATTGGTATTTTGCAAAGTCTCATTGCTACATCGGGTGACATTTTGTTAATCGATGTGCCTGTTAAGGAATCGGTTTGGTTTGTCGTGTTTGGTTTGTTGATCAGTTTTGTGTTTATGCTCATTGTTTACTCGCTCGTTTCGGTATTTGGGGATGTCGGAAAAGCTATGGCGATTGTGTTACTTGTCTTGCAGATTGCTGGATCTGGTGGGACGTATCCGGTCGTTCTGCTGCCTGAATTTTTCCAAGTGATTAACCCCTTCTTGCCGTTTACGTATGCAGTAGATATCATGCGTGAGGCGGTCGGTGGCATTGTTTGGGAACGGGCGCTAAAAGATATTGGATTTCTATCGCTATTCGGATTGGGAGCCATTGTGCTCGGTGCTTTCTTGAAAGGGCCGATTAATAAGCAAACAGATAAACTGAAGAAAAAGTCGGAGGAAAGCGGACTGTTTCATTAGAGTAGAAATGCTTGTTGTCCCATCACCTTTAAAAGGTAACATCGGAACGTTTCCCCGTTTTCTCAAACGGCATGTTCATGACATGAAAGGATAGCCAAGATATACCAACCCAAAATACAGTCGTTTCCTTTATAATGGTGAACGGGGAGGTCTGCCGATGGAACGAAACAAGTGGCTGATCATTGTTATTGGTATCCTTTGCGTACTGTTAACGATCGATATAGTAGCTAGCTTCTATTTTTACAATCTAGCCATTAAGCGTGGTCCAAAAGATTTTTTGCAAGGAAACAAGGATTTGGAAGTGTCGGCCCAGGCTATGGAGGAGTTTACCGCTGGATCATGGCGGGACTGGGTGGCTGATCAATCTTTCGAGGAAATGGAGCTCACATCGTTTGATGGTTTAAAATTACAAGGCTATTTTTTGGAGGCACAAGAGCCTTCCGATAGATTAGTTATTCTAGCCCATGGCTATCTCGGCCATGCGAAACAGATGGGATTGTATGGGAAATATTACTACGAACAGCTCGGCTACAATATTTTTATGGCAGATGCCCGTGGACATGGACAAAGTGAAGGTGACTATTACGGGTTTGGTTGGCATGATCGGCTTGATCTGATCGCTTGGACGGATAAGCTGATTGATAGACTAGGTCCGGATATCGATATTGTGTTTCACGGTCTTTCCATGGGGGCGGCGACAGTCTTGATGGCTAGCGGAGAAGATTTGCCGGAGCAAGTGCAGGCAATTGTTGCCGATAGCCCGTATTCAAGCGTGCATGAATTGTTCGCCTTTCAAATGAAGCGGATGTTTCATTTGCCATCATTTCCCGTTTTGGATAGCACGAGTGTGGTAGCAAACATAAGGGCCGACTATTCATTTAAAGAAGCTTCAGCAATGGAGCAGGTGAAAAAAGCCGCTGTGCCGATTTTATATATTCATGGAAACAACGATACATTTGTTCCGGCTGACATGGCACGGAAACTCTATGAAAATACGAAAAGCGATGCCGAAATAATGACTGTAGATGATGCCAATCACGGGGAATCGTTTGTCATTGCAAAGGAACAGTATATTAAAAAACTGCATGCATTTTTGGATCAATATGTCCAATAGAAAAGGTTTTCTGCGGAAGACAAGCAGAAGACCTCTTTCATGTTTTGATCGACATTTATTACGCGAATATCCACATCGTTTGAAACGTCAGGTTTTCAACGGTTATAAATGCGTCGCAAAAAAGCGGCAAATATGTTCCAGCCGCTTGATGCGCAAGTCGGGTTTTCCGCTCCGGCTCAGTTCATGATTCGCATCGGGGAAGCGGACAAATTCAACTTCTTTGCGCAAATGTTTGAGTGTGACGAATAATTGTTCTCCCTGTTCGATCGGGCAGCGAAAATCGCGTTCGCCGTGCAGGATTAAAAGCGGCGTTTCTACATTTTCAGCATATTTCAGTGGAGAAAATGCCCACAGTTTTTGCGGATCATCAAGCAAGTGATGTCCTAGTTCCCATTTGCTGAAAAAGTAACCGATGTCGCTGACCCCGTAAAAGCTGAGCCAGTTACTGATTGAGCGCTGGGTCACGGCTGCCTTGAAACGATTTGTATGACCGACGATCCAGTTGGTCATAAATCCGCCATAACTGCCGCCAGTGACGCCGAGGCGTTTTTCATCGATGAAGCTGTAATTTTCCAATGCCTGGTCAACGGCGCACATCAGGTCACTGTAGTCTTTGCCGCCGTAATCAAATCGGCAAGCATTGACAAATGTCTGACCGTAACCATGGCTGCCGCGCGGGTTTGTGTATAAGACAACATAGCCTTTGGCGGCAAGCAGCTGCATTTCATGAAAAAAAGTTTGCCCGTACATGACATGCGGACCGCCGTGAATTTCTAAAATCATTGGGTATTTTTTTCTGTCTTGAAAGCCATACGGACGCAATAACCAGCCTTGGATGTGCCAACCATCTTCAGCAGTGATAGCTATCTCTTCTGGTTCATTCAATGTGACTTTATCCAAAAATTCTCTATTGGCATCGGTCAGTTGCTTTAAGCCGTGCTTGTCGAGCCGGTAAAAATTTCCTGGATCTGTCGGCGTGCTGATACCGAGAACAAAGGTGTCCGTCCTTTGGCTATATGTAAATGAAAACACATGGTTGTTATCTTTATATAATGTGCGTAAGTCACCTGCCAAACTCGCTTCGTAAAGTCCGGTAGCCCCATTTTCACTGCCGATAAAAAAGAGCCGCTCTCCATCTTTGGACCAAATAGGTCCAAGTTCTGCTTCACCGAGTCGCGTATCGCTGATCATGAAATCGCCGAGCTGAAAATCCCAATTCGCGCTTAAAATCATTCGCTTACCCGTCTTTACATTAAAGACATAGAGTTCGTTTAATGTAGCTCCGGCGTAAGTTTTGTCATGGCCGAAACAAGCGATTTGGTTTCCATCTGGGGAAAAACGTGCATTGTGATAAACGCCTTTTCCATCGGTCAGACGGGTTATTTCTTTTGTTTGGATATTCATTATGTACAAATCATTCGTTAATTCATAATCAACATCTTCGCTTAAATTCGCTGCAAACAAAATCGTTTGGCCATCAGGTGATATATCGAGAAAAGTATGCTCGGCGTGCGCGTCGGTTAGCTGATCGATTGTTTTATTTTCTACATCGTATAAAATAATCTGTGTTCGTTTATGATCAACAAGCCCTTCGGCATCTGATTTATATTTCAAGCGATTGATGACGCGTGGCTCGGTTTGTTTTAATTGTTTTTCTTCTTTTGACTGTTCTGTTTGTGTTTGAATGTCATCATTAGGGGCGAGTGGTGTACTGAATATGACGTACCGTCCGTCTTTGTCCCAATGCGGGTTTTGGGCACCGTGTTTGCACGTTGTCAGCTGCCTTGCTTCACCACCGCTCGTCTCTATAAGCCAAATCTGCGGTACGCCGCTGCGTTCCGATTGAAAAACCATTTTTCGGCCGTCTGGGGAAAATCGTGGGTGGTTGTTTTTATGTTTTCCAAATGTCCACTGTTTGAGCTTGTCGTTTGTCAAATCTTGGACGAATAAATGTGACTGATAACCGTTATTCTCGTGAATCGTTGTTGAGACAAAAGCAAAAGACATACCATCGGGCGATAGTTGCGGATAACTAAAAATTTCCAAGGCAGTCAAATCTTCAGCACGTATAGGTCGCTTGTTAACATTCATACAATATTCCCCCAATGAATGAAAGTTTTCACTATTCTAGCTGATTTTCAATCACGATGCAACTTGATGACCCTAGAAAAAATGCCCCGGATTGCCCAGGGCGATGTTTTTTTATGATAGTTGTTCAATGGTTTTCTCGGTAATATTGGCATCTTGTTCGTATGCTTTTTGCAGCTTCCGAGTAATAGGACCAGGTGAGCCATCGCCAATTTGTGTTTGATCGACGCGGATCACAGGCATTATTTCAGAAGTAGTGCTGGATAAAAAGATCTCATCGGCATGTGAAATATCCTCAAGCGTGAAGCTATTTTCAATAAACGGAATGCTAAGTTCCTGCGAAAACGCCTTCACGCGCATGCGTACACAACCGTGGAGGATGCGTTTCGTCGCAGGGAATGTATAGATTTTCCCGGATTTTACCATAAACACATTAGCTGAGCTGCATTCAGTCACTTCGCCGTCTTTATGTAAGATGGCTTCATAACAACCTTTTTCACTCGCTGCTTGTTTAGCCAGGACGTTAGGAAGTAGATTCAAGCTTTTAATATAGCAATAT
Organism: Bacillota bacterium; assembly: GCA_035301265.1. Taxonomy (GTDB): domain Bacteria; phylum Bacillota; class Bacilli; order Bacillales; family Amphibacillaceae; genus DATGUP01. The sequence continues at coordinate 60,388 of DATGUP010000020.1, forward strand.
TCCCAGCGCACATCAGGGTAAGTGATCGCGCAGACGCCGTTAGTTAAGTTTTCCAGGTTACGCGGTAAATCTTGGACGTACGCATAAACGTTTGCTTGCACATCCCCCTTTGGAAAAGCATGTGTCCGACGGGCCGAGCCACGGGTTGCCTGTAAATAAATAATACCGTCATTGGCCATGTCGTTTTTTTCTAGTAACTCTTGCAGTAAATGGATGATGTCTTGCTTCGAGAACGGCAGAGCGAGCTTGATGGCATCAGCCGAACGAAACAGCCGATCGATGTGTTCGTGTAGCAAATAACAACGGCCGTTGTAGACGCGGATCACTTCATAGATGCCGTCGCCAAATTGCAATCCCCGCTCTTCAAACGGATAGGTCAGGTTATCCCGATGAGTAAACGTTGTCTGTGACAGGACAACTGGGTAAACAGACAATATCAACGCCTCCTTAATTTATCTTTATTTTAGCTCGATTGGCCAGATCTTGTAAATGAGAAAATGATATTATAGATATTAATCCGTGCGTTATCATATTAAATATTATGTTTTTTGTTCGCTATGCTTGAATCGTTCGTTTTTCGGATAGTATTCTTTAGATAGGATGAGAGACTTTTGAATTGAGGGGTTTGCCATGAAACAATTAATCCAGCATTTACAGCATATCGACGGCAAAGGGTATAAAGCGTACAAAAGGATTCAAGGCTATTATACATTTGCCGATTTTGATTTATTCATCGATTACGTCCAAGGGGATCCGTTTGCTACCCCTTCGAAAATTCGCATATGCATACCAACGTCAAAGCGAACGATCAAACCGATGTGGTTGCAACCACACCATCGGAAAGTGGCGACTGAAGATGCATTTGCCCGCGTTATTGGCAAAGCTGTATCGGAAAATAAAATCATCGTTAAAGGTTCCGGAAAAAGCGGGCGAATCTTGTTTGACTCCCCTGGTCAGGAAATTTTAGAACGCAGTGCAGTTCAAATAACACCGGAGTCAATCACTGTTTGTTTATCGGTTGGTCTACCAGCAAACGGTCGCCGAATTAACGGTAAGGAGGCTGAAAAACTATTTTGTCAAGCGGTACCCGAAATCATACGTCAATCGGTTTTTAAGATTGATGAGGAGACGATAAACAAGGCGATAACGCTTTCCGATCAACAGCAGGCGATTCGGAAAACGATGCGGGAGAACGGGTGGGTTGCTTTTATTGCCAACGGGGCGGTTTTGCCGCGCGAGAGCGGTATCAGCAATCGTCCGCTGAAAAACGCCGTTCCATTTCAAAGCCCTGAGGAAAAAGAAGTCGCAATTACCATTCCGTATCAAGAGGAGCCGCTCAGAGGCATGGCGATATCTAAAGGAATTACATTAATTGTCGGCGGCGGCTATCATGGTAAAAGCACGCTCCTGGAAGCAATCGAGCGCGGCGTTTATGAACATGTTCAAGGCGATGGGCGTGAATATGTATTGACCGATCCCGATGCAGTAAAAATCCGGGCCGAAGACGGCCGACAAATCACAGGAGTCAACATTTCGCCGTTCATTAACAACCTACCCCATGGCCAAGATACGACATCTTTTACAACAGAAAACGCCAGCGGCAGCACTTCACAGGCAGCCAATGTCATGGAAGCTTTAGAGGCAGGAGCCACGACACTTCTTGTTGATGAAGATACAAGTGCTACCAATTTTATGATCCGTGATCATCGCATGCAGCAACTCGTCCATCAAGATCAAGAACCGATTACGCCTTTTATTGATAAGGTCGTTCAAATGCGTGACGAGCTCGGTGTGTCGACCATTCTAGTAATGGGCGGCTCGGGCGATTATTTTGCCGTAGCGGATGCTGTTATTAAAATGGAAGCCTACGTTCCATACGATGCGACCGACGAAGCGAAAGCGATCATGAAAGAATATCCGTCTGAACGCGACGAACTTCGTGAGCAGAAGTTTGGCACGATCAGCCAACGCTGTTTCCAGCCCGACACATTGCAAACGCGAAAAGGTAAAAAGAAAAAGACGCAGGCGAAAGGTTTGAGAAAAATAGTGATGGGTCATACCGATATTGACTTTGCAAGCACTGAACAGCTTGTTGACCCGTCGCAAACGCGGATGATTGCTGAAATCATCCAATTTTTAGATCGAACTAACGGACTTGGACATAAAAGATTATCGACACTCCTTGATGAAATAGAAAAACAGATGGATGAAAAGGGACTAGCTTCGTTTACACTGTCCAATCATGAACATCCCGGAGATATTGCTCGACCGCGTCGCCACGAAATCGCGGCTGTCTTCAATCGGATGCGCACAGCCCAAGTTGTGCAGCAGACCGAAAGATGATGCAAAGGAGATAAGGCGCTAATGGATACAGATCAGTTGAAACAAGACATTATTGATTATAGTGAGCAAATCGGTATTGATAAAATCGGCTTTGCTTCTGCTGATGTGTTTAGCGAGCTAAAAGAGCGGCTCAGAAGACAGCAGGAACGCGGATATCAGTCAGGATTTGAAAAAGGAACGGTAGAAGAACGAACAGAGCCGAGACGGCTTTTGCCAGAAGCACAGTCGATTATAGCGATCGCTATGGCTTACCCGTCGCGAATGAAGGATGAACCAAAAAGCACAAAGGCCGAACGGCGCGGTGTGTTTTGCCGTGCATCGTGGGGAACGGATTATCATGTCGTATTACGTGATCGTTTGGAAAAACTCGCTACATTTATTAAAGAGAAAGTTCCCGATGCGATAACGAAAATGATGGTCGATACCGGTGAATTGTCGGACAGGGCTGTCGCTGAACGCGCTGGCATCGGGTTCAGCGGGAAAAACACATCGATCATCACCCCTGAGTTCGGCTCATTCGTTTATCTAGGTGAAATGATCACAAATATTCCGTTTCGCCCCGACACCCCGATTGAAGACGGGTGCGGCGACTGCCGGAAATGTCTCGATGCCTGCCCAACGGGGGCGCTTGTTGGGCCAGGGCAGCTCAATGCTCAACGTTGTCTAGCATTTTTGACGCAGACGAAAGATTATTTGCCCGATGAATTCCGATCAAAAATCGGCAACCATCTATATGGTTTTGATACGTGTCAGCTTGTTTGTCCGTGGAATCGACGGGTTGATTTCCACAATCACCCTGAATTTGAACCTGAGCCGGAGGTTGCTAAACCGAAGTTGAAGCCGATGCTTCGCATGTCCAATCGTGAGTTTAAAGAAAAGTTCGGCCATGTTGCCGGATCGTGGCGGGGGAAAAAGCCGCTTCAGCGCAATGCATTGCTCGCTCTAGCCCATTATCGGGATAAAACAGCCGTTCCAGAAATCATTGCAGTGATGAAAAACGATCCGCGTCCGATGATTCGCGGAACAGCTGCTTGGTCGCTTGGGAAAATTGGTACTGAAGAAGCTTTTCAAGCCATTCGTGAGGCAATGCAACATGAAACAGACGAGCGCGTTTTATTGGAAATGGAAAAAGGCTTGGCGTTTGAAGAAACGTATACTTAAATACTACAGAGACGAGGTTAGGCTATGAAACTTTATTATGAAACAATGGAATCACCTATCGGCCCTCTGACGATTACCGTTGATAAAAAATGCGTGGTTCGGATTGATTACGGCACACCAGCCCACTTAGAAAAATCTTGGAAGAAATGGGCTGACCGCTATTTGCATGCTGCCCGTTTTGTTCATCAACCAGATTGTGCTCAGCAGGTCAAAGATGAGCTTACCGATTATTTTCACGGCTCGCGTCGCTATTTTACGTTTGCTATTACATTGTACGGTACGCCTTTTCAACGTCATGTATGGGAGGCACTTGTAGATACGATCCCATTTGGAGATACGACATCGTATAAGAGTATTGCTATAGCTATTGGTAATGCGCAAGCTGTACGAGCTGTCGGAGGAGCTGTCAACAAAAATCCACTGTCCATTGTTGTACCTTGTCATCGCGTAATCGGTGCGAATGGAAAGATGGTTGGCTATAACGGAGGTCTGGATAAAAAAATTTATTTACTGAAGCATGAGAAAAAAATATGTGCTGAAATGTTACAAAAATAAGTATGCAAACGGGGTGATCCCTCCATACATTAGTTGTGGGGGGATTTTTAATGAATATATTAAAGCAATACTGGTTAGATCAGTTTCATTCTGAACAAACAGAGGAAGGAAGTATATGGGAAAGGAAAAAGCAGCTGTGTAAGAAAAGAGGATATGAGATCATCCGCATTCGTGGCAGCGGTGAAGTTTTTCAAACATTGCGCGTAGATAATCAGCTGTATTACTCTTATATCCTTCATGTATCTTTTTTAATGAAGCGAGACCAGCACTTTTACATTGAAGAACAAGCAGTTCCTTATCAGTTTCATTTAGCTGAAGGAATGATCGCTGGGCATACGGCATTATCGCTTTTAACACGTCAAAAAGCGGTGCCGACTTTATCGTTGCAAGCAGGAGATGAAAGGGGAAATGACCGCTTTATTTATGATCGGCGGGCGGCGGTTCAATATGCTGAACGTTGGTGGAATGATTACAATCCAGATTACCGCGCTTTTCCTGTTGATTGTACCAATTACGTTTCGCAATGTCTAAAAGCTGGGGGCGCGCCGATGCGGGGGGCGCCTGATAGAGATAAAGGTTGGTGGTACAGCAATGATAACTGGAGCTATAGCTGGTCGGTTGCCCATTCGCTGCGCTGGTATTTAAGTGGTTCGACGACCGGATTAAAAGGAAAGGAGATAGAAGATCCGCAAGACCTTGAACCAGGAGATGTCATTTGCTACGATTTTTCCGGGGATGGGCGCTTTGACCATAATACGATTGTTGTGGCCAAAGATGTTGATGGTTATCCGCTCGTAAATGCGCATACAGACAACAGCCGTCATCGCTATTGGTCGTATGAGGATTCCCTCGCTTGGACACCGAATTGTAAATATAAGTTTTTCCGGATTGGTGAATGATGGTATAATGATGCTTGTTTAAACAACACGTTTTGCAGAAAGCGGGGAATGAAAATGGGTCTACACGTTGTTTTACATGAACCATTAATTCCGACCAATACTGGAAACATTGCGAGAACATGTCTCGCTACAGGAGCTGTATTGCACTTGATCCACCCCCTCGGCTTTTCCATAGATGACAAAATGGTTCGCCGGGCTGGGCTTGATTACTGGCAATACGTTGATGTGCGAGAGCACGAGTCGCTAGACGAATTGTATGCGGCATACCCAGAGGGTCGATTTTATTATATAGAAAATTTTGGCACACGCCGGTTAGTTGACTGTGATTTTCGTGATGTCCATCAAGATTGGTTTCTTGTGTTTGGCAAAGAGACAACAGGCATTCCGAAAACGTTACTCGAAGGAAAGGAAAGGCATATATTGCGCATACCGATGAGTGATAAAGTGCGTTCATTAAATTTAGCGAATACGGTGGCAATCACTATTTTTGAAGTGTTGCGTCAACAAGGTTATCCCGGATTAACATAGTAAAAAAATAGGCCTGATTTTGTCTTATGACAGGGATCAGGCCGATTTTGTTTATTGATTCTTTTTCGGTACTCCCGGTTTGGAATTGTAACCGGATGTAAAGCAAGAAGTAAGGAAAACAAGAATAACGCCGATAAGCAATGTTATTTTCATGTGACAGCCTCCTCTTATATGTATCATTGACTAATTATAACAAATTTTTGCTTGGATATGAACCGTCCAACAGCTTGTTGATGGCTTGTTGTTAATCCGCCTAAAATAGGGTATATTAGTTGATGAAATGACTTGCTAAACCTATAATTGGATATGGATGATGAAAACCGTTTGCAAGGGCGGTTGGAGTTAACAGCTAATGGGGGTATAGACGTGGCACAAAATGAAGAATCGCGTGAAAGATTCTGGAGGGGTTTTCACGGCCCAAACAGGGGTTATGTGGAAGAGCAATACGAGCTGTATAAACAGGAGCCTGATTCTGTCGATCCAACGATAAGGGCTGGATTTGAACGATACGGTGCACCCGATTGGTTATATGAAGGAGAAAGAAGTATACCGGAACTATCTCGAACGACTTCAACAAACGATGTAAAACAATTAACCTCGGCAATGAAGCTTGTTGAGGCTATTCGCCGTTTCGGCCATCTCGAGGCAGACATTTACCCAGTTGGCGAACAGGAACGTCACTCTGAGCTCGTCGATCCGGAATACTATGGATTGACCGAAGACGACTTGCAGGACATCCCAGCTAAATGGCTATGGGAACAGGCACCTGCAGAAGTCGAAACAGGTCTTGATGTTATTAAAAAATTGAAAACGTATTATGCTGGTTCAATTACATTTGAATTCGATCATGTGAATCAAGCTGAAGAACGTCGCTGGTTGATCGAACATATCGAATCGGGCGACTTTCAACTGAATTTATCTAATGAAGAAAAGAAGCAACTATTAGAAAGGTTAGCACAAGTTGAAGGATTTGAAGCATTTTTACAAAAAACTTTCGTCGGGCAAAAACGCTTCTCGATTGAAGGGCTTGAAGCGATGGTGCCGATGCTCGATCGCATTGTAAAATATGCGATTAATGATAAAATCGAACACATTATGATGGGCATGGCGCACCGCGGTCGGCTCAGTGTTTTAGCCCATGTTTTAGGCAAGCCGTTTGATAAAATATTTTCCGAGTTTCACTATTCCCCGGACAAAGAATTGATTCCGTCTGAGGGATCGACCGGAATTAACTACGGCTGGACAGGAGATGTCAAATATCACTTCGGTGCAACGAAAGAAGTGAAGACAAAAGATGCCTTTACAACACGGATTACCTTGGCCAACAACCCATCGCATCTCGAGTTCGTCAACCCAGTTGTGCAAGGGTTTGCACGCTCGGCTCAAGATGATCGTTCCCAAAGCGGTTATCCGAAGCAAGATGTGAATAAGGCACTGCCTGTCTCCATCCACGGTGATGCTGCATTTATCGGTGAAGGTATCGTAGCTGAAACGTTGAATTTAAGCGGTTTATCCGGCTATAAAACGGGCGGTACCCTTCATATTATAGCCAACAATTTGCTCGGATATACTACCGACCGTGACGATGGACGTTCGACTCGTTATGCTAGTGATTTGGCGAAAGGATTTGAAATTCCGATCATTCATGTGAATGCCGATGATCCGCTTGCTTGTCTTACAGCAATCAAAATCGCTTATGAATATCGCAAAAAATTTCACAAGGACTTTTTAATCGACCTTGTTGGTTACCGCCGTTACGGACATAATGAAATGGATGAACCGCGGGCGACACAGCCGCGTCTTTATCAAGATATCGATGCACATCCAAGCGTGGCTCATTTGTTTGCTGAAACGCTTAAAGCAGAAGGGATTATCGATAAAGATTATTTGCCACAAATTCAGGAACAAGTGCAGACAAATTTACGCAAAATCTATGACAGTATGAAAGAAAATGATGCCAATGATTCCGAAACAACATCGATGCCACAAGCGCTTGCCAATGGTCTCGATAGGTATGACACCTCTTTTCCACTCGATGACTTGAAAGCATTGAATCAAGAATTGCTTGAACGTCCAGAAGGATTTACTGGATTTAGGAAAGTTGAACGTATTTTACAAAAGCGTCGTAAAGCGCTTGATGAAGGGAACAAAGTGGACTGGGGGACAGGTGAAGCTCTAACGTATGCATCGATTTTAAGCGATGGCATCCCTATTCGATTAACGGGGCAGGATACGGAACGGGGAACATTCGCCCACCGTCATATGGTGCTGCATGATGTCCATACTGGCGAAACGTACTGCCCGCTACATGGATTGAAACGAGCAAAAGCTTCATTCGATATTCGCAACAGTCCGCTGTCTGAGGCAGGCGTGCTCGGTTTTGAATACGGGTATAGTATTCAATCACCGGAGACACTTGTTATTTGGGAGGCACAATTCGGGGACTTTGCCAACGCCGCGCAAGTTATCTTTGACCAGTTTATGTCCGCTGCACGTGCTAAGTGGGGCGATAAATCGAATATGGTTTTGCTTCTTCCACATGGATACGAAGGGCAAGGACCAGAGCATTCTAGCGCACGGCTCGAACGGTTTCTACAGATGGCTGCGGAAAACAACTGGATCATTGCTAATGTCACCTCATCAGCACAGTTTTTCCACTTGATACGCCGGCAAGCAGCTATGCGTGGGCGTGAGGAAGCACGGCCTCTCGTATTGATGACACCGAAAAGCCTTTTGCGAAATGAGCGTGTGGCATCAATGGCAGAAGAATTTTCCGAAGGGCGCTTCCAACCGCTTCGCGATCAGCCTAATTTGCCAGTGATAAATGAAGAAGTTAAACGTTTACTCATCGGCAGTGGAAAAATCATGGTTGATATCGAGGAAGCGATCGTTCAAGCGGAAGAGTCGTTTAATTGGCTAAGAGCCGTGAGGTTGGAACAAATATATCCATTCCCAGAAGAAGAATTGGACAATGTGTTGAAGGATCTTCCGAATTTAGAGGAGATTGTCTGGGTACAAGAAGAGCCGAAAAATATGGGCAGCTGGAACTTTGTTAGCGACTTCTTAAGAGAACGGTTGAAAGAAGGGCAAAAGCTCCGCTACATCGGACGACCGGATCGCTCGTCACCAGCTGTGGGAGAGCCAAACGTGCATAAACAGGAGCAAAATGCAATCATTCAAGAAGCGATTATTCCGTCAAAAGGGGGAGATGTCAGTGCAAGAAATTAGAATTCCAGAACTGGCCGAATCGATTACAGAAGGGACGATTTCACATTGGCTCGTTAAAAAGGGTGACAAGGTAGAAAAAGGCGATCCTGTCGTCGAACTGGAGACGGACAAAGTCAATGTGGAAGTCAATTCAGATTATACGGGTGTCATTGTTGAAATACTCGCTGAAGAAGACGAAGATGTTGAAGTCGGCGATGTGATTGCCAAAGTCGATGAAAATGCAGAGGCCATCGCAGACACAGCCGACTCTGCTGAAGACGATGCAGCAGATGCAGCAAAAGAGGAAACAACGCAGCAAGCCGAACAAGAACAACCTTTACAACAAGACGCACCTGCAGCACAGAAACAAGCTGATGATAAAGACGTCATCGCTTCACCAGCTGCTCGCAAACGTGCGCGCGAATTGAATATTGATTTAAGCACCGTTCAGCCGCGTGATCCATTGGGTCGCGTTCGCCCCGAAGATGTTGAGTCGGCAGCTAAAGAGGAAAGTGATAAAAGAGCAGCAGCTCAACCTACTAAAGCGCAAAAACCGGCACCACAAACGGAATTTTCAAAACCCGTTGAACGCATCAAAATGAGTCGGCGCCGGCAAACGATTGCCAAGCGGCTCGTTGAAGCTCAACATGAAGCAGCCATGCTCACGACCTTTAATGAAGTGGATATGACAAACATTATAAAACTGCGTAATGAACGCAAAGAGAAATTCCAGGAAAAACACGGTGTCAAACTCGGATTTATGTCGTTCTTTACGAAAGCCGTCGTCGGGGCCCTGAAGGATTTCCCATTGTTAAACGCAGAAATCCAAGGTAACGAACTTGTCATCAAGAAATTTTACGACATCGGCATAGCGGTTTCGACCGAAGAAGGGCTTGTTGTTCCAGTCGTTCGCGATGCGGATAAACTGGATTTCGCTGGCATTGAACGGGAAATTGCTCGCCTGAGCGAGAAAGCAAGAAAGAAAGAATTGCAGCTGAGCGATCTGCAAGGCGGTACATTTACAATCACAAATGGTGGTATTTTTGGCTCTATGCTATCTACACCGATTTTAAATGCACCGCAAGTTGGTATTCTCGGCATGCACAACATCCAAAAACGTCCAGTCGTTATGCCGGATGATTCGATTGAAGTGCGTCCAATGATGTATCTAGCTGTTTCTTACGACCACCGGATTGTTGATGGTAAAGAAGCTGTCCAGTTCCTCGTGCGCATAAAAGAATTGCTCGAAGATCCATACGACTTGTTGCTGGAAGGCTAATCGATAATGTAAATACTTCAATCTAACGGGTACAACCAAATAGGGTCTGAGCGTAAAGTGAGGGGTCTCAAAGAGTGTCTATTAACAGCTTCAAGACATGTCTGAAGCGAGATATGGCACACGAGATGAGGTGTAAACAGGAACATTTTCAGCCATTCCTCGTGTACTCGGGGAATGGCTGAAATAATGAGTGTCAAATATTAAATGAGAATTGATTGGAGAAAATGGCATTTTTTAACGAACTTCTGTTCTGATTGCGGGAATGCCGGATGCTTATGACTCCCATCCATCATTATTATGTCAAGTGGTAACACATCTCCCCTTCCTTTTCCAGCAATTTTCGATTAAGATGGTATATGGCTTCTTTAAAAGATACAAGTGAAAGAAGGGACGTTTCCCAAATGTCAAATAAGCGCATTCTTTTGACCGGGGGAGGAACAGCCGGCCATGTTATTGTCAATTTAGCACTCATTCCTGAATTCAGACGTGACGGCTGGTCAATTGACTACATTGGATCCAAGACCGGCATTGAGAGAAAATTGATTGAGGCGCTGGATGGAGTGACGTACCATCCGATTTCAACCGGCAAACTGCGACGTTATATGTCCACTGAAAATCTTAAAGACCCATTCAAAGTATTGAAGGGAACGTTCGAGGCCTGGCGCATCATTGGCAAATGTAAACCTGACGTGTTATTTTCCAAAGGTGGGTTTGTATCTGTTCCTGCTGTTCTTGCTGCCAAGCTGCGTGGTGTGCCGGCGATCATCCATGAATCCGACTTTACCCCGGGACTGGCGAATAAAATAGCTATCCCTTTTGCGAAAAAAGTTCTCACTACTTTTCCTGAGACCGTATCATATGTGCCAAAAAAAAAGGCAGAATATGTCGGAGCTGTCATTCGTGATGAACTGTTTCAAGGGGATCGGGACAAAGGATTGCAAATGACCGGGCTCACCAGAAAGAAACCGGTACTGCTTGTGATGGGCGGCAGTGGCGGGTCTAAGCGTATTAATGACACCGTCAGGGCCTCGCTCGATCGGCTGCTTCCTGTTTTCCAAATTATTCATATTTGCGGACGGGGTAAAGCAGATCCGGCATATAATCAACAAGGTTATGTACAATTTGAATATATCAATGAAGATTTGAAAGATATATTTGCTGCCAGTGATTTTGTCATTTCACGCGCCGGGGCCAATGCCATTTTTGAATTTCTGGCTCTGAATATACCGATGCTTCTCATTCCGCTCTCTAGAGAAGCAAGCCGCGGCGATCAGATTGTGAATGCTAAGTCTTTTGCTGAGAAAAAATATGCCCGTGTGCTGGAAGAAGAAGCTATGACAGCCGATTCCCTTGTGGAAGAAATTTTCCGGCTGCAAGAAGTGGCACCGGTGATGATTGATCATATGAAGCAATATAAAAGTGAAAAAGCCCGGGACCGGGTGATTAAACTGATCAAAGAAGCAGCAAAATGAATGATGTGCAAACGATCGTGAGAAATCATATCGCTTGATGTGCTAGTGATTCAGTGATAATTGAATTTAAGTCGAATGGATCATATTTTTTATAGGCTACTGAAATCGAAAGGATGGGCATACCAAAAGAACAAGAAGTTTATCGGATTTCGATAAACTTCTTGTTCTTTTTTATTTTACTTTTACTTTGCTTTTTTGCACACGGCCTTGTTTATTAACGGATAGAAATCATTAAATATTTTACCGGGATAGTTTGATACATCTTTGAATGTGGATGAGAGAATGTAAAGATATGGTGGTAGATTGGCTGGAATATGCGAAGAATCGTTGTGAAATAGCGCCATATCAGGCGTGAGTTATGATCAAAATAATATAGACGTCATATAAATATCGACCTATAAGCAGTATTATTCCGTATTTTGGATGATAAAGGCGTTTTGTCCATCTCTTATCCGCCTAATTGTTAATATTCATGAATAATGGCGTCTTAGCGCGATTAAACGCATTTGAATAAATCTGAAAAAGCCGTTAAACTAATTCATGTTGTTGCTATGGATCAATCAAGGCGTGTTTCACTTCTGTTGACTTTGCATTATTGATCTCCTGTGCAACAATCACAGATAAGGTTGCTGCTTGTCTCTGTCTTTCCGTTATTCATGGAACAACCCCCTGAGTTTAAAGGATAGGGGATACCACCTTAAATATACGCAATATTTGCGGTATTACAGGTAAACCCAAAATTTAAAAAAAGGAGTAGAAGCATGAAGAAGTTATTAGCTTTAGGGTCGATTATTTTGTTAACTGTACTTGCGGCGTGTGGAGAAGGTGCTGATAAAGACATTGAAACGATTGTTTTTGCCGATGCCGGATGGGACAGTATTAGAGTACATAATCATATTGCTCGCACCATTATTGAGGAGGGCTATGGTTATGATACGGATGTGACTTCCGGATCGACTGCTGCGACTATACAAGGTTTGCGTGAGGGAGATATTAACGTCTATATGGAAGTGTGGACAGACAACATAAGAGAAGTTTATGACGAGGCTATTGAATCAGGGGATATTGAAAAGGTGTCGGTTAACTTTGATGACAATGACCAGGGCTTATACGTACCGACATATGTGATCGAAGGAGACCCAGAACGGGGAATTGAGCCGATGGCGCCAGATTTACAAACGGTGGAAGATTTGAAAAACTATCCGGACGTATTTGCTGATCCCGAAGATCCAGGACGCGGTCGGATTATCAACGGTCCGAGCGGCTGGGCTGTCCAGAAAGCGATATCACAAAAATTTGAAACGTATGGTCTTGATGAAACGATGAATGATTTTATACCGGGATCCGATTCGGCAGCTGTTGCTGATTTGAAACAGGCGTATGAAAATGGTGAACCGTGGGTCGGCTATTATTGGTCACCGACGTGGGTGACAGCTCAGTACGATTTGACACTTCTAGAAGAACCGGAATTTGACCGAGAGCAATGGGATGAAGATAAAAGTACGGCGTTCCCACCGAATGATGTTATTATCGCCGTGCACAAAGATTTGCCTGATCAAGCATCGGATGTCGTCGATTTCTTGAGCAATTATGAAACGAGCAACGATTTAACAGAAGATGCATTGAATTATATGAATGACAACGACGCATCGGCAGAAGAGGCGGCTATGTGGTGGATGGAAGACCATGAAGATGTTTGGACAAGCTGGGTTTCTGATGAAGTAGCGGAAAAAGTCAAGGATGCCCTGTGAGCAGCTGGCCGATTCGGTTGGCTGCTTTCCTGCTTACAATGAATTTTAAAAAGAGAGGTGAAATGACTGCGATATAGCAGTCTGTTCATGGGAAGTTTTCCTAATATACGCACGAACATAGGTGAGGCTGTCGATTGGTTTGTCGACTTTTTGGCCACAACGTTCGAAGGGTTTTTTGATTTTATCTTTTTCATATCCTCACGGACGATCAGCGGAATTGACGATTTCCTCGTTTGGCTGCCATGGTGGCTGTTTATTATCATGATCGTTTTACTCGGTTGGTATTTTAAATCGGTATTTGCAGGTATCCTTTATGGGTTTTTCGTTTTTCTTATAGGTACATTTGGATTGTGGGAAGAGATGATGACTACGATAGCGATTATTATAACGGCTGTTGTCGTCTGTCTAATCATCGGTATTCCAGTCGGTGTATGGATGTCCTTTAGCAAAGGTTTTTCCAATGTGATGCGTCCGCTTCTCGATGCGATGCAGACGATGCCGAGCTTTGTCTATTTGATTCCGGCGATCTTTTTCTTCGGGCTTGGCAACGTGTCGGCTATTTTTGCGACGTTGATCTACGCTTTACCACCAGTTATTCGGCTGACCGAGTTAGCCATCCGCGGTGTAGATCAGGAAGTGATTGAATCGGCCCAGTCGTTTGGATCATCCAGATGGCAAATGCTTTCCAAGGTGCAGCTTCCACAAGCCCTTCCGACGATTATGGCAGGGGTTAACCAGACGACGATGATGGCTTTGGCGATGGTTGTCATTGCATCGATGGTTGGCGCCAAAGGGCTCGGTGAGCAAGTTCTTGTTTCGATTAACCGGATTGATATCGCGCTTGGGTTTGAAGCCGGAATCAGCATTGTCTTTTTGGCGATCATCATTGACCGGATTACCAATGGCATTGCTGACAAATTTCAACGAAATGGAGGGAATAGCAGATAATGACGCAGATTAAAGTCGAGCATGTTTCTAAGATTTTCGGTTCCAAACCAAAATCGATTATGCCGCTTATCGAACAAGGGATGTCAAAGGCCGAAATTTTGGAAAAAACGGGCCATACCGTTGGTGTATACGATGCTTCACTGGAAATTAATAAGGGTGAAGTGTTTGTCATTATGGGGTTGTCGGGAAGCGGTAAATCAACGCTCATCCGCTGTTTTAATCGATTGAATAAACCGACAAATGGCTCGATTTTTGTCGATGGGGAAGATATTGTCGCCTATAATAGGAACGAGCTGAAACAATTCAGGCAGGAAAAAATTGCAATGGTTTTTCAACATTTCGGTCTGTTTAGCCATAGGACGATTCTCGGCAATGTGGAATACGGTTTGGAAATCCGGCAAGTGCCTAAGGAAGAGCGACAAAAAAGAGCGTTGAAAAACATTGCAGCCGTTGGTTTAAAAGGGTATGAGAATAAGTATCCCGACGAGCTTTCCGGCGGGATGCAACAGCGTGTTGGCTTAGCGCGTGCACTCGCCAATGATCCGGATATTTTGCTAATGGATGAACCATTCAGCGCCCTCGACCCGCTGATTCGTCGGGAAATGCAACTGGAGTTGTTGGAAATTCAAGACCGGTTGCAAAAGACGATCATTTTCATCACCCACGATGTGAATGAAGCGTTCAAGTTGGGAGATCGTGTGGCTGTAATGAAAGATGGCCGCATTGTTCAAGTCGGAACCCCAGAAGAAATTATCGAGATGCCAGCCAACGATTATATCGCCGAATTTATTAAAGATATTGATCGTTCTAAAGTATTTCAAGCAGAACACGTTATGATTAAGCCGAATGCGCTCGTATCATTGAAAGATGGGTTGAATGTAGCGATCAAGGAGATGGAAGAAAACGGCATTTCCAGTGTTTTTGTCGTCGATCGCAGCCGCCGGTTACAAGGGATTGTAACGATTGATGATGCGATCAAGGGAATAAAAGAAAAGAAACAGCTGATCGATGTATTGAAACAAGATATCACCATTGTCGATCGGGCGGAGTATGTGAGTGATTTGATCCCCAAAGCATTGGAATCAGCGTTTCCGCTTGCGGTTGTAGATGATGATCACAAACTCTTAGGGCTGATCTTAAGAGTGCATGTGCTATCAGGACTTGTGGCTGATGATGTCAATGAAACGGAAGAATATCATGGCCAGGCCGATTAAAATTTTTCATCGGCGAGAGGCAGCAGTCCACAACGGGCTGCTGTTTTTTCTTAATTTCTAGCCACTTGTTTCGCTTCAAGCTGCGATTTTACATAGATCGCGATTTGCCCGAGCAAAGCGAATAAAACGATCCATGCCCAGAACATCATGAATTTCGTCTGAAACGTATACAGCGGATCGGGGATGGTATAATATGGATTTTGTTGCATGATGAGAGAAAACGTATAAAACATGCCGAATGTAAAGTTTCGTGACCATTGGGTAATGTGATAGCGAAAAATTCCTTCGTTCCAACCGTATGTTTTTACGCGGAAAACCGCCCGGATGATCTCGATTATTTCGATTATGACCAATAATACAAATACGATGATCCATAAAACGTTGATAAATGTGGATGTAAATGTACTCGTTGTGGCTATGGCTAGCCCGGTAATTGACAGCGCACCGTGAATGATGCAGTTTGTATTCGCCCAGTCGTCGATGAGGTTCCATTCCTTATGTTTGAGGTATCTATCTCCGATCAAGAAGATTCCTGCTGCATAAAAAATCAGCCCAAGGATGATGACCGCACTGGACAAAGCTTTTGGCAGCTGGAAAAACACATTGTTCAAAAGAACCATGATCGATTGTGTCCCAACGGTTGATAGTAAAATAACTCCCTGGACCGGATATTTTTTTTGATCGAACAAGAGTTGCTTAAAATTATAAAAGCAATTAGCCAAAAAGAATAGCCATAAAAATGTGTTTAAAATGGCCATCGCCTGGGTCAACGGCAAAAGAGTCGGAAAATACTTCAAAAACACGTTACATAAGACAGAAACACCGGCTATCCATGTGCCGATGGCAAATGACTGGACCGGATGTTGGATAAAAGGGAGCAAAAAATCCCGGTGGAAAAATTGAATGATTAACAATGAATAAATAATAATCCATACGATTAAAAGCATGAAAGCGAAAAATTTTCCGAGTTGGACATCGAGCAGTGGAAAAGCTTCAACCGTCCCGATCAAAAAAATGCCGTTTGCCATAACAATGGCGCCAGATGCCGGTTCAATCCGTTTATAATTGGTTCCTTTTAAAAGCAAAATTAACACGTCCTCGTTGTGACAGGGCATTTAAGGTACGCCATACCCATTCTTGCTGTGAGCTTGTTTTACAACCTCATCGTATCATAAAAAGTACGCTGGTGCTTGAATTTTAATAAACCAAAAGTGTTAAGATAAAATCATTAACTTATCTATTTTAAAAATATTGACTTAAAATTTTACCAATACTATAATTGATAATAGTCAAAAAATGGGGCCCAACCTGTGGTATACAGCACAAAAGGGCTTGTAAACATATCTATGGTTGTGGCCTCAAATGCCGGCATCGTCGAAGACTCACTCCATTGATCAGGTCACATGAACTGTGACCTTTTTGTATGTTTAAGGAAAGTCGCGATACGACGCTTGCATACGTTATTAGCGTGTGCTTTTTTATTTTTTGCCATTCGGATACCAAACAGATGTAAGAAGGTGATACAGTGCTTCAGGTATTTAAAAAGCTTGATTGGTTTTTTAAAGTGTATTGGAAACGTTATTTATTCGCTGTAGTAGCTCTTATGACGGCAAGTGCTATTGGACTTTTTCCACCAAAATTGGTCGGTTATGCGATTGATCATATTCAGTTTGAAACGTTGACTTTACAACTGTTAATAGCGATTATTGGGGGATATGTGGCACTGCTTGTTTCTCATTATGTAATCGGATTTTTATGGGATTATACGCTTTTCGGAGGCGCAGCCATTTTAGAGAGATGGATGCGCAGTAAAATGATGGATCATTTTCTACAGATGGCGCCGCCGTTTTTTTCTAAATACCGAACGGGCGATTTAATGGCTCGCTCGACGAATGATTTAAAGGCAATTTCAATGACGGCGGGATTTGGTATTTTGACACTCGTTGATTCGAGTACATTTATGTTCATGATCATTGCCATGATGGGTTTTACCATCAGTTGGAAATTGACGTTAGCAGCCCTCATTCCATTGCCGATAATGGCGGTCATTATGAATAAATATGGCAGTGCGATTCACTCCCGCTTTATGAAGGCGCAACACGCTTTCGGTGAGATGAACAATGATGTATTGGAATCGATCCGTGGAGTGCGCGTTATCCGGGCCTTTGTTCAAGAGACTCAAGATGAAAAACGCTTCAATGCCATGACAAAAAATGTGTATGACAAAAATATTGAGGTCGCCAAAGTCGATGCTTTGTTTGAACCGACTATGAAAATTCTCGTCGGGATGTCCTATACAATCGGGCTCGGGTATGGCGCGATGCTCGTTTTTGATAATGTCATTTCCCTCGGAAATCTCGTCACTTTTAATGTTTATCTCGGCATGTTGATTTGGCCGATGTTTGCGGTAGGTGAATTGATCAATGTCATGCAACGTGGTAATGCGTCGTTAGACCGTGTCAATGAAACATTGGCTTATAAACCCGACATTACAAATCCCGATCATCCAGAACCAGTGGCATCGGTTGATACGATAACTTTCCACCATGTGTCGTTTAATTATAACGGTTCCCACGCTTATCAACTGAATGATATAAACTTGCATATCAAAAAAGGCGAGACAATTGGAATTGTCGGCAAAACAGGAGCGGGCAAAACGACATTGTTCAGATTGCTGTTGCGACAATACCCGAATTTTTCCGGAGAAATTACGATTTCCGGTGTTCGCCTGCAAAACATTGCTCTTGATCAGCTTCGTTCCTGGATCGGTTATGTCCCTCAAGATCAAGTTATGTTTTCCAAAACGATCCGGGAAAATATTCAGTTCGGAAAAGCGGATGCAACCGATGAAGAGATTTACCGGGTCTTAGAACTCGCTCAATTTCTAGAAGATATCGAGGAAATGCCTGCCAAACTGGATACTCAAGTCGGTGAGAGCGGTGTGACGTTATCCGGTGGTCAAAAACAGCGTGTCGCCCTCGCACGTGCTTTTATTAAAGATCCGGACATTTTAATTCTCGACGATTCTCTTTCCGCTGTGGACGGCAAAACCGAAGCGAAGATCATCGCCCATTTGCGCCGCCAGCGTCAGAATAAGACTACGCTAATCGCCGCTCATAGATTGTCTGCAGTTCAACATGCTGACCACATCATTGTATTGGATAAAGGTAAGATTGTTGAAGAAGGGACTCATGAGGAATTGATCGCGGCGGGCGGTTGGTATCAACAGCGCTATGATGAGCAACAGTTAGAAAACGAGGAGGTGGATGTATGAAAAATAAAACAACGGAAAGGCGACTCTTAGGCTACGCCTGGCAGTTTAAAAGGGGCATTTTGCTTGGCATTGGTTTTCTTATTGTTGCAACAGTGCTGGAACTTGCTGGGCCGCTTATTGCCAAAGTTGTCATTGATGAACATATCCTTGGAATTGAAGGCAAATGGCAGGAAGTATCCACAGATGATGATCGGGATACAGTCACATACAACGGTCGTTTTTATAAACGAGCCGATCGTTTAACCAACGCTCAAACAGATGGAGATATGATGACACTTTTGCAAGTTGAAAACGATTATTATATCGTCCACGATGATGTGCCATTGCAAGGAAAACGCAAGGCTGAGGGCTCGACTGTAACGATTGAATTGGCGGATGATGTGATGGCATTTGAAGCTGAGAAATTGTCACTTTCAGAAATCACCCCGTTTTTTGCTCCGGAGAAACGGCCGATTTTCGTTTTGCTTAGTCTGTACGTCGTGTTGCTATTGGTTGCTGGTGTTTTTCAATTTTATCAGACGTTTTTGTTACAAAAAGCTTCGAATCAAATTGTGCAAAAAATGCGCAATGATATTTTTGCTCATATTCAACGGTTGCCGATCGACTATTTTGTCGATCATCCGGCTGGTAAAATTGTCGCACGCATTACAAACGATACGGAAGCTATCCGAGATTTGTATGAACGGGTTCTATCTATTGTCGTCACAAGCGCGATCTATATGGGTGGGATTTTTGTTGCCTTGTTCATTCTTGATGTGCGTATAGGGCTTGTCGGTCTCATTTTAATTCCCGTTGTTGCCATTTGGATGAAAGTGTATAAATATTTTGGCACGAAGTATAATAGTGTGATTCGATCCACAATCAGCGCGATCAACGGCCACATCAATGAAGCGATTCAGGGAATGCCAATCATCCAAGCTTTCCGGCGACAGCAGCAAACGAAAAAGGAATTTGAAACGCTGAACGAGCGACATTATACGTACCAACGAAAACTCGTTAAGTTAAATGCTTTAACATCGCACAATCTGGTGACAGCTTGTCGTAATTTAGCGTTTGTCTTATTTTTATTGTACTTCGGACTGGTATCGCTTGATCCAACTAGTGTGATTTCCATTGGTATGTTGTATGCGATTGTCGATTACATTACCCGCTTGTTTGAGCCGGTTAACGATATCGTCAATCAACTGCCGCTCATTGAACAAGCACGGGTGGCTGGAAACCGAGTGTTTACGTTAATGGATCATGATGGTGAAGAAGTGAAAAACGAGAGTATCCCACGCTATAGAGGACATGTCCAGTTTGATGATGTTTCTTTTGCCTATAATGACACAGACTATGTTCTTAAGCATATTTCTTTTGCAGTCAAACCAGGTGAAACGGCTGCTTTCGTCGGTCATACTGGTTCAGGTAAAAGCTCGATTATGAATTTGCTGTTCCGGTTTTACGATCCGCAATATGGGACCATTACGATCGACGGGCAAGACATAAAAAAATGGTCACGTCAACAAGTGCGCAGTCATATGGGAATTGTGCTGCAAGATCCGTTTTTGTTTTCAGGCACGATACTATCTAATGTGACTATGAATGATCCTGCTATTTCACGTCAAGCAGCGATAGATGCGCTGAAGGCGGTCGGGGCGGATCGGTTTATCGAGCAACTGCCAAATGGCTATGATGAAAAAGTGACTGAAGGTGGAGGGCGTTTGTCCCTCGGTGAACGCCAGCTTATTTCCTTTGCACGAGCATTGGCTTTTGACCCGGCGATTTTAATTTTAGATGAGGCGACAGCCAATATTGATACGGAAACAGAAAACCTTATCCAGCATGCTTTGGAGGTGCTGAAAAAAGGTCGTACGACGCTGGTTATTGCTCACCGACTATCGACAATCCAGGGAGCGGATGCCATTTATGTACTTGATCATGGTAAAATTGTAGAAAGAGGTCATCATGAACAGCTGATTCGGGAAAGAGGATTGTATTACCATATGTATCAAATGCAACGATGGAGCTCGCGTACGGCTGGTTAAGCAGCTATGTCCGGCCTTCTCGGAAAGACATTGGGGGTTGTTTTATGAAAAATAAAGAAAGCAACCACGATATGATAGATGAAGACTTATATGAGGAGTTTGATGAGGAAGAATTATATGCACTCGTCGAAGCTGAACGGCAAAAAGCATTAAAGCGTGCTCATCATCCTAAACCGAAGCGCCCTTTTCCGAAATGGGCGTTTTGGCTTATTGCTATGACGCTCGTTTTAAATTTGTTAGCTCTTTTACCGCAAACATTTTCCATCCCAGCCATCGACTTTTTAATGACATCGGCAAAATTGTCCATCCAGGAAGATATCAAGGCGTATAAAAAAGCGGTGGTTGTTATCGAGGCGGAAGATTCACGAGGAACGGGTTTTGCCATTTCCGCTGATGGCACTATTTTAACCAATGCTCACGTCGTTGATGGAGAGGACGAGGTTACGGCGGCTTTTCCGGATGACGGTTTATATGCAGCCGATGTTATTCAAACATATCCGTCTATTGATCTGGCTGTTTTGCAAGTGGAAGATCAAGATTTGCCTTATTTACCGCTGGATGAAAAACCGCATTTTAATCGCGGGGATTCAGTCACATTTATCGGTAACCCGCTGCGATTCCAAGGTATTGCCAATGAAGGAACAATCATTGATGATACACATTTGAGCGGTTGGGACAAGCCTGTCGTGATGATGGATGCCCCTGTTTACAGAGGAAATAGCGGCAGCCCGGTCATTTCTAGTAATGGTCAAGTTATTGGCGTTGTGTTTGCATCCCTTGATCATGATACATATGGTCGGGTTGGTTTATTTGTTCCGATTAGTTACTATACTAAGTTACATCAGAAATCATCTCTATTCAAGGAGTGAGTGTCTTTGTTTCAGAAACAAACATGGCTAGGCATGCAACAGTGGGATGATTGTTTATTCCTTCATTGGCCAATGCCATATGATGTTGTCAGATCACTCGTTCCTGATCCATTTACACTCGAGACGTTTAACGGTACGTGCTGGGTTAGCATTGTTGTGTTTCGGGCAAGTGAGACGCGCATGCGAGGAATGTCTAAAAAAATGGGGTTACGGCCGTATGTGCAGTTGAATGTCAGAACCTATATTCGTTTTCATGAAGAGCCGGCTGTCTACTTTTTTTCCGTCGTTTCCAACCATGTGTTAGCTTTTTTAGGCGCGAAGTATTTATTGTCTCTTCCTTTTGAATATGCGCAAATGGTATGGCAGCAAACACCTGATGGTTTTTTCGTTGCTATGCAACGCTCGAAAAATGCTGAAACATCGGCTCGTTTTGCTGTTCAAGCGAATGTCCAATCTGAAACTTTTCGTCCCAAACGCCATTCACTTTCCTATTGGTTGACAGAACGCTATGCTTTTTATTCAATCAAACGAAACACGATTTTTAAAGCGTCTATCTTTCATGCCCCGTGGGAGCTGCAAAATGGAACAGCGAACGTAGCCATGAGTGGTTTAATGGATGGTTTGTCTAAAAAAGAGCCGCTTGTTCATTATAGCCGAACAAAAAAGACTTGGCTTTATCCTTTTAAACGAGTAGGGAAAATCTTATGACTAACAAAATTGAAGGCTAAGTTGTACAAGGTCAATTGGAAGATGGCATGACCATTTCTTTTTAAATAAACTCAATAACAAATAAGAAGGCATGCACCGTCGACAGGTGCATGCTTTTTTAAACTTCCATAGCAGCTGTTGGCGTGTATTTCATGGCATGGTCAATATAATAAAGCAAATTATCGTGGGATTCGAGTATTTTTCGTTCATCCAGTGCATAATGATAGGCATGCAAGAAACGCTGGATTTTTTTAGACAAGATATCATCACGCGTGCGGACCATGAGGACAAGCAGATCATCCCATTGCCCCCATAACGTATAGTACAACGCCTTGTCGTAATCCGGAATATCCATGGTTTGTCCTCCTTAACGTCAAGGGTTTCTCTTTTTCGTAAATGGTTCATCCAGGGGATGTGATGACTTGGTTGCAGACCTTGGGCTGAGCACTTTTCAATCACTTTTTTCGCTAGCGTATTCTTTAGCTTCCCCTTCTTTCTATTTATATTTTCGAAAATAAAAATGGTGTCCTTACCAAATTTAGGCTCGGCTCGTCAAAGCATAATTCGATTGTACTTTCGCATACTAAAAGCAAAATGCAAAGGAGGTTTTAAATCAATGAAATGGAAATTTCTCAGTATCTTTTCGGTCTTTGTATTTGCACTGGCAGCATGTCAAGCTACTGACGGCAATCAACAAGGACGAGATGCTGGTAACAGAGACGGAAACAATGTCGAACAAACGCGTTACAACAACAACACGTCCAATGATTTACGTAATACACCGGGATATGATAATCGACAAGACCGCAACAGGAATGAGCAGACTAATCGGGACAGAGACCGTCGGAGAAATGATGACACCCGTCATAAGGGTCAAGATGGTGACAATGCCCGCAATAATGGGGAGAACCGTTACGAAGTCGCCGAGGAAGCCGCAGATCGCATTACGGATGAGATCGATGAAATCGATTATGCCTATGTTCTGACAACTAACAACAATGCGTATGTCGCTGCGGCTTTGGATAACGACAGAAAAACACACGATACCGATAATTATCGTGATGGCCGTGCTACTTTAGATCGAAACAACGATGAAAATCGCGGCCGTACACGTAATCGGGGTGATGATCGTGCTGGCGAAGAACTGACAGATGACGTCAAAAGCGAAATATCCGATGTGGTCAAATCGGTTGATGACAATATTGACAATGTTTATGTATCCACAAACCCTGATTTTGTCGATTTGACAAATAATTATGTTGATGATATGAATAACGGACGCCCGATTCGGGGATTCGTCGATGAATTCTCTAATATGATCGAGCGATTGTTCCCGCAAAATCGAGACAACCGTTAATATTTTTTTGAGCGAGTGCCGCAATACATGCCGCACTCGTTTTTCTTTATCATCGCTACTCATGCTTCTTTATAGCAAAATAATCTGACTTATTGTTGCTGTCTTTTTTCTTTCGTTTTTTGTATACTAAAATAAATAGTAAGGGAGGTTACGTATGATGAGTGAAAAGGTACTTCATTATTTGTCTTCTCATCGTGATGTGCTTCTGGAAAAATTAAATGCATTTTTATCGATTCCAAGTGTGAGCACGGACTCTGTACATAAACAAGATATTCACAAAGCAGCTGACTTCTTAGTCACCTATTTACTCGATATCGGTTTCGATAATGTGGAGAAACAGGAGACGGAGGGCCATCCGCTCGTTTTTGCCGAATACAAAAAGGCTGGGCCTCATGCACCGACTGTCTTAATCTACGGGCATTACGATGTCCAGCCGGTCGATCCAATTGAAGAATGGAAGAGTGAGCCGTTCAAGCCGGAAGTTCGCAACGGCCGTTTGTATGCCCGGGGGGCAAGCGATGACAAAGGACAAGTATTCATGCATTTGGCTGTGTTTGAAGCATTTATGAAAACAGAAGGAAAACTTCCGCTCAATGTGAAAGTATGTATTGAAGGCGAAGAAGAAATCGGCAGTGAAAATTTATATACGCTGTTGCATGACAAACAAGAACAATTCGCCGCTGATTTTGCCGTTATTTCTGATTCCGGAATGGTGGCTAAAGGCCAGCCGACCATTTTGTATGGGTTAAAAGGATTTACAGGACTGGAGATCCATGTCACCGGACCGGATCATGATTTGCATTCCGGTATGTATGGTGGAGCTGTTCGCAATCCAATCATGGCACTAAACCATATTTTGGCGTCGATGAAAGATATTGATGAGGTGGTAACGGTCAACGGTTTTTATGACGGGGTCGAACCGCTTTCAGATAAAGAACGCGAATTGATCGCCCGCGTACCCGGTAAAAACTTCCAAGATGCCACAGGTGTTCCAGAAACGGTTTCGGAAAAGGGCTATACAGCAAAAGAACATACGATGGCCCGTCCTACACTGGAAATCAACGGTATGTACGGAGGATATCAAGGTGAGGGAACGAAAACGATTATCCCCTCAGCGGCTACTGCAAAAATTACGTGTCGACTTGTGCCGGGCCAAGACCCAGAGCGTATCCAAACTCTTTTAGAAAAGCATATTTATAACGTTGCCCCAACCGGTGTAACCGTTGATGTCAAGAAAGAAAACCTTTCAGCTAAAGCGTATAAAGTTGATCCCGATCATCCATTAATTCAAAAAGCAGCGACAAGTTATTCGAAGGCTTTTGGCAAAGAGACGATTTATGTTCGCATGGGCGGTTCAATCCCAGTGGTGGAGTGGATCGAGGCGATCTATAACATACCGATTGTACTGCTCGGCTTCGGCACACCAGAGGATAGACTGCATTCGCCAAATGAAAGTTTCCCGCTTGACAGTTTTGATAAGGGAATGGAAACGCTCGTTCATTATTGGCACGCTGTTGCCGTAGATTGAAAAGAGGCATCTAGATTGTTGAGAAGGATAGCGGTAATTTTAACCATAGCTTTAACCATGACATCGTGTGATGGTACTTATACTATCTCTTCACATATGTCGCATAAAACAACTTTAAGCGATAAGCCATCCATCCCAGCGATGAGTCAAGCGGAAGTAGCGAGCGACACACCTCCATTGGATGTACCATTGATCAATCAGATGGACGAACCGCGCATTTATAATGGTTGTGAAGTGACAAGTATGGCGATGATTCTCCGTTATCTCGGTTATGATGTTACTAAGATGGAATTGGCAGAAAAAATTCCGCGTGTACCGCTAACTTATGATAATGGATTGAAAGGTAACCCTAACGAAGGTTTTGTCGGCGATATGGAGAATGGTCCTGGTCTGTCCGTTTACCACGGACCTATGTATGATGTGGCAAAAAGTTATGCAGGCGACAAAGCCATTGACATCACGGGGGGATCACCGGAGGATATATACCAATATGTCGCTCAAGGTCTGCCCGTCTGGATTATTACAACGACACATATGGTTCCGGTAAACGAATTTGAGACATGGAAGACCCCGTCAGGAACAATCGAAGTGACTTTCAATGTCCACAGTGTTGTGGTAACTGGTTTTGACAAGACGCATGTTTATGTCAATGATCCATATGGGGATAAAAATAAACAGGTGGACAGGCAAGCATTTGAAGCCGCATGGAAGCAAATGGGAAGTCAAGCGATTGTCATCGAAAAATAGCATGGAGATAGGAGGATGCATGTGAAGTATGCGATTGTAACAGGAGCATCAAGAGGATTAGGAGAATCAGTCGCTAAACTGTTCATGGAACAGGGGATTCATGTCATAGGATTGTCGCGTCGTGAAAATAAAGCTTTGCACAATCATGCTGAAAAACAACAAGCGTCCTATACACATGTAACATGTGATCTCGGACAAACGGAACAGGTTAAAACAGCCTATTCCAATATAAGTGAACATTTACCTACAGATGGCCTTGATACACTATACCTCATCAACAATGCAGCGGTGGTTGAGCCGATTGATCAGGCGATGCGCATTGATCCCGATGATTTAGTAAATCATGTTCACATTAATACGATCGCCCCGATGATTTTAGCGAATCTGCTTTTACAAAAAGCGGTGCAAATCGATGTGCCATTGATTTGTGCAACTGTCACGTCGGGAGCCGCCGACCGGCCGACGTATGGTTGGAGCGCTTATTGCAGTACGAAAGCCGCTATGGATATATACACAAAAACAGTTGCATTAGAACAAGAAAAATTACAAACAGACAATAAAGTCATTGCTTTCAGCCCAGGTATTATGGATACAAACATGCAAACGACGATTCGCCAAACACGAGAGGACGCATTTGTTGATCGGGAAACGTTCCGCCATTACAAAGCAGAGAATATGTTGCGAGATACGGAAACAGTGGCGAGTGTTCTCATCGATATTCTGTTAGATAAAGCCAATATTATAAATGGGAAAATCTACAAAGCGAATGATTATTTGTAAACAATATAGCGATATAGAAAATCTGCCGTAATGAGGCAGATTTTCTATGGACAATGGCATGTTACTCGTCAGGCATCAGGACGAAAGCGCGTTAGTAAAAACCACCGCCCATACCGCCTGCGCCAACAATGATCAGCAAAATAAACAGGACGACGATCAATGCGAAGCCACCGCCGTAGCCAAAGCCACCACCTGCATAAGACATAGGATTACACCCCCTTTTTTTGTTGCTATTCTTTTGAAATCAAGGCTATGCATACAATATCAGCCTGGCATTTCGGGTGGTGAATGGATTCTGTTTGATTTAGCATTAAAATTGATCGTTTGTCACATTTTAACCGGAGTTGCTATGCTTTGATTTCCACCTCTAGGATACTTTATGTTTTTTAAAAGTATATGACAGGGCACTTGTATTAATTTTTTCAAGACAAACCGAATAACCGACTACACGCAACACATAAAGTGCGAGGCGAAATGAAAAGCAAAACGTCATCTCGCATACAATTTTTATGGTACACTTAACAATGGAAATAAGTCATAATGTTGCCAACCGAAGGAAAGGATGTATCTAGATGATCACACGAAAAAGCAAGCGCGAAATCGAAAATATGCAAAAGGCTGCAGATATTTTAGTGGCTGCACATAAAGAAATAGCCCGCATGATCAAGCCCGGCATCACAACAAAAGAAATCGATCAGTTTGTGGAAACATTTTTAGCTGAGCACGGAGCTACACCGGAACAAAAAGGATATAACGGCTATGAGTATGCGACATGTGCTTCGATCAATGACGAGATTTGCCATGGTTTTCCACGCAAAGAGCCGCTTCAAGACGGAGATATTGTAACGATTGATATGGTTGTTAATTTAAACGGCGGCCTCGCTGATTCAGCGTGGACGTATGCCGTTGGCCAAGTCGATGAAGCGGGCAAACGTTTGATGGAAGTGACCAAACGATCGCTTTACAAGGGCATCGAACAAGCGCGTGCCGGAAATCGAGTTGGTGATATTGGCCATGCCATTCAGACGTATGCGGAAGGTGAAGGTTTTTCTGTTGTGCGTGAATTCACTGGCCACGGTATCGGCCCGACAATTCATGAAGATCCGCATATTCCACATTTTGGTCGACCTAATAAAGGAGTCCGTTTGAAAGAAGGGATGGTGATTACGATTGAGCCGATGATCAATGAGGGATCATGGAAAAGTCAGATGGATGCCAATAATTGGACGGCTCGGACGATCGATAAAGGACGCTCGGCACAATATGAACATACGATTGTGATTACAAATGATGAACCGCTCATCTTGACGGAACAGGATAAATAAACCGCTCCCCCCCCTCTTGTCTGCGCAAGGCGAGAGGGGGATTTTTAAACATAGGAAAAATTTTGTCAGTTCGGTTTTATTTGCTATAATAGTCTAAATTTTAGTATTAAGGAGTGTATACATAATTGGCTAAGGAGATGGTGAATCAAGAAATAGCAACATCTTTTCCAATGATTAAACGCGGCGTCTTAGCAGGAATACCGATTATGCTCGGCTACTTGCCGATTGCGATTGCCTATGGCGTTTTGGCCAGACAGACGGGGTTGTCACTGGCCGAATTGACATTGATGAGCGTGCTTGTATTTGCCGGTGCGAGCCAATTTATGGGCGTCAATATGATCGGTGTGGGAGCTGGTGCTATTGAAATTGTTGTAGCGACTTTTGTTCTTAATTTTCGCCATTTTATCATGAGCATGTCGTTTATGAACCAGTTGAAAGATATCAGGCTTAATTGGAAAATTCCTTTATCATTAGGTTTGACTGACGAAACGTTTGCCGTATCCTCCCTTCATACAAAAGAAGCTAAAATGGAAAAAGGCGTTTTATTCTACACAGCGCTGTTTATAACTGCTTGGCTAGCTTGGATTTTGGGATCACTCTTAGGAGGAGTGCTCGGTGATGTCATTCCCGAAAAACTCAGCCAGAGCATGGGGATCGCCTTGTATGCCATGTTTATCGGGTTGCTTGTTCCATCAGTCAAAAAAGAGCTGAAAGTCGGCTTGATTGCCGTTTGCGCCATGCTTCTCAATAGTTTGTTCAGCCTGTTTGCCAGCGACGGGTGGGCGATTGTTCTGGGAACCGTTCTGGGCGGCTCGCTTGGCATCGTATTGCTGAAGGAGGATGAGGTATGATCTACGTAATTATTGTCGGTATGGCTTTAGTCACAATGATCCCACGGTTTGTTCCAGCGTTTATTATGGATAAATTAGAGCTTCGTAACTGGATGCATCGCTGGCTCAATGCGATTCCATACGCTGCACTAGGGGCGCTTATTTTTCCCGGCATTTTGTCCGTCAAGGCTGATGAGCCTCATATTGGGATTGCGGGCGGTATTGTTGCAATTGTTCTTGCTTGGCTCGGTTGGAATATTATATTAGTTGTTGTGGGGGCAATCGGTGCTGTTTTTATTTTATCATTATAAGCAAACGTATCGCGGGTCAGGCGATGATGCTGAATCGTTTGAATCCGCTTAAGTATTCGTTTTTGTTTTGGCAATTGGATCAAATGACGTACGATGTCATGAAAGATTCGCAAGCATCCGTTGATTTATACGAAGCAGGTGAAATCGACCGGACAAGTGTGGCATCTGATCTTGTCGATCCATATGCTTCACGCGATGATTTCTCCGTTATTTTAACACCGACGTTAACACACTAGGCCTGAGGCTGAGGTCCACAATATTATCCGCAACCCATTCGGTCCAACGTATGAGTTCAAGTGGGCGCATATCGAATAAATTAAAAAAGATGAGCTTATACAGTCAATGTATTGGCTCACCTTTTCTGTTCCCTTCTTTTCGTTTGTTCTTTATTCTTCATACGGTTCGATATGGATATGGGCATGGAAAATGTTATGTTTTTTTTGCAGCAAATGTTCAATTTGCACAGTAATGTCATGGCTTTGGTATACATTCAGATTCGGATCGACGAGGATGGTAATATCGACCAACGCTTGGTTGCCATGAACACGTCCTTTGACATCCCGAACTTTTTTAACTTCGGGGACTTTAGCGATGCTCGTTTTGATTTTTTGGATCTGCTTTTCATCAAATCCATCGGTTAATGTATGGGTAGATGTTTTAAGAATATCCCATGCTGTTTTACAAATGATGATGCCGACAATGAATCCGGCGAGTGGATCCAACCAAGACAGGCCGAAGCGGGCGCCTATGATGCCGATAAAGGCGCCCATGCTTACTAGCGCGTCCGACCGGTTATCCTGACTGGCAGCATATAATGAGCTGCTACCGATCTTTTTTGATAACCGCAAATTGTAGATATAGACGATATACATGACAACAGCTCCGCCAAGCGCAACCCAAGCTGCTAACATGCCGGGCGGATCTGTTTCTGCAGCGAGAAGTTTTTGAACGGTATCGATGATCACTTGAATGCCGATCGTCGCCATAATAAATGCGACAAATAACGATGCGATCGTTTCTGCTCGGTAATGCCCATAATGGTGATCTTCATCCGGTGGTTTTCGGGATATTTTTAGACCGATCAAAACGGCAACCGAAGCGATGACATCGGTTGAGTTGTTTAGCCCATCAGCACGCAATGCGTCGGATTGGGCAGTATAGCCGATGATCAGTTTTGTTACAGCTAAGATCATGTAGGTGATAATGCTAAGCCAGGCGCCTTTTTCGCCTTTTTGCAAATGAGTCGCATGCCCCATACGATAGCCTCCGATTCATGTACGATCCTCTGTAGATAGATTCAGTCTATCAAATGAGAATGTGGTGGGTCTAGAGAAACATTGCGGCAGCCGTTTCAGTTTGTTGGACGATGCCAAAGGAATTGTAGGATACAAAACGTTTAAAAGCATAACAATATCTTTAGAGGCAGATAGTAATACAAAGCAAGTCTGTGAGGATGAAAAATTCATGAATCAAACGTATAAACGAAAACCCGATCCCGACGCCAGGCGGTGGGCGATTATCTCGCTTGCGTCCATCCCTTTAATCATGACATTAGGCAATTCGATGTTGATTCCGATCCTGCCAATAATGGAAAAGGAGCTTGATATTACCGCATTGCAGTCCAGCTTGATCATTACAGCTTATTCGATTATGGCGATTGTTTTAATCCCTGTAGCTGGTTATTTGTCGGATCGATTTGGACGAAAAATCGTCATTGTTCCATCGCTTGTCATCACGGGAATAGGCGGATTTGTGGCTGGGTGGGCGGCTTGGAAAATGCAAAATCCATACATAGTTATTTTAATCGGCCGGATCCTCCAAGGTATCGGGGCTTCGGGTGCCTCGCCGATCGTTTTACCCCTTGTCGGTGATATGTTTCAGCGCGATGCTGATGCCAGCGCTACATTAGGCATCATTGAGACGTCAAATACGGTTGGAAAAGTATTGAGCCCCATCCTCGGCGCTGTGCTTGCCGCTGTCGTCTGGTTTCTGCCTTTTTTCTCCATTCCTTTATTTTGCCTTGTTTCTGTTCTGCTAGTTATTTTTTTGATCAAAAAGAAAAAGGAAACAAAAGAAGAAACGTTTACTTTTGACAAATATCAAACGATGTTGAAAGATGTTTTTTCGAAACATTTTAAATGGCTTGTCGCAGTATTTTTGATAGGTGCTATTTTAATGTTTATCTTGTTTGGTTTTCTTTTCTATTTATCGAGTGTTTTAGAAGATGATTTTTCTTATACAGGCATATGGAAAGGATTGCTTCTAGCTATTCCACTCTTAGCTTTGGCGGTCAGTTCTTATATAGCTGGAAAGAAGATCAAAGGTCTTCTCATTGTTATGAAATGGGTGACGTTTACTGGCATTGTAATAGCAGGGGTGTCGGTTGCTATTATTCCTTTTATGAAGCATCCGATATATTTATTAGCGATTTTTTTTATTTGTGGCGCCGGGATTGGGATGGCCCTGCCTGCCCTAGATGCATTGATTACGGAGAGTCTTGATAAACGTGTGCGCGGCAGTGTCAGTGCGATATACAGTGCGATGCGTTTTGCCGGAGTGGCAGCGGGTCCCCCAGTTGCAGCTCTTTTAATGAAGTACCACATGATTTGGATGAGTGCACTATTAGTTGTTTTTGCATTAGGCGCGAGTATTCTCGCCTACCGGAATATTACACCCGAAAAATGAATGTGAGGATGATGGTTCGCCGTTAAATTTGCTATAATAAAAGGGAATAAGTGACAAAGGGAGGAGACAGGATGGATTACAGAATCGAACACGACACATTGGGAGAGGTGAAGGTTCCCGCAGAGAAGTTTTGGGGAGCACAAACGCAAAGGAGCAAAGAAAATTTTCCCATTGGCGATGAAAAAATGCCGTTTGATATTATTAAAGCTTTTGCTATTTTGAAAAAAAGCGCTGCCAAAGCTAACAGTGACCTCGGGCTCATGGAGGCAAAAAAAGCTGAGGCCATTGCCTATGCAGCGGATGAAATTGTAGCAGGCCGTTTAAATGATCATTTTCCACTTGTTGTTTGGCAAACTGGAAGCGGTACCCAATCAAACATGAACATCAATGAAGTGATCGCCCATGTTGGCAATAAATGGCTTGAGGAGGAAGGAAGTGACTTAAGACTACATCCAAACGACGATGTCAATAAATCACAAAGCTCTAATGATACATATCCAACAGCCATGCATGTTGCGTTTGTACTGAAATTGGAAGATGTTGTTCTTCCAGCATTGCGCACGTTGAAAAAGACGCTAAAAGAAAAAAGCGAGGCGTTTCAGGAAATCGTTAAAATCGGCCGTACCCATTTACAGGATGCCACGCCTTTGACACTTGGCCAAGAAATCAGCGGCTGGTATCGCATGTTGGAAAAATCGGAAAACATGGTTGAAGAAAGCATCGATTATTTACGCGAGCTCGCCATTGGTGGAACGGCGGTTGGAACAGGGTTGAATGCGCATCCGGAATTTGCTGAACGCGTTTGTGAAGCGATCAGTTCGTTTACCGAAAAATCATTCATATCAGCACCGAACAAATTTCACGCTTTAACAAGTCATGATGAAAGTGTCTACGCTCATGGAGCGTTAAAAGCATTGGCTGCCGATTTGATGAAAATCGCCAATGATGTACGTTGGTTAGCGAGTGGACCGCGCTGTGGCATTGGGGAAATAACCATTCCGGCAAATGAACCGGGAAGTTCGATTATGCCTGGCAAAGTTAATCCAACACAGCCTGAAGCCGTGACAATGGTCGCTGCCCAAGTGATGGGAAATGATGCTACGATCGGTTTTGCCGCCAGTCAAGGTAATTTTGAATTGAATGTTTTCAAACCTGTTATCGCTTACAATTTCCTGCAATCATGTCAGCTGTTAGCCGATAGCATGCTGTCGTTCGATGCGCGTTGTGTACAAGGAATCGAGCCGAATCACGAGAAAATCGAAGCGTATTTAAAGGATTCTTTAATGCTTGTGACCGCCTTAAATCCACACATTGGTTATGAAAACGCTGCTAAAATTGCTAAAAAAGCATTTGCAGATGATACAACATTGAAAGAAGCGGCTGTTGAACTTGGCTTGTTGACAGCGGATGAGTTTGATCAATATGTCGATCCAAAAGCAATGACCTATCCGAAGTAAATCAAGCTGCTGATCTCGTGCGAACTGCACGGGATCTTTTTAAATTATTAAACGCTTGAAAACAACATTTACCAACGCAAATTTATGATAAGTTTTTTTGAACTGTAAACAATAGTTGATACAGGAGGTGATATACAATGGCAAACAACAATTCTAACAACTCGAATCAGTTAGTTGTTCCTGGTGCACAACAGGCACTTGATCAAATGAAAACCGAAATTGCCCAAGAATTTGGTGTGAACCTTGGCGCTGACACGACATCCCGTGCAAACGGCTCCGTTGGTGGAGAAATTACTAAGCGGCTCGTCACCGCAGCTCAACAGCAACTGGGCGGCGGGATGCCACAATAACTGAATAATGTATGGCGATCAGGGAATATCCCTGTCTTAAAATCATAGCTTTATGGGAAGTCGCATTGCGGCTTCCCTTTAAATATGTAGGATTTGGGTGGTATATTTTGCATTTTATCAGCCTTTTATACATAAAAAGAGGTGATCTATTCACCTCTTTATTTGATGCGGCGTTCGCTGTCTTTGTCAAAAAAGTGGGCTTTGTTCATATCAAGGGCGAGCTCAATTTTATCACCGCCCGATACATCGGTTCGGGAATCAACGCGCGCGATGAATTCTTGATTATCTATTTTTGAATACAAGTAGGATTCTGCCCCCATCAACTCAGCGACATCAATTACCGCGGGTATTTTTGTCTCCGGAGATGATTCAAGGAATACAGGTTCGTCATGAATGTCTTCGGGACGAATACCAAGAATGATATCTTTACCGACATATCCTTGTTTACGAAGGGTTTTCATTCTGCCTTCAGGTACTTTGATCTTAATGCTGTCTATGACAAATTCATTTTCATTCAATTTGCCGTGCAGAAAATTCATAGCTGGCGACCCGATAAAGCCGCCGACAAACACATTTTCCGGTGCATCATAGACTTCTTTTGGTGCACCGACCTGTTGAATGACGCCGTCCTTCATAACGACAAGACGCGTCGCCATTGTCATCGCTTCAGTCTGATCGTGTGTTACATAAATCGTTGTGGTCTGCAGACGTTGATGGAGCTTTTGGATTTCAGAGCGCATTTGCACGCGAAGTTTGGCATCCAAGTTGGACAACGGTTCGTCCATAAGAAACACTTTTGCGTCCCTAACAATAGCGCGCCCCAAGGCAACACGTTGACGCTGACCACCGGATAACGCTTTAGGCTTTCGGTCTAAGTACCCTTCAAGGCCGAGAATTTTTGCTGCGTTGTCGACACGTTTTTTGATTTCATCTTTTTTAAATTTCCGCAGTTTTAAACCAAAGGCCATGTTATCGTAAACATTCATGTGTGGATACAAGGCATAGTTTTGGAAGACCATTGCGATGTCGCGATCTTTCGGTGCAACATCGTTCATCTTTTTGCCATCGATGTACAATTCGCCTTCGGTTATTTCTTCAAGGCCAGCAACCATTCGTAGTGTTGTGGACTTTCCACAACCGGATGGCCCGACAAGGACGATGAATTCTTTATCTTTGATGTCGAGATTAAAGTTATCAACGGCTAAAACATCTTTGTCATATACTTTTTTAATGTTGTTCAATTGCAGTTCGGCCATCTGTTTCCCCCTCCATCTCGTTTGTTTATATCCATAGTATAAAAGGAAGGAGAACACCGTAAATAGTAAACATGCACAAAAAATGAAAACCTTTTCGTGCATGTTTGCAAATCAGTCAAACGTATGCGATTGGCTGTCTTCGAATTCGAGTTCTTTTCCGTCTTGGAACGTTATTTCTAACTCAAATTGCTCATAATCCGCATCTAAATCAAATGCATCCAACACGGCATTGATCGCCGTTTCCATATCGGTATTTGGCGTTAACGACAGTTGCTCTGCGTATGGATAAATAGCATCAAAGGCTTCCATACCTTTTAAATATTCATCATTCAATTCATCTTCTAGCTCGGCTGTGACCATGCTGTTCTGTTCGATTTCCGCTTCGTATTCTTTGTCGTCACCATAGGATACTTCAATTTCGATTTCTTTATAACCAAGTTGTTCCAGCTTATTTTTCATCGCTGCTTGCTCATCATCTGTCTGATCGTTTTGTTCAGCTTGCTCTTCACTTGCTGTTTCATTGTCTTTCGCTTGGTTTGGTTCCCTTGCATTTTGAGTATCATTATTTTGATAACTACATGCACCTAGAAGAAACACCAACGCGATCAACATGAATTGACGCATCGTGCACCACCTCCATTGAATGATCGTGCAAGTAAAGCATTCTTAGGTTTACCATTTAATACATGGTTTAAACATTGTTTGTCTTTAGGCTGCGTTTGGCTAGTAAGATAAGGTATACCGTCACTGCTTGCTCGAATTGTCGGATATCAATTCCGGTTTTCTCCATAAATTTGTCAAGGCGGTATTGCAGGCTGTTGCGATGCATGTACAATGCTTTCGCCGCCATGGAGACATTCAAGTTGCAGGCGATGAATGTGGCGATACTTTGCAGTAAGTCTTCATCATCTTTAACCCCGTTAAGGACTGTATGGATCATATCATTACGAACGGATAGTTCGGTTTGTTCGATTAAGATATAAGGGATCGCTTCAACATATGTAACAACCTGTTTATCCGAATAGGTAAGGGCTGTTTTAGCACCTTGCAACAACGTGCGGTAGCCAGCTTTAGCCTCGGATATCCGGTACATCATCGGTCCGATGTAAAAAAAGATTTTGACATATAAATCACTCATTAACACATCGATAATCTGATCATAGGAAATGTTCTCTTCGGGCAACACCGATTGTTCTTCAATGATAATTCCCGAATGCTCGTTTTCCCACAAGATCGGAATGGGTCTAGCGAATAGTTCGTTGATCGCTTCTTTGAAAGACTGAGGAGTGATTTGATTGGGTTGGATGTAAAAATAAATAAACCGGTAGGCATAGTTGTTCAGGGACTTTTCTTGTATATTGTTGTTATCGATCCATGTTTTCCATTGTATTTCTGCGTTTGTTGGCTCGGGCAGTTGAATATTATACGGCTCGAGGAAGGTGTGCAATAAAGCATGATCTTTTTGGGTTAATTCTTGCTTGTCAATGCCAATGATATCGCCTTCTGCAGTTATAAACCATTGATAGTTGTTTCGATCGAGCACTTTGTCTGCTGCATAAACGGTTAATGATGGAAAGATTTTTTTCAGTCGTTTGAGCATATCACCGATTTCCTTTTAATTTTTTCTCATTTTCCTTCATTATACCAATGATCGTACTGGATAGGAATTTATCGAAAATGGTATACATGAACACATCTGTTTGATATAGTGAGTTTAGTCCATACGGTTCGTTGGAGCTGGAAATTAAAGGAGGAAATTGCGTGTCAAACATGTATGATAGTGCGTATAACTTAGAGAAAGCCATTCGGGAAAGCGATGCGTTCAAAAACTTAAAAGAAGCGTATGAAGCTGTTATGTCAGACGATTCCGCGCGAGATATGTTTCACCGCTTTCGCGATACACAAATGCAACTGCAAGAAAAGCAGATGAATGGTGAAGATATTACCGAAGAAGAGGTGGAAAAAGCGCGCCATATTGTTGAACTCGTTCAACAGCATGACGGTATAGCGAATTTGATGGAAAAAGAAGAACGTTTCAATCTCATTATCAATGATATTAGCCGGATTATAACCAAACCATTAGAAGAGCTGTACGGCAGCTCGAAGGATTGAAGTCAGCAATGGCAAAGCTCGTGGATAGTAGGTGTTCCGCGAGTTTTTATTATTTGGTAAGTCTGATTAACCATGGAAGTTTTGTATATTTTAGCGGTGCTTATCGTAGTCGTTGTCGTCGGATGGAAAATGACTTTTCTGGGAAAAAGTATCCTCCGGTCGGTTATGAAAAATAAAACTTTCTGCAGCCACTTCTTACTATAAACGTAGAAGTGGTTTTTTCAGATCTATTAGAATGGCATTGTCTTGGGTAACCTATATGCATAAGCGAGTATCGTTTTCAAGAAACTTATAGGTGAGGATGTGACATCTGTGTCAGTAGATGAATCCGGTGCGATCCGTTTCGATCATGTCGATTATTCAACGGATGGCACACATATATTGAAAGACATCACCGGTTATTTTCCGAATGGTAAGATAACGACACTTATCGGCCCGTCTGGCGCGGGGAAAACGACATTATTTAGGTTGTGCAATGGGCTTGTTTCACCGGATGCGGGCAATATTTATGTGCAAGGTAAAGCCATTGATCGCTATGACCCTGTGGTATTGCGCCGGACCGTCGGGCTAGCCCTACAACAGGCACCTATGATTAGAGGGACAGTTAAGAAAAATCTAGCGCTTCCACTTACACTGCAAGGAGAGACGATGTCGGATGAACAAGCAAAAGAACTTCTTAATATGGTCGGGTTGGACGAACAATTTTTATACCGAGATTCAAAGGGGTTATCAGGCGGTCAGCAGCAGAAGCTCTCAATCGCCCGTACGCTTGTTAATCAGCCTGCGATATTATTATTGGATGAAATTACATCATCGCTTGATCAAGTATCCCAACACGATATTGAAACATTGATCAAGCAGATTAATCAGACGTACGAAACGACGATCGTTTGGATTACTCACAATTTGCAGCAAGCTATTGACATCGGTGATTATGCATGGGTTTTGATCGATGGGAAAGTAGCGGAATCCGGAGAGAGCAGCTTGCTTCACCATCCTGAAAATAGATCAGTCCAACAGTTTGTAAAAGGAGAAATAGAATGAGTTATCTCACATTATCGATGACGCTTATTTTTGTACTGATTCCTATTGTTTTGTCAAAAATGTTCAGGCTGGAACTGGAAAAGGATGTATTAATCGCCACAGTTCGATCGATTATTCAATTGCTTGCCGTTGGCTATGTACTCGCTTTTGTGTTTGATACAGAAAAATGGCTGTATATGTTTCTGATGGTTGTGCTCATGATTGTCGCTGCTACACATAACGCTATGCGAAAAGGGATCGCAATTAAAGGAATTGTTTGGAAGCTTGTTGTAACATTTTTAGCTGTCGAAGTGTTAACGCAAGGAATTCTTATCGGTTTTGGTATTACACCGGCCACGGCCCAGTATATTATTCCGATTAGCGGTATGGTAATCGGCAATTCGATGGTTTTGTCTATTTTATTTCTCAACCGTTTTACATCAGAAATCGAATCTCATCGATATGAAGTAGAACTCATTTTGTCACTCGCTGGCACTCCAAAGCAGGCTATTCATCGACAGCTCATCTCCTCGATTAAAGCGAGTACGATTCCAACCATTGAAAAGCAAAAAACGATCGGCCTTGTTCAGCTTCCTGGTATGATGGGTGGACAAATCATCGCCGGTGCAGATCCTGTGCAGGCAGTGATGTTTCAACTGCTCGTCCTCTTTCTCATATTAACAACCGCTTTGGTAACAAGTATCATGATTGGATTTTTATCTTACCCGACTTTGTTCAATAGGCGGATGCAGATGATCGGTGCTCTTAGTGGCGAAAAGGATTAAGTTTTACAACAAGCTAGTGGAACGGCGGCATTGAGTTAGGTTACGCTCCTTGCTAGATTGCAGTATAAACCTACTTGCGTAAAAGGAAGCTGATCCTTTAAAAACGTATTTTCTTGAAAATGGAATACGAAATCGGCTTTTGAGTATTCCTTAAGGTCAATCATGCCACTTTTGTACAAATATAATCGATTCTGTTTATAAAGAGGGGAGCATCTATAATTAAAAAAAGTTCGTTGCATTATTCTGAGATGTTTGACAAGACTTGCCCTCTTGTTATATATTTAATTCAACAATGTTGAATTAAAAGAAACTCAGATGAATGATATATGATAATATCATAACTTGTCTTCAATTTATGCACTAATGAAAATAGATAAAATAAACTGTAGCATACACTTTTTTTAACGCCACACATGAAAACGGATTCACCAATTAGCGAAACCTCAGCTTATAATGTGAGGAGGGTTTAAAATGGCACGTTGGCCAGAGTTTGTACAGATTAAAGAAGTTGGACCACGTGATGGTTTGCAGAATGAGAAGAAACGCATTACAACAGCAGATAAGGTCGCATGGATCAATCAGCTGTCGGCATCGGGTGTCACGGAAATCGAGTATTCCTCATTCGTCCACCCGAAATGGGTGCCGCAACTCTCGGATGCGCATGAAGTCGGGCGAAAAATCAAGCGCTATCCGGGGGTGCGCTATTCCGCGCTTGTTCCCAACATGAAAGGGCTGGAACTCGCTTTGGAAGCAGGCATTGACGGGGCATCGGTATTTATGTCGGCAAGTGAGACTCATAATAAGAAAAATATCAACAAATCGATCGATGAAACGTATCCGGTTTTGCGCGAAGTGATCCAAGAGGCAAAACGGGCCGGCAAACATGTGACAGGATATGTGTCGACTGTTTTCGAATGCCCGTATGAAGGCAAGATCAAGCCGGAGGAAGTAATTCGTGTGTGTGAACGCTTAGTGGCAGACGGTGCCGATGATCTTTCGCTCGGCGATACGATCGGCACTGCGGTCCCTTCCCAAGTTGAGGAGCTCCTTGATGCGGTGTTGGCGCGTTTTCCGGCTGAAAAAATCATCATGCATTTTCACGACACTCGCGGCATGGCGATCGCCAATATTCTAACATCACTCGCATACGGCATCACCCGCTTTGACAGTTCAGTCGGCGGGCTTGGCGGCTGTCCGTACGCCCCGGGAGCAGCCGGCAATGTCGCCACAAACGACGTTTTGTACCTCTTGCATGGACTCGGCATCGAAACCGGCATCAATGAGGATAAGATGCGTGAAGCCGCCTTCTATATCCAGAACAAACTGGGCAAATCCTTGCCGAGCAAATCGCTCGCGGCAGTGGCCGCGCAGGAGTGAGCGCACTCGCCGTAGCCAGAGGCACCGGAAGCGGCAAAAAGCTGTTATTCTCTCTTTAGTGAAGGTCATCACGACGGGAGGGTAACAGCTTTTTAGGGTGCCTGTGGAATACCTTTTCCTTAATAAGTTTTAGAAGACACGTTTGCCATCTTTCCTTGAGTGCAACAACGATTCAAAAAGTACCTTGAGTTGCTGAAAACCCATGCATAGATGGTCCGCAAATGATGTTTCTTTGGGCAACTCGAGCGATCAGTTGGTTGTTGTGGCGGATGCTAAATAATGTGTATTTTTATAACCATGCCTTTTACACAGTGCATGTTTTTTTACTGGCATGAAGGACATACAGCATTTTTTCTTGGGAAACTGGAAGACCTGACAGTCGGTCTCTGGCCCTTCTTGACGAATACGATGCGTTATTCTATGATGAAATTTATGGTATCAGACAACACGAACCAGCCAGATGTGAAGGGAGCGAACAACGATAAACTTACAAAACATTGGAAAAAAAATTAAACAAGCGCGCCTGAAATATAAGAAAACACAGCAGCAAGTTGCAGATGAATGCGGTATTTCCAAAAGTCTCTTGTCCAAAATTGAAAACGGCCAGACCGCATCGGCTGTCGCCACATTATCCAAAATCAGCGAGGTGTTGGACGTTCCTCTTTCCTGGGTACTGGATGATCAGCCCGAAACCGATCTGATTAAACTTGCCAAATCAGACCGGCAATATCACATGGGTGACGAAAACATGGGCTATTCGTATCAGCTTCTTGCCAACAAACGGTTTTCCAATGTTGAACCGACGATCATTAATGTTACCCCAAAAGATGCTAATGTGCGGAGCGAGCCTTTTACCCATTCCCAGGATGAATTCATCTATATCCTTGAAGGGGCGATCGAGCTGTTTTACAATGGTGAAAAACATTACTTAGCAAAAGGGGACAGCGCTTACTTTAAAGGAAAAAATCCGCATATGTATATGCCTGTCGATAATGAAGGAGCTAAACTGTTAACCGTGTTTATCGACAGCACGGAATAAAGTACCGTCAAAAGTTTATCCATACATCCTTAAGCAAACTACCCGATTTCGAAATCGGGTAGTTTTTAATTGACAAATTATTATTACGATAACGATTTCAACCGTATGTAGAAGTTGGAGCAGTACGCCCGTATTTTTTAATAAACTATACATTCAACATAGTTGAATGAAAATAAACACAATTGAATCATTTCAAACTATGGACTCTTTTTAAAAAACGTTATATGATAATAGAGATGTTTTATTAAATGTTTTGTGTGAAAATCAATTATAGCATATATTTGATCGGCCGTATCGATCTTTTCTCCAAACCCATTTGCTGAAATTTTACCATTTAAATCTTTAGAAGGGGTGAGACAATGGGCCCAAAACAAAGCGAAACAAACGACCATATCGACATCTGGGGCGACCACGTCAATGTAAAAGATCTGATTATATCAATGATCCTTTGTATTGCATTTGCGCTCGGCGGTTATTTGCTTGCCTTTGGTAACACACCACCGCTTATATTCGGACTGATCGGTGCGGTGATAGGGTTTATTATATCCAGTATAATTATTAAACCAAAACGTCATATAACGGTGACAGAGGATGGTGAACGATCATAATGGATACTGTAATGATTTTACAAATGGTTCTCGCTAGTATCGGGGGAGCTGTGCTGTATACATTGATCGGCATTGCCCCAGGTACAGATGAGACAGCTGTCCTTGCTCCAGTAACGATTGCCCTTGCCTTAATCGGTCTGTCGCCGCATGTGATACTAGCTTTTTTTATAGCGGCAATCGTCGCTAAAAAATTAACTGACTCGATTCCGGTGGCTGTTGCTGGTATCCCTGGAGGCGTTATGGCAGCCCCTATGGTTGAACATGCTATGGTTTTGAAAAAACATGGGCTGCCGGATGTGAGTATAAAAAAGATGGCTTCCGGTTCAGTTATAGGTACGCTTGTGTCAATCCCTGTCAGTTTTTTGATCGCGTATCTTATTTTGCAGTTTGCAGATAGAGTTGAAGCATACGCGGGATTAATATTTACGCTCGGAGCTGTCTTGCTTGCGCTCATGACCCGGAATAAACTGTTGTCTTTAATAATCATTCTCCCATTCGCCATGTTGATCATGGGACTTCGGCATTTATACTGGGGGCTTGGTATTGTTCCAGAAGATATAGATATTTTCGTCTCCTTTTTTTTAGGCATTACAATCGGGCCGATTGCTTTTACCTTGTTTGAATTATTGAATAAACAACTTCGTAAAAAAATGCCTAGCTTCGGTTATAAAGCTATTACGATGAAGGATTCCAAAAAGGAAAAAGGTTTTCCTAATCCATTTACCATTTTGACAGGAAAAGAGTCTTTGACGTCTGCAATCGGCAGCTTGCTCGGTTCAATCACATTTTTTCTTACACCTGTTGGCATGACGGTATTTTGGGGTGAGACGATCACACGCCATATCAAGGATCCGGTCAAACGGGCATCGCGAGCCATTTCGACGATGGACGGCTTGACGAACGCTTCCTATATTTCTGGCACACTCATCCCGTTGATTGCAATTGGTCTGCCATTATCACCAACGGCGATCGGACCAGCGATCGGTTTGTTCAGAGCTCCACCCGTTTTTACCGACGAGCATAATATTCATCATATACTGTCGGCGGGGGAAATTTTAATGGCGACGATTATCGGTGCTGCTATAGCCTTGTTGTTGACTTATTTCGTCACGGTCAAATTTTCGAACGAAATCTGTGCTTTCGTTTTTAAATACATTCCGCACGAGGCGTTAATCGGCTTGTTTTCGGGTCTTGTCGTTATGCTCGCATACATGGATGCCGGTGTTTTGAATATATTTGGCACGTTATTAGTCGCGCTTGTTGCTGGTCTACTGCATAAAAACGGTGTCAACTACGGTGTGATGTTCATGACTTTATACGCTGCCCCATGGCTGCTCGGGTTATTTAGTTGAGCTTCATATACTCCCCCTCAAGGTAAGAACAGCTTACAGTTAACTGTTTTAAACCTTGGGGGGGAATTTTTATCTCATAACTGTTTCTATCGACTCCTATGCATACAACAGATCTTTGAACAAATAATATTATTTAGTTTTAAATAATTTAGTACAAAATATTTTAATGTTAAAAGATATAGTGATAAAATATTCACAGAAACTCATTATGGAGGGATTTTCAATGGCAAAACTCGATGGGAAAGTGGCTATCATCACCGGGGGCGCTGGTGGTATTGGTAAAGGAATAGCAACGGCTTTCGTCAAAGAAGGTGCTAAAGTTGCGATCGTAGATTTAAATGAAGAGCTCGGACAGAAAACGGTTGAAGCGTTACAACGTTATGAAAAAGATTGCTTATTTATCGCAGCCAATCTCGCTGAGCATGAAAAGTTACCGAACATTATTGAAAAAGTCATAGATCAGTTTGGCAGATTGGATATTCTTGTTAATAATGCTCACGCATCTAAAAATATGCCGTTTGA
Source organism: Bacillota bacterium (assembly GCA_035301265.1). Taxonomy (GTDB): domain Bacteria; phylum Bacillota; class Bacilli; order Bacillales; family Amphibacillaceae; genus DATGUP01. The sequence continues at coordinate 104,067 of DATGUP010000020.1, forward strand.
AGAAACGACGAAGGACCTTCTTGAACTTTCGTTTAATACCGGCTTTTACCCGACGTTTTATTTGATGCAAGCTGCTTTACCATATTTAAAAGAAACAAAAGGTAAAGTGATTAATTTTGCATCTGGCGCAGGCATCAATGGCAATGTCAATCAGGCATCTTATGCTGCTGCTAAAGAAGCGATTCGGGCGATCTCCCGCGTGGCGGCCAATGAGTTCGGGGCATACGGTATCAATGTCAATTTGATATCGCCTATTGCTAATACAGAAGGTATACAGGCGTGGGCTAAAGAACATCCAAATCATTATGATGCCATGCTTGCAAATATTCCGCTGGGAAGACTTGGTGATCCGGAGAATGACATCGGGCGTGCTGCCGTATTTTTAGCGAGCGAAGATGCTGATTTTATAACCGGACAGACGATCATGGTGGATGGTGGAACAATAAAATTAAGATAATTTGGTGGAGATAGTATGGATAACAATACGATTTTTGAATTAATTCGTACAACGGAATTGCTTAACGATGAATCGATGCTCAAGTTTACGAAGTCTTTTGAATACAATGTTGGTATTTCTCAAATCTTAGTTTTAGACGAGCTCGCCCAAAAGGGAGCACAAATGCAGTCTGTTTTGGCAAAGGAATTAGACTACACACCAGGTGCCATGACTAATATCGCCAACAAGCTGATCAATGAAGGTTACGCCGAACGAAAATATAGTGATTCCGACCGGCGCAAGGTGTTGCTTTCGATTACAGATAAAGGTCTTGATGTTTTAAAGAAAGCAGAACAAAGAGGGCAAGAAATGCGAAAAGAAATGTATTCCGTCCTGACTGATGAAGAAGTCGAACAACTTCTAGCCATTAATAAAAAGCTGCTGGCATACTTGCGAAAAGAATAGACTCAGAGAAAAACGGTTTACAGGAGGTAGGCAAAATGAGAAGAGTGGAAGGAAAAATCGCTTTAGTAACGGGCGGAGCTTCTGGTATTGGACTGGCAACCGCGCGTTTGCTTGCTAAAGAAGGAGCCAAAGTCGTGATTGGCGACTTTAATGAAGAAGGGGCAAAATCGGCAGCAGAATCTATCAACCAACAAGGCGGAATAGCTGCAGGTATTTTCCTTGATGCCGGTGAGGAAGCATCGATCAAAGAAGCGGTCGAATATACGGTGGATACGTATGGTCCATTGACCGTTTTGTTTAATAATGTCGGTTTGACAAATCTGCAAAAAGACATAGATGTCGTTCATATCGATTTGAACGAATGGGATCGATTGATGAATGTCAATACGAAAAGCGTTCTCCTTGGCAGCCGCTATGCGATTCCGTATATGAAAGAAGCCGGCGGTGGGTCGATCATTAACACTGCTTCTATGGCTGCTTTTACATCGGATGTGATCCGCTCAGCATACGGTGCATCGAAAGCGGCTGTAACGAATTTGACGCGTTATATTGCCACGCAGTATGGGAAAGATAATATTCGTTGTAATGCGGTTGCACCGGGGCTTATTTTAACCCCAGCAGCCAAAAATAACATGCCGTCTGCTGTATTGGAAATTTTCAAAAGACATAATGCCTTACCATATAACGGGGAGCCGGAAGATATTGGATATACCGTGCTATTTCTAGCCTCGGATGAGTCCAAATACATTACCGGCCAGACGATTCAAGTCGAAGGCGGGCACTATATTGGTAATCCGACGATTGCCGATATGCAAGCATTTATGGACAATGCGAATTAAGCGACAAAGCTCTTTTCGAATCAATTCGCTTCAATGCGTAACAGCCTGTTTGAAGTTTGTTAACACGATTTCATTATGGAGGGATTTTTCATGGGTCGATTGGACAATAAAGTGGCACTGATTACAGGAGCTGGTGGTGGACAAGGAAAAGAAGAGGCGCTTCTGTTTGCTAAAGAAGGCGCCAAAGTCGTTATAACCGATGTTCAAGAAGATAAGGTAAAAGAAGTCGCCTCTGAAATTAAGGCCAACGGAGGCGAGGCTATCGGGATTTTCCATGATGTGGCTGATGAAGACAATTGGAAAGATGTCGTTAAAAAGGCTGTGGATGCATTCGGAACCATTGACGTGCTGGTTAATAATGCTGGCGTGTCTATCAATGTCAAGTTGCACGAAACGAGTTTAGAACAATGGAATAAAATTATGGATATCAACTTGACAGGCACGTTTTTAGGGATGAAGCATGTTATCCCGGTCATGTTGGAAAATGGGTCAGGAAGCATCATCAACATCTCTTCGATTTCGGGCTTAACTGGCGGAGGCGGCGCCAATCCATATACCGCATCCAAAGGAGCAGTGCGCATGCTAACAAAAGCAGCTGCGGTCGATTATGCAAAAGATAACATCCGCGTCAATTCCGTCCACCCGGGAGTGATTATTACACCGATGACCGAAGAGATGTTCAAAGATGAAAAAATGCTTTCCTGGGCGCATTCGGTTACACCGCTTCCATACTTAGGAAAGCCTATGGATGTAGCACAGGGTGTGTTATATCTAGCATCAGATGAATCGCGATTTGTCACGGGGATTGAACTGCCGATCGAAGGCGGTTATACAGCAAAATAACAGCAATGATTTAGAAAGGGAGAAAGATGGGAACAACAAAGAGAAAACTTCATTTCGCATGGCTCGTTTTAATCGGACTTTGTATAATGGTTGGCCTCGGTAAAGGAATAAATAATGCAGCTGGATTATTTTTAACACCTGTTTCAAAAGATATTGGCGTTGGCATGGGCAATTTAACATTGTATTTAAGCGTCTCAGCTATCGTCACAATGATTTTCCTACCGATCGGTGGCAAGCTGATGAACAAATTTGATACAAAGCTGTTGCTGACGGCTGCCATTATCTTGCAAGCTGGTTCCTATGCGGTATTTGGTCTTATGAATTCGGTATGGGGTTGGTATATATTTGCCATCCCTCTTGCTGTTGGCGGTGTGTTTATTACTGTTATCGCAGGACCAGTTTTAATCAATCAGTGGTTTAAAAAGCGAAACGGTCTTGCGCTTGGTATTATGGGAGCTTCGGTTGGATTATTGGGTGTGATTATCCAGCCGGTTATTGGTCAATTGATTTCGTCCCAAGGATGGCGAGCTTCTTATATAATTGTAGGGCTTGGTATTATTGTTATCGTTGTGCCGATTATTTTGTTTTTGCTTCGAAAAGATCCTAAGAGTATAGGTATGCTTCCATATGGCGCTGACGAAAAAAAGGATGCGAACAATATTGAAATCGGTGCTGAAGATCGTGGCATTTCGTTTGCAGATGCCAAAAAATCAGCGGCTTTTTTCGCCTTAATCATTTTCTTCTTTATGATTACATCATTTAGCAGTTTTGCTATTCATATTCCGACATATTTGATCAATCAAGGATTCGATGTTGGTTTTGCCGGAAATGTCATGGCGGCACAAATGGTCGGTCTCTTCATCGGATCGTTGGCGTTTGGATATTTAACGGATAAAATCGGCGCTAAAAAGACAACTCTTCTAGCGATGATTATTGGTTTAATATCTATCGTTCTCCTCTTGTTCTTCGCAAAAAATGCTATCGTCATTGCGATTGCCGTTGGTTTGTTTGGTTTAGTAACAGCCTCGATCGGAACGTTGGCTCCGGCGATCACGACTGAATTATTTGGCAACCGGGACTATAGTCAAATCTATTCAACGGTTTCTATGGGATTGGCTGTTGCTTCTATTGTTGCTTTGCCGGTATATGGGTATGTGTTTGATTTGACAGGAGGTTATACAGCAGCTCTATATACTATCATCGTTTTATTGCTGATCAGTATAGCTTGTATCATCATCGGCTTCCGGAGCAAGGCGAAAATGGTTCAGAAAGGTTTATGGAGGTAGGGCGTTTTTCTGTCCGTCTTTAGTGAAAGTAACGCTTCTTCTGGTTGTTACGGCCAGAAGAAGCGTTTTTTGATTGACGACTCGAAAGTGCATCCCATTTCATTTTTTATGGAGTTGAATAAAACCGGATGCAATTGAGAGCCGCCGATGCCTCTGATCTGCGGAGCATTCAGACGGGGAATCATCTAGTCTTGGTAGATGTACGGTCTCTTTTTTTTATGAATGTAGAATGAGAACAGTTGATCCTTGATCTATTCGACTGCCGGTAAAAAGAGACTTTCTTTTTACCGATTTTATTTACCTAAACCATCTGCATGAAAGCAGCGGTTTATCCAGCATTTTCATTTTTACGATAAGCTGTATTGTATGTTACAGCTATCGTCCACCCGGTGAAACCGAACAGTATATTTATTAATGGAACGAGAAATACAAAAAATGCAAACGGTAGAAATTGCCCCGGATTTAAATGGAAAATATTTGCGGCAAAAACAGTAGGGATGCTCCAAGGAACAAGTGTGATGCCGACGGTTCCTGCGGCTTCAGTACAACGGGATAAATTTTTAGTCGCAAGTCTCATATCTTTATATTTTTGTACAAATGTTCGCGCGGGTAAAATATTCGATAAATACTGCTCCCCGCTTGCGAGAGCAACGATAAATGTCGATAAAATAGTCGCTGTGATCAACGAACCAGTCGTTTTAATTTTGTCAATCGCTCGTCGTGTGATCGCTTCGAAGGCACCCGTTTTTTCCAAAACACCACCGAGTGCTGTCGCTAGAATGATCAACCCGATGGTATCCATCATGGAAAGCAATCCACCATGATGCAGCAAGGCGTCGAGATCAGCGCTGCCAGACTCTTTTGTAAAACCATTTGTCATAATTTGGACAATATCCCCTACTGCATATTTTTGCACCGGTATGGCTAGAATGGCGCCTAACATGCTAATACCTATAAGAGCAGGAATGGCAGGTGTGCGCATAGCTAGCAAAATAATAGCTAATACAGGGATTAACAATAGCAACGGGTGGATAACAAATGCATTTGTCAGCCCTGTTTTAAGCTCGGTGATAACGGATGTATCAACTGTTCCTATTACATTATCCGAATTACTGATGATGCCATAAAACATTATTGTAATGAAAAACGCTGGTAACGTATCCCACAGCATATGTTTCACATGGCTGAACAAATCGGTTTCTGCCATTACTGAAGCAATATTTGTCGTATCAGAAGCTGGTGATAATTTATCACCAAAAAATGCACCAGAAATAATCGCTCCGGCTACTAATCCCGGTGAAAAGCCGAGTCCGTCACCAATGGCCATAAACGCAATACCGATCGTTGCTATTGATGTGAATGAGCTCCCAAGCGTGATCGACACGATACCGGTAATGATGGAAGCAACCGGAACAAACCACGACGGATGAATCATGGATAGTCCATAGTAAATAATCGTAGGAATAATCCCGCTCGCTATCCACGTACCAATGATCGTTCCAATGATCAAGAGGATAAATATTGCAGGAAGCGCACGCGACACTCCATTTGCCATCATTTTCTCCACTTCTTTCCATTTCCAGCCGTGAAAAACTGCTACAATAGCAGCGGCAATCGTACCTACTAAAAGAGGAATATGCATCCCCGTATCCCAAATAAATACTGAAAGCATCGCCGCTAAAATAAGCATAAGAAGGGGTGTCGCTGCTGCAGTGAGTGATAACGGTCGTCTCATGATGGAACGTCCCCCTTTTTGTTATAAAAAAAGCTTTTCCACCCCTGAAACAGGGACGGAAAAGCTCCCGCGGTACCACCCTTATTAACAGATCGCTCTGTTCGCTCGAAATCGATAACGGCCGAAGCCGGAAAAAGTTCAGCTCCCGATGTGTAATTCGCTCATGCAGCTTGTCTGGTTTGCACCGTCCACCAGATCTCTTATTTTCAAGTCCTGCATGGCTACTGGAATCGTTCCTCGCTTTTATTTATATACAATTTTATAGCAACTAAAAAGCCTTTTCTCCCAACCTAGGGACGAAAAGGCTTCCGCGGTACCACCCTTATTAACAGATCGCTCTGTTCGCTCGAAATCGATAACGGCCGAAGCCGGAAAAAGTTCAGCTCCCGATGTGTAATTCGCCATGCAGCTTGTCTGGTTTGCACCATCCACCAGATCTCTTATTTTCAAGCCCTGCAAAGCTACTGGAATCGTTCCTCGCTTTTCATATATTAAGTTGAACATAATGATAATGAATCAAAGAAAAATTGTCAATAGGTTTAGCGAATGTGCCCATATAGCCTAGCGCGTATCACATCGGTCTAAGACAGCACATATAGTATTAAAAACGGTGCAAAGGAAGTGAAAAATGTGGCGAACCGACTGAAAACATTGCAAACAAATACACCTGAAGAAGGGTTTGAATTAGCTGTTAAACTCGCGCAAAAAGGAGTGGAGGTCACACAACCTTCAGAGAAGATTAGAAAAAAACTGCGTCCGAAATATTCGACGAACGCTGATAGCTTAATCGCTGCATCCGAAGTGATTGCGATTCATTATCAAACTGTGGCTGCTGCTAACAACTATTGGAAAACAGGGTTAAATATTAAATAAACTAAGATACCGGACTGAATATTCGTCTGACAGCGTTTTTGTGAGAGGTTTGATGGACGGGCATTGGCAAATGTTTTTGGACTTATAAAAATCTCATAAGGTCGACACATGATTGTTTTGTACTGTACTATGGATGAAATACTTCCCACAAGCAAGATAGCCCTCTGTCTGATGAGCAAGGCGATGCACATGCTTTAGCAAGGGACCCCTTTATGCATTCAAGGCATGGAGGGGTTTTGGTTTGTTGTATTTAAAAATGACATGAAGATGCGCTTCTTTTATATTTGCGTGAACTGGATTATTAGATGAACTGTTGCAAGTACTTGAGAATACCGAGATGCGCAAAGCATTATCAAATAGAGTGCCCTGCAGATGGGGATGGCGGATATTTTAATGCCTTTAAAGAGAGGGAAAACAGGAGAAGTCCGCCTGTACGACAAAAGAACAAATGTATAAAGGGGACCTAACGAAAAGAATTTTTAAGTGTGCAAGTAAATATTCTCAAAGCACATGGATGCATGTGAAGCGATTATCAAGATAAACAGTAGTCCTACGGGGATCTCATGCGATGTCAAGCATTCTGTTGATGGCGACAGGAAGCTTTTTTGTGCACAGAGGAACGTTATTTGCTTGTTAAGCGCTGGGATGGCGGTTTAAAAGCGTTTATGACACTGTAAAACAAATAAAATTTTAGTTAAATATCAAGTTTGTTTTTAGTTTAAATTAAAACGCTTTACATCGTCCAATTGAAATCGTATACTCTAGATTGTGGATGACATCTTAGAAGGAGCTGAAGGAAATGCGAGGTAAAATTATTAGTAAAAAATTGATCTTTTTCCTTGGCGCCCTAGGCGGGTTGCTATATGGATATGATATGGGCGTTATTTCTGGCGCCTTGTTGTTTATCAAAAATGATATTCCATTAACAAGTTTTACCGAAGGACTCGTCGTCAGTTCCATGTTGATCGGGGCGATTTTTGGTTCTGGCTTTAGCGGGCCGCTTTCGGATTGGATGGGACGCCGCAAACTGGTGTTTATCATTTCCATCTTGTACATCATCGGGTCTTTGACGCTTGCAGCTGCCCCAAATATTACTGGACTTGTAACCGGTCGCTTAATTATCGGTTTGGCTGTTGGCGGTTCCACAGCTATCGTGCCCGTATATTTATCGGAAATGGCGCCAACTGAGCAGCGAGGCTCGTTAAGTTCATTAAACCAATTGATGATAACAATCGGTATTCTATCTTCCTACTTAGTTAACTATGCGTTTGCGCCGATCGAAAGTTGGCGCTGGATGGTGGGGCTTGCTGTCGTTCCATCTGTCATCTTGATGATCGGTGTATTATTTATGCCGGAAAGCCCGCGGTGGCTTCTTGAGCATCGGAGCGAAGAAGAAGCGCGCAAAGTGATGAAGCTGACGCGCAAGCCAGAACAAATCGATCCGGAAATTGAAGAAATGCATGAAATTAATCGAATTTCAGAAAGTACATGGAATGTGTTAACATCATCTTGGATGCGACCTACGTTGATTATTGGATGTTGTTTTGCTTTATTTCAACAAATTATTGGCGTTAACGCCATCATTTATTATGCACCAACGATTTTCACAAAAGCCGGTCTCGGTGATATGACATCTATTTTAGGCACAGTCGGAATTGGTTCTGTTAACGTGCTGATGACGATCGTTGCGATCATGATTATCGATAAAATTGATCGAAAGAAATTGCTTGTCATTGGAAACATCGGCATGGTTTCATCACTTATCGTCATGGCGGTTCTTGTCTGGACAGTTGGTCTTGATTCCACCATGGGGGCATGGATTATAGTCTTATGTCTGACATTGTTTATTATTTTCTTTGCCTTTACTTGGGGACCGATTTTGTGGGTGATGCTGCCAGAACTATTCCCAATGCGCGCTCGTGGTGCAGCCACAGGTATTGCAACACTAGTGTTGTCGATTGGCAGCCTACTTGTCGCTCAATTCTTCCCGATGATGTCCGAAGCTATGGGGATCGGTCAAGTATTTCTCGTATTTGCTGTAATTGGCGTTCTCGCGCTTATTTTCGTTGTGAAATTCTTGCCCGAGACCCGCGGACGTAGTCTTGAAGAAATTGAAGCGGAGTTGCGCCGCCGCACATCATAAACATAAAAGTTACGTTGAACAAAGGGGGGCGAAAACGATGGCGACGATTAAAGATATAGCTGAAAAAGTGAATCTGTCCATTGCGACGGTTTCGCGTGTGTTAAACGAGGATCCAACTTTGTCTGTCGGAGAAGAAACGCGGAAGCGTATTTTTCAGGCGGCTCGAGAACTTAATTATCAAAAACATCTCGAGAAAAAATCAACACGTCCGTTACGGATTGCGATTATCCAATGGTATACGGAAGCAGAAGAACTGAATGATATGTACTATTACACCATTCGCGCTGGTGTTGAAAAAGCGATTGAACGGAAACAACATGAATTCATCCGTCTGTTTCAGCATACAAATAAACGAAGTCGAGAAAAAATTGATGGGATTATCGCGATCGGTAAATTTTCTGGAACGCAAATGGAAAAACTGTACGAATGGCATTCATGCATTTGTTTTGTTGATAACCGGCATGCTTTCCCGTTTTATGATTCCGTTGTCGTTGATTTTGGACAAGCAACAGCAGAAGTGTTGGATCACTTTCTAAGCAAGGGGCACCGTAAAATCGGGATCCTCGCTGGGAAAGAAACCTTTACCGATGGTACCGCAATGCCGACAGATCCACGGCTAGAAAGTTTTCGCTCCTATTTGATGACACATCACTTGTATCAAGAAAAATATTGTTTTATAGGTTCGTTTACAGTCGACTCCGGTTACCACATGATGAAACGAGCTGTTCAAAAGCTTGGCGGTGAGTTGCCGACTGCTTTCTTCTGTGCCAATGATTCGATTGCCGTCGGAGCCCTTAGGGCATTATACGAAGAAAATGTTCATGTGCCAGACCGGGTGGAAATCATCGGTTTTAATGACACGAGCGTGGCGAAATATGTACATCCCCCATTGAGTACGGTAAAGGTCCCTACCGTGCTTATGGGTGAAACAGCTGTATCGACTTTGGAAGAACAAATCGTCCACAAGCGGACAATTGCTAAACAAGTAACATTGGCAACTGAGTTAATCATTCGCCAAAGTAGCTATTGATAGTTATGATAAGGAAGGCATCAAGATTGTTATTTTGATGCCTTTTTCTTTTAACTTGAAAACGAATGACAAGGTGACGTGCTCCTGTCATTGGTCTACTAAACGATGGAGAGAAGTTAAAAGCCTACTGTAAAGTGTCCATTTACTTATCTTGGGTATGTCTAAAAATCCTAGCCAAAAAAAGAAGAGGTACTCTATCGTAAATGTATTTGCCTGATACGCATACATTTATGATAGAGTGCCTCTTATATCAAAATTATACACATTAATACACCAAACGATTTAGAAGGCAATGCCCTTTATCCTTGTTAGTTTTAAAAAGTATCAACGTAGAAGCTCATTTGTAGAAGTTAAAGTTGTGGTTGGATACTTACGAAAGTACGCTTGATGCCTCCAAAGGAGTTGAAAAAGTTAGGGATTTTCGTACGTATATCTTGAACAATTGGGATCGTATATTTGATTGGAGGAAGTATGTGGATAATCTTCCAGAAGGAGCTAGAAGTCTGAGAACGATGGATTCTAATCAACGTCGCATTACTTACCGAATGAAGAAGCGAGGCATGCATTGAAGCCCAGAGGGTGCAGAGGCAAAGGTGAAAGTAAAACAAAGCATACTAAATGATACCTTACGGAAAGTTTACTTTGAGGATCTTCAACGAAGCGCCAGAAAACAACGCGAAGTTAGAAAGGTTGTTCGGATGTCTTCATACCTGCATCAATCTACACGTCCATCGATAGGCATTAAGCAAA
>DATGUP010000021.1:0-99039 GCA_035301265.1 Bacillota bacterium
AACGCAGCTGATGCCTGCGGGAACAGTGCGAGCGAAGAACGTCTGAAGTGAAGGCCAACACCACTCATAAAGAAACGGTGTCCAGCTTTTTTCAGCTGAACACCGTTATTATTTTGCTGAGTTTTGCCCCAGCCTCTGACTATGTTTTATCCCCAGCCTCCCTTCTTTTGTAATCAACGGTCGCAAATGCCGTTTCATCGCACATTTTTAAACATCTCTGGTACTTCATGAAAATCGATATCTAATACAAATGGAAGTAAAAAGTTAATCGCCATAGTCGTCAGCAATATGCCGATGATATTTAACGCAAAACCGACTTTGACCATATCTGGAATACGCAGATAACCCGATCCAAAAACGACAGCGTTCGGCGGTGTGGCAACCGGTAGCATAAATGCGCAAGATGCGGCGATGGCAGCGGCGATCATCAACGCATACGGATGGATATCAAGCGCGATGGCCAGCGATGCCATGATTGGAAACATCATCGAAGCCGTCGCTGTATTTGATGTGATTTCAGTTAAAAAGATAACGAGTGCTGTTACAATGCCAATCACTAACACGAGATTGATATCCTGAAGCCCGATTAACTGTGAGCCAATCCATTCGGATAACCCCGATTCAACGAACCCTGCGGCTATAGCTAAACCCCCGCCGAATAAAAGCAAAATGCCCCACGGCAACTTAACAGCGGTCTCCCAGTCAAGAAGCCGATCGCCTTTTATGTTGATCGAAGGAATGATGAATAAAAGTATGGCAAACGTCATGGCAATCGCGCCGTCACTGATACCGGGAAAAATTTTTTCCAGTAAAAATGAACGAGTAATCCACGATAACGCCGCTAAACTAAAAATAAAAAATACGAGTTTCTCCTCAGCCGAGGCCGCGCCAAGTTTCTTTTTTTCTTCGTCAATCACATCCTGTCCACCAGGCAACGTTTTGATTGGCGACGGATAAGCGAATTTTACTAAGTATACCCAGGCAACGAAAATGAAAATCCAAGCTAACGGCACTCCAAATAACAACCATTTTGCAAACGAAATTTCAACACCGTACATTTTATTGATCGCACCAGCGAGCAACGTATTAGGCGGCGTTCCAATCAAAGTGGAAATCCCACCTAACGAGGCGGCATAGGCAATGCCTAACATGAGCGCCTTCCCATAATTTTGTGTAACCTTTGCTTGATCAAGTGCAGCCGAGATTTGATAGATAATCGCCAGTCCAATCGGCACCATCATCATCGCTGTTGCCGTATTGGAAATCCACATTGACAAAAATCCGGTCGCGACCATAAATCCGAGGACAATCCGATTCATATTCGTGCCGATGATGGAAATAATCGAGACTGCTATACGACGATGTAAATCCCACTTTTCCATCGCAAGCGCTATCATAAAACCGCCCATAAACAGAAAAATCGTGTCGTCGCCATAAGACGAAGCAGTTGTGTCGATATCAAGCCCGTCCGTTAGCGGAAATAAAACGAGCGGTAATAGCGATGTCACCGGGATAGGCACAGCTTCTGTCATCCACCATACAGCAATCCATAATGTGCTCGCTAAAATGGCTATTCCTTCACCTGATAAGCCTTCAGGTTTAAACGTTAACAATGTTACAACAAACAGCACAGGGCCGAGCATAAGTCCAATGAGTTGCCCTGTCGTATAAGTCTTTGGTGGCCTATTCGAACCTCCACCATCATGGATGCTCGTTTGAAGATGTTTGTCCTCGGCGGTTTTTTCTTTTGGCACCGTTGTAAAAAAGCGAAAGATGTCTTTAACTTGTTCATGCCAAGCCCAAAGCTTATGCCATGTTGATACGAACATTGCTTGCTCCCCCTTATGATGCTTTGTTTATCTATATAATCCCATCCCGAGGATTAGTATATCAGAATGAACATACATGAAGCGATACCGGTGATAGAATGATAATCTAGTTCAAAACTTGTACCTAACACATTTGAACCAATAATACGGCATGAGAATGAGTCTTTTGTCCTAAGCAAATTTATTTACAAAGCAGCATATTAGATTATAATAATTACTAGATAACAATAATGCTAAAGAGGGATGGACATGTCGGTTTATAAACACTTCACTGCCACAAAACGAAACGGAGAAAAAGTTCCTTTATCAACATATGCGGGAAAGGTTTCGCTCATTGTCAATACAGCGAGCAAATGCCGTTTTACCTATCAGTTTGAACAATTGCAATCGTTGTATGAAACGTATCAAAATGATAATTTTGAAATTCTCGGCTTTCCTTGTAACCAATTTGACGAACAAGAACCGGGCACAAGCGACGAAGCTGCTGAATTTTGCCAAATGAATTACGGTGTCACGTTTCCCATCTTTGACAAGGTCACTGTCAATGGAAAAGATGAAGAACCGCTGTTTCACTTTTTAAAACAACAAGCGCCATTCCGCGGGTTTGATGAATCAGACATGACGCAAAAATTGTTGAAAATGAAGCTTGAATCACATTACCCACAATGGGTTGTCGGCGATGCGATCAAATGGAACTTCACGAAATTTTTAATCGATAAAAACGGGCGTGTTGTCGGTCGCTTTGAACCGTTTGAAGAACCGCATACATTTACTGACGAAATCGAAGCATTGCTCGCATCATAATCATAAGTCATGAATGCTTTCAGACCATTTCATTCAAGGTCTGAAAGCATTTTTTAGCGAATCACTCCGAGTGGAAGCAAACCACTCGGTCCTTGTTTGTTATGGGAGTGAATGGAGTACACCATCGCTCCGTTGTCTCGACAAATTTGTCAATAATTGGTATAATTATGAACGCACTGTTCTACCTGTCTGCTCCGCTCCAATTACGGTTCCAAGCCCATTGAACATCCAATCGATGTTTCTTTCCTATTTTAAATCTCATACCAAAAGAAAGGCTTGTCACTTCTGCTGTTTAAGAGCCTTTAACCACTTTCCTACTTTTAGACAATATAATCAGATAATTGACGCTATTATTAAATCTGAAACGTATTAAAGAGCTCTACCTAATTTTTGCATAACGACAATACGCCATTGTTTTTATCCTATAACATAAAACGCAAAGCTATTTGTCCTATATCAAATCGTTTATAGGAGGGTGATCATTTGAATCAAGCATTAATTTCAGTGATTATACCAGTGTACAATGTGGAAGATTATCTGCACGAATGTTTGGATTCGGTACTTCAGCAAACGTACAAAAATATAGAAATTATTGCGGTTAATGACGGCAGTACGGATAATAGCTTGAAGATATTGGAAAATTACGCGATGAAGTACAACAATATAACGGTTATATCGCAAGAAAACGCTGGGCAATCTGTTGCCAGAAATGCCGGTCTTAACCTCGCAAAAGGCAAATATATCTATTTCCTCGATTCGGATGATTATCTTTTGCCAGAGGCATTTGAAGACTTAATTGAAACGATGGAAAAAAATCATTTAGATTTGATTCGCTTTGCAGCTGAACCATTTGTAGATAATATCAATGTGCTGATTAATAAAAATCAGTATAACCTTAATAAATACTTTGATGCTAATAAAGTTTACACGAAAGACGAATTTTTGAAATTATGTCTGCCAGCCTTTGCAGCATCCCCCGTATTGTACATTGTAAAAAGAGAAATATTGATCGATAAACAAATTTTCTTTAAAGCTGGAGTGATTCATGAGGACGAATTATTTACTTTGGAAGTTTTTCTAAATTGTCATGCGGTGATGTACAAACCGAAATTTTACTATAAGCGAAGATATCGGCCAAATTCGACTATGACAAGTCAATCTTTAAAACGAAGAAAACAATCCTTTGAGTCAAGATGCATTATTTTAAAAGAGTTTAACAAGCTATTGAATCGTTATACGGATGAAAATGAAGTCAAGCTGATCAAAAGTCGGATCCGTTCCGTATCTGCAGCGATAAGGAATGAATATCACGATTTGGATAAAAAATTTAAAAGGAAAAAGATTCAAGGCTTCGACCTAAGTCATTATTTTGAAACACAAATCAGTTAACATCTTCATTTATTTTCCTCTTTCATCGCACTTCCCATTCAGCTAGGAAACCGGCTAGCACGGAAAACGCACTGGCTTGTCCTGACGCTACCATAGAAGTAGGAAACTCAACTTGTAGTCTATGCTACTTTCCATGAATTCGGTCTCAAGATCAAGTTTGCGTAAACTATTCTAATAAATTCTGTTATAATGCTTTGGCAACGGCGCTGTTTTATCCCCATAACATCGTTTACCTCCATTCGTGCGCAAGCATCCGATAGAATACTCTGAAAAATTCATGTATAATATCGCGTCCAACAGACACACGATTTTGTAATCAACAAAATAAATGTTAGCATGTGATTACACGCAAATTCTTTATTCAGGATTCTCCTTTTAAACATAAAAAAATGCTTTCAGACCATTTCATTCAAGTCTGAAAGCATTTATTTTAGCGAATGACTCCGAGTGGGATCGAACCACTGACCCCTTGCCTGTCAAGCAAGTGCTCTCCCTCTGAGCTACGGAGTCATCGTTGGATCTGTTTATATGATAACGTCATTGATGGATCCATACCATATAAAAACACCTCAAAGGATCGGAGGTGTTTGGTATGAGTGATTCCGAGTGGGCTCGAACCACCGACCTCTACCCTGTCAAGGTAGCGCTCTCCCAGCTGAGCTACGGAATCGTGTAATCATCTTACCGACGATTAATACTATATATCATTTCTTGCACACTGTCAATATAAACTTTTAATTTTTTTTCGTTATATATCTATCACTCCGCTTAAACTAAACACTTGTCTGGCAAGATGAAAAAGTTGTGATTATAATAAGAAAAGATGATTCAGCAACGGGGGATCTGCATTGCAAACAATTTTTTCACTTTTAAAACGATATCGTTTATTCATCATTGTTGCATATAGTTTAACATTTTTTGAGCTGATGATCGAGCTGCTTCTTCCCTTCTTTCTCGGAAAAATGATCAATGACGGAGTTGTGAACAAGGATCTACACAACATTATAATGTGGGGAAGCATCATGATCGGCTTAGCGTTGTTTTCATTTGTCGCCGGAGTGTTTAATTCGTTTTTTGCCGCGCATACGAGTGCAAGTTTTGGCTATGATCTTCGCGATAGGCTTTTTCGGAAAATCCAATCTTTTTCGTTTATCCATCTTAGCCAGAATCCGACTTCAGCCCTTATGACACGGTTTACCAATGATATCCGACAAATCCAAAACACCGTTTTTATGGGATTGCGCATTATGGTGAAAGCACCGCTCATCGTCATCGGTGGGGTCGTTATGGCCTTTATTGTCAACGTGAAGCTCGCTTTCATATTCCTTGTTACAGTACCGCTTCTTGTCAGCTTTATTTTCTGGGTATTGAAACATTCAAGCCGTATGTTTGAGCAAGTGCAACAACGTGTCGATACGGTCAATCGGGTAATGCAGGAAAATTTGGCTGGAATGCGGCTCATCAAAGCATTTTTGCGGCGGGATTTTGAAGAAAACCGCTTTGTTAAAGCCAATCGCGATTTAGCTCACATGACGCGGATAGCTTTTCGATTTGTTGAAGCGTCGATGCCCGTTCTGTTATTTATTATGAATATGAGTTTAATTTTCATCCTCTGGTTCGGCCACGGACAAATCATCGATGGACAAATATTAGTCGGAGATGTCGTAGCAATCGTCAATTATGCGCTCCGGGTGTCGATGGCGATTAGTATGTTTACCTTTATTACGCTCGCCGTTTCTCGAATGCAAGCCTCTTCCGAACGGCTGAGTCATGTGCTCCGCATCAAAGTGGATCAAAATGACGATAAAAAAATCCAGCAACAAACTGTTGTCGAAAAAGGCAGCATTCGTTTTGAAAATGTTTCGTTTGCTTATCCCTTATCCGAGGAAAACGTGCTAAGTAATATTACTTTTACCGTGCAACCCGGGGAAAAATTAGCGATTATCGGTGCAACCGGATCAGGAAAAACATCGTTATTTCAACTCATTCCCCGTCTTTACGAACCGCTAAAAGGGACGATTTATATCGACGCTCGACCAACTGTCTCTTACCGATTGGAACAGCTGCGACGCGCGATCGGCTATGTCCCGCAAAATCCGCTGTTGTTCACTGGTTCCATTAAAGACAATATTCGCTGGGGAAAAGAGCAGGCAACGCTAAAAGAAATTAGGCAAGCGGCTCGCGATGCACAAATTCATGACACCATTATGGAGCTTCCGGATGGCTATGATACACGCGTTGGCCAGAAAGGCGTCAATCTCTCAGGCGGACAGAAGCAGCGGATTTCCATCGCGCGGGCGCTTATTCGCCAGCCGAAAATACTCATGCTCGATGATAGTACGAGTGCGCTCGATATGGCGACCGAATCCCGTCTGCTTGATGCTATCCAACAATATAACTGTACGACGCTCATCATTACACAAAAAATTTCCACAGCCTTACGCGCTGATCGCATCTTATTGATCGACGATGGTAAAATGCTTGCTATCGGAACGCACAGCGAGCTGCTCGAGACTTCCGCACTTTACCAGCGCATCGTTGAATCGCAATTTGGAAAGGAGTACAAGCATGTCCATTAAACATCTGACAAAGCCTTTTCGATACGAAAAAATTCCGCTGAAAAAGATTCGTGAAGACAAACGGGATAAAGCAAAAAACACAACAGGAACGATCAAGCGGATTTGGTCATATCTGGCCCGCGAAAAATGGAAACTGCTTCTCGTTATCTTGATGGTCATGGCGAGTTCTGCACTCAGCTTGCTCGGTCCATTCATGGTCGGCATGGCGGTTGACGATTATATTGTTGAAAAAGCACGTTCCGGGTTAGGCATGCTTCTCATATGGCTGATTGTTATTTATTTATGCCATTCGCTAGCGATTTTTTTGCAAAACTTTTGGATGGTTGGGATTGCCCAAAATACAGTTTATCAATTGCGAGCGGATTTGTTCCAACAGTTCCATAGGCTGCCGATTGCCTATTTTGACAAACGCCAGCACGGGGAATTAATGAGCCGGTTAACGAACGACATCGACAATATCAATAATACTTTAAACCAGTCGGTGATTCAGATTTTGACAAGCATGTTGACGTTGGTAGGAACGATTGGTGTTATGCTCTATTTGAGCCCGCTGCTAACTTTGATTACAATGACGATCATTCCGATGATGCTTTTGGCCATGCGCTGGATTACAAAACGAACCGGACCGCTCTATAAAAAACAGCAACGCGATCTCGGCGATGTCAATGGATATGTAGAAGAAATCGTCTCCGGCCAGCATGTCGTGAAAACATTCTCCCAAGAACAACGCGTTATCGATTCGTTTCAAACGAACAATACAAAACTGCGACGTTCTTTTTTCTGGGCACAAACGTTTACAGGTTTTATTCCCAAAGTGATGAATATGTTGAATTTCCTGAGCTTCGGCTTGATTGCTCTTGCCGGCGGGATCTTAGCGATTAAAGGTTGGATCACTGTTGGCGTGATCGTCATTTTCACTGAATATGCGCGGCAATTCACCCGGCCGCTTAACGAATTATCGAATCAATTCAACATTCTGCTAGCCGCTGTTGCCGGAGCTGAACGCGTGTTTAGTGTTATCGACGAAGAAGAAGAGGAAACAGACGAACGCCATGCCCGAGAACTGAAGACAACAACTGGCCACTTTCGTTTTGCAAACGTCCACTTTGCCTATGACGACACACCGATTTTAAAAAATATCAGCTTTGAAGCTAAACCAGGTGAAACCGTCGCCTTTGTTGGCCACACAGGAGCCGGCAAGACAACGATCATTAATCTCATCGCTCGGTTTTATAATTATGACAAAGGAAAAATCACGCTCGATGGCATCGATTTGAAAAAAATTAAACGCTCCAGCTTGCGTTCGCATATGGCTTTTGTTCTCCAAGATACTTTTTTATTCCATGGCACCATCCGAGAGAATATCCGCTATGGACGTCTCGATGCCACCGATGAAGAAATTGTGAAAGCAGCCAAACGAGCGAATGCCCATGATTTTATTACACGCCTACCACACGGATATGACACGGTACTTGATCAAGACGGAAGCGGCATCAGTCAAGGGGAGCGGCAACTATTGACAATAGCGCGGGCATTCCTCGCTGAGCCGTCCATTCTCATACTGGATGAAGCAACGAGCAACATCGACACGATTACCGAACTTCAAATTCAGGATGCTCTTAAAACGCTCATGCACGGACGAACAAGTTTTGTCATCGCCCACCGATTGAACACAATCCAGGAGGCGGATACGATTGTTATGCTAGAAAACGGGACGATCGTCGAAAAAGGAAATCACGATGCATTAATCAAAAAACAAGGCCATTACTATCACCTTTACAAAAAGCAATTAACCGGATCGCTAAACGATCAGAACTGCTCGTAATCCTGATCAATATTATTATCTAATCGAGGTGTTGTGATTGCAACGAAGAGGAAAAATGATCGAAAAAGGCATTATAAGCCGTTTCCTGAACGAAACGTTAACATTGAAAATATACAAGCCCGAAACATTTTCCCCGTTATACAAATACCATCTATGCATCATGCAAGATGGCGACGACTACTACCAGCTCGGGCGGGTAGCTACGTTGAGCGATAGATTACATGCAAGCGGCGCTATCGAAAATACCGTGTTTGTTGGCATCCATTATAACGATAAATACGACCGGCGCGAAAAATACCATCCAGAGGGCAAGCAACACGAAGCATACAAAAAATTTCTCGTGCATGAAGTCATCCCTTTTTTGGATCATTTATTACCTACCTATCACATGAGCCAATCGCGCGCACTGATGGGCGATTCGCTTGCCGGAACGTTAGGATTAATGTGTGCCTTGGCGTATCCGCATACGTTCGGCAAAGTGATCATGCAGTCCCCGTATGTGAACGACACAGTGCTTGAAGCAGTGCAAACAGTAGACAAAGCCGCTGCGATTGATGTATATCAGACGATCGGCACAAACGAAACGGCTGTGAATACGACAAAAGACGGGCAAGTCAATTTTCTGCAGCCAAATCGCAAACTGGCTGAACGATTGCGTAACAAAGGAATCAACCTTATCTATCAAGAAATCATCGGTGGCGAACATACATGGAAGTATTGGCAACAAGATTTACCGAATGCGCTCACAACGCTATTTGAGTAAAATGTAGAAAATTTATTAAAATATTGTTCTGCATATAACCGCTTTTCTGTTATACTATAAGTTAAATTCATTTATACGCAGCAAGAACGAATAATCAAACATGGAAACAGGAGGTCGATACGATGACTTTGAAATACGGTATAGCTATTTTCCCGTCCAAACCGATACAAGATGAAGCAAATGGATATAGGAAGCGATACGATCCGCATTATGCTTTAATCCCACCGCATATTACTTTAAAAGAGGCATTCGAAGCCGATGAACAAATGATTCAAGAACTGATCCCAGAGCTTAAGCGTATCGCCAACGAGACAAAACCTTTTACGATCAAAATCAACAAAGTGAGCACTTTTGCTCCGGTGACAAACACGATCTATTTTAAAGTTGAACCGAACGAAACATTGCAAGCGCTCCACGATAAAATGCATGAAGGAAAGTTTCCAAAAGAGCGGCAATACAATTTTGTCCCCCACATTACGATTGCGCAAAAACTCGTGGAAGATGAACATTCCGATGTGTTCGGCAGCTTGCGTATGAAAAAAATCGCCCTCGAAGATACTGTGGATCGTTTTCAGCTCATGTATCAACTCGACAACCAGTCATGGACCGTTTATGAAACTTTTGTGTTCGGGAAGGAATACGTATGAATATCTTCATTGTCAAAACAAAAGAAGAAAAAGAACGCGCCCTGCGCATCCGGCGTACTGTTTTTGTCGATGAACAAAATGTTCCGCTCGACGAGGAGCTTGATGAACATGAAGACGAAGCCATCCATTTTCTCGGCGAATTAAATGGTAAAGCTATTGCTGCAAGCCGTTTGCGCTGGGTCGATGGATACGGAAAATTAGAGCGCATCTGTGTTTTAAAAAACGAACGAGGCAATGGCTATGGCAAACAGCTTATTCAAGCTATGGAGCGAGAGATTGTTAAAAACGGCGGACAAAAAGCCAAGCTCAACGCCCAAAAACATGCAGAAAAATTTTATAAACAGCTCGGTTATCAAACCGTATCAGACGAGTTCATGGATGCAGGCATTCCCCACGTTACGATGGTTAAACATTTAGAAACAGACCTAACGGCATAAAAGGTCTGTTTTTTTACATGATTTTCACTTTTGTGGGCAGGCTAACGGATCAAGGGGGAATGCAAAATGAGCAATCTACTTCCGATGTTATACGAAACATTATTCGGGTTTACTGCACTGTTTTTATTAACCAAAATACTTGGTAAAACACAAATCTCTCAGCTGACGGCGTTTGACTTTATCACCGCGCTAGTATTAGGCGAATTGGTAGGGAATGCCCTTTTCGATGAGAAAGCAGGGATTTTGGAAATCGGTTATGTTATCCTCCTTTGGGGTGGTTTGTTGTACATTGTAGAAATGGTCACACAACGATTTAAACGAACCCGTTACCTTCTTGAAGGAAAACCGGCTATCGTCATCCATAAGGGAACGATCATGCGCGATGTTATGAAAAAGAACCGCATTGATATCGGTGAACTGCAGCACCTGCTGCGTGATAAAAGTGTTTTTTCCATCCAGGAAGTCGAATATGCCATTCTCGAAACCAATGGCAACATTTCGGTGTTGCAAAAAGCGCCATACCAAACGCCAACGAAAAAAGATCTCAATATCCCACCGTCTGAACCGAAAATTGCCAGCACTTTTATTAGTGATGGTGAAGTGCTGTGGGACAACGTGTATGAAGCCGGTTTTGATGAAAGCTGGCTCAATGCCGAGCTCGCCCAACAGCAATATGAGCGTGCCGAAGATGTATTTTATGCCGAATACCTTGAAGGCGAGCAGCTGTACATCTTGCCGTTTGCGGAAAAACCAACTCGAAAAAAAGATTAAACATACCGATCGATATGGCGTCCTTTCCCAGTTATTTTTTCCAAGCCTTTGGCATGCCTTCGCCGTTTATAAAACGATGCATTCATTTTGGTCAGTCGGTCTTCGTAAACGGCGAGCTTATCCCGCCTCACCGGTTGAGACGGAGTCGTTTTATACGGCTGTTCAACGTGAAATGGACGTTTCTTATGACCGATGTGTTTGTAATAGTCGTTATATTGCTCATGCACAACCGGTAAAATATATCCCATCATTCCATCCCCCCATCGTCTTACCATCTAGTTATACGACTTTACCCCTTTTTGGCAAGAAATATGCATGCTCCTTCAAAAAAAGACAGCTGCAATGAGCTGCCATTTCAAATCCAAGAAAAAGGTTTTCTATCTTGTCGTTCTTTCTCGCTGTCGGAGGAATGCGCATCGTTATATCCTCCATTTTTTTGTTCCGCTTCTTCTTTAGCCATGCGCGGCGGCCCGAAAAAAAACGGATTCCAACGGGGTCTCGGCCGTGGCGGTGGTTGTTCAAAATAAACATTGTCCGCCTTGATGGTCAAATCTTTAACGTGAATCACTTTTTTATTTTTTTCCTCGGACATCTTATCGCTCCTTTATAGAAACATAGTCCATATTAGTTTATGTCACCCTTTCTGATGATGTCATAGACATACGCCTGTTTAGATGCAGATAATTATCCAAACAAACCAACGCCTGCCCACACCAACAGCGGCATTCCACATAGTCTATTAGGGATAGCAATCCAACACAAGAAAGGAGACATCTCTCATGAGTTGTGGAAAACAGCATCATACGGGAAACTGTGTATGCGACATTTTAAAGGAGATTGCCGAGGCACAACACGATGTGATCGAAAACTGCTGTGACTCAAGCTGTGAACAATCAATCACCGATTTACTCGGGGAAACAGAAACTTCGCACGGTTTGGATACGGTGCCGGTACTTCTCTACTGCCAAGACGGCTGTCTACCATTTAAAGGTTTTGGAGCCCATCCGGAAAATATCGGTGACATTCGAGGAAGCTTCTACTTCCGCGTGAAAAAAGTGACAGATGACTGCTGCGCCGTTTTGGAAATGTTGCGAGATCCACACGATACCGATCCGAATCCAGCGAGCCCTGTGGATCAAAAAACAGGTTACTTGCGGGCAACGGGGGTATGCATCACTGTCGATGCCGACTGCTTCTGCCACGTCACATGTCTGCCAGCAATTTGCGCATTTTAAGTTCAGTTATACACCATGGGAAAGAGGGGGATCCTCTTTCCTGCGGTGTTTTTTTCTTTTTAAAAGCCGAGTAAACGAACATTTTCGATATCACCCATCTGTATTTTCAGGCGTCGTTTACCTATCCGCATAACGATAACGTCTTCTTCACGACTCATAATAATGCCGCGATAATTCTTTTCCTTCGTTTTTACTTCACACCGAACACTTGGGATGTGGTTCGTCGCGTTAGCTAAATAATTCACCTTCTCATCCAAAGTCATTTCCTTGAACGGTTTCCGTCGAAGCGAATCTTTGTCATCTTTTAGATCATCAGATGCCTCTTCAAGCGATTCATCGTCTACAACTGAATCAGTTCCAATGGGTGCGAATGCATCTTCATCCGGTATTTGGTCGGTACTTCCGAAAGCCTGGCTCCGCCTGAATGATGTCGGCGATTTAATCCGTTTCCCTGCCGCATCTGCTTGTGGTCTTGACGGTGTTTTGTAAAGGTCTTGCATGGAAGCTTTTGGCTTATGGATGTCAGGTTGATCGAGATAAAGCAGTGGATCATGTGCAAATCCTTTTTTGCGCATGCTCATCGCTCCTTTACACAATGGATTCATTCAATCCAGTATATGAACCTAAAGAGAATCGTGTGTAAAGCTTCGTCTATAATAAAAAGCCTAAGAATACGGTGGCAAAACCGAAATAAATCATCGTCGAAGTAATATCATTAATCGTTGTGATAAACGGACCGGAAGCGACAGCTGGATCAATTTTGAGGCGGTCCATAATCAGCGGAATAATCGAACCAGAAAGCGTGGCGACGGTTAGCGTAACAAGCAAAGATCCACCGACGAGCATGCCCATGTATAGTTCGCCTTTCCAAAAGAAAATAATCCCTACGACAACAATGCCGCATACCGTACCGGTGATAAGACCCGTTGTCGTTTCCCGAAGCATCAACTTCATTTTCCCTTGTTTACCAAACCCCCCCGTTGCCAATCCTCTCACTGCGACTGCAAGCGACTGTGTACCTGTATTTCCAGCCATCCCGGCGATCAACGGGATAAAGATTGCCAGAAGCGGCACTTGGCTGAGCGTTTGTTCAAATTGATCGATCAAACTCGCCGTCAACATGCCTAAAAAAAGCAAAATAATGAGCCATGGTAGCCGTTTTTTAGCAGCGATAGCCGGGCTGTCATCAGGGCGCTGTAAATCGGAAACGGCCGCTAATTTAGAATAGTCGTCGCTTGCTTCTTCATCCATGACATCTAAAATATCATCGACGGTCACAATGCCGAGCAAATGGTGTTGAAAATCGACGACTGGAAGTGCTAAAAGATCATAATCTTGGATCGTTTGCACAACATCCTTTTGATCTTTAGCAACGGAAACTTTGACGATGTTTTCGTTCATAACGTCCGCGATCGTCGAATCCGCATCAACAATAATTAAATCGCGCAATGATACGACCCCGACGAGACGTTTGTCCTCATCAAGCACATATAAATAATAAATCGTCTCCGCCACAGGTGCCTCTTCTTTTAATTGCTGAAGCACCTGTTGAACCGTCTGTGTTTTATACACCGAAACAAATTCAGTCGTCATGATGCTTCCGGCTGTTTTCTCCTCATAATGGAGCAGCCCTTTAATTTCAGCGGCAGCTTTTTCATCCATAAGCGTGAGAAAACTGGCGACTTTATCTTTTTCCATTTTGTTTAAAATATCGACAGCATCGTCCGCCGGCATTTTCGCCAATATAAACGAAGAAAAGCGCGGATCCATTTCCGTGAAATAGCGTTCGGTCGCTTCCAGTTCAATATTTTCCATGATTTCCGCCATCTCATCGGGGGATAAGTAGGTGTAAATAGCCATTCGCATGTCGCGGTCTTGCGCTTGAAAGAATTGCGCCTGATCGTAAGGGTGCATATGTAAAAACGACATGCGAAAGGAATCTATTTGTTTACTTTCTAGAGCTGATTGTGCATAAACCCAATCTTTTTTATGTTTATCCACATTTCCACTTCCTCTCGCATTTCTTTTTTTCCATTCGTTTATTGTACCAATTGTGAGTGTCGACTGCACAGGGGTGCTTGACTTTCTCGCACGTTGTTCAATAATAGAAAACAGAACCGGAAAAAATGACGACTTAAAAAAATGTGTTATTTGGTGTACACTTGCTTATATAGAATGCTTCTTCTCACACTGTTAAAACGTTCGTGTACTATAAAGCGAAGATCATATATTTTTTGTTAAAATAGACAGTAGCAGTCCGAGAATAAACAGAAAGTCAGGTTAAAACTATGAAAAATCAACAAAACCGTTGGAATATCGATTACACATTATTGTTCATTGTTTTTCTTCTAGCCATTGTCAGTTTGTTTACCTTATATACAATCGAACCGTACTTACCGGCAAAATATGCGAATCAACATTTTTTACGCGACCAAGCCATTTACTATGTTGCCGGTGGTATCTTGATCCTGCTTATAATGTGGATTGACTATGACCGTTTCCGGCAGATCACATGGAGTTTATACACGATCGGCATCGTTATGCTACTCATGTTGGCATTGCGTTTTCCGCAGTCGATTGTCATTGAAGCAAACGGGGCCTGGAGCTGGCTTGCTTTTCCCGGTATCGGGACGATTCAGCCAGCAGAATTTATGAAAATTTTTCTCGTGTTGGCACTGGCGCACATTATGTACCGGCATCATGCAAAATTTATCCAAAAGACGACGAAGAGCGATCTATGGCTATTGGCGAAAATGATGTTCGCCTCACTCCCCCCCATGGGCTTGATTATGGTTCAGCCGGACTTAGGAAGCGCCCTGATTTTGGCCAGTATAACCGCATGCATGATTCTCGTATCAGGTATACGTTGGCGTATCATATTAACCGTTATACTATCGGGAGTTGGAATAGTTATCCTTCTTGTTGCCATCTGGTATTTTTTCCCCGGCCCTATTGCAACGTTTCTTGAAGAATCTGTGTTCAATCACGTATCGGGCCGGTTTTATGGGTGGCTTCATCCTGAGCAATACGCCGAATCCGGTTATCAACTTATTTATGCAATGCTTGCCATCGGTTCAGGTCAGTTATTCGGCAAGGGAATGAATACAATGGAAGTTTATGTTCCGGAAAAACATACCGACATGATCTTTACGGCCGTTGCTGAACAATTTGGTTTTATCGGTGCCAGCGTTGTCGTGACCTTGTTTTTTTTACTCATCTATCGCATGATCCATATCGCGTTAAAAAGTAATGACAGCTATGGCAGCTACTTAGTAACGGGTATGATCGGTATGTTTGCCTACCAAGTGTTTCAAAATATTGGCATGTCCATTCGCCTGTTGCCGATCACTGGTATCCCTTTACCTTTTTTAAGTTTTGGAGGCAGTACGACATTGACGTCCATGATCATCATTGGTATTGTTTTGAACGTTCACTCGCGGACGAAAAAATATATGTTTGAATAAACAAAACCCGGCACCTGTCGATGATTCAGGGCCGGTTTTTTTTACACGATATCGCATTCCATGAGTCGTTTCAAACGTTGTATCTGAATTTAAGCGAACAGTTTTGCCATATCATTTGGAAGCGCTGATGTAAAAACGAGGCGCTTTTTCGTTATCGGGTGATGCAAAATGAGTTCGCAACAATGCAATGCTTGCCGGTTGATTCTTTGACAAGACCCACCGTACAAATTATCGCCAGCAAGCGGATGGCCAATATGGGCAAAATGCACACGAATTTGGTGCGTCCTCCCCGTCTCCAGTTCAATATCAACGAAAGTGTGTTCGTTTGTTTTTCGGACTGTCGTATAGTGAGTCGTCGCCTTTTTTCCTGCTTGTGTAACCGTTCGCTCGATGATCGAGCCGTCTTTGCGCCCGATCGGTAAGCAAATGGAACCTTTAGGTTGAGCAAGATCCCCTTCAACGATGGCTTGATACTTTCTTCTAATGCCACCGGCTTTCTGGTCTGCTGAAAGAATGGAATGGCTGTATTTATGTTTTGCAACGAGAACAAGTCCCGATGTATTGCGGTCAAGTCGGGTAACGACATGTATCGTATAAGGGATGTCATTGGTTTTGTAATGATGCAAAATCCCGTTGGCAAGCGTTCCGGTCGGATGATGTCTGGAAGGAATCGTTGCCATCTTTGCTGGCTTATTAAGGACAAGAATCGCATCATCTTCATAAACGATCGATAACGGAACCGGTTCTGGTTGCATATAAACACCTTTTTTCTCTTCGGGAAAACGAACAGCGAGCACATCCCCTGCCGTTAACAGAAATGCGAGATGTTCCGGCTTGCCATTAACTTTGATAAAACCTCCGTCATGCTTAATGCTTCTTAACAACCGGCGGGAAAAGCCACGCACGTTTTGCAAATAATGACGCACGGTCATTCCTTCATGCTTTTTATCTATGGTCCATTTCATGATCCTTCACCTATGTCGTTTTGCTTATTATATAAACGAAGAATCATCTTCAGCAACGAACGAATCACGCACCCGATTCCAAAACGGAAATGGACGAAAACGGGCGAAGCGAATCCGTTCTTTGGCAACCCGACACTGGATCGACTTAACGTTTGTATACGTCTCGGTCAAATGATCAATCGTGATTAAAAAACTCCGGTCAACAAGCGGCTTCAGCATACATGTATGGTGTTTTGGTAAAATGAGCGGACTGCCGATGGTCCGAAACACGCGGTTGTTAATCGAAGCCATTTCCGTCAGCTGGATCGCCTCAAGCGACGGGTGAATGATTCCCCCGCCTAAAGCTTTGTTGTAAGCTGTACTACCGGATGGTGTGGAAATGCAAAGCCCATCGCCGCGAAACGTCTCAAAATGTTCCCCTTTGATTTCAACATCGAATACAACCGAGCCATCTGCTGTTTTAATCGTCGCCTCATTCAAGGCGAGGAAACGGTTTTCGGTTCCGCCCGATTTAAAACGGATGATGACTTCTAAAAGCGGATATTCGACGATTTGAAACGGTGTCTTAGCAATTTCAATAATTAATTTTTCCACTTCATCCGGCACCCAATCTGCATAAAAACCGAGATGCCCTGTATGGACACCGATAAATGCCGTTGCATCAAGACGATGGATGTAGCGGTGAAAAGCCTCCAAAAACGTACCATCGCCGCCGACAGAAATCACCAGATCGGGATTGTTTTGATCATACTCCAAATCAAAATCGGTTAAATATTGCTTCATCATTCGTTTAATGTTATTTGATCGTTCATCGCCTTTTGAGACGATCTTAAATTTCAATGCTTTCCTCTCCTTCATTTACATCCTTTACCACCCATTGAGAAGTCCGTTTATTTTCGATGAAAAATACGCTGTGCTTCCTGGACTTCGTGTTTGATTTTAGACATTTCTTCGTCCAATTTAAACGCTGCTTCTGCCGCGCGTTTAAGCCGTGTTTTGATCTCCGTCGGGATGCGACCTTTATATTTATAGTTCAGCGAATGTTCGGTCGTCGCCCAGAAATTCATCGCTAATGTCCGGATTTGGATTTCCGCAATCACTTTCTTTTCTCCGTGTATCGTCTCTACTGGATACTCAATGATGATGTGATACGAACGGTAGCCGCTTTCTTTGTTATCAGCTATATAATCTCTTTCTTCAACAATCTTCAAATCTTTACGCGAGCGAATCGTTTTAACGATCGAATAAATATCATCAACAAATTGACAAACGACACGAACTCCGGCAATATCTTGAATGTCTTGTTCAATGCGGTCGAGGGGAATTCGTTTGCTTTCAGCCTTTTCTAAAATACTGGCAACAGGCTTTACCCGTCCTGTAATAAATTCGATCGGCGAATAGGTCGATTCGTGTTCAAATTGCGCTTGCATCCCCTTTAGTTTGACTTTCAATTCTTCCACAGCTTGCGCATACGGTGCAAGCAATGCTTCCCAATTCATATTGTACACCACCTGTCTTTTTAACGACACTTACTAGTTTTATTTTAACATAAATCGTCTAGGTGTTCGTACCTCCCTCGCTTTCCAGTGACATCCATTAGCATTACATTTTATTTGCATAAAATTTGACGATTAGCCATAATCAAATACAACCAAGGAGGAAATCAACAATGGTGCAAGAAGTGGAAATTGAATTTAAAAATCTGCTCACTGCAGATGAATTTAACCGCTTAGCAAGTTATTTAGCTTTCCCAGACGAAGCAGTTAAACAAACGAATTATTATTTTGAAACTGCCGATTATCTGTTGAAAACATACGGAAGTGCTCTAAGAATCCGTGAAAAAAACGGCACTTATACCCTGACTTTAAAAGAACCGCATCCCGACGGTTTGTTGGAGACCCATGATCCTTTGACAAAACAGGAAAAAGAACGCTGGCTTTCAGGACAGCATTCGAAAGCACCAAATGTCACACGCCAGTTGCAAAAAAAAGGCATCGCCTTAAGCGATTTATATTACATAGGTCAATTGGTAACGAAACGACGGCAGCAAACCTACAAGCAAACCATCGTTGTTTTAGATGAAAGTATGTATAACGGGCGAAAGGATTACGAACTAGAAGTCGAAGCAACAGACTATAAAACGGGCTTAACCGTATTCCGCAACCTGTTAGACACATTAGCTATTCCGCAGCGGGAAACGCCGAATAAAATCAAACGTTTTTTTACTTCACGAGCTGGGAAAAACGAGCAACAACCAGATCAGTTGCCCCGTCTTAGGACGTTGCTAAAATATGACGTAAATACGTGAGGAGAGAAAAACATGACAACACAACCCGGCACCATCTATGAAGCTATCGGCGGTTTTGCAGCCATCGACCGGCTTGTCACCGCTTTTTACAAACGCGTCGGCAAACATCCCCAACTCATTCCAATTTTTCCAGCCGATTTGACAGAGACGGCACGAAAACAACGTTTATTTTTAACGATGTTTTTGGGCGGTCCACGCTGGTATGTTGAAGATCGCGGTCATCCGATGATGCGCAGGCGCCATCTGCCATTTCCCATCACCCCTGAACGGCGTGACGCCTGGCTCGAATGTATGGACCAAGCGCTAGACGAAGCACAAATTGAAGAACCGTACCGGACAGCTATATTTGAAAAACTCACCATGACGGCAAACCATATGATGAACACACCAGAATGAAAGAAAGGAGAATCGATGTGAATTGGCATCATCATGGGCCACAGCACTCAGGTGATACATACACATCGGAAACATATAGCTATGTTGATGTCATGCAAAAGCCTGTGGAAATTTACGTCTTTATTGATCTGCTTTGCCCTGAGTGCTGGTCATTGGAGCCATACTTAAGAAAGCTATCGGTAGAGTACGGACGCTATTTCACACTCCGGCCCATACTGAGCGGCCATTTAAACACATTGAACAAGGACAAGTTCGATCGGCCTTTAAAATTGAAAGCCATCTGGGAAAAAACCGCCCAACGAACAGGCATGAGCTGTGACGGTGATCTATGGATTGAAAATCCGGTCTCAACACCTTGGTTTGCCGCCCTTGCTATCAAGGCAGCCGAATTGCAAGGAAAAAAAGCAGGGCGCATTTTCCTTCGCAAAGTCCAAGAAAGTTTGTTTTTAAAAAAGCAAGACATATCGGACAAAGCTGTTTTAATCAATTGTGCGTACGAAGCAAAACTTGACGTCGACGAGTTTCAAAATGATCTTTACTCGACATCGGCCAAAAAGGCGCTGCACTGTGATTTTAAATTGACCAACGAAATGGAAGTCGATTATATTCCAGCCATTGTGTTTTTCAACCAATTCGTTGAACAGCACGGGATAAAAATATCCGGCCTTTATCCGTACGACATTTACGTCCGCATACTTAAACAAATGCTGCAAAAAGATACCATTATACCTTCTACGAAACCTCCGCTCGAAGACTTTTTAGCGTTTTATGAATTTGTCGGATCAAAAGAAATCTCCGTCGTCTACGACTGGAGCTTGGCAAAAACAGAACGAGAGATGAAAAAACTTCAACTCAAACGAATCGTCAAGAAGGTCCCTGTGAAACACGGCACATTTTGGCAATATAGCGCCGAATAAAAAAAGAAAGGGCATGCGGCAAGAAACGCATGTCCTTTCTTTTGAACTAAGGCTTTCGCCAAAGTTATTTATATTGCAAGGGGATGGGAGAGTATGCAATCAAACAAAGGGGGGCTTGTTTGTGATTCATCTCACATTTTTTATTGTAGCAGACGTTGCCGCAACGTGCAATAGAGCGTTCAGTTTTTCACAAAAATGTCAAACTTCTAAGGCGAATACATAATGCATAACCTAAGAATAAGTATCATGAGGAGGGATTAGTGTTGCGAGAACTTAGTCCTTATTTATTTTTTGTGTTGACGGTCATCGCCTTTTTCTTGAATTTCCTCGGCTTGATGAAACTCATTCCATTGTTTATTACACTTCCTCTGCTGTTTATCTCGCTGTATATGACCATTTTTTCCTTTTTCCATCGACGGACATTTCGCGGGCGGATGTATTAAACAAAATAACTAAGCAGCCGAAAGAATATGTGCAGACGGAGTGGATTTAAAATGAACAAAAAAGGACACCGAACAAGAGGTGTCCTCTACGAAGAACTTCATTTCATTTAAATAAACAGCTGATTTTCCGAGGTGCGACCGCTACTTCCTACCTGTGCTGTTTCTGTTTTACATTGTTTAAGTTCGTTTGTCACAACCTGTCATAGATCCTGTTCATCAATTTAAAACAAGCAATTGTTCCAATTCCGCTAATTTGTCTGCAAATACGTCTAAGGATGCAGTGATCGGTTCTTTCGATGTCATGTCGACACCAGCTTTTTTCAAAATTTCGATCGGGTAATCGCTGCTTCCGGCGCACAGAAAATCGTTGATATAACGATCGACAGCCCCATCCTCACCGCTCAAAATGGATGATGCAAGCGCAGTCGCTGCCGAATACCCTGTTGCATATTGGTAAACGTAATAGTTCATGTAGAAATGCGGAATGCGTGCCCATTCCAAACCGATTTCTTCATCAGAGACGGCATCATCGCCAAAATATTTTTTATTCAAATTGTAGTAGATTTCTGTGAGCTTGTCAGCGGTCAATGCTTCGCCATTTTGCATGCGCACATGAATGTCATGTTCAAATTCAGCAAACATCGTCTGGCGGAAAACCGTTCCGCGAAATCCTTCGAGAAAATGGTTCAATAAATACGCTTTTTTCCGGTCATCGTCCAAATGTTTCAACATATAGTCATTGAGCAAAGCTTCATTTAACGTTGATGCGACTTCCGCTACGAAAATGGAATAGTTACCATAGCGGAACGGCTGTGATTTGCGCGTATAGTAACTGTGAACCGAATGACCTAATTCGTGTGCCAATGTAAAGGCATCGTTAAGCGTCCCTTGCCAGTTCAACAAAATATACGGATTTGTGCCATACGCCCCCGATGAATAGGCTCCGCTGCGCTTTCCTTTATTTTCTTCAACATCGATCCAGCGATTTTGAAAACCTTCTTTGACGATATTTATATAATCGTCTCCGAGCGGTGCAAGACCATCAAGCACGTATTGCTGGGCCTCTTCATACGATATGTTCATCTCCACATCCTGTACAAGCGGTGTATACATATCGTACATGTGCAGTTCATCGACACCGAGCACTTTTTTACGAAGAGAAACATAGCGGTGCAACAACGGTAACTTATCATTCACGGCTTCAACCAAATTATCATAAACTTTCTCAGGTATATTATTAGCATCCAAAGCCGCTTGACGTGCTGATTCATAACGACGCACTTTTGCATTGAAATTATTTTTCTTTACAGTCCCGGACAGTGTTGCAGCAAATGTATTAATAAATTGACCATATGTTTCATACATCGCTTTAAACGCCTGTTTTCGAACATTTCGGTCTTTAGATTCAAGAAAACCGATATAACGGCCATGCGTTAGTTGAACATCTTCACCTTGTTCGTTTTTTATCGTTGGAAATGTTAAGTCGGCATTGTTCAACATGGTGAAGGTTTGTCCTGCATTATTTAAGGGCTCTGCGGCCTCAGCCAACAACGCTTCCTCACGTTCGCTCAACACATGCGGGCGCTGGCGATTGATTTCATCCAATGTGTGCTTGTATTTTTGCAAGTCTTCGTTCGCTTCCAGAAAGCGATTCAACACTGTTTCATCTATCGATAAAATCTCCGGAACGATAAAACTCATCGCGCTGGCAGCTGATGAAAGAAGCGTTTCAGCTCGGGACTCGAGAGCTTGGTAAAACGTATTCGTCGTATCTTGATCTGCCCGCATATGGGCATATGTATACAATTTTCCAAGCCGCTCGGATAATGCGTCTTGCAATTGCAGCACATCGACAAGCGTTTGTGCTCCATCAGCTAGTTTCCCGCGGTAATCCGTTATTTTTGGTATATCCGCTTGCAATGCCTTAAACTCTTTTTCCCAATCATCATCGGTTGCAAAAATATCCTCCAGTCTCCACGTTCGCTCCTCAGGAATCTCGTCTCGCGTCGGCAACGATTTCGTTGTTTTAGCCACGTTTATCTTCCTCCTTATTTGGTAACTGTCTTCCATTTTTATATTCTATTTGTATGCACGATCTCCTTCTTAGTATAACGGATATATCACCAATCATGCTTCTGTTTTGCTCGATTGAGCTGTCTGAGCTGTTTCATCAATCGCCTGTCGGCTTGTACCGCTTCCTCGATATGGTTGTAAAAACGAATAGGATTGATTTTGACGAAATGACGAGGGGAACGTCTCATTACTATTTGCAGCTGTTCCAATAGGTGGAGATATTCTTCAATCGGGTTGTTTGCGGAGAGAAATGAAGGAAATGTTTGTCGGTTGGCCATGTGGTCGTGCAAAAGTTTTTCACATTGAGCTAACGTCAATGTGCCACCAAGCGGAAGCGGTGTCAACAATTCTAAACAGAGGCGGCTTTGCCAATCCCACGGTGGTGACATCATCATATATTGCGACGAAACGGGTAAATAAACGATGGAAGGCAACGCGTCTTTGTACACGTGTTTTGCATACAACCATTCATGCCACGCCCGTTGCTGTCCGTACAGAGGGAATGCAAAATTCGGGTTCAGGCGAAAATGACGTTTTTCTTTTTCCCATAATGCATACAGTTCCTCAGGTTGAAACAAACTCGTGTGAAATATATCGGGAAATGCGAGTCGATCAAGTTTTTGCATACGAAATTTACCGAGTGCGCGGGTTGCCTTTGTCAAAAATAAATCAGCACATGTGATGAATATACGCGTCTCAGGATCAAAGAAGAATAAGACGGGGGCCATTTTAGGTGGAAAATGATGAATGAACCGGCGCAGAAACGGGTCAACCTTCAGACCGTGACGATGCAATCGTTTGAAATGATCTGCACCGAGCACCCATATCGGTATCATACCTAATTGATGATAACCGCGGTTTCGAGCCATGATTCGTTTAATCGGGATGCGAGCGCATTGAAACTCAAGTGCAATGTGCTTATTTCGGATGGTTATTAATAAATCGGGGCGTTGGTTAATATCTGGTAAGTAGTTTTCCAAACGTACGGAGAGATTCTGTCTGCGAAGCCATTGATACAAAAGCAGTTTCCCTTTTTCGTGAACAGGCCCTTCCCCGCCCTCATGGTTGACGCAAGCGCTCCTTTCCCTGTGGGCAAAATGCGGGATGACGGCCTCTCCTGCCCTTACGATCACTTGTTCATGACAAGCAGGACAAAAGAAGCGTTCATGCCGTTTACTAGCAATCTCCGCTTTCGTAAGCGACGCAAGGGTCACGATAGATCCGTCTTCAGTTTTTGCCTGCAGCATCAAATGCACCTCCTTCTACCAATTATTTTCGACATTCAGCACCATTTTTCCTGCCTAAGAACAAAAAAATAGACACCGTTCTTTTCAGGTGTCTATAGCTATGCCGGGAAATATGCTCTGATTTGCGCGAACGTGTCTTCAGCAAAAATCTGTTTGCCATATTCTTCCAAAACATGAATCGTTACATCGGTATCATCAGCAAATTCAAAAACTTGGCTAATCATGTCTTCTTGAATGTCATCGTCAACATCATCATAGAAGAATTCGAGGTATAGGTAGTAATGATCATCATAGAAATAAAGGCCGCTGTCCATATCTACTGTTTCATGTTGTTTCAAATAATGGCTCAGTTGGATGACATCCTCAAAATCAGCCAACCGAACAATTAAGGACAAGTTGCCGTCCTCCCTGTCGTCCACATCATCACGACGGCCAAATTTATTCTCCAGCATGTTTTCAATTTTTTCATCCACTTCGATATCGATCGTTTTTCCATCGCCTGTCGGCAGTTCAAGTCGCTCGCCGTTTTTAGACACTTGAGCTTTTGTCACAATGATCTCTAATCCGCTTTCCAATGCCTGTACTTGAATCCACAATGGGCCGTCAACATTAAAATCTTCCTTATAATTGACTTCATCCATCACTTGCCAAAATAATTGTTCGCTGCGTTCGCGATTGTACCAGATTTCCTCACGTTCAAAACCGCGATCTTCAATATCACTATATGAAATATAAAACTTAACCGTATTCTCATTGATACGCTCTATCTCCATGATATGCGACTCTCCCTTCTTTTAAAATATAAAAATGGAGTTGGCCCAATCCACATCAACCTTACCCCAGTATATCTCAAACCGCCATCAAATGGGAGATGCTTTTGGTGTATATTTTCTTTTCATCATTTGCTTTCTTTATTCCTATTGTATGATACAAAGTGGTATTTTGAAAATTTAAATGCCTATTCGTAATTGATATCCTATTTTAAACGAAAATCCTTCTTTTGTCACTAGAATATTTTAACTTATTTTCTCACAGACACGCTGTTTCTAACCATGAAAAAAACGCAGATCTGCCCGGAAAAAATCTGCGTTTGTTTCTGCTGCATTATACTCGTCTATACGTAAACGGGCTAGTTAACCATGCGCTGTGCTTCACGCAGCTGGAATGTGCGAACTTTCCGCGGCAGGAAGCGGCGAATTTCGTCCTCATTATAACCAACCTGCAATCGTTTTTCATCAAGGATAATCGGCCGTCTTAATAAGCCAGGATTTTCCTGAATCAATTGGAATAATTCTCTCATGGGCAATTGATCGATATCAACATCTAATTTTTGAAAGACCTTGGAGCGGGTCGAAATAATTTCATCTGTCCCGTTTTCGGTCATGCGCAAAATTTCTTTGATTTCATCCAGTGTTAGGGCTTCAGAAAAAATGTTGCGCTCTTTAAAGGGAATGTTGTGCTCTTCCAACCAGGACTTGGCTTTCCGGCAGGATGTACAGCTTGGTGAGGTATAAAGTGTTACCATGAAACGTCACTCCTCATTCTGTAAGTGTATATGTTCATGAGAATAAACATATGCCAGATTATTAAATAATAATCAATTTAAATTATCTTATATGTAAATTATACATCATTTGTCAAGTAAAAGGTAGGATGAATTGGAAAAAAGATGCGCATTTGCTAAATTGTTCACAAATTGTTCTTAGTTTATTGTTACTATTCCCGATCGCCAACGTTTTAAACGCTTTTTGTAAAAATGTACCTTAAATGAAGCGACCGGTAAAACCCTTAAAACTACTATGCCCGGTCGCGTATAATCTAAACATAAAACACGCAATATCATTCCTTTCCTGCAGCTGTTTCTTTGACAGCAAATGTCGGAAGTCAATCCAACGGTGTATAATCGACATTTTCGGTATAGGAATTACTCGGATTCCAAATGAGAAATTCATCAATACCATTTTCATTTAACGCCTTGATCTGGGCTTCAACTTCTTTTTTCCCATACTTTTTTGCCGGACCATCGTACAGCCACGGAGCTTCAAAATCTTGGATCCATGGGCGCGATACAGGGGGATCATCCAATTCACCGAGGACCTCATTTTCCACTTTGGCATATTCTGTCACTAATCGGTACGGTTCTTTATCCGGCAATGGAATGTCGAAATAATGAGCCGTCCAGTGGCTCGGATAAATCATGGACGAAATGACATCGACGTTAGCCGAGATTTTGGCAAAGTTTTGTCCAATGCCTGGCGTTTCTTCAATTGTGGCAGCGTAACCGAATATGTCAACTGCTACATCCACTCCATAAGGCGCTAGCTCTTCACGCGCATAAGCAACAAAATCAGTGACCGCCTGGACGCGTCGTTTAATATTGCCGTCTTTGGCATCGGCATAATCACCTTTGGAATATTCCAGTTCGTCATCACGTTTTTCAAAACCTTCCGGAAAACGAACATAATCAAATTGTATTTCTTGAAAGCCAAGCTCGGCTGCTCGTTTAGCTAGCTGCACGTTATAGTCCCATACCTCTTTTTCAAATGGATTAACAAACGCCTCACCCTTGTTGTTTACCCACACCTTACCATCTTTTGTAAAAGATAAGTCAGGGCGCTTTTGAGCAAGCTGTGAATCTTTGAAAACAACGATCCTTGCAATCGGATAAATGCCCTTTTCCTCGAGGGTTTCCAACATTTTGCGCGGGTCATCAATGTAATCTTCGGTGACATCTTCGTAAGGCGAACCTTTCTCAGGTTTGAAGGTTAAGTGACCGTGATCTTCTTTAACATCAATCACCATTGCATTTAAATTAGTAGATTCCACCAGATCGAGAAGTGTCGTAAATTGACTACCACCGGCTGACGGACCTGTAACATAGATGCCTCTTACCGCATCCGGATAGTCAAAATCCAGACCGGAATCAAAACCAAACTGCAAAAAGATTTGTTCCGGATCTTTTATCTTAATACGCGTTTGCTTTTTCTTATGAAACTGAACATGATCCGTATTCTCCGCATTGGTAACCAACGGGGGAATCGTCATGAGCAAGCCCCCGATAAGCAGCATGCGCATCATGATTGTGAACGCAAATGACCGCTTCCCCATATACCATCAATCTCCTGAAATGATTTTCAAATCTATTATAAATGACAAACATGCAAAAATGAATGGGATTTACTAGATTTTGTCGAATTGCCAATTATTTGTTTTCTTTTCATCTGCAGCCAAGCTAGACTAGACGCCTGCGTATATAGTATAATAAATAAGGCATAAATCTGTCTGTCAGTCTCCTATGCGAAAACGAGCATGGATTTAAGCTGTTCAGCCAAAACCAAAAAGAGCATCATCTGCCTTAACAACCGACTAGGCATCTTGCTTTTTGTGCAAACTATAGGATATAATTATAAAACATTCATAAACTCAGCTATGAAAAAGGCGTAGTACAATGACCCGCTGATTTAAGAGAGCTTGTGGTTGGTGGAAACAAGCATCAAGGTTAATTGGAATTGGACTTTGGAGCTGTATTCACGCAAAAGTGATCTCGCCGAAAACAGAGCGGGATAACAAGGGTGGTACCGCGGTTCATTCGTCCCTTCTATCAGGGATAAATGAGCCTTTTTTAATGGAAACAAACTTTGAGGTGAGGTGCAAAAAATGAAAACGATATTTTCAGGCATTCAACCAAGCGGTACGCTAACAATTGGAAACTATTTAGGCGCGATCCGACAGTTCGTGGAGCTGCAAGATGAACATGACTGTTATTTTTGCATTGTAGATGAACATGCGATCACCGTGCCGCAAGACCGTCTAGAACTGCGCCGACAAATTCGTTCGCTCGCAGCGCTTTATTTAGCATCAGGCATTGATCCAAAAAAATCAACTTTGTTCATCCAATCGGAAGTACCTGCCCATACACAGCTCGCCTGGATGCTTGAGTCGATTAGTTATGTCGGAGAATTGGAGCGGATGACACAATACAAGGACAAATCAGCACGACAAGAAGCTGTTCCATCAGCGTTGCTGACATATCCTGTGTTGATGGCAGCGGATATTCTTCTTTACAATACAGATCTCGTTCCAGTTGGCGAGGATCAAAAACAACACTTAGAATTGACGCGCAACCTTGCGCAACGCTTTAACAACCGTTTTAACGACATTTTTACCGTTCCCGAAGTGAGCATTCCGAAAGTCGGCGCTCGCATTATGTCCTTGAAAGATCCGACGAAAAAAATGAGCAAATCAGATGAAAATGAAAAAGCATTTATTTCTATGCTCGACGATCCACAAAAAATTAGAAAGAAAATTAAAAGTGCTGTGACAGACTCTGATGGTGTCATTAAATATGATAAGGAAAACAAACCAGGCATATCTAACTTACTGGCGATTTATGCAAGCTGCACAGGCGAATCGATCGCAACGCTCGAAGAAAAATATAGCGGCAAAGGATACGGTGAGTTTAAAGCAGATGTCGCTGAAATTGTCGTTAGGTTACTCGAACCGATCCAAAAGCGTTATGCTGAATTGATCGAATCTGCTGAACTTGATGACATTCTTGATCGTGGCGCAGAAAAAGCTTCCACCGTCGCAAACAAAACACTCAGAAAAGTAAAGAAAGCCATGGGATTAGGCCGTGTGCGAAAATAATTTGACCGCACAAACGCTCAACTATGCTTAATGGCATACGATAAATCCTAAATCGCCGCATCGTATCCAGGTGTGACCTTAAAGGTTTAACACATCTCTTTTATTTGTTACAATAGCTGTCACGATATTGAAAGGAGAATAATTATGCGTAAAAAGTGGCTCATAGCTTTATCACTCTTACTGCTCACATTGGCGCTTGTAGCATGCAGCGACGATGGCGATGCGGATGATAACCATGACGATGATGAGGCCAAACAAGAAGAAACAGAAATGCCTGAACCTGAGCTTGATGACATTCCGGAAGTTGTTGCCCAAGTCAATGGTGAAGAAATTTCCAAGGAAACGTTTGAATCGGCATATGAAAGTCAATTTCAACAAGCCGTCATGCAATCGCAAATGACCGGACAAGAGGTTGACCAAGATGAACTCAAAGAACAGATGATCGAAGCTTTAATCGGTCAAGAGCTTATTGTACAGGAAGCAGAAAACAAGGGATTTGAAGCATCACAAGATGAAATTGATGAAACATTGGATGAACTCGTTGAAGAAAATGGGTTTGAATCGACAGATGAATTATTCGAAACCTTAGAGGAACAAGGTGTAGACGAGAAAGAGGCTATGTCTGAAATTGAAACACAAGTAAAAGTGGACAAGCTGATTGCTAGCGAAACTGGTGATATCGAGCCGACTGAAGAAGAATTAAAGGAAATGTATGATGAGTATGTACAACAGATGGAACAAATGAATGAACAAAGTGAAGAAGAACAGGACATTCCATCTTTCGAGGACATGGAGTCGGATCTGATTGAACAAGCCAAAACAGAAAAAGAAGCTGAAACATACGAGACGCTCGTCGACAAACTGCAAAAAGAAGCAGATATCGAAAATCATTTGTCATAAACGGATCCAAATGGGAACTAGATCAGCACGCGACAATAAGAAAGAGGCGGGGACAAAACTTAGCAAAATAACAACGGTGTTCAGCTGTAAAAAAGCTGGACACCGTTTCTTTATGGTGTAATGCAGACATTTGCTTGCCAACGGGCACATTTTGCTTCTCAGTGATCTCCGGACACGTCTGTTCCCGCGATGGACAGGACGTCCGAATGCCGACAGTGCCACAGGAAGTGACGTTTTGTCAATCGGGGGTCAAATGTCCTCTGTTTCGATCAACTCAACAAAAAGAGCGCCCCTTGATAAAACGAGAGTAACTACACAATAATTTTAGGAGGCGCTCTTATGTATAAACGTTATAACGAAGTCCATCGTAAAAGGGTGAACTTCGCTTCATTGATTGCTAACTTCTGTTATTATTACCGTAACGTTCAAAACCCGTCAATGAATGTATCAGCAGCTCAAAAAATGGCAGCCATGATCCGCCGCCTGAGCCCCTTTATAAAAATCGCACAACACTCACAAGTTATGAGCATAGTGGATGTCTTCATTGTTGTTTAGACGTGTTGCCTTCTCGATTTTGTTCACTTTCCCATATTTTTTCTAAAAATGGCTGCCCTTTAATCAATTTGGCGCATAGATCTTCATGCGCTGGTGTCCATCCGTATTTCACCCCTTCGTACAACGTGTTCCAAACACGGTCTGCATCCATATAGCGGATTGACGGATATTGTTTTGGATCCCATTCGGTTAACCAGTAGCGAAGTTCCTCCAAATGATTGGACGTGCGAAGCTGATCTAAACCTATCATTAGCAGTTGTTTCAATTGCCGTTCTCGTCGTGTCAGACCGAAGATAAATTCAGGTGCCATCGACAGTATATGGTATTCCTTTTTATAGTTTGTATCATCGAATTGAAAGGACTTGACTTTGGCATTTTGAATCATATCATAAACAATTTGCTCTTGCCTTGGAATAAGCCGGCTTTTGCGGATAGGAATCGTGTAGCCGAGCGTATCGACAGCAATAATATCAACTCCATCCGTTGCAACAAAAGCATAGTCAAGGCATTTTCGTTCTTGGCCTTTGCGCGCATAAGCACGCTGATAAACAGCTTCCAAAAGCGGTTGTGGTAAATCGTACATATCATTTTCAACATACTGAAAGAGCGCCTTGGTTATGTATAAGAGCGGGACTTGGTCTAAAAGCTCGATTTTATCCTCTTTGCGCCATTCGTGAAAATAACATACATTATAACCATTTTCCTCGCCTTCGAACCAATTCACCCATACATCGTGCAAATATAACATACAACAACCCTCGCTTTGTAAATTCACTTACGATACATTATGACCATCATGAAAAAAAATATTCTCGAAAGGGTTGTCAAAAAACTTGACGTAATATTAATATCGTCTATTCGGAAACCGCCAAATTGCTAGCGCCATCAATAAAAAGCCGAACGGTAAAAAGTAACATTCCGGCCGGTCTTTAACGAATAAAACGTAATCCATCCAAGTCAATCCTGCTGGTAAAAAGTTCATATACGCAATCATTGTCACACCGCCGGAGACAGCTAGTCCAAAACCGAGCAAAAAAACAAAAGCATACCCCATATCCCCACCCCATGCTTGTCCCGTGTTTATTCTATCCTATGCCTTGACCTAAAAAATCATGCATGGGGCTGCTTTGAACATTGTTTTGACATAGTAAAACCGGCCGATTACAGCCGGTTTCAGCATTTACTCAGCAGTATATTTTCGAAAAATCAATGCGACGTTATGACCGCCAAATCCAAGTGAGTTGCTCATGACAACATCGACGTCTTGTTGTCGGGCTTCATTTGGAACATAATCAAGGTCGCACTCAGGATCAGGCGTTGTATAATTAATGGTTGGCGGGATGATTCCATTATCAATTGTTTTAACTGAAACGACTGCCTCGACACTGCCAGCTGCTCCCAACAAATGCCCAGTCATTGATTTTGTCGAGGAAATGGCTAATTTTTTCGCGTGGTCACCGAACACGTGCTTAATGGCGGTTGTTTCATATTTATCGTTTAAATCAGTACTCGTTCCGTGTGCATTAATATAAGTCACTTCACGCGGATTGATCTTTGCATCGTCGAGAGCTTCCTGCATAGCACGCGCAGCACCTTCGCCGTCTTCGGCTGGGGCGGAAATATGATACGCATCACCAGTAGAGCCGTAACCGACGATTTCTGCATAAATATGCGCGCCTCGCTTTTGTGCACTTTCGAGCGTTTCCAAGACTAAAACGGCAGCGCCCTCACCCATGACAAATCCGTCGCGATGTTTGTCGAACGGTCGGCTCGCTGTATTCGGATCATCATTGAACGAGAGAGCTTTCATCGAGGAGAAGCCGGCCAACGCCATATTCGTAATCGGTGCTTCTGTTCCCCCCGTTATCATATAGTCGGCATCACCGCGCTGAATCGCTCGAAATGCATCACCAATTGAATTAGCTCCTGAGGCGCAAGCAGTCACCGTACACGAATTGATACCTTTTGCCCCTAGCTGAATTGATACTTGGCCCGCTGCCATATCCGGAATCATCATCGGTACGAAAAACGGGCTGACACGACGATAGCCTTTTTTTTGAAATTTATGGAACTGTTCTTCATACGTGGTCATACCACCGATGCCAGAGCCGATCCAGACCCCGACACGGTTGGCGTTGGAATCATCAATTGTCAACCCAGCATCCGCCACGGCCATCTTCGCTGAAGCGACTGCATATTGTGTGAAAAGATCCATTTTCCGGGCGTCTCTTTTCTCAATATGCACAAGCGGATCAAAATCTTTTACTTCTGCGGCAACTTTAGCGGGAAATTGCTCTTTGTCCAACCGTGTTAAAAAATCAATGCCCGAACGGCCTGATGTTAAGTTATTCCACATCGTATCAACATCGTTACCGACCGGTGTCACTGCCCCGAGTCCAGTAACAACGACTCGCCTTTCTTCCATTTGGTACCCCTCCTACTCAAAAGACATTAACTTCCCCAACGTATAGCTGTCGCCCCCCATGTCAGACCACCCCCGAAACCGACGAGAACAATCAGATCATTGTCCTTTATTCTACCACGTTTTACTTCTTCCGATAAAGCCATTGGCACAGATGCGGCCGACGTATTTCCGTACCGTTTGATCGATGTTGCCATTTTATCTTCGGGTATACCAAGCCGTTCTCGCGCCGCTTCCATAATACGGATATTAGCTTGGTGGGGGATCAAATAATCGACATCTTCTTTATTATAACCGATTTTTTCGACAACATTAACCGATGACTCAGGCATTTGTCTAACGGCAAACTTAAACACCTCGCGTCCATTCATAACCATATAGTCGCGTTCATCTTGATAAAGCCATTTTCCACCGCTGCCATCCGCTCCGAGCTCAACCGACAAAATTCCCTTTTCTTCTGAGACAGGCCCGATAACTGCCGCACCTGCACCATCGCCGAGAAGAACGCAAGTATTTCGGTCGGTCCAATCAACAATCTTCGAAAGTTTATCAGCTCCGACAATAAGCACATGTTGATATACCCCGGTTTTAATAAACTGTTCCGCTGTAACAAGCCCGTAAATAAAACCCGCACAAGCAGCCCCAAGATCCATAGCAGCAGCGTTAATAGCACCTAAACGCTCCTGAATCATGCAAGCGACTGATGGAAAAGGAGTATCCGGCGTCACTGTAGCTACGAGAATCAAATCGATTGACTCTGCGCTGACATCTGCCTCTTCAAGCGCCGATTTTGCCGCATGATAAGCCATATCAGATGTATCGATCGCCTCATTTGCGATGCGTCTTTCTTCAATACCGGTCCGTGTACGAATCCATTCATCACTCGTGTCGACGATGTGTTCTAAATCTTTGTTTGTTAAAACTTTTTCAGGAACGTAATGCCCTGTTCCTAATATGCCTGCATTCATGACTCCATCCCCTTATACATGATTTTATAATCAATTATTATGACTTGGTACTAATTTTAAGCTATTTTTAGCTTTAAAGCAAGGATTGTCGTTGGTTTAATCGATAGCATGTTCGTTAGGTAGCAAGTTGGATTCGATATACGTATTGACCGCCTCATGCATGATCGTTTGAAAATAGCCAGGCATATCGTCGCTGTAAGGCCCCATGGCAACCATGCCATCCTGAAAGTCGAATGTTTCCACACCGCCTGTTAAAGCTTCATCATTGTATTGTTCCGCCGCATATGTATACAGTTTCTCAACATGTTGGATAGTACTTGTCAATACCAGGTCCGGATCAATCTGAGATTGATCTTCCATATAACCAATGGCATAAAGGTTATCTTCGCTCGCTTTAGTAACAATTTGTTCATTGAAGACATCTGAAGCAGGATAAAACA
Organism: Bacillota bacterium; assembly: GCA_035301265.1. Lineage (GTDB taxonomy): Bacteria > Bacillota > Bacilli > Bacillales > Amphibacillaceae > DATGUP01. The sequence goes on from DATGUP010000021.1 coordinate 34,025, forward strand.
CATCGACGTGCTCATTTTTTTCTGTGTTATAAACATCTAGCGCTGTGCCTTCATCGTTCCAATCGTTGACATAGTTGATGCGCACTTGTGCATCGGCATTTTGAAATTTAACCCCTTCGTAAAAGCCTTCGATTTCCGGTTGCCATTCGTAAGCAGCTATGATGGAAACGTGGTTTGTTGTCGTCATTTTCCCCGCTACCATACCGGCGAAAAATCCCATCGCATGTGTGTTGAAGTTAAAGGTCGTCACATTGTCTTCCCAATGACCTCCATTAAAATAAACAAAATGAACATGTGGATATTCTGGAGCGATTTCAACAAAAGGGCGGCCATAGACATTGCTATGTCCAAAAATAAGGTTCACGCCATTTTTAACAAGCTCGTCAACAGCCCGATTAATCTCCGACCGATTTTGAACTTCCTCTTTTACAAACATCTCCACATCGTATGTATCGCGAATGGATATAAGCCCGGCATACCCTTTTCTATTCCAAGTTTGATCGTCGATCGTTGTTTCCAAAAGTAATCCGACTTTTTGTAAACGGTCTGTCCCCGTATCGTTCGAACAACCAGTCAAAAAGAAAGCACCTGTCAACATCACGGTAATAACGATGGTTCGTATCAATAATCTTCTCCTATCTTCGTATATTTTATCCTAATAAAACATGTGGAATTGTTGATAATGTCGAATAACATTTGCTTTTTTTTCTTTTATAGTTCTATTGTTATGGATATAGGACGAATTGACAAGCTCTATTTCTTTATTTTCATAAATTTTTAGGTCGGTTGATCCTTTTTTTTCCAACCACTGTAAAAATTCTTGCATAAAATCCCCAATATACACAGCCCCATGAATAAATCGATCAGAATGAAAAGAAATCCATTCTTCATCTTCATACACTCCCTCTTCGGTCATCGGCATCCATTCACCAAACAAAAGAGGCAGCTTCACAAACACGGCTGGGCCGGATGTTTTCGGTTTCCGGCGAAACAGCTGTATAATAGGTACGCCATCAGGAGTTTGATATTCAACATCATCACCGATAACAATCGCAACATCATGTGCTCGTACATCGCCATTGGATACGAGCGAAAATAAATCGTTGCGCCCGAAAAACATGGATAGATGTGCCTTTTTTTCTGAAGATATTATATCGGCACCAGCCACCTGATATCCGCCCTCAAGCAATGTGTTTACAAGATGAAAGCCGATCCAATGAAAGCAATTTTGCACTAAAACATTCATTCCTATTCCTCCCTTCCGTTGATTGTTGATGCGAGAAAAAATCTTTTCATTTTACCATTGGTTTGATAAACTAATAAAAGAATATAAATCGAGGTGTAAAGAGCATGCGATTGATTTGGACCATTATTTGGGCGCTTTTAATTAGCGGGGCCGTCTCCTATGTTTTATCGAGCATGGCTGGGGAAACATTTGATATGACAGGCACGCTTGCGCTCGCAGGAATATTTGTGGTCACCATCTTTGTCCTCGGAAGTATGCTAAAGGAAACAAATGAATATTAAATGTGCAGAGGGATTCCCTAACAGACGTTGCCAACGCCTTCGTTGTATGGGAATCCTTCGTTTATTTCGCAACTAATACCAAGGCAGCGCACTAATCGCAGCAAGCGCCGCAAGCGGCAAAACAACACGGGCAAATCGGCGAGGAGGATAACCATAGCTAGGATAAAATCCAGCTTTCGGATAACCTACACCATAACCAAACGGACCGTATCCGCCCGCAGCTCCGTACCCCGGAAAACCGCCATAGCCACCATATCCGTAACCAAAGCCGCCCGGCTGTCTGTATTGATGATTCCCCGGATAATGTGTGGTCGCTTCAAGCGGCACCGCAAAATAAACGTATTCATCATCCACGCCCGTAAGAATTCCATCGAGTTTTTTTCCATCGACCGTCTCAGCTAGTACGTAAGCATGCATATGTTGTTTGCATAAATCATACATATGACGATAGTTATACGACATGTTTATCTCAACCTCCTCACCTTCAGCCTATTCATCAACCAACAGATGGTGACTGTTGACAAGTAAAACTGCAAAATGGAGGCCATTTCATGGACCATCTTACGGCATTATGTCAACTTCTTACATATGTCTTTTTAGGTCTATTTCAAGGGGTTACGGAACCGCTCCCAATCTCGTCAAGCGGGCATCTCATCATATTGCGAGAATTGTTCGATATCCGTATTAAAGGGTTATCATTTGAAATCCTTGTTAATTTTGGCTCGTTAATTGCAGTCTTTCTCGTGTATCGAAATGCGATTGTTAAGCTCATGATCAACGGGCTTTACTTTATTCAAACAAAGGAGCAGAATGTCAAAAGGGATGGGCGATTTATTTTACTCCTTATTGTGGCAACCATTCCAACCGGACTCATCGGTCTGATCTTAAAAGATTATATCAGCCAAGCACTGAGCGGGGTGCGAATTGTCGGCGCAACCCTTTTACTCACCGGTCTTGCTTTATGGATTATTCGCAATTTACGCGGATGGAAAAATGATGAACATATCACCATTAAAGATGCGATCATTGTCGGTCTCGCCCAATCCGTGGCGCTTGTTCCAGGTATTAGCCGTTCTGGAGCGACGCTTGTGGCCGCCATGCTTGTCGGGATGAAGCGAGAAACTGCACTTCGCTTTTCCTTTTTGCTTTATATTCCCGTAAGCCTCGGTATCACGGTTTTATCCGTCGGTGATATGATCGGTGCTGACCATTTTAGCACATTTATGATCCCTTATTTACTCGCGTTTATGGCAGCTATAATCGCTTCCTTTTATGCGCTGCGATGGTTTATCAACATCATGAAGCGCGGCAACTTAAAATACTTTGCCATTTACTGTTTCATTGCCGGTGCAGCCGTTCTGTTGTCTTTATAGACAAACATAAGATTTCGACAAGGTCCCGAATGTTTATGTTAAAATTGTCCTGAAAATGTACAATAAAATATAGAGCGGATAAGTTGGCAGTAAAGGAGTTTTTTTGATTGAATACAAAGACAATTCAAGAGTTGCTGCAAAAATTTACGATTTTTAAAGGGTTAACAACTCCTGAAATAGAACCGATAGTCGAGTTGGCCAAACACCGATTTTACCGTCGCGGCACACATATTTTCATGCAAGGCGATCCATTGACAAACGTCTATTTCATTCACCAAGGCAAAGTCAAGATTTATAAAACCGATTTAAACGGCAAAGAGCAAATCGTCAATATATTGCAACCAGGAGATATGTTTCCACACCAAGGTTTTTTTCGTAAGGATAACTACCCAGCGCATGCTGAAGTCATCGAGAATGCGGTTTTAATTTATATTCCGATCAATCAATTTGAAAATTTTCTCGTCACCCATCCAAATATTTGTGTTAAACTTTTTCGCGTACTCGGTGATTTGATTGTTGACTTACAAGCTCGCCTGGAAGAACAAATTATGAATAACACATACGAACAAATCATCAAGCTATTGCTGCGATTGTCCCAAAGTCACGGAGAAGCACAAGATGATGGCACAATTCGACTGACGACGCATTTTACTAACCGCGAACTGGCCAACATGATCGGATCGAGTCGAGAAACAGTGAGCCGCACGTTGACACAGCTGAAAAAGAAACATATGATTTCCAACGATGAATCCGGCTATATCGTCATCGATTTTGATAAATTGCATGAAGAAATTATGTAGAAAAGCGAAGGGATTGCGCCTCATGTCCTTCGCTTTTTTATAGCTACCATGTAAGCTTTTGTGATTCTAATCACTACCACCCTAATTAAGAATGATTATCATAAAGATGAAGGGGATAAAATCAAACGACTGTCGCGAAAGAAAATTCATGATGGTCTACGGTGCGCGATACGCTTTTACGAAATGACAAAAGAGGTGAGCCATGTGGGGCCTGGTGGAATGAACATGAAAACAAATACGAATATTAAACTGCCGCTATCGTTTATTTTATATGGTCTAGTTGCGCTGGTAGTCGGTGAATGGATTATGTTCTTTTCCGGTGACCGTCTATTGCTAGGGACATTTCGCGTTCCGGATATTTGGATGGCAGCGCATTTTCTCTTACTTGGATTTGCTGTCATGATTGCGATGGGATCGATGTATCAACTTGTTCCGGCAGCTTTTTCAACACCGATTTGGAGCGAATCATTCGGGTTTGTGCAGCTTGTCGTCACTGCCGGTGGAATCACGCTATTTTCCATTTTACTCGGCATGAATCCAAAATATGCCTTATATGGAGGTATTATCGCAATTGGCGGTATTTTAATGTTTATTGTGCAAATGGTGATGACTATTTTACAACAAAAGAAGAAAACGATCATGACCGCGTTTGTGCTCGGTGCCCTCATCTGCTTTTTTCTAACGTTTGCCGCCGGTTTCTGGCTGATGTGGAATATTGCTTTTGCAAGTATCACCGACCATAGTACAGTACTGTATTCACATATCGTTTTGGGTGTTGCCGGCTGGTTTACACTGCTTATTTTCGGGTTTTCCTATAAACTTGTTCCGATGTTCAGTCTCTCCCATAGCCATTCGATGAAATGGGCGAAACCAACCTTTTTCACATACATTGTCGGCCTTTTTGTAATGCTCGGGGCGTTTTGGACTGGAAGCGGACTCATGCGAACGATTGGCTGGTTTTTGTTGTTCTTAGGTTTTGTATTTTTTTCTTTAGACATCGAGGCGATTTTGGCAAAACGATTGCGCAAAAACTTGGATAAACCATTTTCTTTTACACTTTTAGCCATTTGCATCGGATTGGGGATTCATTTCCTTGCCTTATTACTCGATATCATCAGTGTGGACAACCCGGCGATCTGGGGCTGGTTGATTTTTCTTTATGTAACAGGTTGGATAATTTTTAGTATCCTCGGCTATTTATACAAAATTGTCCCCTTCTTATGGTGGAGCCATAAATATTCTGAGCGACGTGGCAAGGAAAAAGTGCCTTTGCCGAAAGATATGGTTAATGAAAAATTAGCCGTCGTGCTGTATATTTTATTTATCATTGGTTCAATAGGAGTTGTTGTCGCTGCCTTATGCTCGCTTAGTCCGCTTGTCAGCTTTTTTCAAGGTTTGCTCGCTTTTAGCTCGCTGCTTTATATGGTATCGATTGTTCGCATACTCATGATCTAATGCTCTTGGATCAACGCAGCCTATGGGGATACGAAACGGCCGGTTTGAGGGAAAGAAGGGGGATCTATTATGGGAAGCAAACAGCGTTGTATATCAAAGTACCTCTGAAATCCATGGACGGTCCGCACGGTTGTTCGTTCGGCTACATCCGCTCCTAACCGTGCGACGACGATCCATTCAAACGAAATTTCTGCATAGCTCCTTAAGTTGTCGCTTATGAATCATCCCCCACTGACCGGTGGAATGAATGCGACCACATCTCCTTCATTGATAACAGCATCATCACGGGCATATTCTTCATTGACGGCCACCATGACGTTGCTCATATTTTCCATGTGATATTGTGCTACAAAGTTCTTTTTCAATTCCGCCACCGTCATGCCGGCTGCTTCGACGGCGATTTTATCTTTTCCCGTCGCTTCCTGTAGTTCAGCAAACAACAGCACATCAACCATGCGAATCACCTCGCTTATTCTTACCTTTTAATCCCTCGTATCTCTTGTGGAGTTGGTATTCTTTCCTCATACGATACCCGTTCTTTCTGGTCACCAATCCATTGTGAACCATCTTCCCAATGCTCTTTTTTCCATATCGGCACAATTTCTTTAATCCGATCAATCGCATAACGACTTGCTGCAAAGGCATCTTTTCGATGTGGCGTCGAAACAGCGATGACAACAGCGAGCTCCGAGATATCAAGACGACCGATGCGATGGGCAATGGCCGTTTTTGCATTGCCCCATTTAGCCTCAATTTCACGGCCGATTTCAGCTAGTTTCTTCTCGGCCATCGGTTTATAAGCTTGATATTCTAAAAAAAGAGTCCGTTTTCCTTTGGTGAATTCACGAACAGTTCCAGTAAATAGATTGACAGCTCCTGCCTCCGGACGGATGACTTTAGCAATAACCGTCTCAATATCGAGCGGTTGATCGGTTATCCAGAAATTCTTTTCCATCTGTCTTCCCTACTTTACTCCGTAAATTTAGCTTTACTGTAATATACGCTACGAGTCATAACAAATATGCCCGGCGATTATGAAATGGAAAGGTTGTCGTGTTTTTAAATACTTATAAGTTTTTCATCAGGGCGAGCCGCCTGCATTTGTGAAGCCCGCCCATAGAGCCATTGCCGTTAAAAAAAGGTCGACTCATTAGCCATGAATCAACCTTTTTATGTCAGTCAACAATCAATCTGGTATCCCAAGGGCGATCTTGGCATAGCGTGACATTTTGTCTTTGTTCCAAGGTGGATCCCAGACAATATTGACGTCGATTTCTTTAACTTCAGGGATATCAGATAGCGCAAATCTGACATCTTGTTCAATATGACCAGCAAGCGGGCATCCCATTGTCGTCAAGGTCATAGTGACCGTACAAAGGCCTGCATCATCGACATCAACATCATAGACCAAGCCGAGATTGACGATGTCGATCCCTAGCTCTGGGTCGATGACATTCTCGAGCGCACCAAGTATATTTTCCTTTAGTGCCTCATCCATTTTCTTTGCCTCCCTTGCGTTTCCTTTAACTCCATTTAAACATATTTTAGCCAAATTTAAAATGATTTGCTCGAAGCAAAAGATATTTCCCAAGCGGTTTGTGACATCTTTTTTACAAATGTTGACTGAACCATTCGACCGTTTGCAGAATGGCCAACCGGCTCACTTTATGACCGCGATTTTTTTCCCGTATAAAACGAATGTTTGCCTGTTTTTTGTAATACATTAACGCATCATGGTAAAACGCATATGGTTGGGAAAACGGCACTACAGGATCCTTATCGCCATGCCAAAACAATAGCGGTCGTTCGTTCAACATCTCCATATGCTGGGATAAATCATACGGTTCAAGCAGCGCATATACATCTTGTTCCATCGTCTTTGTTATCTGAAGCTCTCCCGATTGCTTGTATGTCTGCACTAATTGCTTGGCATAATCTGTCAGTGTGGGCGTCCCCATAAGAATGGCCGCTGTCTTAATCCATGGATATTGCGCCAATGCCGCAGCTGTTGTTATTCCACCCATGCTTGTGCCGGCAACACCGAAACGTTTATCTTGCAGTAAACCGCGCCGATTGAGCTCATTATAAATCGCCTCGATTTCGGTTGTATTTTTAACGACAATATCCCAAAAAGCAAGCCTTAATTTTTCTTTTGACAACCCAGCGTCTCGTTCACCATGGTACAAACTGTCGGGGAGTATGACGCGGTACCCTTTTTCCGCCATTAAAAAAGCAAGCGGCAAATTGTGTTCTTTCGCACTTGTAAAGCCATGGAAGTACGTTAATATCGGTAACTTTTTTTCTGCATTTTCCTTAGCGACAACGATGAGGCTCGGAATTCCACCGAGTATGTCTTTATCAATGCCAATCATGTCACCATAGCCCTTTCTTGTGTAAATTGCTTCCACTTTATCATAGTATGTCCACGTCTCTATTTGCAACTTGCTTACCATCATTCAGCTATCTTCCCCTTTACAGAATAGATAATCACTTATAAACTAAAGCTTAACGAGGTGAAGCGAATGGAAAAAAAGCAGCATTTAGTTGCACTGGATTTAGACGGGACGTTATTGACAGACGATAAACGAATCAGCGAGCGCACGAAGGAAATTGTGCAAAAAACGATGGCAGCTGGACATATCGTTGTCATTGCGACAGGTCGGCCACACCGAGCAAGCATCCAATACTACGAAACCCTTGAGCTTAATACACCGATGATCAACTTTAACGGTGCCTTCATTCATCACCCGCGCGATGAAGCATGGGGCGTTTGGCACAATCCGATGCCCGTCGAAACAGCAAGGAAAATTGTCGAAGCAGCCTATGCGTACAATGTGCATAATATTATCGCCGAGGTCCAAGACCATGTTTACTTAGACAAAAACGACGAACGCATTGTGGAAATATTTCGATCAACTCGAGAAGATTCACCCTTTACGATCGGGAGTTTACAACATCATTTGACAACAGCCCCGACGTCACTGCTCATCCACCCACGCGAAAATCATGCTGAATCGCTCGTTTATCATTTGCAAAAGCATTATGCCGAAGCCATTGAGCAACGTCAATGGGAAGCGCCATGGCATATCATTGAAATTGTTAAAAAAGGAATGAATAAAGCGGTTGGTTTACAAAAAATAGCCCATCACTATCACATTCCTCAAGAGCGCATCATCGCATTTGGAGATGAGGATAATGATTTAGAAATGATTGACTATGCCGGGGTTGGCGTTGCGATGAACAACGCCCTTAACGAACTGAAATCCATCGCTGATCATATTACAACATCGAATGAAGAAGACGGTGTCGGCACATTTTTAGAACAATACTTCAACTTGGATGTCAAACCGGTATAAACTGCCGAATATTACCTGTCATACCGGGTCGTGTTTGAACCATACTATGAGTGAACGTTTTGATAAGACGTTCACTTTTTTACTGTTCTAAGGTGTTGGCATACGGGCAAACAAAGCAAGTCGAAGCGATTCAGAAGAATCCGTCAGAACGTTTCCTCTATAGAGCGCATTTTAAAACACAATTACCTTACACTAGGAGGGTTTAAGTTGGCGGAAAATAATTTATTACAGCAGGCTGTGGATGCAGTCAACAACTTTTTAAACAATCAGGGTGGGCAAAACGCTAACAAACAACAACAGCAACAAGCAGCCCAAAACGCCATCCAAACAGCATACAACGATGCTAAAACACCTGAAGAACAACAACAGTTACAACAGCTGGAACAACGTCTCAAACAAAACAGTGGATTGGGCTAACACCTAAAATGAATCAATACCTCCGTCAAAACAGCTTGTGATAGAAATATCTAATTCATTTGTCGATGAAAGGGAATTGTTGATCAAGCTGATTAGAGGGATCAGGTTACTGATCCCTTTTTAATACATATGTTTTCTGTTATAATGAAAGCAAGTATGTACAAATATAGGAGGGAATATGTCATGGGCGTTCGTCCGGAAACAACACCTAATCCGAATGCAATCAAATTTACGACCGATAAACTGATCTTTGAAGGAACAGATAGCATTTCAGTTATGCCAGGTGAAACAAGTGAGCACGAGATTTTAAACGATTTGATGGAACTGGATGGTGTCGACAACGTGTTCGGTTATCAAAACTTTATTACCGTTAATAAAGAATTTGACGCTGACTGGGATGATGTCACACCAAAAGTTAAAGAGGTCTTTAAAAAGCACGGTTATTAATCCCGGCTATAGCATACATATCGGTAAAAGAAAAGACAGTGAGTCCGCTGTCTTTTTTGTTTGATCTAATAGCTTTGGCGCACATAATCAATACCGATGTAATTAGGTTGAACAATGTTTCCCGCTTCATCTTTACCATAGAGCATTAATACTGGAATATCTCCAGATTCTACCGTATCATCGGTAAGCGTAAGATCGATGGCAAACGCATTCCACTCCCCGGTATGATCCAATGGGAGTTCGGTTTCTTCGACCAACACTTCGTCCAATTCCACTTTATAATATAAAACATCCGACGGGCCTTTTGCTTCGCCCCTTATATGCACATCGGTTTGGTCGACAATCGTCACGTCAATATTACGAAAATTAAAGCCGGAATCATCCATCGATACCGCGTTATCTTGCCGCTCTGTCTGTTCAGATGGTTCATCCACTTTCGTTTGCTTATCGGCGCCATCGCTACAACCTGTGAGTAAAACAATACCCGATAAGAAAACTAAAACAATCCGCTTCAGTTTCATGCAAACACCTCTTTCGTTGATTTAAGCATCATCACGTCGAAAAAAGCCAAAAATACCGGTTGTTTGTACAATATTTGTGAAAGCGTGCGGATCGATATCTGCAATAATTTGTTCTAAATCATACAACTCATAACGTGTTATAACTAAATATAACATTTTTTTATCTTCGCGTGAGTACGCACCTTGGACAGGCAAAATGGTGATTCCCCGAACCATCGCATCATGAATCGCTCGCTGCAATTCTTCCGCCTTTTGCGTAATCACCATCGCCGTCACTTTTTCATGGCGTGTATGGATGGCATCAATCACCCGTGTTGTCACATACAATGTTAGCAGCGTATACAACGCATTTTCCGGTTCATAAAGAAAACCGGCACAAACGACGATCGCTCCGTTTAAGATAAGAAAATACGACCCGATCGGTTTATCCTTCATACGGGATAGAACCATGGCAACAATATCCATTCCGCCTGTCGATGCCCCGTATTTTAACGTTATACCGACGCCGATTCCACCGAGGAGCCCGCCGAAAACAGCGTTTAGAATAATATCGTCAGAAAGCGATGTGACTGGAAGCAACTCGAGGAACAATGACATGAATATAACCGAAAAAATGCTGTAGATCGTAAAACCTTTCCCGACTTTAAGCCAACCCAAAATGACGACAGGAATGTTTAAAATGAGTAATATAATACCCGTCGTCATGCCGATGCCGAGAAAATCATTAAAAATACTCGCCAAAAGCTGCGATGCACCCGTAAAACCGCTGGCGTAAACATTGGCATTGATTAAGAAAAAATTTAAAGAAAGAGCATTTAACACAGCTCCAAATATGACAACCATAATTCGTTTTGCTTCAACTAAAAACATGTTCGGGCTCCCTTCAGGCTTTTCCTTGTGAAAGTTTTTAACTATCTTTTCCACCTCGATTACGTTAAAATATTAATTACATTGATAAGTACGTATTAATGAAATGAAGGTGAGACAACAAATGCAAGTGAAAGTTCTCGTTGATTCAGGTTGTGATTTAACCGAACAATATTATAACGAATATGACATTGAAATGATACCCTTAACGGTCCATCTGGATGGAAAAGATTATAAAGATAACATAGAAATCGCGCCAAAAACAATCTATGATGCGATGCGTGCGGAAAAAGAACCGAAAACATCGCAAATATCACCACAAACCTTTAAAACGATTTTCACATCCTATGTAAAGAAAAATCAACCATTCATATACCTCGCTTTTTCCTCAGGGTTATCAGGGACATATCAAACCGCCAAAATGATTGAACAGGAGATCAAGGAAGATTATCCCGATGCACCATTCCAAGTGATTGATACGAAATGCGCATCAATCGGCTACGGGCTCGTTGTGCTTCGCGCTGCGAAAATGGCCCTTGATGGTGCCTCTTTAGAAAGCATCGCGGCAACCGCTACTTATCATGCTGAAAATATGGAACATATTTTCACCGTCGATGATCTCGAATATTTAAAACGCGGCGGTCGCGTCAGCAAAACAGCCGCTTTTGTCGGTTCTTTGCTCAGCATCAAGCCGATATTGCATGTCGACGACGGTAAACTCGTGCCGATTGAAAAAATTAGAGGATCGAAAAAACTGTTGAAACGGATGATCGAAATCATGAAAGAACGTGGGACAGATTTCCAAAATCAAACGATCGGCATCAGCCATGGCGATGACCCAAAACGGGCTGAACAACTAGCGAACATGATCAGTTCTCAGTTTGGAATCGATCGGGAAAATATTTTGATTGAGACAATTGGTGCGGTTATCGGCGCGCATTCTGGACCGGGTACACTTGCTGTATTTTTCTTAAATCAGCCGTATCGCTAAAGAGATGACTTTTTCAAACATGTTGCAAAAGGTGGAAATATTCCCACCTTTTTTTATTTTATAATGCGAAAAGAAATGCTTATCTTTCTATTATAGCCATGGCTTCCTTGCAACTCCAATCGATATTCAAATAGCCAAGCAAAAAGGAGCTTAAAAACAAGCAACGATAAACACTCCTTTTTTGTTATATTTTCATGACATTTTTCATATGCTCTTGTACATTTCATCGACTTCTTGCATGATGAATGTAGCACATTAGCAAAAGGGTTGATTGTCATGCTGAGAATTTTTGTTCATCTGTCCTTTTTTCTATTTATGTTAACAGCACTATCCGGAACGTATATGCGCGCGCTTCCTTTTTTTCCGGACATGCCTGTTCCATATACAAATATGCTGCACGCCCATTCGCATGTGGCAATTTTAGGCTGGGCCTTTTTAGGTGTATTTATCATTTTTTTGACCATCGGCTGGCCGGTCATCAAACGAAAAACATACGCCACACTCATTACATGCACCATACTTCTCGTTTCTCTTGTCATGTTCGCCGCTTTTCTTTATCAAGGTTACGGCCTTTATTCAATCATCATATCAACGATACATATTTTTATCGAATACTGGGCAGCCATTTTTATATGGCAACAACTGAGAAAGCGCGAAGAATTTGCTACCACTGGCCGTTTATTTATCAAAGGAAGTCTTGTGGCATTAGTTATTTCGTCGTTAGGCCCTTTTTCGCTCGGGTTTATCGCTGCAAACGGACTAAAAGATTCATTTCTGTTTGATATGGCGATCTATTTCTATCTCCATTTTCAGTACAACGGCTGGCTTTTTCTTGTATTAATCGGGTTGTTTATTTTCATTTTACAACGAAAAGGCATCCGAACGCAGACCTGGGTATTGAAAACAGGGTTTTGGCTTTATTTTATTTCTCTTTTCCCCGGCTATTTGTTATCTGTACTATGGGTGGATTTAGGGCGATGGAGTTGGATTTTGGCAAGCATCGGTAGCATCGGACAGTGGGTGGCTGTTATCTTGATTTTAATGGCACTCTTGCGAACGTGGACATCCCTTCAAAGTCGCATCGCTCAGCTGACACGCGTTGCCCTGGCGATAACATGGACCTTGTTATTTTGCAAAAGCACGATGGAATTAGGCTTGATGGTTCCTGGGCTTGCTGAAACCGTCTATAATACGCGACATGTCATCATCGGTTATTTACATTTAACACTGCTCGGCTTCGTCAGCATCTTCATTTTAACCCAATATCAATTGACGGGTTTGTTAAACGGGAGGCGTGAGACGAATAAGCTTGGCTTTTTCCTCTTTTTGATCGGCTTTATTTTGAATGAAGGCGTACTATTTTTATTAGGATTGTTTGCTTGGTTGCAATGGCCTACTATTCCGTATTCATCCAATGCACTATTTGCAGCGGCGCTTTTCCTCGTTGTCGGAATCAGCATCATATGGAGATCTGTATTAAGAAAAACGGAACAAGCATAACTCTCGTCCCTGCGTCATATATTTGGTTAAAACCATTTCCATCCACACGAAAAAGGAGGAACCCCGATGCACGTTGAGGAGCTTGCTGTGATCTATGAACAAGAACGAAAGCACAAACCAGATTCGTTCAACCAGTTGCTTGACTTTTACCAAAAGAAATATGTTTGCGGGGAGATTGATGGGAAAGATTATCGACGGATTTATTTTTATCTTTATAAGCAAGGTGCTGTATCCGCATACGAATATTAAACAACCGATAAACAAAGAGGCTGGGATCAAACCTAGCAATTGAATAACGGTGTTCATTTGTAAAAAAGCTGGACACCGTTTCTTTATGATGTATGTTGACCTATTTGCTTTGCGCGGAGCGGCGATCTCTTTCTGTATGAGTCCATACAACGATCTTCCGACACGTTCTGTTCCCACAGGAGGCAAATGTCTTATGCTTCAGTCAACATACATCATTTTAGTAAACAAAAAGAGCGCCCTTTGACAAAATGAAAGCAACTGCACAATAATTTTAAGAGGCGCTCTTATGCTCTTATGTATGAATAAAACTTCAAGCAAAGGACATGGCCTTTGTGATTAATGATCTATATCTATCGGATGAGCCTTTTCATAATACTCTTTGAAAAACAAGCCGTCCTTTTACGTCCAAATATGCCCCGGTTTTCGATTTTTATTCACGTTGTTTTCTTCTGTTTCCGACTTAAAACGATTACAGCGATAACAAACAACGCAAATACACTTGCGACAAAGCCGATAAAAAGCCAATTGAACCCAGTGTCTTCTTCCATGACGTATACTTCTGCAGTCTCTTTCGGAAGCACGATGTTAAATCGACCGTCCTTATTTTCCCGGACAATATTATCACCAATCAAGCCGCTCAACTGTTTTCCTGGCTCAGCCGTTGTGACAACGGATTTCGACTCGCTATCGTTATTAATAGCAACAAAAATCGTTTCCTCATCAGACGTGCGGCGAAATACGCTCATTGCACCGCTTGTGCCAATCAGATCAAAATGGCCATCTGCTAATACTGGAAATTCTGTACGAATCGCACTGATTTTTTCAAAAAATTCTCTTAAGTCGTCGTCCCCGCTATTAAAGTCAACCAGCTTTTCACTTTCAGGAAACCCCTCACCATACATCGGCTGTTCTGAACCTTGGAAGATAACCGGCGCTCCTGGCAGTGTGTACATCGTCGTCAAAGCCAGTTTCCACGATGTTAAATCATGGCGGCCATTTTCAACGACACGTTGAGTAAACCGTTTTGTGTATTGGTGGTCAACATACAAAAGATTATCTGGCGTTTCTTCAGCTACTTCTAAAATCGGAGTAACCGGGTTTTCAACTTCGATAAACACATCGTTCATCGCTCGGAATAAAGCAGGATTCTTCATGGCATCGATGTTTGGATTGTCTTTTAGCGCTTGCACGTCTGCGCTTTCATCCAGTACATCAGCGAGAACGTAAAAGTCAGAGTTGCGCTCTTTTACTTCTTCTGTCAACTGTTTAAGGAAATCAGGATCGGCTTGATCTGCCGCATGCAGTTTAAAGCCGTCGATGTCGGTCTCGTCCATCCAAAATTTGGCGGCATCGAGCAGCATAGCTCGAACATCTGGGTGCCGTTGATTCAAAACGATCGCCCCGTCTATCCATGGCATATCTATGTCATTTGCATCCGTGTACCAATCGGCTTTCTCCGGATCATCGGCAAGCGGATGGCTATCCGCTGCATAATTCATGACAAATTCAAGAATGACTTTTATATCCCGATCATGCGCTTCAGCCACAAGTTGACGGAAATCATCCATCGTGCCGAACTGTTCTTCTACACGAAAAAAATCCTCGATCCAATAACCGCGATAGCCATCTGGAGCATTAGCCATAATCGGCGACAAGATAATTGCAGTAAAGCCGTTATTTTTAATGGTATCGAGCCTTTCGATAATACCCGCGAAGTCCCCACCGTGATAGGTATACGGATCCCTTAAATCCACTTCTTTATCACGATCACGGTCGCCATTGTTAAAACGGTCAACTAATATATGATAAAAGATATCATCTTGTACATTGGACGCTTCTATTTCCATTGGCCATGCACAAAATAGCAAAAAAGAAATGAGCAAGAACAAATAGCTGTTTTTTTTCATTATATGCGCCTCCGTGTCGTTTTTATTGCCAGACGGAAAAATAGGTGCTCCAAACGAATGGAACACCCGCATGCTTACGGTAGAATACCTAAATTGAGAAAGCCGAAACCGAGTATAAGTGTGATCAAAACAGAAATGATAAACTGAATCCACCAGCTCCCAACCGGTTTATCCTTTGCCGTTTTAACGGCGATCATTTCCATGGCGACAATGACCCAGATTCCAGCGAGCGCTTTGATAATGGCCAAAAATGTGTCCTCACCGTTGAAATAGACTGCGAGTAAATCACCGCCAGAATATAAAATAACTAAATAGTCAAGCCGCAAAATCATCTGGACAATTTTACCCGCTTTGGCGTTCCCTTGTTTATGCAACATGACGACAACAGCTAGTAAAATAAAAGCTAATACCCATGAAGTAATATGTAAATGTGTATTGGGTGCCATCATTATTACCTCCTGTACGACTGATGATCATCTAATATACTTTACCTATCATATCATGGATAGGAGATATTTTCACATGATAAATGTTTGAGAAAAAACAGACAAAAACTGTTATACTATAGCTATGGAAATTTTTTATTAGCGGAGGGGTCATATGGTACAAAATAGTCAACAGATCATTGAACAAACAGAGAAGTATGGAGCGAAAAACTACCACCCGCTGCCCGTTGTCATTTCTCAAGCTGAAGGGATCTGGGTGGAAGATCCAGAAGGCAATCGCTACATGGATATGCTCAGTTCATATTCGGCATTGAACCATGGTCACCGCCACCCAAAAATCATCAATGCGTTAAAAAAACAGGCCGACGCTGTCACTTTAACTTCACGCGCGTTTCATAACGATCAACTTGGACCGTGGTATGAAAAAGTGTGTGAACTGACGAATAAAGAAATGGTCTTGCCGATGAACACAGGCGCAGAAGCTGTCGAGACAGCTATTAAAGCAGCACGGCGTTGGGCATATGATGTCAAGGGCGTTGAAAAAGATCAAGCCGAAATCATCGTTTGTGAGGGAAATTTTCATGGCCGAACAATGACAGCGGTATCATTGTCATCCGAAGAAGAATATAAACGCGGTTTTGGGCCGATGCTGCCAGGGATTAAGATCATTCCCTACGGCGACATCAATGCTTTAAAAACGGCCATAACCAAAAACACCGCTGCCTTTTTACTCGAGCCAATTCAAGGTGAGGCAGGTATCGTCATCCCGCCGAAGGGATTTTTAGAAGCAGCTTATGACGTCTGCAAAACGAATAACATTCTCTACATGGCCGATGAAATCCAAGCGGGACTCGGCCGCACGGGCAAAATGTTTGCCAATGACTGGGAAGGTATCTCGCCGGATGTGCTGATTTTAGGGAAAGCACTGGGTGGCGGGGTCATGCCGATTTCCTGTGTAGCTGCGGACAAAGATATTCTCGGTGTGTTCGACCCGGGTTCACACGGCTCGACGTTCGGCGGGAATCCACTCGCTTGTGCCGTTTCTATTGCCGCCTTGGAAATCATCGAAGAAGAAAATTTAATAGAGCGATCACGAGAACTCGGCGAATACATGATTGAGGAATTACAAAAAATCGACAATCCGAAAATAAAAGACATTCGAGGCAAGGGATTGTTTATCGGTGTCGAATTGACCGAATCCGCCCGCCCGTACTGCGAGGCACTGAAAGAAAAAGGGATTCTTTGCAAAGAAACACACGACAACGTCATCCGCTTCGCCCCACCGCTTATTATTGAAAAAGAAGATTTAGACTGGGCGCTTGAGCGAATTAAAAAGATTTTACAAAAGTCCTAACCCGTAGAGAATAAAAGCACTGCGTAAGCGGTGCTTTTTAAGTTCTTATAAACAAACCGCTTTACATGCAAAACATACCCAAACCTATTCTAAAGATTTTTCCATTCGTATATTTGTTTCGCGATACTCTAATGTTTCATAGAGATTTCTTGCGATTTCGTTGTGACCGAAAACGTGCAACCCTAAACGTGTCAGTCCTAACTGTTTAGCTATGATTTCAATGGCTTTCATAGCTTGCTTGCCATACCCTTTTCCTCGATAATCTTTCCAAATATTTATATCATAAATAAAGCCTTTTTCATCCGGACGTTGAGCTAGCCAAATGATGCCAACCTTTTGATCGCTATCGCGAATCGTAAATAAATAATGACCCTCTGTTGTCACTCCCTCAGGTAATAGCTGTTTATATAATTGTGTTGCCTGATAAAGAGCTTCTTGCGCCTCCCAAATTCCCGCCCTTATTTGTTCGTTAGCAAAGTTGCTAATGGCATAATTTAAATATTGTTGATAATCAAATGCATGCATTTTTTCTAATCGAATAGTCATTTTTTCCTCCTTTTTTAAATAAGCTTTTCCCCCTACCTATTTTTCTGGCCGAGCAGTTGAATCCATTTCTGTTTAAACATCACTTCCCCATTATCCATATATGGAAATAGACCTGTGATGATTTTTCCGGTATCCATTTCCGTATTGATATCACGAAGGATTTTTTCTCGTGCGTAGTCATCAGGCTTAGTTAATGCTAACCAACTCTGCAGCTGAACTGGCACATCTATAACATCGATATGCTTGATTTCCAAGCCAACGCTTTCAAAAAGACTCGTGAATTGAGATTTCCTCAGCGCGTGAACATGAGAAGAATCCCTCAACCTTTCATAATAATTATACAGGCGGGATAACGCCTCATCTTCTCTAGACATCATATCGATGACGCCGACAGTTCCACGGTACGTACACATCCGACTCATTTCTTGCAGAATTTTTTTCGGATGGGCAAAATGGTGAAAACCGAGCCGGCTTATGACTAAATCAAACGATCCCTGTTTAAAAGGAAGAGTCTTTGCATTCGCTAATTGAAACGTTATGTTTGATATACCTTTTTGCTCAGTTTGCTTAATCCCTTCTCTAATCATATCTGGAGATATATCAACAGATGTTACATGCTGAACAAACGGTGCAATGGCTCGGCTTAAAATACCGGTACCACCTGCTACATCTAAAACGCGCATGTCATTTTTCAAATCTAAGCTGTCCAAAATCCACGTTAAAAGATTTTCCCGATTTAATGTTAATGACGCATTTGCAAAGCCTTTCGCCTGTTTTTTAAACTGCTCTTTGACGATCTTCTCGTGCTCTTTACCCATGTTGCTTCATTCCTTTCATTCTACATCACTCCATCTTTTGGTAGTTTTTTATATTCTAACAAAATTAAGTATTAAAAAATACCCCTTTTGCTATGGACAGTTCGATTATTGAAGTAGGAGGACCATTTCAAGTTGTAAACATTGTCAATGAATTGACATCTGTAACACGACAATCGGCAGCTAACGAAAAAAGGGGTAAAAATTTTACACTGATTGATGCACACGCTCTAATATGCACCCGACCTTAAAATTAATCGCATGATTGGAAAAAAGACAGCCTTATTTGTAGGCTGCCTTTACACCTTTATTCATATTTGGACGGTTCGATCACGATCAGCTGAATGAGATATATGAGAATGGCTGCACTCATCGCTAAATAGCCCCAGCCAAGGGTGATCTGCTCAGTCCGGAGATAATTGTTGCACAATTGAACCGGTGAGGCGATATAGAGGACACCCATTGCTACAAACACAATGAGAAAAACGACAAAAACTGCATTTTTTCCGATCTTGCCAAGCTTTTTCCAACTATCCCGAAGCGGTACTCCAGCAAAAAACGGTAAACTCATAAACTTGAACACTTCCATCGCTGGAATCGTTAATGCTTCATCCATCGCTCGTGGCATTGTCCAATACAGCATGATGATCAAAAATAATAAAATACCCGCAAGTCCATTCGCATTCCATTTTCGGAATAAAGTTGGAAACATTTTTTGGAAAAACGGGGCCATCAAAAAGCCAGCTATGACAAGGAGCGGCATTTGCATATGCATATGAATAATCATAATCGATTCAAGCAATTTAACGACAGGGGGTAACATAAGGAAAATAAACAAAATAAGACCGTATATGACTTGTATCATTGCTTATTCCCCCCCGTTTCTGCATCAAGAATGGTTTTGACGGTTTGAGCCGCTTCAGCAACGTTTTGATAATCCATCACATCCACCAAAAATCCATCGGGATCGACTAAATAGAATGCAGAGTTATGTGTGAAATTGCCGTAGTCGTCTGGAATGACGATGACCCCAAATTCATCAAGAAGTTCATCGAGTTCTTTTTGATCAGGAATGCGAGCCATGCGCCACGTTTCGCCATCGCTGTTAAAATAGCCGCGATATTTTTTTAACGTATCCGGATCATCGCGTTCTGGATCAAAACTAATGCTCAAAAACACGATATCATCACCGATATATTTTTCCGGTATCGATTGATAAACTTGAGCCATATTCATTTCCAAAACCGGACAAACATCTTCGCATGATGTATACATAAAGGTAATGAAGACATACTTCCCTTTAAATTTGGAAAAGGAATACGTACGTTCTTGACTATCTTCGAGTATGACAGCGGGAAATTTCGGCTGTTCTTTTAGCAACTTGTTCGTCCGTGCCGTCTCGGCAGTAAATGCTTGAAACCCGTCCGTACCGAAAAAAAATAGTAAAAAACCGCATACAAGGACAATGGTTGGAGCGATAATATTCCGTTTACGCTGGCTCACAATGATCACTTCCTTTATAAAGCGTGACATATTTTTAGAGCGGTCCCTCATTGTTGACATACGCGAACAATGAGGGACTCTCCTTTATCTACCATGTTTTAAACGGAGGTGATCCCGGAGGTGCATTGCCGATAAAGTCAACGAGTGGGATCACATAACCCATAGCAACGACTAACAACATAACGAAAATCCAACGGCTCCACCGTTCAGTCCAGTACGGCGTTTTCGATCCATCTTCTTCCGGTTTTGCGATCGGAAATTCTTCATTTCCTTTTGGCGCACGGAACATTAAATGAAACACAGCGTAGATTTGCATCATACCAGCGATGAGCAAAATGACTGCTGCGATGCCAATAACAATCATATATGGATCCCAATTTAATGCTGTTGCATGATCGCTATACGTTGTCAAAGCCGTTCTTCTTGGAGAGCCGAAGAGACCGACGATATGCATCGTCGTCGCCATAGTACCCATGCCCACTGCCCAAAGAACCGTTTGCCAAACGCCGAATTTATTCATTTTCGGTGTTAGCACGCGTCCGGATACATAAGGAACGAGCCAATAGCTAATGCCAAAGAATGTCATGGCTGCACTCATGCCTAAAGTGAGGTGGAAGTGACCAACAATCCACATCGTATTATGCACGACTTGATCCAGTTGGTTCATCGTCTGCACAATCCCACCTGCCCCGGCTGGGATAAAGGCGATCATCGCAATCATTGGTGCGAGAAAGCGAACATCGCCCCATGGGAGCTTTTTGAACCAACCGAACAATCCTTTACCGCCTTTTTTACGCCCTGTACGCTCAAACACTGCAAACATGGCATAAGCGGTCATCAATGAAGGAAAGCCGATAGCCAGACTCATGAAAACGTGCAAATACTTCACTGATTCCGAAATGCCCGGGTCGACAATTTGGTGATGAAACCCACCGGGAATATTCAATACGACAAGCAAAATGACAACTATCCGTGTCAACAGGTCGCTGAACCGCCGTCCACCAATGACTTTTGGTACGATGACATACCAAGCCGAGACAGCTGTTAAATACCAAATGTTAACAAGTGTATGACCAAACGCCCAAAACAATGTTCGGCTTAACATGACATTAATCGTCTCTACCCAACCGAATGCCCACGGAATAATCAGAACGATCACTTCAACGGCGACGAACAAACCGCCGAAAAAAAGCAGAATAAAGACCCCGGTTGCAAAAAATGCAAGAATTGGCACATGCTTACCTTTGTTTTGCTTTCGCCAATGAGCCACATTGATAAAAGCCCCGAACGCACATAGCCAAATGCCAATCACAATCAGCGCCAGTCCGACATAATACCATGGCGAGGCAGCCATCGGTGGATAAAATGTATATAAAACCGATGCTTCATTCATTAAAACGGGAATGAGTGCGATCATTAAACCTGTTATTTTCAAGCTAAAACCGGTCCATGCTATTTTGCGCACCGCAGGAAGAAGCCCACCTAATGTGTGCGATAACCCTGCATAAAAGTAGCCGATGGTAAAGAACGAAGAAAATACAAGAACGAGAAACAATCCGTGTGCGGTTAGCACTTGATAGTAATTAATCCACGACGGTAACTCTAAAAAGCCAGATCTGTTCAGTCCTTGCGTAAGACCACAAATACCACCAATTGCAAGCGCCAAAAATGTTACGAATAAATATGATTTCGAGATACGCGCATCTTCTCGGTTAATGCCCATTGCTTTAGTTACTTTTTGTCTCCACGTTTGTTTGACCGCAGCTTCCATAAATGACCCTCCTTTATTTCACCGTGATGGTCGTACTCATAAGTTCATGGCCGGAACCACAATATTCATTGCAAAGTACGAGATACTCACCAGGTTCAGCAAATGTTTTTGTGATTTTTTGCACATATCCCGGCATGACCATCGCATTAACATTCGTCCCGGCAATTTCAAACCCGTGAACAACATCTTTTGATGTCAACGTAAAATGCACGGTCGATCCGGCAGGTATTTCAATATCGTCTGGAGTAAAACTGAAAACTTGCAATGTCATGACGACTTCATATTCATTTTCGCCAACTTTTTTCACACCCGGATTATCGAATGGCGGCGTTTCATCCACTTTTTGTGGATCTAGTGTCTCCTTAGTGCTTGGCGGCGCCATTTCCTCGGCAAAAGCTTGGTAACCGATAAACAGCATAAAAGCTAAAATAACAGCACTGCTCAAACTTAGCCAAATTTTTTCATAACGATGCATTGTGCTCACCTTCCTTTTCAATTAACTAAACGCGAACCATATAAATTCCCCAGATAAGAAACCAGAGCAACGCGATAAATCCACCCATGAGCAAGACTGAAGCCAATGTCCCTTTCAGTGAATTCACGTTTTGCTCCTTCGATGTGTCCTCAGTCGTCGTTTTGGTTGTTTCCAATCAAATCACCCCTCCCTTGCCGATTCCTGCTTTCATCTTAATTAACAACGAGTTCCATTAAGTGAACGGCACCACAGATTGTATGTGACTTAATTCACATCTTTAGCTCTTTTCCTACATTGTTTAACACAAACCGATATAAAAAAGAGGCAAACCCCTTGAAATGACAAGGTTTTGCCTCTTTCCAGAAATGTGACAGGATTGTTACGGACTTTGTTTCAACTGGAAACAAAAGATGTTTACCTGAATCCGTCATACTTTCAATACGAGCTGTTTGCTGAAGAAATATAGATACGCCTCTTTGACCGGCTCTTGCCAAATTTGTTCAATCGCTTGTTTATACAACCTTAACTGGACTTCATATCGCTTGCGGAGATTGGCTCGGGTCGCTTCGTTGACATCTCCAGCAATCGTATCGGTCTTGTAGTCAAGCAAGATCCAGCCGTCGTTTTTCGGAATGACACAGTCGATAACCCCTTGTACAAGAACTTTTTCCTCGATGTCGCTTTGCCAAGAAGCGTACACGTCACTCGCATTAAGCGACAAGCTGAAAGGAAGTTCGCGATAAACATATGGTGCCTGCATCATCTTCTGAGCGATGTCAGTGGCAAAAAACTCAGCAATCGCTTTGACATCAACCGCTTCAGCTTGTTGTTTCGTCAAAATATCCCGAGTGATAAGCGAGTCAACAAATTCGATAATTTCTCGTTCTTCAAGCGGTTTTACAATCGGAATATGTTGCATAACCGTATGCATAATCGTCCCTTTTTCCGCAGTGGAAATCGTTTTTTCTTTTTGCATAAAGTTCGGCCGTGTAACGATCGGGGCTTTGAATGGCTGAACAAGTTGATCGGCGCTGTATTCATCCTTGATGTCATACTGGCGTTTGATTTCAGTAACAGACTGTTTTGCCCGCGATACAGCAGCCTCTCGATAAGGATACACATACGACAAACGTTTATCGACAAACGCCGTTGTTTCACTTTGTTCAAGATCGAGCGGTTTCCAGTCTGTAATCGCTCGTTTTAAGTTGGCATCGGTTTTCATTGATGCTTCTTCCAAGTTAGTATAGGCGCTTGCATGAACAATGGACACGCGCCATTTTGATGGATCGAGCCGAATCTCTTCAAGCACATCATCGCCGATTGCTTCACGTCTCAGTGTCTCGGCCGTTTGATGACGGATCAACGCCGGACCAACCCAATCGAGATAAGATTTGGACGCCAGGCGGTAATGGGCCGGAAGCACCCACTCCTCGTGATTAAGCAATGATTGCCAATTGTCTTGTTTTTTAGCAAAGGAGGCGACAGTGCCGATCATGACGAGTTTTTCCTTTGCCCGCGTAGTGGCAACATACAGAACACGCATTTCTTCGGCAAGAAGTTCGCGTTTCTTTTCTTGTCTAATCGCGTGATAAAACAAGGTTGGATATGTGATCCGTTTGACAGGATCGATGTATTTCACGGCAAATCCAAGATCTTTATGCAATAGATAACGTTGGCGCAAATCGGTGAGATTAAACGGTTTGTCCATCCCTCCGAGAATCACGACTGGAAACTCAAGTCCTTTGCTTTTATGGATCGTCATAACGCGCACCACATCTTCTTGTTCACTCAAAGCGCGGGCAGCCCCGAGATCATCTCCGCGTTCCTCCATCCGTTCAATAAAGCGCAGAAAACGAAACAAGCCGCGAAACGCTGTTGTTTCGTATCCTCTTGCTCGATCATACAACGCGCGTAGATTCGCCTGGCGCTGCCGGCCGCCTGGCATACCACCGACAAAGTCGTAGTAACCCGTTTCCCGGTAGATTTGCCAAATGAGTTCGGAAAGTGCGCCTTGACGAGAAGCCAGCCGAAACCGTTCCAACTGCTCCATGAATCGATTGACTTTTTCATAAGCCTTTCCCGTCGCTTGTTTTTGAAAGGACACAAGGGCTTCATAATATGTGCCACGCCGATTAGCGAGTCGGATTTTTGCCAAATCTTCCTCATCCAAGCCGACGATCGGCGAACGGAGAACAGAGGCAAGCGGAATATCCTGGCGCGGATTATCGATGATTTTCAACATATTCAACATGATTTTCACTTCTATCGCATCAAAATACCCCGTCGATAGCTCGGCATATACAGGGATACCTTGTTTTTTCAATTCATCGACGATCGTCGGTGCCCACGCCATCGAACGCAGCAAAATGACGATATCGCGATACTGGATATCTCGCTGTGTGTTTGTTGCCTTATCAACAACTTGAAGCGGTTTTTGGATCCACTGTTTAATTTTTTCTGCATAAGCGCGGGCTTCCAGCTGCGCCTTTTCCAAGTCTTTATAATCTTCTTCGTCCTCTGCCTGCTCATATCCAGCTTCTTCTGAATCTTCGCAGTCAATGATTAACAGTTCAGGCTCTGGCTCTGGATGCGGCCACTGTTCATACAGCGTATTGCCATAAATGAGTTCCGCTTGCGCATCATAAGTGATTTCGCCGACATGTTCATCAAAAATTTGCCGGAATAAATAATTCGCACCGTGCAAAACGTCTTTGCGGCTGCGGAAGTTGCTCGCTAGATCAATGCGCGTTCCCGCCGCTTCATCTGTAGCAAAACGGTTGTATTTTTTCAAGAAAAGGAATGGCTCGGCATGGCGGAAACGGTAAATGCTCTGCTTCACATCCCCGACCATAAACCGATTGCCAGCCCCTGTTTGATCACTGATTAAGGAAAGAATCGTTTCTTGAACTAAGTTTGTATCTTGATATTCGTCGACAAGAATTTCGCTAAACTGCTTTTGAAATTGTCTCGCAACACGCGATGGTTGTAATTTCCCTTCCTCGTTATAATCCGCAGCGAGTAGCTGCAGACAGTAATGTTCCAAATCGGAAAAATCGACAACACCGTTTTCGTTCTTTTTTTTCGTAAAACGCGCTTTAAATTCCTTGACAAGTTCGGCAAGCTGCCTGATGACTGGTGCAAGTTCCCGCATATCGCGAATATGACTTGCCAAATCTCGTCTAAACCACGCATCTTTCATATCGTTCCAGCGTTTTTTATAGCTGTCGCGCACTTGTTTGACTTTTTCTTTCTTGTCCTCATTACAATCGACGCGCTTCCTGGACAATTTGGCAAACGAACTTTGCACCATATACGCCTGCAGCTCATCCCACGAATCAAGCTGGCGGGCTTGTTCTAACATGGCTCGATCCGCTTCGATCGCCTCAGCATAATGATATGGCCCGTCACTCTCCAGCGCGATCGATTGAGCCAAGTTTATTTCATCATTGATAGCGGCAAATTCGCTTTGCACTTCTCGCTTGACGATATCGAGCCAATCGAGATCATTTTCCCGCCAGTCTTCATCGATCTCGTAAGTTGCAACAAGTCGGTTAAGCCAAGCTTCAGGCTGCGGATTTTGCATAGCAAATGTATATAGATCAAGAATGAGATTTTCTACATCGACATCGCTGCGGTCGCTGGAAAAGCGATCGACAACAGCAAAGAAGCGGGCTTGCTCTTCGCCATCTTTTCCATACCATTCTTCAAATAACTCGTCGATGACGTCTTGTTTCAACAAGTCGGCTTCCATATCATCAGCAATGCGGAATGACGGATCGATATCAAGCAGATAAGCGTACTGTCTCACAACATCAAGACAAAAAGCGTGCAACGTTGAAATCGGCGCCTGCTGCAACAAGGATAGCTGCTTTTTCAAATGGTGAGAAGACGGATTTTCTGCCAGCGCCGCCTCGAGCGCTTCACCGATGCGGTTTTTCATCTCCTGAGCTGCTGCATTGGTAAAGGTAACCACAAGAAGCGAGTCAATATCAACCGGATCTGTTGTCCGTGTCACTTTTTGAATGATCCGTTCAACAAGCACAGCTGTCTTGCCTGATCCAGCCGCTGCTGCCACAAGAACGTCACCGCCATCGGTGTAAATGGCCTGTTCTTGTTCTTTTGTCCACTGAACCATCTACATCCCCCTCTCTTTCTTAAGTCGTTCCACGACCTCGTCATCTTTTAACGGCGCTAGTTTGCGGTATTGATTATCCGGTAAAGTCGGATCAAACTGACAAACCGACAAAAATGGGCAAAAAGAACACGGCGTATTCTGATTATGCCAGTACGGATTCAAGTTAATCCCGCCTGATGTTATATCAATCCCTGCCTGTTTGATTAGGTGATGAACGTGGGTGCGTAAAGCAGTGAATGTATTGTTATCAGCGATTTTTGAATGTCTGTAAAAGCCGCCATTTTTCTTAATCCCAGCCGGGACAATCCGACTTGATCCCGCATCAAGCGATGTATCCATCATGCGGATAATTTCCTCATCGGACAGAAGCAATCCTTGCATTTTATATTTTTTAAAAATTTCCTCTGCCAACTGTTCGTCTTGCAATTGTTCTTTTCCGGAAATCATCGGATTGTGCACATGGAAGTAAAGCACCCCAGCCGGTGTTGCTTGTGTACCGAGCCACTGCTCAGAATACATGAGGACAACATCGAGGTAAGCAAGCATTTGTAAAGCAATGCCGTAGTACACTTCAACAAGATTCAATCCTATAGCACTTGATTTATAATCGATAATCCGCAAGAACAAGTCATCGCCATCCTCCGCTTTGTCCACACGATCGATCCGCCCGCGCAACATAAGCTCAAAACCATTATTAAGCGGCAAACGCAGAGGGGGCAACGTATCTTTTTTACTCGGGCCAAAGCCGAGTTCTAGTCCTACCGGAGAAAATTTGCTCCGCCGTGCCTGTTCACTCAATATATATGTGGCGCGTGCAATCACTTCCTGGAGTTTTTTCTGAATGTATCGGTACCGGTTAGAACTGTGCAATATCTGGTGTTGTAAAATCGGTGCTAAATCGGCCATCGCTTTTGCAGCATAGTCAGATGTTTCATGAGCATTCAATTGAGAAAAATCTTTACCTTCCTTTTGAATTGTTTCGGTAATTTTTTTCAATGCTTCGTGAAAGAGCTGGCCGATATCCGGGGCATCGAGCTTGTAAATCTTACGTTCCTCTAGCCCGAGACTATATTTGGCAAAATGCTGGTAGGAGCAGCTGTAATATGATTCGAGTCGAGAGACGCTCGCTTGGATTTCTTTTGGATAGAGCTGGGCGGTTGTTTGTTTTGATAAATTTTTAGGCTTATTTTCGTAATACAAACTTTGCACAATCGTATGCGTCGTATCATGCTTCGGCTGGTTGGTGATATACCAATTGAGGACGTGCCACCAAACGTCCTTAATCGGATAGCCTTTCAAATAGCGAGCGAGTTGTGCGGTCAGCGCTCCCCTTGTTTTAGCCGGTGTTGTGATAAAACGGTCTGCTTCCAGCAACTCATCCGGATCTTGCAGCAACAGGTGGTTCTTCGTTTGTGGGAAAAGATCCTCGATACGCTTGATAAGCGGCGACGGTGTTTTGGCTCGGCCTTCTTCGTCACTCAGCGGGTAGCTGACCCACAAACGGTCGCTCGCTGACGTGAACACAGTATACATGTTGAACCGATCATCTAGAAGTCGGCGCTCTGTGCTTTCTGCTAATTGCAGACCAGCCTCGGCGAGCAACTCGCGCTCTCTCTCATTAATCATTCCATCGGCAGGCGGCTTCATCGGCCAAACGCCTTCATTGACTCCGAGCAAAAAGGCGCACTTTACGTCGCTCACCCGAGAGCGATCCACTGTCCCGACAATGACGTGATCGAGCGTCGGCGGAACATGTGCATATGTTAAAGCATCAAACCCTGCCTCGAGCATCGTTCGAAACGTAGATAGCCCTATCGATTCCTCCCCGGTAATTTCAACCATCTCATCTAAAAGTTGGACGACGGCGTTCCATACTTGCTCCTGTTCGCGCCCTTTTTCAATCTGACCTTTTTCATCGTAAAAGGCACGCATTGCCTCCAAGCGGTTCGGGACATCGAGATGCTCTAAAAGCAAATAAACTTGCTCGCAATGTTCACGAACCGTCGTCGCTTGACGAATTTGCCGATCAAAATCGCCAAGTGCTTTTGCTACTTGTCGTCGATAAGCATTGATTCGTTGTTGTATCTGTTTTTCTGTATCGGTTTGAGCCGTATCAGCAAACCCGCGAAAACGCTGGAAAACCCATTCCTCATCCTCAAGCCAACGATTTCTTGAACGAATGCCATATTCGAGTACATAATTTTCCAGTTCGTCAATCGCATCGTCTGTCAGCGGATACGCACTATCAGTTGGCGGGATAAACCCGGTTTTAAGAACGCGAAAAATGGCATCATAACGCCAGTTACCCTCAACAACTTCCAATGCAGAACGAATGAGTTCAATGAGCGGATGGTGATGCATCGGTCGCTTTTCATCGATAAACACCGGGATGGCGTAATCATTGAAAATCGTCTCAATCAGATCATGATAAACTTCGGTTTCACGAATAAAGACAGCTATATCGCGAAAACGGTAGTTCTCATCGCGGACAAGACGGATGATTTCTTGCGCCGCCCCTTCCACTTCAGCTCGCGGATGGACTGCTTCTGCTATCGTCATCGGTACATCGCCGGAAAACGCCGGAGCCGGCCGTACGTCAAAATAATGTTCCAAATGACAGAACGCAGGCCTGTTCTGAAATCGGCCGTTTGTTGAATCGAGAACTATGTTTCCTTCGATGGCGATGCCGTTTTCCCGCGCCAACGCTCGGACATTGTGATACGTCTCTTTCGTCTGGTAGAACAAATCTAGCTCGGATGGTTCACCGTTGGCCAATTCATCCAATGTAAGCGCGATTGTTATGCGTCGGCATCTTTTCATCAATTCTTCTATGACGAACAATTCTTGGGGCGATAAGTGGTGGAATCCATCAATGTAGATATCTGCCCCATCGAGAAGTGAGGACTCGCGCACCTTTTCCCCGAGCAATTGCAACTGATCCTCACGATCAATATATTTATGTTGCAGAGCCTGTATCAGCCTTTCATAAATCCGTGTTAAATCATATAACTTATGAATAAGCGCCGTCTCTTCAACGTGTTTATGTACAAAACGATCCATCTTATGCGTTTGCCGTCTAAGCATCTCCGGTGTAATCCGGTAGCGTTTGAACTCAGTCACTACAGCTTCCAACTGTGCGAGAAACCCTTGTTTGTCCATTGCTTTTTGAAAGACAAGCCAGTCATCTCGACTCTCTTCCATGATTTTTCGAAGCATCATTTGCACGCCGACGGAGCTAATGAACGGTTTCGTTCCTCCACCGGTTTCTTGCAATACACGCCAGGCGAGTCGTGAGAAGCTGACGACTTGTGCACGGATGCTCCCTTGCAAATCCTCCTGATGGAAAAGAGCACGCTCTTGTTGAAAGCTCATTTGATCAGGCACAATGTAAAAAATCGGCGCTCCGCGTGGCTCTGTTAAGACGTTTTGTTTAATATCATCGCGTATCCAACTGCTTTTTCCCGTACCAGAACGGCCGAGAAGAAACCGAATTCCCATGTTGATCCCCACTTTCGCAATCATATATGAAACACCGGCGCACAGTGCGCAGCCGGTGATGTATTCAAATGAAGCTTTTATTCTATTTTAGCAAAGGTGAATCGTTTAACATAGTGATTTATTTTATTGAAAACCATGCAAGCATCCCACATTCCCCTATGTATCATCGTCGAACTCAGGTTTTTTCAAAACAGCTTTTTTCTGCAACCGCTTTTCTAAGTACTTGCCAAAAATCCAAAACAAAAAAATACATATCCCCACAACAATCGTCTTCACCGGATGTTTAGCAAACGAGAAAATGCTTGAGCCGACGTAAGCAATCGAAAAAATCATCACCGATTTGCCTAAAAAGGCAGCAAGTACAAACTGATACGTACTGATTTTTGACAGTGCTGATACGACATGAATCACCGAAGACGGCGAGAATGGAAAACACATTAATAGAAACAGCACCCCAAACCCGTGCCGTTCCAACCATTCAGTTACCATCTTCACCTGCTTGTTTTTTCGTATCGCTTTAAACATTCGCTTGTCCCCGAGTTTGCGGACGAACAAAAAGACACAAATCCCCCCGGATGTCGCACCAATCCATGACCATAAAAATCCTTTTACAAGTCCGTACGCAGCGCCATTAGCCATAACAAATACGATCAAAGGCAAAAATGGCAGAAAGGATTCAACAAATGGCAATAAAATCCCCGGCAACGGCCCCAGACTTTCATATTCATTCAGTAGCTGCATAATGTAATCGACGAGTTTATCGTTTTCATACATGAGTTTTAGATCGTTCACAAAGTCCATTGCAAAGACTCCTCTTCCATTGTATACACGTTTTCATCAACACTATTAGCTTACCCCTTCTTTTCACTTTCCAAAAATTTCTCGCATCCAAATGGTTTATTTTTTTCTATTTTATCATATAATGAATACAGAACTGATGTTCGATTGTTATGGAGGAGGAGTTATATGCGCTATCTTAGTGAAGACGAATTAAAATTAGCAACGCGGTTTCTTTTCCTTTCAATGGCGATCATCGTCATGGAAAAAGATATTCAACACATCCAGAGGGGAGCGTTTAAAATTAAAGAGCCGTACACTGAGCTGCTGGGGAAAATGATTACCGAGGCAAAAAACGAACGTAGAGATTTGCGAAAAGCCATGGCAGACCGAAAAATCCAAGTTGTCTCGCTCGATAAAAACGACACCTTTTCATCTTACCTTTTCGTATGCCAACGGCGGGAAGAACAACGGAACTACTTTAATCCCGCTATCCGGAAAAAAGTTGAGGCGATCATCCGAGAACTTATGCAAAAGGTTCTTCAGTCACATCGACGCTATACTGCTTCCGCAAACTCCTGATCCGATTGTCGAGCAAATAGCGGAACTGAGCCGTCCGTTGAATCTGGTTCATGATCGAACCGAAAGATACGTCTAAAACAATGTGCCGACCATTTTTAAAAATAATCTCGGTGCATTTGTTTTCGCCTTTTTTAACTTGATCAATATGAGAATGAGCGATCCATGAACAGTTGGGATGATTCGGTGAACGCGTCGGAAAGAAATACATGCCGCTGATCGGATCGATAGAGATCGGCGCTTTATGCGTAATTCCACAAATGTTTCGAGTCCCATCTTGTCTGCCGCGAAGGCTAGCGCCGAAGAAGCGACAGGCAGAATCGATCAGCTTGCTCGGGGTGCGGTCAACAACATACTCTTCCTGTTCTTCCATAATGCGTGTATGTGTCCCCCCGTATCGATTACGCTGCGCTATAACAGCCATTGTTAGAGGTGTGATTTCATGTGAAGATTCATAAAAATATTCGATCATTTTTCTATCATTCCTTTCTAGCGGAAAGGAAAAGAAGAGGTTATTTATTAATTTAACAAATTTCTGAACTAAATGAAAGGGGAAAATAATTTTTTCATGATCGAATAAAGCCATATGATATGCAAACCTCAAGATTTTATCTCTATAATCGGTTTGAATCATTTGTTACACCTGTTCAGACTTTAAATCTCCATCAGAACAACATGCGTTATATCGTGCACAATGCTAAAACAAGCACAAGCGCTTCGAAAAATAAAACAGCTTGCTCGATCGTCACGAACAAGCTGCCCTTGATTAATAAATTAACTGGATTAAATCGTCTTTCGTAATCTTACCTAAATAATATGACACATCGACATCTTCCAAAGCTTCTTCAAGCGCTTTTTTCTCATGGCGGATGCCTGTTAGCTTGTCCTCAAGTACACTAACGTCACCTAGTCCGAAAAAGTCCCCGTAGATTTTACAGTTTTTAATAACACCTTTTTTCACATCCAGGCGCACATCAAGCAGACCGGAAGCAAATTTATGAGATGCTTTCACATTGAAGGATGGCGATTTGCCGTAGTTCCAATCCCACTGTTGATAACGTTCCGCAGAAATTTTATGGACATTAGCCCAATCCGCATCTGTCAGTTCATAGCGCGGAACATCCGCTACATCATCTACATCGAAAATATAGCGTAAAAGCAATGCTTTGAATTCATCCATGGAAATTTTTTCATCGAGAAATTCGGAAATATTCGCCACTCGGCTGCGAATCGACTTAATGCCTTTGGAGGTAATTTTTTCCTTATTCACATTCAGTGCAGCAACAACGTTTTCAATTTCCGAATCGAGCATCAACGTCCCGTGGCTGAACATACGGCCTTTAGTAGAAAATTGGGCGTTACCAGAAATTTTCCGTCCATCAACGACCAAATCATTGCGTCCTTCTAGTTTGGCTGGAACGCCGAGTTTATTCAATGCATCGACAACAGGCTGTGTGAATTTAGCAAAGTTATGGAAACTCTCCCCGTCATCTTTTGTAATAAAACTGAAATTCAAGTTCCCTTCATCGTGATAGACAGCACCGCCTCCCGATAAGCGGCGAACGACTTTAATGTTGTTTTCTTCTACATAATTGGTATTGATTTCCTCAACGGTATTCTGATTTCGGCCGATGATGATCGATGGCTGATTCACGTAAAATAATAAAAACGTATCCTTTTTACCAAAATTCTGTAAAATGTATTCTTCCAATGCCAAGTTGACCATTGGATCTGTGATACCATGATTGTCTATAAATTTCATAATACGACCTCCACTTTTTACTCTATATCTATATTAATAAAATCATAGCGGCATCGCAACTCGAAATATCTCCCTGTTCGACAAAATGCACAAAATAAAGAAGATCAACAATCATTCTGTTACTCCCAAACGAGTCCTTCTTCAGCAAGCAAAATGTTTTCGGAAAAATATTTTCCTGCTTCGACCACTAAATCCGCTCGGTTTCCGTACTGCGGTAAATGACTCAACAACAATGCTTCAACCCCTGCTTTTGCCGCGATGATCGCTCCCTCTGCACTCGTCATATGTCCTGCCTGCGATCCGTCTTGCCCTTCATAAAAATTACAATCTGTAACGAGAAGATCGGCTTTTCTGGCAAAGTCAATCCATGCATCGCAATAAGCGGTATCAGCCGTATACACAATCGTCTTTTCCCCGTCTGATATGCGCATCCCGTAGCACGGAACCGGATGCTTCGTTTTCATAAACCGAATGGAAAACGGACCGACCTCCAACACCTGGTTCGGATCATAAGCAATGCCTTTCGTATAGTCATGGGTCAGTGCATAAAACCCTGCCTGATCCTCTGCATGGCCGTATATCGGCAAAACCGTATCCTCTCCTGTGATATATGACTGGACGAGACGTGCATATTGCAATACACCGATGTCTGCGACATGGTCGTGATGGTAATGCGACACAATTACCGCATCAATAGCTTGAACATGTATATATTTTTGCAATCGTGATAATGCCCCGCTTCCAACATCGATTAACAAATGGAAACCATCTTTCTCTAGCAAATAAGCCGATGTCGCACCCCCGGGCGCTGGATAACCACCCCAACAACCAATCACCGTTAACTTCATAATGATCACTCCTATATTTCATAAATTGTTATAACACAGAATTGACTGTTTACATACTGTTATATTACAATAGTTTTACAACGAATGAGGAGGTATGTCTTCATGATAAATGTTCTAAAATTTTTTCGAAACCTGCCTGAAAAAAGATGTTATGCCTGTGGTGACATCATTTACGAACAAGCGGAATGTTACAGCAACCTATGCAATGAATGCAATAAACCGACATGAAAGAACTGTCTTATAACAGGTCCCTAAATGTATAAGGGGCCTTTATTTTTCTTAAAATTGTCTGAAATCGTATCATTCTTTCCTATTTTATTTTATACTACTTATAAGAGATCGAAAACCATACAGGAAAGGAGATTTGTTATGTCAACGGCAACGACTGAACGCATGAGCCGAAACGATGTCCCTCAAGAAGAAACGTGGGATTTGAGTGATCTCTTCATATCACGCCGGGATTGGGAAAAAGAACTCACCGCGGTGCAAAATGATATCGACACAGTCACCCAGTACAAAGGCAAACTCGGCCAAGATGCGAAAACATTGCTGGCAGCCGCCCAGGCATTTGAAGCTTACCAGAAACGCCTTATCCGGGTTGCTACATACGCTAATCTGCGCGTGAGTGCCGACGGTTCTGATCCAGAAAACCAAGCTGATGCCGCCAAAGTTGCCTCAGCCTTCGCTGACATCAACGCTCAACTAGCATTTTTCGAATCTGAACTTTTGAGGATGCCAAAAGAAAAAATTGAGCGGTATATTAAAGACGAACCCGGTCTTGATACATACCGGAAAATGCTTCATGATATGATGGATAAAAAGCCATACACATTGTCTCCGGAAATCGAAGAAACACTCGCTGCACTCGGTGAAGTGCACGATGCACCGTATATGATCTACGAGCGCAGTAAATCAGCTGACATGATGTTTGACCCCATTACAGATGGTGCCGGTAATGAACTGCCGATGTCCGCTGCCCTTTACGAGGACCGCTACGAAATCTCGGCTGATACGGATCTCCGAAAGAGGGCGTACGATTCCTTCATCAAAACATTGAATCAATATAAAAACACATACGCCGCGATCTACGCGACTGAGGTGACAAAACAAGTGACAATGGCGAAACTGCGCGGCTATGAATCTGTCACCGACATGCTGCTCCACCCGCAGCAAGTAACAAAAGACATGTATACCAATCAGCTCGATGTGATCCAGAAAGAGCTCGCCCCGATTATGCGGCGCTTTGCCAAGCTAAAAGAAAAAGACTATGGCCTGGAAAAAATCCATTTCCGAGACTTAAAAGCTCCGCTCGATCCGGAATTCAATCCGGCGACGACATTTAGAGAAGCGAAAACGATGATCCTTGATGCCCTCAAAGTCATGGGACCCGAATACACTGCGATTATGGAAAAGGGGTTCAATGAACGCTGGATCGATCGTGCCGATAACGTCGGCAAACAAAGCGGGGCATTTTGCGCAAGCCCATATGGGGTTCATCCGTACATTCTTATCACGTGGACCGGCACGATGCGCGGTGTGTTTACACTCGCTCACGAGCTCGGGCACGCCGGCCATTTCTATCTTGCCGGTCAAAACCAGACACTCGCCAACACGCGCCCGTCCACGTATTTCGTTGAAGCTCCATCGACGTTAAACGAGCTGCTCCTTGCCGACTATTTGATTGAACAAACCAATGACAAACGGATGAAGCGCTGGGTCATCAGCCAGCTGCTCGGCACATATTACCATAATTTTGTCACCCATCTGCTCGAAGGCGAATTCCAGCGCCGCATCTACACCCTTGCTGAGTCCGGCATACCGCTTACCGCGAGCGTTCTGTGTGAACAGAAAAAAGAAGCGATAGCCAACTTCTGGGGCGATGCGGTGGAAATCGATGACGGATCCGGTCTGACGTGGATGCGACAGCCGCACTATTATATGGGTCTGTATCCATACACGTACTCAGCTGGACTCACTGTTTCCACTGCTGTTTCACAAAAAATCAAAGCGGAAGGCCGCCCCGCCGTCGACCGGTGGCTCGATGTGCTCAAAACCGGCGGCAAACTAAAGCCGCTCGATCTCATCAATAAGGCAGGCGTCGACATGTCCAAACCCGATGCAATCAAAGAAGCCGTCGCCTATGTCGGCTCACTGGTCGATGAATTGGAAAAAAGTTATGAATAAATAGATTAGGCGCGTCATAACAGCTTACCATCATTTTGCAAACAAGGATTGGAAGAAAGTACCCAATCCTTTTTATTTTTCTCAAACACGCTAAAGCATGGCGGCCCGTCATAGATGTCGGTCAATATTTTAGCCGCCTTCTCGAAGAATCAGATGCCCAATCCCACCGCTCCGTCGCTATAAAATAACATAAACGCTTTGACAGTACGTTTTGCATGATCTATACTCTTTGTGAATATAAATATTTTTTATTCATATATTCATAAAGAGGTGTTTTTAATGTCACGCGGTTTTAGTGAAAGGGAAAAAGCATGGATCACCGATTCGCTAATCGAACAGGGAAGGATTCTTTTCCGTCAATTAGGGTTTCAAAAAACGAGTATCGCTGATATTACAAAAAAGGTTGGCATTGCACAAGGAACGTTTTATAAATTCTTTCGTTCCAAGGAGGAATTATATTTCGCCATCCTGGAAAAAGAAGAAGAAACCATAAAAAAACAATGGGCTGAGATCGATATTATCACAGATAATCAACCGAAAAATACGATCAAACAGATTCTCAAATCAATGCTTGACACCGTCGAAACCAATCCACTCCTTCGCGATTTATATTTAGGAAAACATTTGCCACATATGGTCCATCAACTCCCTCCTAAACGCCTTAAGCGACATTTCAGCCACGATTCCACTTCCTTGCAGTCTCTCATTGGAAAATGGAAACAAGCAGGCATAATACTGGACGACAAACCGGAGATTATCGCCGGCATCCTCCGGTCACTATTTCTCGTGACACTCCATAAACAGGAAGTAGGTGAAGCGGTTTACAAAGAAACAATGGAACGGCTGATAGACTTGATTGTCGATGGACTTGTGAAAGTGGAGGGATAACAGATGCGCTATGTCATTGAAACGTGCCATTTGGCAAAACATTATCAAGGCTTCCCGGCTGTCCGCGATGTTTCGTTACGCATCAGCAAAGGAGAAATCTACGGGTTTATCGGCTTAAACGGGGCGGGCAAAACAACGACGATTCGCATGCTCTTGGGAATGATCCGACCAACTAAGGGAGCCTGCTATCTGAATGGCAAAAAAGTAGGGCGTCACAATCAGGCTATTTGGCACCGGGTCGGCTATATGATCGAAACGCCGCATGCCTATCCCGAACTAACGGTTCAAGAAAATCTCGAGATGATGCGTAAACTTCGATTCGTCACTCATCCACATGCTGTAACGCAAGCGATGGATTGGCTGCGGCTCACACGTTTTGCCGATAAGAAAGCCAAACACCTTTCCTTGGGAAATGCCCAACGGCTGGGGATTGCCAAAGCCCTTTTACATCAGCCGGACATATTGATTTTAGACGAACCTGTCAACGGGCTGGACCCTGCCGGGATCGTAGAAATACGGGATTTACTGCAAGATTTAGCTTATAACGAGGGCGTCACCATTTTAATATCGAGCCACTTGCTCGATGAAGTCACTCGAATAGCTACTAAAATCGGCATCATCCATGAAGGGACATTGATCCAAGAAGTGGATCCTGTCCGATTAAACCAATGGCTGAAACCGCGTTTACTCATGGATTCACATGACAATCAACGAGCCGCCGCTAAACTGTCACAAGCTGGCTACACAATACGATTCAATCAGCAAGGTTTCGTTGAAATATATAGCGAAGAAGCGATTTGCCATCCGGATAAGATCGCGCGTTTCCTCGTATACGAAGGCCTGCCCCCAACCCGGCTGAGCGTTGAAAAAGAAGACTTGGAAGCTTATTTTTTAAGCATGATCGAAAGGAAAGGAGAGATTTAGACATGAGCTATTTTTTGGCTGCCCTGCAGGCGGAAGGGCTTAAAATTCGCAAATCCAAAGTCATGTGGCTGACCGCGGCGGCGTTTACGATAGCACCATTCATGGCCGGGTTTTTCATGTTTGTATTAAAGAAGCCGGAACTCGCCAAAAACGCTGGATTAATCGGGGCTAAAGCCCAGATAGCCGGCGAAGCTAATTGGCCGTCATATATCAATTTACATGCGCAAATGATCGCGGTCGGCGGTATTTTTGTCTTTGGATTTGTAACGAGCTGGATTTTTGGCCGAGAATACGCCGACAAGACAGTGACAGATTTATTAGCCCTTCCTTATTCAAGAGCAATTATCGTGTGGGCCAAATTGATCGCCTCGTTTATAACACAACTGATATTAAGCGGTTATATTATAGCCCTCGGGTTTTTCATCGGATGGATCATCGGGCTTCCGCAATGGTCTGCTGCAGAATTGATGCACGAGATGTACATCCTGATCATTGTAACGATTATAACGATTCTCTTAAGTACGCCGGCTGCTTTCTTTGCCAGTTATAGCGGCGGTTATTTGGCACCGCTCGGCTTTGTCGTTTTAACGCTTGTCTTGTCACAAATCATAGCAGCCGTCGGATTCGGTGCATATTTTCCATGGTCTATCCCAGCGCTTTTAAGCGGAGTCGCAGCGGATGAACTGGGCACAAGCAGCTTATGCATCATCAGCATAACAAGTTTGTCAGGTATTTTGGCGACATTGTATTACTGGCTCTTTGCCGATCAGCATTGAAAAAAGTAAACAGACTTAAGCGGTGCCAATTGGCCCATATTCAACGCGCCGCGCCGGATACATATGCGGTCTTCATCCATCAAACCAAAACAGAACCGAACGAAATGCCCTCCTCTGGAGCTATAGTGCCGGGAAATGCGGAACGACTTCTTCCGCCAGTTCGTGAATAACATCAGCAGCTGGGCGCTGGCTGTATTTCGTATTAATGATCACATGGTTGACGCCGATTTCCTGCAGTTTGTTCAAAAACGCAACTAAAAAACGGCGCCCGCTTCGAAATCCCCCATGGATAAACGTCGGTTCCTCATCAGCATCCTCCGCCAGATCAATGTGAAGCGATTGAACAAATGGCTTAAATCCATTCGTCAAGGAACGGTAATCACGAATGTAAATCTCCTGCAAGTCTGGATGCCGGAAATAACTCATCCACCCATCGCCATTTTGGGCAATCCATTCCAAATTTTGCCCAGAAAACCCTGTGACCAATACAGGGATATTACCTAAAGCCGGTTTAGGCAGTACATCGGTGTCGCCAGTTAAATGGACTCTAGCGGTTTGTATGGACGGATAAGCGGTCGACCATACTTTTCTCATGACGTGTAAAGCTTCTTGATATAATTCAGCTCTTTTCTCCCGCTCAACGCCATAAGCAGCAAATTCAACCGGACGATCGCCTGTTGCAAGCCCGAATAGTAGCCGCTCGCCTGAGATTTTATCCATGGAGGCGGCCGATTTCGCCAAGTTGATGGGATGCTGGAATGAGGTGATCGCACTGGCCGTTCCTAAAGCAATGGTTTGAGTATATGCAGCGATGTGGCTGAGAAAAATCCACGGGTCATACATTTGCCCTGCATCGCCGAAAGA
The DNA here is from genome assembly GCA_035301265.1 of Bacillota bacterium. Taxonomy (GTDB): domain Bacteria; phylum Bacillota; class Bacilli; order Bacillales; family Amphibacillaceae; genus DATGUP01. The sequence continues at coordinate 73,580 of DATGUP010000021.1, forward strand.
AGGATCATTCAATGGGATATCGCGTACAAAGAGCGCAGCAAACCGCGCTTTTTCAGCCGTTTGTGCAAGGCTGATTTGCTGTGTCCAATCCATCTTCGGAATATTGCCCGCATAGGATTCCAGCGGATAGACGAGGCTTAAAGTTAATCGATTGTCTTGAAATGTTCTCGTATAGCCGCGATGATTGGCAAATGGATTCATGCTGTTCCTCCCCATCATATCGTTTACCTTTCTAGTATCCCATGAATGATGTTATCTGGACAGTTTCATGCACATGACAGCACATGATGTCACAATGATTTACTACCCGTATGCGTACATGTAATGATCTGAATGTCTGTAATGCGCTTTTTAATATTATGAATAGGGGCCCGTTTTCGACTTTGATAAAACAGCCCCTATGGAAACTAAAATAAATGATAAATATCCTCACATGTTTCAGCCGTTGGTTCATAAAAGCAATGCAATTTATAACGCCCGACGAGTGGTTGATCATACCAAGTTATCGGGCAATCGCCCTCTGGTCTGAAATACCACAAACTGTATTTCGCTGGCCAATGATTATAACCATTTATCACTCTTCGCGCTAATCTTTTCTCGATATTGCGCGCCCTTTGGTAAAAATATCCATGGAGAGTCGCCTCAAAGGCATGGGGTTGGAATACCATTTGCGGAATCGTTTGAATATGGGTGAAGTCAGAGCAATCCGCACGGACTCGGTTAATTCCAACATTGCCGACAAGCAGCATTCCTAGTCTGCCTTCTCCTTCCGCCTCGGCTCTGAGCAATCTTGCCAAAAGCTCGATATCTTTTTCGGTTGCTTTTACAATAGCCATTGTTTCACCTCCGATGGTGACTCTTTTAGCCGCATCGCCTACACCCATGTTTGTTATCGCGACGATGTCGTGAAAAGATTGGCACTATCGCCTCCACCAAACGCGGGATTGTAATTGATCTTTTCATCAAATACAACATAGTTCAAATACACCATGAGTAATAAATAACGCTTTCCTGTTTCTGGTTCACTCAAAATGATATGATCCCTGCCCGCAGCCTCAATGACCCCATTAAATACTTGCTCCGGCTGATTTTCTTCTTCAAAATTCATGTGAACGCTAACTTCCTTCCCTTGATTTAAACGCAATATGTTTTCAATATACGATTGCTCCGCCGGTAGCTGTTGAGGCATCCCAGATGGCGTTGTTCCAGTTGTATTTTGCGCCTGTGCTGATTCCTCTGATGGTGCAAACGGAATTTGTTGCGACGGTTGATATTGACGAAAACCATACGGAGCGTATGGATAATACGCTTGGTATGCTGGCGGATAGTAAGAAGAATTAAAATATCCCATATGAAATTGATTTGCCTTTTTCTCACTCATTGAAATACCCTCCTAATGAAAAGAATAGTAATGATTCATGTCATTGTGCGTCTTAACTAATGACTAAAACCTTATTAAAATCCAAACAAAACGTTTGTTACTGTGACACTAATCCATATGTATGCAAATGAGGTATTTCCTGTTAATAAAAAACAAACTCCGAATCATAACCGGAGTTCACGGATAAGATGCCCTGTGCTAATCTTGCCGCATAGAAACATTCTACGTTCGCTATCGTGAGCGTGCTCCGTCTACTGCCTCTATGACCATGACAATTCAACCGTTTCTGAACGTTCCCCTTCCATTTGCGTCAATGGATCATAAGGGACAACGTAGTAACGATCAGATTGAAATAAATGAACATTATCAAGTGTAAATTCGGTTTCGCCTTTCACTTCCCCGACTCGTTCATCAATATCAGCCGTTTCCCGATAAACACGGTAAACAATCCGGTCATCATCGCCTCCCGTCCAGCTCAGTTTCCCCTTTACAAGCGAAAAACCGCCAAATGTATACGACGCTTTAAGATTTGTAATTTTCGGTAACTCAATCGGTGATGGTACATCGGCTACATCGTCTGGTTTTTCGAATGCGGCGGTCAATTTTTTCCGCTTGTCCACTTCGCGCAATATTGCCTTTGTTAACTTCGTCGGATATTCGCTACCGCCTAGAAGATAATGCTCTCTATCCGATCGATCATATCCTATCCAAAGTGCCGTTACAAAGTCAGGGGTAAAGCCTGCAAACCAAGCATCCTTGACATTTCCTTTTGCCAGTGGGTGTTGAGTTGAACCGGTTTTTCCTGCCAGCGCTTTGCCATAGTCACCAAATTGCGCGGTACCTTCTTCGACAGCACGTTCCAGCATTTTCGTCATCGTCCAAGCGACTTGGGGACTGAACACGTCTGTTTCTTCTGGATTAGCTTGAAAAATCAATGCGCCATCCCGATCATAAATACGATCGATCGTCTGCGGTTTGATCGCTTTTCCAGCATGAGCAAACGTACGATACCCTGTTAAAACTTCCATTGGCGTCAAACCTTCTGATAAACCGCCCAGAGCCATAGCAAGCCCTTGATCGGGGATGTTTATATGCATTTGCTTCAGGAATTTTTTGGCATAGGACACGCCGATTTCATCAAGCAGCCAAACAGTAGCAGCATTTTTAGATTGAACGAGTGCATCGTATAACGTAATGGTTCCAGCGTATTCATCATCGTAATTTTTAGCCGTATAACCGTCGTAATCGAGCTTTTGATCAACAAGTAGCGAGTACGGATGATAGCTTTCTCGCATGAGCGCCGGTCCGTAAACAGCGAGTGGCTTTATCGTTGAGCCGGGTTGACGTGATACGGTAAGTCGATTTAAATCGCCTAATTCGTAATTACGGCCACCGATCGCTGCCACCACATTCCCCGATGCTTGATCCATCATAACAAATGCCCCTTCCACTCCTTCAGTATTGCCTGGGAAATATGCATCATCTTGAAACTGTTCATAAGCGATTTTTTGAATCTGCTCATCCATGTTCACAACAATACGATAACCGCCCCGCTTAAGCACATTGATCGATAAATTGTTTTGTTCTGCGGCTTCTTTGATGGCGAGATCTGTATAACTAGCCGCCCATGTAGGCATTTCCTTTTTCTTAAGATCAAGCCCAAGCGTTTTCCCTTGTTCCTGCAGACGCTTTTCCGTCGATAACATCCCAGACTCTTCCATTGCCTGAAGAACAATGTTACGCCGCTTAAGTGCTTTTTTCGGATGGTCGATTGGTGAATAACCATTTGGAGATTTAGCTAATCCAGCCAACAATGCTCCTTCAGCAACGGTCAATTCATGAGCATGTTTAGAAAAAAAGGTCTGCGAGGCCCTTTCAATCCCGTAAATATTATGACCAAAATACATTTGGTTAATATACAATTCCAAAATCTCATTTTTGGTGAGTTTACGTTCCAAATAGATCGCAGCCATTGCCTCTTTCGTTTTGCGAAGCCATGTTTTATCATTGTAAAGAAACAGATTTTTCGCTAATTGTTGGGTTATGGTGCTCGCTCCTTCCACCTTTTCCATAGCGATAATATCGCGAAACACCGCCCGCATGACAGATTTTAAATCAACACCAGCATGCTCGTAAAAACGCCGGTCTTCGATGGCGATAAAAGCGTTTTTGACATGTTCTGGAAGATCGCCTAAATCGACGGGAACACGGTTCTCTTGGTATAGCTCACCAATCACATCCCCATCAGCCGTTTCAATCGTCGTCGTTGCATCAAGCACCATTTTTTCATCATCGACGACCCATTTGCCTCCGAATAAAATCGTAGCATAGCCGAGCAAAGCGAATATTATAATAAAAACAGCCCATCCGAACAGCCGTTTTAGCAAATGTGAAAAGCTCATGCGAGGTTTTGGTTGCTTGGCGCGTGTCATACATTCACCCCTGGATGGCATTATTTTTTATAGTATACGACAATTTTCGTCACGTGCAAAATAACATCATCTTGTACAAGCTTCGGTTAAGGGAATATGATGGATGAAGTTGTCATTTCCATTGACTATACTGACTGCCAATAGCGTAAAATGAAAATAAAAAACGGGTCGTTAAAAGGAGGGAAATGATAGTGAAAGCATATATGACGAATGGAACTTTACATTTTTTAATTAAACTGGTTGAGAAACATACGAACATTCATTTTTTGTTTATGAACAACCCGACAAGCACACTCGCTTATTATGAAGGAGAAGAAAAAAGCGTATTTGCCGCGGGACGGGAATATCATGTTGTGATAAAAAGCGGCAAAATGATCGAAGGTGGATATGTAGCGATGAACAATATTCCCGTTACAACTGAAGGGGCCCCAATCCTTGAACACCAATTCCAAAAGCGACGGACAGCAATCGAAGCCATGCCAGGGTTCCGAGCTTTCCGCCTGCTGCGACCGAAAAAAGGACATACATATATCGCCCTTACTCAATGGTCATCTGAACTGTACATTGAAAATTGGATGGACTCGGAGGAATTTTCCGAAGTCCATCGCGGACAAGGTATAAAACAACCAGCTTATTTTCCTGAGCGCCCTTTTCTAACACGTTATCGTGTTCTGGAAGCAGATGAGCTTCCCAATTGAGTGTTATATCACTGGCAAGCGGCTGTTTCCTATTGCCTATTGCATAATGTGGAAACAGCTTGCTATTCACTTACGTTTCGTCCTCCAATACGTATTGGTTGAAGAAATCGCGTATTTCTTCTTCAGGCTTTGATCCTTCCAACCGAGCAACTTCTTCGCCGTCTTCATAATGAACAAGGGTGGGCGTTGACTTAATCGAGTCGTTGTCAAATTCTAATAAATTAAATTTTTTCACATCTACTCCCATGTCCTTAGCTAATGGAACAAGAACCGGCGTCATTTCTAAACAGTGCGGACAGGTCGGATCATAGTAATAAACAGTAATATCTTCGCCGTTTTCCAACTTCTCAGCCAATTCATCGGGCAAAATTTGATTACCGTAGTTAGGATCATCCAATTGGTCGATTGTCGCTTGGTGGAGATTTTCTTTTCCATATGGATTGTCATGGCTGTCAACGGCTTGTTTATTCTTATAATTAACAACAAAGACGAGTGCAACAAATAAAACGACAATAGTCCCTATAATCAGTAGCATTTTATTTTTCATACGTGATTCCTCCTTGTTTTTCTCCACAACATAACATGCAGGATACAAATAATGATAAACGCCACACCCGCCAAAAAGGGAATCGTAACAAAGCCAAAGTAGTTGATGTATTCTGTATTACACGGTATAGGACCGCATGCTTCGCCTGTCGACTGAAGCGCAGGCCATTTCTGCAGAAGGTAGTGCCAGATCGAAATACACATGCCAATTCCGCTTAAAAAAAGGCCGGGAAGTGCCATAGCAACATTTCTTTTATATGCGGCAACGCCATAAATGACGACAAGCGGATACATGAAAATGCGCTGTACCCAACAGAGTTCGCACGGTATGTAGCCCATGACTTCCGAATAAAATAAACTCCCTGCCGTTGCGACAAGGGACAACGTCCAAATAACGATGAGCAACGTCTCACTCATTTTTTCCTTCCCCATCGGCAAAACTCCTCGTCTTTATTTATAGTTGTATTATACAAGGCTGCAAGAAAAAAACAAAGCTAGAAGCGCGTTCAACCAACTATGGAACACCTCTTAACACTCGCTTAGCAGCTAGTTTTGATGGACGTAAACAGCTGCTTGCATTCGGTCCTGCACACCGAGTTTGGAAAAAATATTGCTGACATGTGTTTTGACGGTTTTAATACCGATATAAAGTTTATCGCTGATTTCCTCGTTCGTCATCCCGTTACCTATGCATAAAAGGACTTCAAACTCCCGTTCGGTTAGCTCATGATGCGGCTTTTTATCCGTTTGTCGAACATGAGCGCCGATATATACGATTAACAGCGGCCACAGATTCACAATGTCAGAAAATGCAAAGCGGATGACCTCAAACCGGTCAAGGATTAGAAGGATGCCAAGAATAACAACGAAAAACGCTATCTACAAACTCCCGCCCTGATTGCGAAAATAGTCAATCAGCCATTTCAAGCCGACTATGAGAAATAATAACGGATAAAAATAATGCCAAGCCTTATGAAAATCGAGATCTACAACCCCAATATTCATCAATAAGAGTACAACACCTAATGCCATGAGCGAAAAGGCGACTAAATAGGTTAAAAATCCGCATCGCATCGAACCCATCCTTCCTGATTGAAAATCTCCTTCTATACTCAGTTTAATAGATAAGCCTCTATTGTAAAAATTCCTGGGAAAGCTGTTTTATCCGTCTCAAGTCGGAACCAGGCGCCGCGTGTGGATGATATTGTACAAACAAATCAGCCCCCTCATGATGATATACCCGATTCCAAAGCCTGCCAACACATCGGTTAAATAGTGAACATTGATGATAAAACGGCTGATGCCGATAAGTACGATAGCAACAAAAAACAAGCTTTTGACAATGAAAGCAACTGCCGGGACTCGCATTTTTTTCACTAAAAAATAAGCAAGGATCCCGTAACAAACGAATGTGATCATCGCATGGCCAGATGGAAAACTGTAGCCCTCAGCATGAGCCGCGACAAGAACACTCGGCCGATCGCGCTGAACGAACACCTTAATCGCCATATTCAACAGATGCGCGCCGAGCGTTCCCCCAGCAAAGAAAAGAGCCTGCAACCAGTCCCGGTACAATCCGCATAATAAAAGCCCCATCGCGATCGTAAAAGGAAGCATGAATGGCTCCGAGCCGAGATTCGTCATGCTTCGAAAGACATCATAGACAAACGAATCCGCACTTGCATCCACGATGGTTCGCGACCATTGATCGACGTATGGCATGCGTCCTTGGACAATTTTCACACCCCAGATGCCGATGACTGCTAATAGCATGATCAGTCCAAAAAAACGTTTTTTCGGCAATGCTGTTGCCTCCTTGTATGTGGTGCTTGAAAGTCTATGTGTTCATCATACCGCAACCTTTGTTTTAAAAAAACGAATTAGGGAAATGTAATACATAGACCCTATCATTTTACAAAAAGGTGTGATACATCATGGATGACAAATTACAGGAGCTAATCGATGGTTTGAACGAGGATCTAGCCAATGAATACGGAGCAGCCATCCAGTATACGTATAGCGCAGCTGTCGTATCAGGATTGTTCCGCTCGGCGCTCAAACCCTTTTTTGAAGAGGAAATTGCCGATGAAATGGGACATGCGTTATATTTGTCGGAAAAAATTACCGCACTAGGTGGCACACCGACAACACAGGCGGCCGACATCCCGCAGCCAACCGAAGTGAAAGACCTTCTGGCCGCCGTTAAGCAGGCGGAAGCGGATACCATCACCCGTTACGAAACACGCAAAAAGCAGGCTGAAGCACTCGGCATGACCGAACTCGTCGTAAAACTCGAAGACATGATTGCCGATGAAACCGAACATAAAGAAGAAGTTGAACGCATGTTAACGGATTCCCGTTTTAATTCATAAGCGCAAGCTGGGATCGTCCCCCCCGTCCCCGTCAAGGGGGACGTCCTCTTTTTATGACACGCTTGTTTGTCGGCTCGTTGTAAGCCTGCGAATCTTTTTATGGCGCAAGTGAATGACAGCGATCAAGGTGACGATGGCTCCGCTAAAAATGATAATCGGTTGTATGCCAACGCCAAACCCTAATAAAAATGACGTGATGATATAGGAAACGGGAATAAGTCCGGTTGTTACCGTCATGAGAAAACTCATCATGCGGCCAATCATGCGTTTTTCTGTCGTTTGCTGGAGAACGGTGATAAGCGGGATGTTGACAAACTGCATCGTCAAGCCAGCTGCAGCAATCAGCGCACATGACAAAATCAAATCGCTGGAAAAGCCATGCCTGTATACAAAACATCCAATAGGACGAGTTCTGCGAACATAACCATTCATCTTTTCAATTTAATCGCCGCGAGCATGATGGCCCCGGCCAATGCACCGATACCCATGGACGACTCCACGGCAGCAAGGCTGACAGCTGTTCCACAAAAATATCCTTGACGATGATCAACATGCCGACCGACAATGGCCCGGCGAAAAAGAAATTCAGGAAAAAGGTCATCACAACGACAGAAATAATCAATTCATTTTTCCGCATATAAGAAAAGCCTTCTTTTAATTCTTCCCATGCCGAATACCGCTTTGTTTCTTCTCTGTTCTGCTGAATGTTGATCATCCAATCGACAGCATGAACCACTCGGCTCCCAATAAATAGACGTAGTAGCCCGGCGCGGAAAAAAGCGCACCGATAAACAAACGTGTCAAGTTCGATTGTGTCATCATACGCCTTTCGTTTATGTCTGAACTGTTTTTTGTATACCCATGATCTATCCCCTTCCGCTTCGATCTGCTTTCCATTGTACGGAAAGGGATCCGCTATCAAAACGGTCTACCGCCCGTTTTTTTATCCGACTGCAGACCGATATTCTTTAGAAATGGTATTCAAGCGGTCAGGACTGCTTCACTTTATCTGAAATGTTATAATAGTGAAAAGTACAAAGGGGGGATGTCTTTTGCTTGAACAAATCCGCCAATCAATTGACGATCATTTTTCGGACATGGTTGAGATTCGCCGTTACTTGCACCAGTATCCCGAACTTTCATTTCAGGAATACGAAACGGCCAAGTACATTGCCAACTTTTATGAAAACTTAGGCATTCCGTATCAAACAAATGTCGGCGGCAATGGGGTAATTGCCACCTTGAAAGGGGGCCAGCCGGGTAAAACCATCGCGCTCAGAGCGGACTTTGACGCGCTGCCTATCCAGGAAGAAAATGCAGTGGCATACAAATCAAAGGTGGATGGAATCATGCATGCATGCGGCCATGACGGGCATACCGCGACACTTCTTGTGCTCGCCAAAGTGATGCAAACTTATCAAGATGACCTTCCCGGCACGGTCGTTTTTGTACATCAACATGCTGAAGAATATGCACCAGGCGGAGCAAAATCGATCGTTGAATCCGGAGCACTCGATCATGTCGACGCTGTTTTTGGAACGCATCTATGGGCAACGACCCCGCTCGGTGTCGTGCAAACGGCTAAAGATGTGCTGATGGCCGGGGCCGATCGCTTTGAAATCACCATCCAAGGTCACGGCGGCCACGGCGCATATCCGCACGAAACAAAGGATGCGATCGTTATCGGCGCGCAAATCGTCACCGCCTTACAGCAGATCACAAGCCGCCGAATCGATCCGCTTGAGACCGCTGTTGTGACAGTCGGTCAATTTCAAGCAGGCGATGCATTCAATATCATCGCTGATCAAGCGCGGCTCACCGGTACTGTCCGTTACCTCAAAACAGCGATTCAGGAGCAAGTGATAACGGAAATGGAAAAAATGGTTGACGGTATTTGCAAAGCTAATGGAGCGACTTATGATTTAAACTATGTCAAAGGCTATCCGCCGCTTGCCAATCACGTTGAAGAAGCAACGCTTATCTTGGAAGCGAGTCAAAATATCAAAGACATTCATTCCCGAGAAGAAATCCGTCCTGTTATGGGCGGCGAGGATTTTGCCTATTACATAAAGCAAAAGCCAGGCGCCTATTTTTTCACCGGGGCGCAAAAAGAAGACAATCCTTATCCGCATCACCATCCAAAATTCGACATCGATGAGCGCGCCATGCCGATTGCGGCTAAAACGCTGCTTGGAGTATATTTTGCGTATCAAAACAAATAAAGTTAAAACCCCCTCTTTGGTAAACCTGCTACAAGAGAGGGGGTTTTCTAAGACCATCTTAAGCAATTTTTCGCTGCACATACCCTCGAATAAATGCGATCGTGAACAAAACGCCGCCGGCAAACATAACGAGTGCCCCATAGATGGGAGCAGAAGCTAAAAAAACAACGGTAAACACGGCCGTCTGCACGAGACCAAGCCGCCGTAACAATGCCAACAATGCCCGTTGGCGGATGCGCTTATCCACCGGGTACAAATCAAGCCACATGATAGCACGGTGATGCTGGTAAAGAGTCATTAATTGAAAACACGCCATGTATACAAACAACATTCCAAAAATCAATTTTACCCATATATTCGGAATGAAGTATATAGCCAGACCACCAATGACAATAAGGCGCACGTACATCCCTAAATAGTCACCGCCGCGAACCAATGTGATCCGGTACAAGTAGTCGTATGTAGCGTTTTGAGAAAACGGTACTCGTTTGAGAAGCGCTACAAGCCAGTGCCGCTTCCGAACGCGATGTTTTAAATGCGGCACGTCGGTAAACATGTTTGCCAGCCGGTAAAACGCCTGCATACGGTGTTGATCTTTTTCCAAAAGCACATCCCATGCCAAGCCTGCCTGTTTCCGAGAAATGCCCCAGTCATAGAGAAACTTCGCGACAAACAAAAGCGTTCCGATGCCAGCAAACAGCATTTCGCCATCTACCACAAAGTAAAAAACAGCGACATTTAACAAAAGCCTTACTGCTATATCAATCCGACGCACCCCTACATCACGGATACGAAGCATCCACCAATGAGCCAAGAGGTTCCACCCTTTAAAAATCAAAAGGACTAAAATTGTAAGCAAATACATCTTGCCTGTTCGTTCTGAAAAAGAATGGAAATATAACGGGCCTAATGCTGCCACAACGACTAAAACGAGATAGAGTTGAACGACAAAACTATAGATAAGCGCATTGCGAAAATACGGACCCATCCGGTGTTCTACCGGTATGAGAAAGACAAGATCCGGCTCTTTAAGCAGCGTTGTAACCGGACTGTAGCTAGCTACTAAACCGAACGCAATCCCGATCACCCATGCGCTAGGAAACGTTTTAGGAAGTTGGGCAAGCCATGCTTGATAATAATAGGCAAGGGCGGCAATGAAAAATATGATTGCAAACGCCATATGCCCATTAAAGATATAGCGGAGATAGCGGCTAATCTCCTTCATGTGTGCTGATAAGCGATTTTTGAAAAAATCATGGGCATCAAACATGTTGATCTTCCTTTGTCAGTTGCACATATAGATCATCGAGCGCCGCATTCGGCATGGCAAAATCTTGCTGGAGTTCTTCAAGCGTTCCTTGCGCGCGAACTTTCCCGTTATGCAACATAACAAACCGATCACAATAGCGCTCCGCTGTTGCTAAGATATGTGTTGACATGAGAACGCCGGCTCCTTGCTCTTTCATTTCATTCATCATATGTAAATACGACTGAATGCCGAGCGGATCCAGTCCGACAAACGGCTCGTCTACAATATAGAGCGGTGGCTCGATCAAAAACGCACACATAATCATTACTTTTTGCCGCATCCCCTTAGAAAAATGGACAGGAAACCATTTCAACCGCTTTTCCATCCGAAATTCATTTAGTAAAATGGGCAGTCGTTTTTCAAACACTTCCTTAGGAATGTTGTAAGCCATCGCGGTCAAACGCAGATGTTCATACAGCGTCAATTCATCATAGAGAACGGGCATTTCCGGAATGTAGGCCATTTGGCTGCGGTATGTTTCAGGATTGTCCCGAAGCGTTTTGCCTTTGACAGCAATCGATCCTTTTTTCGGTTGCATCAGCCCGATGATATGCTTAAGTACCGTACTTTTGCCGGCTCCATTCAATCCAATCAACCCGATGATCTCCCCCGGTCTCACCTTGAAGGAGACACCGTGTAGGACATGTTTATGTGTATAGCCTCCGTAGAGATTGTCAATACGTAACAATGGTTCCACAACAGATCCTCCCAGCCGCACAAACATAATTATATACACGACATATCTGTCCCAAATACTATCACTTTTCCAGTAGGTTGCCAAAACAAACCGTTCACGTTCTTTCGACAAATTTTTTATATTTTAGTGTATAAAAAAACATTTGCCGTCCATAATGAATCATGAAGACAGAGGATGGGATGGATCACAGATGCTCACACAAATGAGGTGTTGGTGATCAATACTCTAATGATTTAGCCATTTTTGCAACGCATCCTTAAAAACGGTGCAAGCAAAAAAGCTCAAGTAACAAATTTAGTTAAAAGCGCAAACGCGTTTAACGATTTGTTGACTCGTCCCCAACATCATTAGATGTTGCATGTCATCCTCGTCTTCCCATAAAGGCCAGCTCGATGAAAGTCGGGCTGGTCTGTTTTTATATTTATACCTTTTGGAGGTAAAAGCTTCACCATTATCGGTTTTTTCGGTACAATACAAGTAAACGTATCTAAAGGAGGACGGATTCTGATGCCACACGATGACTGTATATTCTGTAAAATTATTAACGGTGACATGCCGTCAGCAAAAGTTTATGAGGACGATGACGTTTATGCATTTCTCGATATTAGTCAAGTCACAAAGGGCCATACACTTGTCATCCCGAAAGTACATACAAAAGATATTTATGAAATGACACCAGAAGTTGCCAGCGCCTTATTTGCACGCGTTCCTAAAATCGTCAATGCTATTAAAAAAACGTATCAACCTATCGGTGTTAATTTATTGAACAACAACGAAAAAGCCGCTATGCAATCCGTATTCCATTATCATATCCATATTATCCCACGCTACGGTGAAAACGATGGTTTCTCTATTAAGTGGAAGACGCATGACGATGACTACACTGCCGATGATCTACAGACGATCGCTGCCAACATTAAACAAGGATTGACACAATCATAGAACGGCGGTTAATTCTTTTTATTTGCCAGAAAGTTTGTTATACTAAAGGCATACTTTCGCAGCTGACAACGAGTGTACAGTTGGAAAGTGCAAGAAGAGCTGAGAAGAGGAGAGAGAGGATAAGTGAAGACGAGAATTTTAGTTATTTTGTCGTTGTTAGTTAGTATTGGAGCCGTTTTGCACGCTATTGCACCGCCAATTTTATTCGGCATGCGACCTGATATGTTGTTAGCGATGATGTTTTTAGGTATTTTGCTGTTTCCAAAACCGAAATATACGTTGCTATTATCTATTGCAACGGGGATGATGTCGGCGCTGACGACAACAATGCCCGGCGGAGAAATAGCCAATATGATCGACAAACCGATCTCCGCATTTATTTTTTTAGGAATATTCTCGCTCATCAACAACCGGATTAACGCGCATATTAGCGCATCAATTTTAACGGCCATTGGTACGATCGTTAGCGGAAGTATATTTCTAGTCATTACCTTATTTGTCGTTAATTTGCTGGATGGAGGATTTCTAGGAATGTTTGCCGCTGTTGTTCTTCCGGCAAGCGTAGTGAACACAATCACCATGATCGTGATCTATCCGCTTGTACAAGGAGTGTTAAAACGGCTGCAATTTGGCACGCTTACTTGACTGAACGACAATCCTCTGGCACGACAGTCAGAGGATTGTCCAACATAGAACAAAGGAAATATCAGCAATGAGAGCACCATTTCCGTAAACACGTTTTCCATTACATAGGTAACCGCTATTCAAAGCAGCGCTAACAAGAAAACCATAAAGGAGTTGGCTATTATGGCAAAAACAAAATCACTCATGCTTGGGTTCGCCATAGGAAGCGTGGTCGGTGCTACCGCAACCTTATTCAGCACTCCAACATCAGGAAAAGAACTACGAACACGCGCCAGAATACAAGGAGCAGAGTGGAAAAATGTTCTCGCCGATTTGAAAAATGACGGTTTACGTTTGAAAGATCAAATTAAATCTACCTCAAAAGAAAGCACTGCTCTGTTAAGAAATCTCACGAAAGACATGAAAAAATCTGTCAACCATTGGAGAAAAGCCGTTGAACCTCACCAAAAAAACATTTACGAATACCTAGAAAATATCGAATCGAGTTTGCGCGATTTAGAAGAAAAAGTAAAAAAGGGCTAAGTCAGCTACAGGATTTGCCAAACGCTGCTTTTGTCGGCTAAAGTCGGCACGGATGACATAAAAAACCATTAAAAAAGGTTCCGATCATTAACACTTGTTGATCGGAACCTTTTTTAGCTATCTTTAGCATGTTATATCGGTATTTCGTTTCACATTATTCCGTTGCAATGCCTTCCAACCATTCATCCAACAAATCCGCGTTTTCTTCTAAAAATTCATCTGCAACGTCTTCCGGTTCTTTTTCTTCAACATTAATTTCTACGAGCAACTCTTGTTCTACATCGGTATCATAATCTTCTGCAAAACGCTGAACAATTTCGAAGGCTGCAGGTGCGGTTTCTTTAAAGTCTTTATTCCCCATAGCGACGATTTCATCACCCTCACCACCATAGATTTCCTTCGGGTCTTCTAACATGACAAGGTCCATTTGTTCAAACTTCTGATGTGGTTTCCAGCCCGGAACAATGATCGGTTCTTCATTGTCATAGGCATCCATAAGCTCCCCAAGCATGGCGGTCTCGGAAGACTCCTGCAATGTCCAGCCTGCATCTGCTAGGCCATATTCATCAAGCGCTATTTCTGTATTTTTCATGATACCTGCTCCAGGATCGATACCGGTGATTGTCCAATCCACATCCTCGCCGAATTCCTCATTCGCTGTCAAATCATCCATTTCTTCGATACCATATTCATCCACGACATACTGTGGAACCGTTAGCGCTAGCGGAGCTTGGTCGACAAAGACGGCGATTTCTTCTAAGTCATCTTGGTATTCATCCCAATAGTCCTCGTGAGTGGCTGGCAACCATGCAGCTGTCGTAAACGCAGCCGGATCATCAGCAATCGCCTGCCATGCAGGACCTGCTTCCATCTGAGTAGCATCTACATTATAACCGGCTTCCTCAAGCACTTTTGTCACAATCGGCGTCCGGGCTAGTGCACCAGCCCAAGCAATGTAAGGAATCGTAATGTCTTTTTCACCTAGTTCAATTCCCTCTTTCGCGTTTCCATCATCGTTGCCGTTATCAGTACCGGCGGCATCATCGTCGCCATTATTATCTCCACCGCAAGCAGCGAGCGCAAGCACTAACAAAGAGACGAGGGCTACTGCTAAAAGTTTTAAGTTTCTCATCTGTTTTACATTCCTCCTAAAAATATTTATAAATCTATATACAACAACAAAATGTTGTATCATCCCTTTATTTGTTTGCTCCTTGAGTGACTCGATCAAGCACCATGGCTAGAATCACAAGCCCGAGTCCAGCTTCAAAACCAGGACCGATTTGCACTTGTGTCACGGCTCGATAAACAATTGAACCAAGACCCGGTGCTCCAACCATTGCTGCAATGACAACCATTGATAATGCAAGCATAATCGTTTGGTTGACACCGGCCATAATGGTTGGCATAGCTAACGGAAGCTGAACTTTGGTCAATCGCTGTCCCGTCGTCGAGCCAAACGCATTGGATGCTTCAATCAACTCTTCATCAACCTGACGAATGCCTAAGTTTGTCAAGCGTATCGTTGGCGGCATGGAAAAAATAACTGTTGCGATAATCCCTGGAGCCATGCCGATACTGAAAAACATGACAGACGGAATTAAATATACAAAAGCTGGCATCGTCTGCATAAAATCAAGAATCGGTGTAATAATTTGCTGCAAAGAATTTTTCTGTGACATCCAAATACCAAAAGGAATACCGATAATCATGGCAATCAATACCGAAATGACGACTAGTGAAATAGTCTCTAACGTATCCGGCCAATAGCCCAGATTATTGATCAAACCGAAGCCAATCAGCGTAAACAGTCCAACTCGCCAATTCGCTACCCACCAAGCTATCAGTGCAAGAATCACAATTAAAACAAGGGCAGGTGGCCAAGCCAAAAGATCGACGAATGTTTCTGTCACAAATGTAAGCACATCGGTGATAACATCAAAGAAACTTGAAAACGTATTTCTTAAAAAATCAACTAAGCTGACGATCCATTCATCTAATGGGAGCTTCGGAAAAAGGGTCTCGAAGTTATCCATTTAAGCCTCACCCCCATTTCCGTTAATCACTTCGTCATCACCGGCAAGTGCCGCTATGACTGCTCCGCGAACGACGATGCCAAGAAGTTTTCCGGACTCATCGACAACAGATATCGGAACACTGGCTCCTGCCATTGGTTCAAGAATATCGGCAAGCAATGTATCCGGATGGATGGTCGGAATCTCTGTTGTGAGTACATCATGTAATGCCAACTTCTCTTTAGCAGCTTTCGATGCATCATCTGCGGTTACATAACCGAGTAATCGCTGCGACCGGTCAACGACAAATACAGTCGATACGCCGTTGTCTCTCATTAACTTCAAGGCAACTTGAGGCCCTCTATCGACTGTGACATTTTCCGCCCGTTTCATAACGTGCTCAGCAGTCAATACTTTTGCTAAATCAACATCTTCGACAAACCGCTCAACATAGTCGTTGGCCGGATCCATTAAGATCTCTTCGGCCGTTCCGATCTGCACAATGCTTCCATCTTTCATCAAAGCGATACGATCGCCAATTCGAAGTGCCTCATCCAAATCGTGTGTAATGAAAATAATAGTCTTGCGAACACGTTGCTGTAATTCCAACAACTCATCCTGCATGTCTTTTCGAATTAGTGGATCCAGAGCACTGAACGCCTCGTCCATCAGCAGGATATCCGGATCATTGGCCAATGCTCGCGCAAGCCCAACGCGCTGTTGCATTCCGCCGGAGAGCTCATTTGGATATTTATCCAAATAACCGCCCAAACCAACCAATTCAAGCGCTTCAGTCGCTTTTCTTGCGCGTTCGTCTTTGGCAATCCCTTGAATCTCTAAACCGTATTCAGCATTTTTTTGAATCGTTTTATGTGGAAGCAGCGCAAAGTTTTGAAACACCATGCTCATTTTTTTTCGTCGCATATTGCGAAGCTCATCTTTATTCATTTTTGTGACATTTTCTTCATCAAGCCATACATTCCCCGCTGTCGGCTCGATTAAACGATTCAACATGCGGACAAGCGTCGATTTTCCGCTGCCAGAAAGTCCCATGATGACAAAGACCTCACCGGATTTCACTTCAAAAGATGCTCGGTTAACACCGACAGTCATTCCAGTTAATTTAAGAATGTCATCTTTCGTTTTATTTTCTTCCAAGTACTTCATCGCTTGTTGTGGACGTTTACCGAATATCTTCGTTAAATTTTCTACCTTTATTTCACTCATTGTTTCACCTCGCTTACACCCCTAGCATGCTGGATGTCGAAAACATCAACCGAAGCTGCAGGGCTACTATCGAGATATCTTTTCCCCCTTCTTCCATTGGATTTCCGTGTTATCGAGAATGCTACTGCGGAATGTTTCAATCACATCGAACTTCATGCTAGCTATCAAACGAAATTATTGATGAGTTTGATAGATGCCATATATGAATTCGATCAATCATTCCTTACTGTTTAACTATAAACGTAACGTCTATTCAGTTCAAACGTTAAATTTTATCAATTTTGTACGTATTTTTTGTACAGTTTATACTGTACGTTCTTATAAAGTTTTTTCCTTTGAATTGCTCTTATTTTCTCCAAAATGCTGGACATTTCCTTATCTGCAAAAGGTCTGATGCTTTAGCCAAACCCTTTTATCAATCCGTATGAAACGTTTTTAGTAAGATCACTTCCCCTTTTCAGTTACTGTGCAAACCTCCATATCAAACGAAATCAATGATGAGTTTGATATATATCATATATGAATTCGATCAATAGGCACTTACTGTTTAACTATAAACGTAACATCTCTTTAGTTCAAACGTTAAATTTTATCAATTTTGTACGTATTTTTTATACAGTTTATACTGTATGATCTTATAAAGTTTTCTCTTGCAATTGCTTTCATTTTCTCCAAAATGCTGGTATACACTGTATTTTCAAATAAAAGTCATTTAGTGTAACCTTGACATAGCACGCCTTTGAGGGGGATTATATGATTGAACGAGGATATGAAGAAACAGCCGACAAAATCGTTGCCGAGTTTGCAAAAACCATTGAAATGTTTGATTTAACGACGTCTGAAGCCCATTTATTTGCCCATTTATATATTAAGAATAAGCCGTTGACATTAGATGAGATGGGTGAGGCGATGGGAAAAAGCAAAGCAGCGATGAGCACAAGCGTGAGAAGTCTATTGGATATGAATCTTGTGACACGTGTGTGGAAAAAAGGCGTCCGCAAAGATTTATACAAGGCCAACAACCCTTTGTTTAAAACATTTATGCAGACATACCTGAACAAATGGATCGATGCTACAGGTAGTCAAAAAGAAGCTTTAGAAAAAATTAGAAAATGCATACTTGCCGAACAGACAAAGGAACAGAAAGAAGCGTTTCAAAATATTGAGAGGCGTTTGGAGGAGATGATTACGTTTCACGAACAAATCATGAAAACATTTCAGCGTATTCTTTGATATTGGACATCATTTTTCGCTCATTATTTTAATAAATTCCGTCATCAAAGAAGGATAGTATCCTTCTTTTTTTAATGCATAAATGACTTCTTCCGGGTTCAATCTGTTCGGCAAAAAGTCAATGAATCGCGCATAAAGAGAACTATAATCGAGGAGCCCTTCTTCTTTTTGTGCCTGATACGTTTCATTTAAATCATCGAGCAAATGAAAAAGTTCGGTGCATTCATCTGCGGACAAGTGATGGTTGATGATCATTTTCGTTAGAGGATATCTTTTAGCATCGATGGTGCGACTCAACAATTGTAAATGAAAAACAAGTGTATCGTAATCTGCTTTCAACCTGCTAGCCTCCTCTAAGTGCTTTTTAGGGCGCGTCTATTCGTTTATTATATTATAGCAGATCCTTTTTTGAGCGACTATCACACCGGGCCTGTGCTGCCGATGATAATACGTGTTATCGGATAAAAATAAACATCGTTTATCCCGACAAAAACGGGTTTCATCCCTACTCAAGGTAAAAAAAATTTGATAAAGTGATAATACATATTTATATTGAACGTACACCTTAAGTATCTTGATCGGGAGGTTTTATACATGGAATGGATCTTTCCTGTATACGCACTAGTCATTTTATTTATTTTTAACTTACTTACTTATAAACTTTGCATTAAGATGGAGATGAAGCAGTCAAAGCAAACAGCTGTCTTTCGCTTTATGAACATTATGATACTCATTCTGCTCGTCTCATCCTATGTCGAAGTAATGAATCAAATCTCGTAAATTGTGGAAAAACAGTGGAAAAAAACAAATGAGCTATGGTTTTAACGACAAATATGGTATATTATGTAGAGATTTTAAATATCGATATTATGTTTTAGGAGTGTTCGTCAATGAAAAAACTAGCCATCGCCGCAATCTCTGCAGCTGGAATAGCAGCACTGTCGGCGTGTAACAGTGGAGATCCTGAGGTTGTTGTCGAATCCGAAGCGGGCGATATTACAAAAGAAGAATTTTATGAAGAAATGAAAAACCGCTACGGTGAAGCCACCTTGGAACAAATGATCACCGTTCAAGTGCTCGGGAATCATTACGACGTCAGCGATGAAGAGGTCGACAAAGAAGTAGAAAGTATCAAAGAGCAATTAGGAGAGCAATTCGACACGTGGATGATGCAGCAAGGCTTTTCTGATGAAGAGGCATTGCGTTCAACCATTTACGCAACTCTCTTACAAGAAGAAGCTGCTGCTGAAGATGTCGAGATCACCGATGAAGAAATTGAAGAGCAATACGATTTGATGAAAATTGAAATTGAAGCCCGACACATTCTCGTCGATGATGAGGATACCGCCAAAGAAGTAAAGGAAAAGCTTGATAAAGGGTATGATTTTGCCGAACTGGCAGAAGAATATTCAGAAGATGAATCGAACGCAGAGGATGGCGGCGATTTAGGCTTCTTTTCCGTCGGTGTTATGGCACCGGAGCAAGGCCGTATGGCACCCGAATTTGAAGAAGCCGTCATCGATATGAATGTGGACGAAATAAGCGATCCAGTGGAAACAGACTTCGGTTTCCATATTATCGAAGTAACTGATAAGCGTGAAAAAGAAGACATCGGTTCACTCGAGGACAATAAGGATAATATTCGCCGGGCGATTTTAAATGAAAAAGTCGATCCGTTAGAAACTGAGGAAAAAATCCAAAAGCTTATCGAAGATGCTGACATTGATATTAAAATCGAAGGCATGGAAGATCTGCTTGAAGAAGAAGAACCAGCCCAACCTTCAGAGAATGATGAAACCGACGATGAAGAAAATGAGGATTCTGATGAACAAGAAAACAACGACGCCGAGAATGAATAAGGTTGCGTGGGACCCATCCCTGCAACCTTTTTATATCAGCAACTCATTATCCTGTTTGTTTTCGTTCTTTTTGTCGCAATGCCCGTTCTTGTTCAATACGCTCCATATACACTTTTCCTTCGCGTTCAATATAGTGCTGTTCGAGCAATTTTTCGGCACGAATGGCCCGAAACGCCATATAGCCGCTTAAAAAAATAAAAAGAATGATCACAAATGTCCACCAAGGCATGCCGAATATCATCTGTATCGCTCCTTGTCCATCGTTTTATCACTATATATATGAACAAGGCTTATTAAAAATGCCCGGAGTTACTGCTCTTCGAATAAAGGTTTGTAAAATGCACGATTATCCAGTGGGAAAAGGCGTTTGGTGAACTCACCCGGTCTCACTTTGGCAAGCGCTCTGTTCAAGATGTTCAGGCGGGCATCGAGAAAATCAATCAAGTGCAAAATCTCTGCTTCCCGAACGAGCGGTGGTTTTGGACTGCCCCATTCTGCTTTACCGTGATGCGCAAGAACAAGATGCTTGAGGATGAGTACTTCTTCCTCTTCCTCAACTTGTAATTCCCGTGCGATTTGTTCGATTTCCTCGACCATAATCGGAATATGTCCCAACAATTTGCCTTCTAATGTATAGGAAGTTGTAACTACTCCGGACAACTCTTTTAATTTGCCGAGATCGTGCAAAATGATACCAGCATATAGAAGGTCTTTATTGATTTCCGGATATAGTTGATGTAATTCACGCGCAATAGCGAGCATGCTTATTATATGGTGCGCTAGCCCCGATGCATATTCATGATGATTTTTTGCTGCCGCGGGCCATGTGAGAAGCGCATCTTGATATTTATTCAAAAAAGCACGAACAATACGTTGCAATGGCGCATTGTTCATTTCAAAAATGGTCTCGGTCAGTTTTTCGGCCAGCACATTTTTAGCAACCGGCGCTTTTTCTACAAAGTCAGTTATCTTCACGCCATCGCTCGTCTGTGCTGGACGAATCGAGGCGATCCGCAACTGGGCTCGTCCGCGAAATTGGCTAACTTCCCCTGTCAAATATACAATCTGCTCTGTTGTGTAAACAGCTTCATCATCTTTCGTTGCATCCCATAGCTTCGCTTCAATTTCCCCTGTCGCGTCACGCAAAATAAGTGTTAAAAACGGTTTGCCATTGCTCGCAACACCCCGTGTTACTTCTTTGATAAGCATCAATCCAGAAAAAGAATCCCCAATTTTAAAATAACCTATACCTTTTTTCATCAGTATCTCCCTTCCCTGCACTGTATATGAACTGTCACCACAGTTCTTTTTTCTTGATGAAAAAAGGTTGACGACAATGCTGTTGTCAACCTATTTTCCGTTATTTTTTCGGAATATATTTGAAAATTTCTCCAGACTCAACAACACGGATAAATGTCATCAGCCATTCATAATAATTTTTCGCATAATGCAGCCGTTCGATGTCTTTCCGGATCGTTTGCTTTAATTCTTCATCTGTCGTTCGCTCTAAAATTCTTTCTAAATCTTCAATCGCTTCTTCCGCTTCTTCGATGTTTGTTTCCGTATGCTGGCGCCAGCGGTTTCCAAATAACGATGTAAATGATTTATACCAATCTTCTTCTGATTGATATAAATCTTTGCGGAAACCCCGTCGAAAGGTGGGTTCCACCATTTTCATCTCCGAAAGCGTCCGGACACCAGTCGACATGCTCGTTTTACTCATTTCCAAAGCATCTCGCATATCATCGAGCGTCATCGGCTCATCTGAAAAATATAGTACTCCATACAGGCGACCGATCGAGGAGGTGATGCCATATAAATTCATATTTTTAGCAATAACTTGGATAAATTTTTGGATGGTTTCCTCATATATTTCCCAATCTTTTGATACATGTTCCTCAAGCAACGGACGACCCTCCATCAGCATAATCAAGATCATAATCAAAGCAATTTTACCATTAAATATCATGGAATGCGAATAGAAGCATTCCAAAAAAACTGTTTTCCCATTTTATACAGATTATACAATATTTTATTTACACAAAAAATATGAGGCGATCCTCCAGACTTGAATGACCGAAATTGCCTACAAGGACTACTTCACTGTCCATTATGCCTTGCTGCAAAGAAAAGCGTTTCCACGTTTGAAATGCACATTTTCCCACGATATGGTAAATTATAAGTAATATTACTCATGCTTCTTTGTGCATATTTTATAACATTGAACGAGGGGGTACGAGCAAATGAAAACCTATACATTAACTGTCTTTGATAAAACGGGAGAAAAGCTGCTCGATGAATCATTCACTGCTGAAAATAATGACGATGCCAAAACAAAGGGTACCCAACGCCTTATCGAAAAAGGATTAAGTGAATACACCCACCGTTGTGTTTCCCCTGATGCAAAACTCGTTTTGTTTCAGCGGTGATACAATCGGTTTAAAAGCAAATATCGAACAACCGTTGATCATGTTTCAAAGTCCAGTGCATCCAACAAACGATGTTACTCGATCCGGCCTTGATGCTCGTAAACACTATTGCAGATAAAAACTTAACAATCTATACAATGATCACTCGATAAAAAACCTTTAGCGCTAGCATGCCATAACAAAACAGTTTTTAATCATTTAAAAACCGCTGCCGGATATCCCGGCCGCGGTTCTATTCATTAATATGCCGTTCAGCCATGACATTTGCGCTATTACATATAACGTTACGAAGTCATCACTTTGCAAATATCATTGGTAAATGCAACTGGATCGTTGACAGGCATGCCCTCAATCAACAACGCTTGATTATACAACAAATTTGTATAAAGTTCCAATTTCTCTCTATCGTTTGCAAAGGCTTCTTGCAGTGATGCAAATACGTCATGATCAACATTGATTTCCAGTACTTTATCCGCCTTAACTTGCTGGTCGTTTGGCATCGCATTCAGCACTTTTTCCATTTCCAATGAAATCTCACCATCAGCCGTCAAACAGACTGGGTGCGACTTCAACCGCTTCGATGCTCGCACATCCTTCACTTTGTCCGATAAAATATCTTTCATTGCTGCGAACAATTCTTTGTTTTCGCTTGCTTTTTCTTCCGTTTCTTTTTCATCGGCTGCATCGTCAATACCGAGATCACCGCTCGATACTGAACGGAATTCCTTGTCCTTGTAGCTCATCATCATCCGGATGGCGAATTCATCGACATCTTCGGTAAGATAAAGAATTTCATAGCCTTTGTCTGCAACAAGCTCCGTCTGCGGGAGTTTAGCGATCCGATCGACCGACTCACCCGTTGCATAATAAATGTATTTCTGATCCTCGGGCATCCGCTCGACATACTCATCAAGTGTCACCATTTTCTTCTCGGTTGACGAGTAAAATAAGAGCAAGTCTTGAAGCATCTCTTTATTCGCACCAAAATCACTGTATACACCATATTTCAGCTGCAGGCCGAACGCGTCGAAAAATTTTTCGTATTTGTCACGGTCATTTTTCAACAAACGCTTCAGTTCTTTTTTAATCTTTTTCTTAATATTTTTAGCTATGATTGACAATTGACGATCATGTTGCAACATTTCGCGGGAAATGTTGAGTGATAAATCTTCAGAGTCAACCATTCCTTTGACAAAACTGAAATAATCTGGCAACAGTTCGCCACATTTTTCCATGATTAAAACGCCATTGGAATAAAGCTCAAGCCCCTTTTCATATTCTTTAGTGTAGTAGTTAAACGGCCTGTTTTCCGGAATATATAAAATCGCATCATAACGAACGGTACCATCAACATGTATGTGAATTGATTTCAACGGCTTGTCGAATCCATAACGCTTCTCTTGGTAAAAATTCTCGTAATCTTCATCTGTTAACTCGCTTTTGTTTTTCCGCCAGATCGGCACCATTGTGTTGATCGTTTCTTCTTCGACAACATCAACGTATTCATCGTTGTCTTCGTCATCGCTTTTTGGCTTGCTTTTAGTCACATCCATTTTGATCGGGTAGCGGATAAAATCAGAATGTTTCTTGATGATCGTCTGTAGTCGGTTTTCATCTAAAAATTGATCGTAATCATCATCGTCGCTGTTTTCTTTCAGTTGCAAAATCACTTCAGTTCCTACTGATTCCTTCGTGTACGGTTCAATCGTATAGCCATCGGCCCCTTCAGATTCCCATTTATATGCCTGATCGCTTTCCAACGCTCGGCTAATCACTGTTACTTTGTCAGCCACCATGAATGCAGCATAAAAGCCGACGCCGAATTGGCCGATAATATCGTACCCATCTTTTAATTCATTTTCATTTTTAAAGTCAAATGATCCGCTTTGGGCGATTGTTCCAAGATTTTCTTCAAGCTCGGCTTTGGTCATTCCGATGCCAGTATCTGTAACCGTCAAAGTCCGAGACTCCTTATCGGGAATGACTTTTATATAATAATCATCTTTATTGAAAGAAAGCGAATCATCGGTCAATGCTTTATAATATATTTTATCGATCGCATCGCTCGCATTGGAAATCAGCTCGCGCAAGAATACTTCTTTTTGCGAGTAGATCGAGTTGATCACCAAATCTAACAGCCGCTTTGATTCGGCTTGAAATTCTTTCTTTTCCATGCCAACCTCCTCCTTTTAATAAACATTGGGCAAACAACTAGAATACCGGAGATTTAAAAATAGCCATATACGATGGGGTTTCTCAAACTACAATTCTCTTAAAAATTTGCACTATTATAAAGCGATTAGCACTCGACAGCCTCGAGTGATAATCGCTAATTATTTAATACCATATGTCCCGTGGTATGTCAATTAAGGAATGTTCCTACTGATTGTATCAGTTTTACGGTGAACATCTCATTATCATTAAACATCCCAAAGGACAAAGTCGAATAAAAAATGATGCTGAGGTAGTCGGTTACCCAAAAACAGATTTTCAAATAGTATACATGTTATTATAAAAATTTACCGGGAGCAAGAAACATCTTACCTCTTTAAATGTTAATGGTCATACCTAAAGCAGCGAACAAAGTACCCACAATCACCGATCCTCGTCACATAAACAGCCGCCTGTCTTCGTTTGCCTTCCAGAAGCAATGTGACGGTTTCGTAGCTGAATGTGGAAAACGTTGTAAACCCTCCACAAAATCCGGCTCCTATCGCATACCAAATCCAGTCGTCTACAATCAAACTTTGATGAAGACTAAACAATAAACCAAGCAAAAAAGAGCCGCTCACATTAACGAGCCACGTCCCGGCTGGTCGTGCAACTTTTCCTTTCATAAAACTGTTGACCCACGTTCCGAACAAAAATCGCACAGCTGCTCCAAAGGCTCCTCCTAATCCGACAAGCCTTATCACTCTGGATCACCATCCG